>JAUZOE010000006.1 GCA_030706605.1 Bacteroidota bacterium
CCTTTTAGCAGATCATCCACTAAACAGAAAATTGCTATAATTTTATCTTCATTAAGCATCGGTAAAGATTTTTTAAGTGTCGTAACTCAAAATTATTCTTTATCGATGTCCTTTTTAATTAGCAACTTGGGTTAATTAAGAATTGGCAGCTTCCATCATTTTTTTACCCTTTGCAATGGCATCATCAAGATTACCTACCAGGTTAAAGGCAGCTTCAGGATATTCATCTACTTCACCGTCCATAATCGCATTAAACCCACGGATAGTATCTTCAATAGAAACCAATACGCCTTTCAGCCCGGTAAATTGTTCTGCAACATGAAAAGGTTGTGAAAGAAAACGCTGAACTCTTCTTGCACGGCTTACAATAAGTTTATCTTCATCACTCAACTCGTCCAAACCTAGAATGGCAATGATATCCTGTAGTTCTTTATATCGTTGTAAAGTTAATTTTACCCTGTTGGCACAATCATAGTGTTCATCCCCCACAATTGCAGGAGTCAAAATCCGGGAAGTAGAATCCAATGGATCTACCGCAGGATAAATTCCCAGATCTGCGATCTTTCTACTCAATACAGTAGTAGCATCCAGATGCGCAAAAGTAGTTGCAGGAGCGGGATCCGTTAAGTCATCTGCAGGAACATAAACTGCCTGAACTGATGTAATGGAGCCGTTTTTTGTAGAAGTAATCCTTTCCTGCATCAATCCCATTTCTGTAGCAAGCGTAGGTTGGTAACCCACAGCCGAAGGCATCCTTCCGAGCAATGCAGAAACTTCAGAACCTGCCTGTGTAAAACGGAAAATATTATCTACGAAAAACAAAATATCTTTTCCTTTTCCGGTGCCATCTCCATCACGGAAATATTCAGCAACTGTTAACCCGCTTAATGCTACCCTGGCTCTTGCTCCAGGAGGTTCATTCATTTGACCAAAAACAAATGTCGCTTTTGAATCTTTTAATTCTTCCATATTTACTGAATCCAGGTCCCATCCACCTTCTTCCATACTATGAATGAATTTATCACCATATTTCATGATGCCCGCTTCAATCATTTCACGCATCAAATCATTTCCTTCACGGGTTCTTTCTCCTACACCGGCAAATACAGAAAGTCCACTGTAAGCTTTCGCGATATTATTAATTAATTCCTGTATCAAAACTGTTTTTCCTACACCAGCTCCTCCAAACAAACCAATTTTACCACCTTTTGCATAAGGTTCGATAAGATCAATTACTTTAATACCAGTATATAATATTTCCGAAGCGGTACTTAAATTTTCAAATAATGGAGGCTTATTATGTATCGGACGGCCATTTTTCTTACTAATTTGCGGCAAACCATCAATAGCATCTCCTGTCACATTAAAAAGGCGACCATTAATTTCATCTCCTACCGGCATTAATATCGGAGATCCAGTATCCACTACTTCCATTCCACGCTTCAGGCCTTCAGTACCATCCATTGCAATGCAACGAACACTGTCTTCGCCTAAATGCTGCTGAACTTCCATGATCAGTTTATCGCCATTCGGTTTTGTAAGTTCCAATGCATGAAAAATCTCAGGGAGCTTGTTCTCGCCTTCAAAATGCACATCCAGAACGGCTCCGATGATCTGTTTAATTTTTCCAATATTTGCCATACGATAATTATTAATTAAGTCTTATTTCAATTTGGCGGCAAAGGTAAGGGGATACATTCAAAAAGACAACAATGATTCTAGTTAATTTACCTGTTTTTATCATGTTTTTTCATATTGTGTACTTCCAATTTTTTTTTGAGAATAATCAGTGATACAAGATGATAAATTTGATAAGATAATTCATATATGTTGCAAAAATTGGAAAGAAAAAAAATGACAATAAATATAAAGATCAAAAATTCAAGATTTATTAACCTGCCCGATTAGAAAACATTGTAAATTTACTATCAAAATATACTCCTTATCATGCAAAAAGCCATTTTCCTTTTTTTTCTTATTATTTCCTTTTCTTTATCTATCTCAGCTCAAAATACGGGTTCTGGCAGAATCACTTTACCCAATGGATGGAGTCTTTCACCCGCGGGACACGGCTACCTGTTGGGTGACCTGCCACTTAATATAGCAGTGAGCAAATCAAAAGAGTTGATGGCTGTTACCAATAACGGACAGAGTACCCAAAGCATACAACTCATTGATGTTAAGACTGGAAAAATTTTAGATAATATCGTGGTTGCAGAATGCTGGCTGGGCTTAAAATTCAGCGCGGATGAAAAATATTTATATGCATCAGGGGGGAATAATAACTGGATATTGAAATATGCAATAACAAATAAAAAGCTGGTATTAAAAGATTCTCTTAAACTTGGCAACAAATGGCCTAACAGAATATCTCCTGCCGGCATTGATCTGGATGATAAACGTAACCTCCTTTATGTAGTTACAAAAGATAATAACTCATTATACATTTTAAATATAATTACAAAAAAAGTAATTGGTCAATACAAACTGGAAGCGGAGGCTTACAAATGTCTTTTATCTCCCGATAAAAAAGAATTATACATTAGCTGCTGGGGTGGAAAGAAGGTATATGTTTTTAATACGATTTCCAGAAAATTTACAAACCAAATAAATGTAGGCGATCACCCAAATGACATTTGTCTTACAAAATCCGGGAAATATTTATTTGTAGCTAATGCAAGTGATAATTCAGTTTCTATCATCAATCTTTCTAATAAAAAAGTTATTGAAACACTTACCTCTTCGCTTTATCCAAATGTACCTAAAGGCTCTACTACAAATGCCGTTGCTCTTAGTCCTGATGAAAAGACGTTATATATCGCCAATGCAGATAATAATTGCCTTGCTGTTTTTGATGTAAGTAATCCAGGCAATAGTAAATCAAAAGGATTTATTCCAACAGGCTGGTACCCTACCTCCGTTAAAGCAATTGGAGATAAAATTTTTGTAACTAATGGTAAAGGCTTTTCTTCTTTTGCAAATCCGGATGGACCTAATCCTATGAAGAAAAAGGAGCACGTTATATACAAAGAAGGCGATACTATGGCGAAAGAAAAACCGGTTCAATACATTGGTGGCCTTTTTATCGGAACAATGAGCATTATTAAGGTTCCTGATGCAAAACAATTAGCTGAATATTCACAACAGGTTTATGCTAATACTCCGTTTACAAAAGAAAAAGAAATGCTGTCCTCTGGCGAAAAAGGAAATCCTATTCCTGAAAAGGTAGGGGACCCATCACCTATAAAATATGTATTTTATATTATTAAAGAAAACCGCACTTACGACCAGGTATTGGGTGATATGAAAGAAGGCAATGGAGATTCCAGCCTTGTATTATTTGGCGAAAAAGTGACACCTAATGAACATAAGATAGCAAGAGATTTTGTGCTGTTGGATAATTTTTACGTAGATGCAGAGGTGAGTGCAGATGGGCACAATTGGAGCCTGGGTGGCTATGCAAATGATTATCTTGAAAAAAACTGGGTCACTAGTTATGGCGGCCGTGGTGGCACTTATGATGGTGAGGGAACCAGGGAAATTGCCAATGACAAAAACGGATTCATATGGAATTATTGTAAACGTGCTGGCATAAGCTATCGAACCTACGGAGAGTTTGCAGATAATTATAAGCCGAACATTCCCGTATTGAAAGGACATTATTGTCCTTATTTTACCAGTTTTGACTTAAAAGTAAAAGACACTACAAGGATAGGACAATGGAAGAGGGATTTTGACTCTCTTATAAGAATAAACGCTCTACCAAGGCTTAACACCTTGCGGCTGATTTGTGATCATACAGAAGGCCTGAAAAAAGGAAGGCCAACTCCTGTTGCACATGTCGCTGACAATGACCTTGCCGTTGGTATGTTTATCGATTACCTGAGCAAAAGCCCTGTCTGGAAAGAAAGCCTTGTAATAATTGTAGAGGATGATGCACAGAATGGCCCCGACCATGTGGATGCTCACAGAAGTACAGCCTATATAGTAAGTCCTTACGTGAAAAGGCATTTTGTAGATCACACACCCTACACGACTACCGGGCTATTAAGAACTATTGAACTGGTTTTAGGCTTGCCCCCGATGAGTCAGTATGATGCAGCGGCAACACCATTATGGCGAAGTTTTACTGCAACGCCTAATTTTTCCAATTTTGACCATGTGCCTCCACAAACTGATATTGATCAAATATACCTGGCAAGCAATAAGCTCACAGAGAAAAGCGCTGCTTTCAATTTTTCGAAGGAGGATAAAGTCCCGGATGACGAATTCAATGAAGTACTATGGAAAGCAATAAAAGGGATGAACAGTCCTGTACCTTCCCCAAGAAGGGCAGCTTTTGTAAGAGTAACAAATGATGATAAAGATTAAATAGAGAAGATCGCTTATTTTACAGTACTTATTTGTCTTTTATAATTTTCAATTCATTCACAGGTCAACATAAATTTTAGCTATAGCCTCCTTGTTTTTTTCCATAATTACCTTACGTTTCAAACTAAGCTTAGGAGTCATTTCTCCGTTTTCAATACTCCAATCATGTGAAAGAAGTTCAAACTTTTTAATTTGCTCCACGTGATTAAAAAATTGATTGTAATGGGCAATTTCATTTTTATATAGCTCAACAATCAATGGATTCTGTATTGTGGCTTGATTACTGGTACAGTCAATATTATGTTCTTTACACCAATTTTTTAAATACCCAAAGGATGGGATAATTAATGCACTTACAAATTTTTCACCCGCCCCTATTACCATCAGGTTTTCTATCAATTTCGATTCTTTCATTTTATTTTCTATTGCCAAAGGAGCCACGTATTTTCCACCACTGGTTTTAAAAATTTCTTTTTTACGATCTGTTATTTTAAGAAACCTTTCATTCACAAATATCCCGATATCCCCGGTTTTGTACCAGCCATCTTCCATACAATCTGCAGTTAATTCAGGATTTTTATAATACCCCATCATTACATTGGGACCTTTACATAAAATTTCACCATCCTCAGCTATTTTCACTTCCACATTTCTAATTAACGGACCTACTGTTCCAAACATTCTGTCCTCTTCCTCGTACCTGTTCACACTTATTACCGGCGAAGTTTCAGTAAGCCCATAGCCTTCCATAATGGGAAGTTTTGCTGCTGTAAAAATCCGGATGAGTCTTACCTGGCACGCGGCTCCACCACTTATTATACACACAATTTCATCACCAAGTGCCTCTCGCCATTTATTAAAAATAAGTTTGTTGGCGATTGAAAGTTGGAGATTATAAAAAAATCCCTGGTTTTCATTAATCTCAAATTTCGTAGCCAATCTATGTGCCCAAAAAAATAGTCTTCTTTTAACCCCAGACAATTCGTCCCCTTTCAGCATTATTTTTTCATATACTTTTTCAAGGAGTCTTGGAACAGTTGTGAATAAATTGGGTTTCACTTCTTTCAAATTATCAGCAATAGTTTCCATACTTTCCGCAAAAAAAATGGAAGTGCCTTTGTAGAGATAGAGAAAACTAACCATGCGTTCAAAAATATGATTGAGAGGTAAAAAACTAAGTGCTTTCATATTTTCACCCGGAGGAAAGCAAGGCAAACTATCAATTACATTACTCAGAATATTTTTGTGTGAAAGCATCACGCCTTTAGGTTTCCCTGTAGTCCCGGATGTATAAATGATAGTGACTATATCCTCATATTTTATTTTATCAGAAATTGCTTTTATTTCTGATAAATAATTTTCATTGACAGGAGATAATAATTCTTTCCAATGCCTTACTCCATCAATCTTTTCAAAAGAAAATATTTCTTTCAAATGAGGAAGATTTATTTTTATCCGGTTTATTTTTTCAGCTAATTCTTTATCATTTACAAAAATGATTTTTACTTCAGCATCTTTCAAAATGAATTCCAGTTCAAAATCACTAATAGTAGGATAAACAGGAGTAAGCACTGCGCCAATTTGCTGCACAGCAAGATCAAGCATTATCCATTCGGGACGATTTTTAGAAATCACAGTAATTTTATCTCTTCCTTCAGGGGTATTATCGTGAGTACCAATTCCCATTTCCAACAAGCCTGCACTGAGTTTATTTACAATATCCGCTACTTCTTCAGTAGAATATTCTTTCCAAACACCATTTTCTTTACCAGCCAGCATGGTCTTGTGTGGTGCATCTTTTAACTGTAGATTGATGCAATCAAATAATCGTAATGGTGACGTCATAATCCTTAAGGTTTTTATTTGCCCTAAATATTAATTCAAAATGATATAAAGAATTAGTAAAATAAAACAATATTATCCAAACAGGGAAGTTAGTGATAATATTGCCCAGCAGGTATTTTAAAAATTCTATCTTTCAAATATTTATTAAAAGCAACGTATTCTTCTGCATGAGATCCAGTCCAGGATTGATAAGCAGCCAAATTTTGAGAGGCTCCAAATATCCATTGATTATATACCGAAAATAATCCTTTAGTTAATAATTCTGCCTGCTCGTCAAAGAGTTTGAAAGGAAATTTTGCTGCATACTCTTTATCCCAATCAAGGATAAACCGTGTCCGGATCATTGTAAGTGTTTCCGCATTAATCCCCTTCATGACCACACTATTCTGCTTATTCATTGTAGATAAAAATGCCAGTTCAAATTTATTTTTTCCTTTTGTATCCTGTAGCAGGTCGGGATCAGCAAAAAGTTTTTTATACCCATCAAGCAAAATATTTTTTATTTCCGCCGTGCGGGAAGTATAAGATTCTATATTAATAAAAATTTCTCCATAAATCAGGCTCCATATTTTATCTTTGGTGAGATAATAAAACTTACTGGCATTATAATAATTATTAGGATAAGAAGGGTCTTCTTCTATTCCTTTTTCCCACTGTTTTATGGCAGAAAAATCCTTATTGCTCAATAGAAGTTCTCCCAATTCATTGTATAAAGGTCCGCTTTTAGGAAAGGCTTTGATTCCTTTTTTATAAACCTTTTCAGATTCTTTTTCCTGGCCAAGAGCATTATATATTGTCCCCGCTATCTGGTAAACCTGGTCATCTATATTTCTTTTTTCTAAAAAAGGCTTAATAACAGCAAGCGCTTTTTCATTTTCTCTTTGCAGATAATAATCATAGGCAAGATCTTTCGCGATTGCAACATTATCGGGCGATTGTTCCAGCGCCCTGACTAAAATAAGAGATGCATTGGCATAGTCTCCCTGACGCATAAACGACTTTGCATTTTCGTGAAGTTTTTCTGCATCTCCCGTTTGAGCAAAAACACTTATCGAAAGGATGCATCCTGCCATTATAAATAAAATCTTTTTCATCAGGTAAAGATAAAATACTTTATCACCGAATTTCTTTATAAAATTAAAAATTTAATGAGTACTACCCATTGAAGGTTTATTTCAATTCCGAAAACTTTTCGACGATTTTTGTACCAAAGAATTGATTTTGGTCCCAACAATTTTTATTACTTTGAGTCCTTATTTTTGAATACATGCAAACTGCTTCAAGAAAAGTTATTAATGGATGGGCAATGTACGATTGGGCCAATTCTGTTTACAGCCTTGTTATTACTTCTACTATTTTCCCTGCTTATTATGAAAGTGTAACGAATAATAACGGGACGAATGAAGTCATGTTTCTTGGTATAAAATTTATCAATTCTGCACTATATAATTATGCTTTGGGAGTGGCTTTTCTTATTGTGGCAATCATGTCGCCGGTGCTTTCATCAATAGCTGATTATAAAGGCAACAAAAAAAGTTTTCTTCGATTTTTTTGCTTCCTTGGAAGTCTGTCATGTTGTTTATTTTTCTTTTTCAAAGGAAATGATACACTTTGGATTGCAATAACCTGTTCCATTCTTGGCTGTGTTGGTTTCTGGAGTAGCCTCGTATTTTATAATTCTTATTTGCCCGAAATAGCAGCGCCGGGAGACAGGGACAGAGTAAGCGCGAAAGGTTTTGCCCTAGGCTATATAGGAAGTGTAATTCTTCAACTTTTGTGTTTTGTATTCGTTTTTAAGCGGGAATGGTTTGGTATGCAAAATGATGCTACAATGCCTGCCCGATTTTCCTTTTTATTGGTTGGAGTATGGTGGTTTGGATTTGCCCAGTTTACACTTTTCAGAATGCCGAAAGGCACACCCGCTGCCTTCCGGCCCGAAAAAAATATTTTTGTCAATGGATTCATTGAATTAAAAAAAGTTTTCAGGCAATTAAAACACCTCTTAATTTTAAAACGTTTTTTACTTGCATTTTTCTTTTATAATATGGGTGTACAAACCATTATGCTCGTAGCGGCTCTGTTTGGAAGCAAGCAATTAAAACTGCCGACTGACAAACTCATCCTGACCATTTTAATCATACAAATTGTGGCAATAGGCGGTGCTTATTTAATGGCAAAAATGTCTGAAAAATTTGGAAATTTTCAGACGTTGTCAGTTGTAGTAATCATCTGGATTCTTGTATGCATTGGCGCTTATCAAATAGCCATCTTAAGTGATAAAGGCGTAGATGCAGAATTCTATTTTTATATATTGGCAGCCGTGGTAGGTCTTGTGATGGGAGGTATTCAATCGCTAAGCCGTTCCACTTATTCAAAATTGATGCCCGTTACAAAAGACACTACTTCTTTTTTTAGTTTTTATGATGTGACAGAAAAAATAGGAATAGTAATTGGCATGTTTAGTTTTGGATTGATAGAAGAAATTACCGGCAGCATGAAAAATTCTGTATTAGTAGTTATGCTTTTTTTTATTATAGGGCTTGTCCTTTTATATATTACCCTGGCTAAAGAAAAACAATTAAGAGTACTGGCGAAACAATAAACCACCATCGCACAAATCCTTTCATTTATTTTGTAATTTTATTAAATATACATTCTTGATCAGAAGCCATATATATTAAGTTATCGCGATGAATCATTAGAATACTAAAGCCAAAGAAAAAATATTTTAAAGAAAAAACATTGATGAAATTATATACCATACATGCCGGAAATTTTAAATTGGATGGCGGTGCAATGTTCGGCGTAGTTCCTAAAAGCATGTGGCAGAAACTAAATCCGCCCGATGAAAATAATATGTGCAATTGGGCTATGCGATGCTTACTAATTGAGGATGAAGGCCGGCTGATACTAATAGATAATGGAATGGGAAATAAACAGGATGAAAAATTCTTTGGGTATTATTTTTTAAACGGAGATGATACATTGGAAAAATCGTTAGCCAAAAACGGATTTACCAAAGATGATATTACTGATGTTTTTTTAACCCATCTTCATTTTGATCATTGCGGAGGTTCTATTGAAAAAGTTGGCGAGAAACTATTACCTACTTTTAAAAATGCGACTTATTGGAGTAACGAAAATCATTGGCAATGGGCTACTAATCCGAATGACAGGGAAAAAGCAAGCTTTTTAAAAGAAAATATTTTACCAATAAATGAAAGCGGAAATTTAAAATTTATTGAATCCAAAAATGGCATTCAATTTTCTGAAAATGTCCACATTCGTTTTGTAAACGGGCATACCGAATCGATGATGCTTCCCCAAATAAAATATAAAAACCATACAATTATTTATATGGCAGATCTGCTGCCTTCTGTAGCACATATTCCCATTCCTTATATTATGGCCTATGATACTCGTCCTTTGGAAACTTTGAAAGAGAAAAAATCATTTCTTGCCGAGGCACATGAAAAAGATTATATACTGTTCTTTGAACACGATCCAGAAATTGAATGTTGCAAGCTGCAATTAACTAATAAGGGTATACGCAGCAAAGAAATATTCAAACTAACAGAAATCTGATTATTACCTGAAGCTAATTAATGAGGTTAACGGATGGCGCAGATTCCTGTAACCCATCATATCTACTTTTATAGACCCCACAGATATCGGGCTTTCTGCACGTAAAAGTAACCGGTTTTTATCATCACTTACCCACACGTTCATATTCTCGCCACCCTGGAAAATAGTACCTTTTATAAGCAAAGGCTTAAATTTTATAGCATGAAATTTTCCATATTTTGTCTTGACATTCTCTTTTCCTTCATATCGCAAATAAAGATGGTAAATTTCATCATCTAAAAACATGTCAAAAGGTATTTTATCTCCTGGTTTGTATTTCGAAAAATCAATATTCCGCGCATAATATGTAGAACTAATAACATCCTGGATACAACCGGTCACTTTATAAACACCTTTGGTAGATATTGCAGTTCTGGCATTTTGATTAAAAGTGACATTGTTATAAATTTTGTATCCATCCTCATCTACATTTCTGATAAATTTTACAGGTAGCATGGTTGCTGTATCTATGTAAGTTTCATAGCGATCACGCACTTTAAAAAAATTATCAAAAAAAGGATAAGTGGTCCCGGTTCCCACACAATGATATACCGGCTTACCGTTAAACTTTTCCAGGCTTGTTGTAAATTTTGCTTCACCGGCACCTACATACATTCCCAGAGTAGTATAATAAACTTTCATAGTTACTTCCTCGCCAGCATTGAACGCGGTATTATGAACTCCGCAGAACTCTCCATTGTCCTGATTAGTAGTTGTGGAAAAAAGCAAAATTAGAATTGGAATAACTGCTTTCAAAATATATTATTTGTCTTTAAAAAATTTTATACTCATTATTAAAATACTTCCTAAAAGTGCAGGAATAAATAAATTAACGAACCATATACCAAAAGTAGTGCCTATTATTCCAACTGTGTTAGCACTATAAACACTTAGAAGTTCAGTACTGAATTTTCCACGTATTCCTAAATCAGCGATTGCAAATGAAGGTACTATCGCCAGTACTAAAAATAATATGGTTATAATCCAGAATGCATCAATCCATAAAATCTCTACATGCAATACCTGAAGAAGTAATACGTACTGTATGACGAAAACAAGATAGCGAAAGAAAGAAAGAGAAAGCAGCCTTAACAATAATTTAAGATTAAACTCTTCAAGTACATTAATGTATTGCACAAACTTACCGGCTGCAGGAATTTTTTCAATAATTCTTATTAACCATGATAAACGAAAGAAAAATAAGATCAAGATAGCTGTAACCAGGGCAGATATAAATAATAGAACTTGTATCCAAAAAATAGAAAGACCCATAACCGGATCTGAATGTTTATTTCGAGAAACCAAAAGATACATCAATCCGCCACATCCCATCAGCAAGGTGATAATAAGTTGACTGATGCTTCCTGCTATTGATAAAGAAATTGCTTTTATACGACTTCCGTCTTTGATATATAATATACGACCACCATATTCACCAATACGATTTGGCATATTTAAGGAAAGCGTAAGGCCACTTAATACAGATTTATAAGCAGTAAAAAAACTTATCTTCTGGATAGGCTTCACCAATAGTTTCCATTTTTTTGCCTCCAGTCCCCAATTAATAAATACCAAAATAATGACCAACCAAAATTCCCAGGCTTGCCTCCCGAAGGGAGCATCTTTAATAAGATCAATAGATTGAGTAAGGTCGGGCTGTGCTTTTATTTGTTGATACAATGAATAAAACAGCCATCCACCAAGCAATGGCGCAATAACATATTTGAATATTATTTTGATATTTTTATTTGCAGGGATCATGTAGCTTTGAGCGGGATACGTTCCATATTTTAAATGGATCACAATATAAAAAAAGTAAAAATAACCTTCAATTGCATAAAAATTCAAAAATCATTTTAGGAATTGATCCCGGCACACTGGTAATGGGCTTTGGAATTATAGAAGTTTCGTCAAGCGGGTTGACATTGATAGTTATGGATGTACTTAAACTATCACCTAAAAAAGATGCCTATGAACGGTTACAAATCATTCATCATAAAGTTTGTGAATTGCTTGCCGAACATACACCCGATGAGTTTGCTATCGAAGCTCCTTTTTTTGGAAAAAATGTGCAGAGCATGCTAAAGCTTGGAAGGGCGCAGGGAGTAGCAATTGCTGCTGCCATGCAGGCCGGAATAGCAGTTACAGAATATTCTCCGAGAAAAATAAAACAATCTATTACAGGAAACGGCAATGCTGATAAACACCAGGTATTAAAAATGCTACAGCGCATATTAAACTTTGATGAAAATCCTAAATATTTTGATGCTACAGATGCACTCGCAGTTGCTGTCTGTCATCACTTCCAGGGAAATATTTTATTAGAAAATTCATCCAAAAAATTAACTGGCTGGAAAGATTTTTTAATAAAAAATCCTGAAAGATTAAAGTAGGATAGCATTTTTGATTTAGAAAATCATCATGCTTTTTAAAATTTCCATCCCGGTAATGCGTATCGCTTTGCGTTTTTTTTTGCAGCGTTTCGAAAAAAATCATTCCAATGCTTTTACAATTTTTTCTTGTGTACTTTTCATTTCTTCGTGTGTCAGCGATAATTTTTTCCTGGTAAAATTTAAATCATCTGCCGTATTGATAGGTATCAAATGTATGTGTGCATGTGGCACTTCAATACCTACAATGCTTAATCCACAACGATTACAGGGAAATACTTTTTCAATTGCTTTTGCGATTGGCCGGGCAAATAATAAAATTTGCTGCATATAATCATCCGGCATGTCAAAAAATTTATCAACTTCCAATTTAGGAATTATTAGGGTATGCCCTTGCACAAGGGGATTGATATCAAGAAAAGCAAAGAACATTTCATTCTCAGCAATCTTAAAACAAGGAATTTCTCCTTTAATTATTTTTGTGAATATAGTCATGGCTTTTACTTAAAATGGCAATGAAAGAATACAATCAAAAAGATAACCACCAAAATATAGAGCTCTATACCGTAATACTTTCAATTTTAAATTTAATAACGCCAGCCGGTACTTTTATTTCGGCTATTTCACCAATAGTTTTACCCAACAAGCCATTCCCGATAGGTGATGCTGCAGAAATCTTTTTCAATTTGAGGTCGGCTTCCTTTTCTGAAACAATCTGGTAAGTGACTTGTTTTTTAGTATCAAGATTTGTAAGAGTTACTTTTGTCAATATAGATACTTTACTGGTATCAATTGTATTTTCATCTACAATCCGGGCAGTAGCAATTATTCCTTCTAATTGTTTTATTTTAGCTTCAAGCATTCCCTGGGCTTCTTTAGCAGCATCATATTCTGCATTTTCTTTAAGATCACCTTTTTCACGTGCTTCACCGATAGCTTTTGAAGCAGCGGGTCTTTCCACGCCTTTCATATGCTGAAGCTCTGCCTGCATTTTTTCAAAAGTGGTTTTTGTAACATAATTTACCTGGCTCATAACATCTTATTTTAAAGTTCATTACCTGAATTAAATAGAAAAAAAATACAACGCCTTATTTTTCTAAAGCGTTGTATTACTACAAATATAATTAATTTTTGAAATTTGCTTCTAATCCTAATTTTTGTAATATAATTTTAGCCATTTTATAAAAAGCTTCGACACTATACCCTGCAATATGAGGGGTCAAAATTACATTTGGCTGCGTCAATAACCAATTCAGCCTTTGGTTTTCTTCTTTGGTATAAGAAGCTAATTGTTCATTTTCCAAAACATCTAACCCAGCTCCCGCAATTTTCTTATTTTTTAATGCAGCAATCAATGCAACGGTATCAGTTATTTTGCCCCTGCAGGTAGAAATAAAATAAGGAGATTTTTTCAGTGAATTAAAAAAATTCTCATTGGCGATATGTTCGGTTTCCTGTGTTAAGGGTAAATGCATACTCACTACATCTGCATATCTGCATACCTGCTCTAAGTTTGCTTCCTTTATATGCCCACCGCTAAAGTCACATTTATATTTATCATAAGCAAGTACTGTAACTCCAAAAGGAGAAAACAATTTGGCAAAAGACGATCCTGTATTTCCATATCCGATTATTCCAACAGTCTTGCCTTCAAGCTCCATTCCCCTGTTGGCATCTCTGATCCATTTACCTTCTTTGATTTCCTCAAAACTTGAGCTTATCTTATTAGTAAGATTAAGTAATAACCCAAGAGCATGCTCGGCTACTGCATTGCGATTTCCTTCCGGGCTGCTAACACAAAGGACCCCTTTAGAAGCTGCATAATCCACATCTATTAATTCCATCCCGCTTCCTAATCTTCCTATCCACTTTAATCGTTTTGCTTTGTCTATCAATGGCCTGTCAATTGCAATGCGTGTGGTTACTATCAATCCCTCCGCCTGTCCTATGATGGCACTTAATTCTTCATAACTTATATTCTCAGAATGAAGAACGGAATACCCCTTATGCTGAAGCGTATCAATTAAATAATTGTGTGCTTTTGACGTTATGATTACCTGCCTGTTCAAAATTTATTTTTTATATGTTTACAATGATGCTATCATGCTGATTTCAACATTGACATCTTTGGGTAATCCTTTTACTGCCACGGTCTCCCTCGCAGGAAAATCCGAATCAAAGTATTTTCCATATTCTTCATTTACTGAAACAAAAAAGCCCATATCTTTTAAAAAAATAGTGGTCTTTATAACATTGCTAAAAGTAAGACCTGCCCCTTGCAAAACGGCTTCTAAATTTTTCATCACCTGTTTAGTCTCTTCAGTAATATTTTCATTTCTCAATTCTGAAGTTCCCGGAACTATGGCTATTTGCCCCGAAATAAATAATAATCCGCCTGCTTTTACCGCCTGGCTATAAGGCCCTATGGGGGCAGGAGCCCAGGAAGTATTTATAATCTGTTTATTCATGAATTTATTTTTACAAAAGGAATTAAAGTTGCAAAATATTCCTTCAAATAACAAACCTATTTTTGTAAAAAAAATCAAGGGAAGCGATTTCTCAAAATAACATAAAACAAACCAGTAAATAATAATGGAATATATCCTAAATATTCATACTTCTATTGAAACAGCTATTGTAAATATTTGTAACGGGCAAAATGTTATTGACACCGTCATAAATAAAGATCCGAAGCAACATTCAGCTTTTCTGCATACCGCCATTCAAAATTTATTACTCAAAAATAAAATTCTGGCTAATGACTTAAAAGCAATAGGAGTTACATCAGGTCCGGGATCCTATACTGGAATAAGGGTCGGATTAGCCACCGCAAAAGGATTATGCTATTCATTAAAAACACCACTTCTCACTTTTAATACATTGGAAGTAATGGCTTTTTCTGCAGGGAAAACTATCGGCAATAAAAATTCGCTGTATTGCCCAATGATAGATGCACGAAGAACGGAAGTGTTTACCGCAGTTTATACTCATGATATGAGAGAGATAACACCGCCAATGGCATTAATCCTAAAAGAAGATTCTTTCGCAGACCTGATACAATTAAACTCCATATGTTTTTTTGGAAGCGGAAGCAAAAAATTCGAAAACATTATCAATAAAACAGATGCTTCAATTTTTGCAGATATAGAAATTACTTCAGAGGCACTCGCCAGATTTGGTTATATCAAGTATCAAAAAAGGGAATTCACAGATATTATTTTTGCAGAACCTCTATACGTTAAAGAATTCTATTCACCTTTAAAAAAATAACACAAAAAAATAATTTTTAATATTTCATTACAAACTATATCTATTTCATATACGTATCTTTGTATTATGATGGAGACCACCAAATTTTCTTCAATTAATCTTTTATTTTATTATTTAAACTATTATTGATGCCTATTACAACACAAAACCACCCACTTAATCACGCTGAAGCTAACAGCACAAGTGATGCACTGCAGAATATTGATTACTTAAGGATTAAAAAAGCAGCTTTAGTTCTAAGAGCACTAAACCACAAACTACGGCAGCAGATCATTAAGACTATTCACGATCATAAGAGGATTACTGTTACGGAGCTTTATGTAAAATTACGCCTGGAGCAGTCAGTAGCATCTCAGCATCTTGCTATATTGAGAAAAGCTGAAATCGTATCAACTGTTCGTGAAGGAAAATTTATTTTTTATGCCATTAATGAAGCCAGAATAGCCGAAATCAATGCCTTCGTAAAAAATCTTGTGGGCTAAGCTTATATTGCGGCTAGTATTCAGTTCATGTAAATCTAAAATTTTATTTTTGATTATAGAGTTATGTGCTAAAGCAAATTGAATAAATACATTGAAGTTTCTTTCTTTATAAAATTTAGAAAATGCTTGTACAACAAATTTATACTGGTTGCTTAAGCGAGGCGGCTTATTTTGTGGAAAGTAAAGGCGAAGCCATTGTAATTGACCCGCTAAGGGACATAGAAACATATATCCAACTTGCCAAAGAAAATAATGCAACCATTAAATACATTTTTGAAACTCATTTCCATGCTGATTTCATAAGTGGACACTTGGATTTAACTAAAAAAACCGGTGCCCCAATTGTGTATGGCCCGAATACTGAAGCTGGTTTTTCTTTTCATTTGGCCAAGAATGGGGAGATTTTTAAAATTGGGGAAATTACTCTTGAAGTAATTCACACACCAGGTCATACTTTAGAATCTACCTGTTACCTGTTAAGAGATGAAAATGGAAAACCAAACTGTATTTTTACCGGGGATACCTTATTTATAGGAGATGTAGGCCGGCCAGATCTTAGTAGTGGAAATATTTCGAAAGAGGAATTAGCTGGCAATTTATATGAATCCATTCAAAATAAATTAATGCCTTTGCCGGATGATATAATTGTATATCCGGCTCACGGGCCAGGAAGTAGTTGTGGCAAAAATATTGGCCCTGAGACACAAAGTACAATTGGTAATGAAAGGAAAACAAATTATGCTATGAAGCCACAAACCAAAGAAGATTTTATTAAATCAGTAACAGAAGGCTTAGAAGAAGCGCCAACCTATTTTGCATTGAATGCAAAAATAAATAAAGAAGGGTATCACATCCTGGAAGATATAATAGACAAAGGACTTACCCCTTTATCTATTGAAGAATTTAAAAATAAAATCGAGGAAGGCTATGTTATTCTTGATACAAGAAAAGAAGAAGATTTTGCTAATGGATTTATTCCCGGTGCTGTTTTTATCGGATTGGAAGGAAGATTTGCAGAATGGGCAGGAAATTTACTCTCATTTGAAGAACCCATAATCCTCGTAACTCCTTTTGGAAAAGAGGAAGAGACTATCATCAGGCTTGCAAGGGTTGGTTTTGATAAAGTATCAGGATACCTCAATGGAGGATTTAATGCCTGGCAAAATTCAGGAGAAAAAACGGATCTTATTATAAATATAGATGTTGATGAACTTGCTATGGATATTCCCTTTGATGATAATTTATTGGTAGTCGATGTGCGCAAACCCAATGAATTTTCAGAAGGACATGTAAAAAATGCAATGAATCTTCCTCTTGCTGAAATGACAGATATTGCCCAGATCGCTTCATTAGAAGAAGATCAGAATATTTATATTCATTGCGAAGGAGGTTACAGAAGTACCATAGCTAACTCACTTTTAAAGCGGCAAGGATATCATAATGTAAGAAATGTGCCTGGAGGCTGGACCAAAATAAAAGAAGAAAAAAAGATTCCTACTGAAAAAGAAGCTTCCTTATTAAATTAAGTAAATAGCCATCCTGAGAACTAATTAAAAAATAGTTAGCACCAAATATATAACTACAGACTACATAAAAAATATATCAGGTAGTCTTTAAATTCATAAACCATCTACTAAAAATACTTTTTTCCTTTTGTATTCCAAAAATCTTTATACGATATGCTAATCGTTATTCCAGTATAATTCTCTTTTACAGGTGAAGTTTGCGTACCTCGCACCCCATATTCAAAAGCAAAATGATACCCAAATAAACTTCTTTTACTATTCACTCCCGCACCCAGGGTAAAGCCCCTGTCATTAATTTGATCATTACCTATCTTCAAATAAGATTTATGGTAGAATACCCCTGCCTGTAAATTAAAAGTTTCATATAGAACTCCTGAATATTCTTTTATCCTGGAGTAATCAATCCCTGCAGAATACCTGCTACTATTTACAAGGGAGTAGTTGATACCTTTCATATTAAGCGAAGTCCAATCCTGGAATCTGTAATCTGCAAGAAAAGAAATTTTCTTATCTTTTGTAATTGATATCCCAAAGCCCGTTGAGTTCGGTAAAGTAAAATAATCATTTTTAGTTACCCGATTTGATAATGTATCTCCATTAGTATCCATAACAAGGGCCGAATATTCTGCCCTCAAGCCTGTTTTATGTGCATAGGTAGCGCCAAAGTCAGCTTCCCATTTTTTTGAAATAGGTATATGGTATTGAAGCCCATATTCAAAATACCAGTTTCTAATATAAATATTTTTTGTAGTTATTAGGTCTGTTGTTAAATCGGGAGAAAACAATGAATCATTTTGAGTTAATGATCCTCCAAGAAATGAAGTATTTATCCCTACAGAAAGGTTTTTTGTAATTTTGAAACCATTGGCAAAATAATAGCGATTTACACCACCGCTGCCCTGATATTCAACTGGCAAGGAAGTATTAGTCCCTTGCAAATATTTGGTGCCTGAGAATGAATAATTACTAGTGCTGAAAGGCATTAGACCAACAGAACTCCCCCACCATTTTTTTATTCTAATACCCAATGAAAGTCTTTCAACGCTAAAATCTTTCCCTGATAAATTCCCATTTATACTAGTGCCCGAATAAGTTGCAAATTTAGCCCTGGAAGAAAGTTCTACAAGAAACAACTGATTTTGCAAATCACTTAGCGATGCAGGATTGTTCAATATAATATGTTGACCATTTCTATAGGCAATCCCGGTATTTGCCATCCCGGAAGTACGGTTAAAATATGAACTTTCTATATCCCCAATGCCGATTATAGAATAGGGAGAACTTACGTTTTGTGCAATAGTTTTAACTGAAAAAAATATTAAAATTACTATAGCAAAAATGTACTTTTTTTTAATAAAAATATTAAGGGTTGATAGATACATAATAAATTTTTAGTTGTAATCCGCCTTGAGTATTTTTTTGATCTCCAATAATAGTCCTATTTAATGTAGAAACATTGACCGAAGGAGGTGGGGCAATCAGCAATCCATTTTGATTATAAGAACTTACTAAAATTAATTGCTGTAAATATGAAGTTATATCATAACTATATTCAGTATTTTCTTGATATATAGGATCTATCATAAGGTTGCCAGTTTGCGCTGTTACAATACCTGACGATCCTCTAACGCTTAAAGGCGTTCCCAAAATATTTGATTGATCAGTGGGAGAAACATAAAGTATTGGGGGTAGAGGAGTAATTGAGTTATAAGAATCTTTAAGAGGTTTAACAATAAGTTCGGCTTTCAATATTTTTACAAAATCAGGCCTCAATAAGAGACCTCTAAGCGTTGGGAATTTAACTTTTGGCAAAAACCCAGTCAGATTTTGCAAGTAGGCTTCATTATTTGTATTGGAAGAAGCAACCTCTTTATTGGAACCGCCAAAAGCAGTTAATGGTGTTCCTGACCTGTCAGCTTTCACTTGGTTAAATTGTGAATTGTCGTTATCATAAAAAGTGAAATCAAGATACTTACTCTCATTGAAAACATTTGTTTCATGATAATACATTCGCATTATGAGACTGTCCTTAAAACCATAAACTGCATGCATATTTCCAGCACTAGCTGACAATTGTAGCCCTTTAAAAAAATTGATAAAGTTGTTAGGCGATTGCATTACATAATCTTGTGCTTTATATAAATCAAAAAGATTTTGCCCAAATCCATCGTCTAGGCGAATTGGGATACTATCGGTATTATTTGGAGAAATTAAAATATTAATATCCGCTAAAGGAAAGGGATTAACGGGAAAATCAGTAGTATTATAAAAGTAAGCTTGTCCTTGAGGTAATGTTAATTGGTTATTTAGCTGATAAACAGCTAATTCACTATTAAAGGAAGTATCGCCATAATAAGATTTATTGGGTTTGATAATTAAAACTAATGAATCATAAACTGAATTAACGGCCAAATCATTAACTACAGGAGGCTGTATCTCCAAAAAAGATTTAGCTG
Organism: Bacteroidota bacterium; assembly: GCA_030706605.1. Classification (GTDB taxonomy): domain Bacteria; phylum Bacteroidota; class Bacteroidia; order Chitinophagales; family Chitinophagaceae; genus Ginsengibacter. Next base: position 19,965 of record JAUZOE010000006.1, read on the forward strand.
CAACCTTTCCAAAAAAATTATCATTATAATTACCTACAAGCATGATACCCGAACCCGAAGTTGGAAGGGAGTCAAAATAAACTGTTGACAACTCAGTTGTAAGAGTATCAACTAATATAATATTTGAATATGAATTATCTACAAAAGCTTGTCCGAATTGAATTTTTGTTTTATCGCAACTAACCAAAGCTAAAGATAACAATATAAAAAATGATAAGTAGGATTTGAAATAAATAATATCTATTTTTTTCATATTAAAATTTGATAGCTGCAATATTATATAGAGCCAGTGTTAGCATTTTGTTACTATGGCCGAACCATATATTGTTATCTGCAAATATGCACTATTTATCTGTCAACTTATATTAAAGTCTTTTTCAAAAAAAAATATTTAAATTCTCAAATAAAGTGTTTGCAGAAGAAATCAAACTGTTAGTCGATAAAAGTATCTTGCAAAGCCATTTTAACGATTTGTGAGAACACCCTAGAGCTATTTTCGTGCGAAATTATTTTATAAAATGAAAACAAAACAAGCGATACTACTTTTGAGTATTTTATCTTTTGGAATTTTATCATGTTCAAAATCAAATTCCTCTGCCAGCACTGTTACCGGTAATTGGGTTAGCCAATCTTCGTTTGATGGTGTTGCCAGAAGTGAAGCAGTATCATTTGTAATTAATGATACTGCCTATGTTGGTACTGGTTATGACGGATACTCAAGATTGAAAGATTTCTGGGAATATGATGCAGTAAGGAATTACTGGCAACAAAGGGCTGATCTTCCAGGGTTAGCTCGTAGTTCTGCAATTGCCTTTGCCGTATCTGGAAAAGGATATGTCGGTACAGGCTTTGACGGGGTGAATAAATTAAAAGATATGTGGCAGTTTGATCCAGCTACTAATTCCTGGATGCAAAAAAATGATTTTGCAGGTACAGCTAGATATGATGCAGTGGCATTTGGAATACTGGATAAAGGATATGTATCCACAGGATTTGATGGCAATTATTTGAAAGACTTTTGGGAATATGATCCTATAGCAGATTCCTGGACATTGCAACCAGGCTTCAGTGGACAAAAACGTATGGCAGCTGTCGCGTTTGTTCATAATAATAAAGCCTATATCTGCACAGGAGTTAATAATGGAACAGCAGTTAATGATTTTTGGTCTTTTGACCCTTCAACGTCTTCATGGACTGAATTAAGGCAAATATCCAACTACAGCACTCAGAGCTATGATGATAACTATACAGATATTATTCGTTCCAATGCAGTTGCATTTACAATCGGGGATAAAGCTTACTTAACAACGGGTGAAAATGGCACTTTACTTAGCTCTACCTGGGAATATGATTTTGCTACTGATCTATGGACTAGTAAAACGGCTTTTGAAGGATCTCCAAGAACCGGTGCATTAGGTTTTACACTAAGCAATGGAGGTTACGTTACTACAGGCAGAAGCAGTTCTTTACCATTTGATGATTTAAGGGAGTTTTTCCCTACCCAGACTTATAATGCCAATGACTAAAAAAATTTATATTTTTATCGGCTTACTTTTTATAGTAGCCATTATAGGTATATCTTTTATAGTAGCCATTATAGGTATATCTATAAATACTAATAAAAAATCAGGTGATAGAATGTTGAAAATAGAGTCGCAAGCAATACAAACTTCTTCGGGATGGGGCTATAATATACTGGTTGATCATAAGATTTTTATACACCAGGAATATATTCCTGCTATAAGTGGTAACAAATCTTTTGTAAATAAAGAAGATGCTATGAAAGTTGCAGATTTGGCCATAGAAAAAATAAAAAAAGGAAAGCTGCCAAGTCTTACTAAAGATGATATTATTGCTTTAAAGATTGCAATGAATTAGGCTCGGAGAAATAAGCATAAAAAAATTATAATAAAAAACGCCCTGTTCTGGAACAGGGCGTTTTTTATTATAATTCAGAAAATATTTGTTCCTTTAGGCAAATAATTAAAGTGTAAAAAGCTGTTTATAATCCGTCCGAAATGTTACTTCCCCTTCGCATACTAAGAATTTAAATCAACGATAGTAAAAAAATCAGCCTTGAACATACTTCCTATTGGCACGATTTGTTTACCAATGGAAATTTCATTTTTAGATATAGAATCAATATGTCGCAGGGAAACAATATACGACCTGTGAACCCTGACAAATTTGTGAGGTGGCAATTTTGTTTCAAAAGCATTTAAACTTTTAAGCGTTACAACCGGCTGGCTTTTCCCATTTAAATATATCTGTATATAGTCTTTCATTCCTTTACAAAAAAGGATATCATCAAAATTAATTTTTACAATTTTGTATTCAGATTTTATAAAAACAAAATCCTTGGCAGAAAATATATTAGTTTCCTCTTTCATAGGCAATGTATTCAATTCTCTCATGAGTAGATTTCAATTTTATTTTTTTTGTCCCCGGTAAGTCATAAATGTCTCTCACAATATTAAAAAAAGAATTACAATTTCGACGAACAGATATTTTTCGTGGACCAATATACTATTTTTTCAGTTATATTTCAAAATGATTATAATATTATACATCCCTAATAGTATAGCGTTAAACTAAGCAACAACTTATTGTCGTTCATTTGTGCATTAAACATAACAAGTAACCAGACTCTTAATATATCTTTTTATCAAAAAAAAGCGATACATAAATGTATCGCTCAATTATTTTAATAAATTGAAAATTACCAACTCTTCTTGGCAACACCATCTTTTACAGCCTGCAGGGCACTTGCCTCACTAAGCATAGTAGTCATTTTATTTCCTTTTCCATCATTGCCCTGAGCCATATATCCACCGCGGGATGTTTTAGTAATTACTGCATCCTGCATTGGAACATTTTTTTCTTTAGTTTTCATACAATAGGCTGTTAACATTTTTGACATTTTAATTGGGTTTATAGTTTAATAATTTATGATTTAAGCCCAAAGTCAGTTGACAGTGGATAATCAAATTTAGCAATTTATACTTATTTTACATTATATTTTTACTGACATTGATGAAATCTAATTTTGAAGCGAATTCTTTATTTTTTTAATATTCACTTTTAACGCATATTTTAAATAAAGTTCGTATGAATATTCAAGGCCTGTTCCACTTGAAATTTTTTCTCTAAAGTCCTTATAAGGAATAAATCTGAAATCAAAATTCACATTTTTAAATATTTCTTTATCATAAATAAAACTTGCAATTAAAAGCTCACGGTGCTTTTCAACAAGCCCCGGATATTTTTCTGAAACAGATTGAAACAGCGCCATTCCGCGTGGTCCTATGTAACCATCTCCATTCCAATAACGGAAATCAATTCCCACATTTTTGAATTGGAATAAAAGATGTGACAGAAACCCATTTCCTTCATTAAATGCTTGTAATTTTTGTCCGGAAATATCTTTATAATTCACGTAATAATTATCGAATACTACTTTTTCAAATAATTTATTATTAACTTTATAAGTGATTGAAGCGCCGGTTGCAAAATTGGTGAGAGATTGCAACGGCGTATTTAGGCTATCTACCTGGCCACCTTTATGAGAATACAACATCTGTATCGGAAGTGAAAGATTCAATTTTTTATTGTTAATAACATTCAACTTTGATACATAGCCTATATCAAATTGTTCTTTAAAATTATCTCCTGGATGAATCGCTTTTCGCCAGTTTATAAAGAAATCATGAGTATACGGTTTTGTGTCAACCATAAATTGGAACCCATTTTCAAGTCTTTCATTAATAATTAACTTATAATCATAAATTGGCTCTATGAAGCCATGATTCAAATTTCCTTCAAGCGTTCCCAGGATAAAGGATGAATGCTTTGCTCTATACTTTACCGAAAAGGTGGGTGCGATAGTAGTGTATCCTATTCTTCCAAATTCTTTCTGAAGATAAAGTCCTCCTTTTATAGTCAGCTTTGGCGATATCTGGTATTGAATTTCAGGAATTACCTGGTAACCAAATAAAGTTCCACTTAATGGAATATTACCAAACCATTCTGTGTTATTAAGATAGTTTAGATTGTATAAACTAAAAGAAAGTTGCTGGCTATCTGCAGGGTTAATGATCGTTTTGTTTTTAAATGTGGGGTAATCGACCTGAGCATTCACATGTAAAGAAGTGATTAGTAATATAAGGATGAGGAATTTCCCGAAAACTCGTTTCATAGAATAATTATTTGGTATCATTTTTAGAATACAATATTACATCATGCAATATTACACTACTACTTTTTAATTTTTTTTTGTAAATCAAAATAAAAATCCTCTTAATTAATTTTTACAATTTTATGTAATAAAAAAGCTTTCCCAATTTGAAAAAGCTTTTTATAAAAAATAATTAAGTATAAAATTTATACGTCAAGCCTTGCATATTTCGCATGACTTTCAATAAATTCTCTGCGCGGAGGCACTTCATCTCCCATTAGCATACTGAAAACACGATCTGCTTCAACTGCGCTATCAATAGTTACCTGCTTTAAAGTACGTGTGACAGGATTCATAGTAGTTTCCCAAAGTTGTTCACTATTCATCTCTCCTAAACCTTTATAACGCTGAATGCCTACAGAATCTTCTTTACCGGCTGCAACCTTCTGTATCCAGGCTTTACGATCTTCATCATTCCATGCATATGCCTGCTCTTTCCCTTTTTTCAAAAGATACAATGGAGGCTGGGCAAGATAAACATATCCCTGTTCTACCATTTCTTTCATATACCGATAGACGAAAGTTAATATAAGAGTAGCAATATGGCTTCCATCAACATCTGCATCAGTCATAATGATTAGTTTATGATAGCGAAGCTTGCTGGTATCAAGTGCTTTTGGATCTTCGGGAGTACCAATTTTTACGCCCAATGCCGTGAACATATTCCTGATCTCTTCATTATCATATATTTTATGTTCCATTGCTTTTTCCACATTCAGAATTTTACCGCGCAAAGGCAAAATAGCCTGGTAACTCCTGTCACGCCCTTGCTTTGCAGTTCCACCAGCTGAATCCCCTTCCACTAAAAATAATTCGCAGCGGAAAGGATCTTTATCACTGCAATCAGCTAATTTCCCTGGCAACCCGCCTCCAGTAAGCACGCTCTTTCTTTGTACCATTTCACGGGCTTTTTTGGCTGCTGCTCTTGCCTGAGCAGCTAAAATCACTTTTTGAATAATGGTCTTTGCGTCTTTGGGATTTTCTTCGAGATATGCGGTTAAAACTTTACTTAAAGTAGAATCCACAACACCCATTACTTCATTATTGCCTAATTTAGTTTTGGTTTGACCTTCAAACTGAGGCTCCGGAACTTTTATTGAAATAATAGCACTTAGCCCTTCACGGAAATCATCTCCTTCAATCTCTACTTTTGCTTTTTCAAACATGCCTTCTTTCTCACCATAACTTTTAAATACACGGGTTATAGCTCTACGAAAACCAGAAACATGGGTTCCCCCTTCAATAGTATTAATATTATTTACATAACTAAATAAGTGTTCCTGGTAACTTGTATTATACATCATGGCAACCTCTACAGTTACATTGCTGCTGGCATCATACCCATCACAATAAATTACAGTAGGCAACAATGGCTGACGACTTCCGTTTTTATCAATTAATTCTACAAATTCTACAATTCCACCTTCACTAAAAAAAGTTTTTGAATAAGTTTTCCCTTCTTCGTCTTTTTCACGAAGATCATTTAGAATGATTTTGATTTTCTTATTTAAAAAAGATAATTCTCTCAGCCTTCCCTCAAGTATTTCCCTGTTATAAACAGAAACAATAAAAATCGAATTATCAGGTAAAAATCGAATAGTGGTTCCCGTTTTATCACTGTCACCTATTTCACGAACTTTATATTGAGGAATCCCTTTTACATATTCCTGTTCAAATGTTTTTCCATCTCTGTTTACTACAACATGGAATTCGTTACTGAGTGCATTTACACAACTTACGCCTACACCATGCAACCCGCCGCTTACCTTGTATGTATTTTTATCAAATTTTCCACCAGCATGCAATACAGTCATTACCACTTCCAATGCGCTACGACCTTCTTTTTTCATAATACCGGTAGGTATGCCTCGACCGTCATCTTGTACAGTTATTGAATTATCTTCATTAATTGTAACTGTGATGTGGCTGCAATATCCTGCCAAAGCTTCATCTATCGAATTATCTACTACCTCATATACAAGATGGTGAAGCCCTTTAACACCAACATCACCAATATACATTGCAGGACGTTTTCTTACTGCCTCAAGTCCTTCAAGAACCTGAATACTATCTGCACCATAACTATTTACTTTAGGGGTAATTAATTCTACTGTATCTTCTGCCATATTTTGAGGGATAATATCTATTTAACTGGTAAAAATTGTAAGTAGCAAATTTACTGAAAATGCCAGTTAATACCTAAAAAATAAGTCATAAAGAAATCAGATTTTTTCACCAGAAATTCATTTTGGCAGTCTTGAAGATGGCAAGTGAATATTCTTACTCCAATAAGGCTTAAAGTATAAATAATCAACTTATAATATTTGATAATTTTAATTAATGAAAGATGTTTATTTGTGCATAAAACTCTTCCTCAATATGGGTAAATTTTTACTCATTATCCTGAAACCAATAAAAACCTCATAAAAAAATATCCAATTCCAAATCCTTTATAGTAAATGATTTAAGTGCACAAAACTTATCCTGCTTTTTCTTGGCAATGTATTTTATCTTTACATAGCTAAAATATATTTTATACACTTAAAAAATTATAACTATGAGCACAGGAAAAGTATTAGCAGGCATATTAGCAGGTGCTGCAGCGGGAGTAGTATTGGGCATCCTATTCGCACCAGATAAAGGCACAGAAACAAGAAGAAAATTAGCTGAAAAAGGATCTGATGCTGCAGAAAATGTAAAAAACAAATACAATGAATTTGCAGATACCATTTCTGATAAATATGATAGTGCCAGAGAAAAATTATCCAGCCTTGTATCTGAAGGAAAAGATATGGGTAAAGACATGGTAAATCAGGCAAAAGAAAAAGCGAATGCAATGAAAAATGATATTAGGAATCCCAACCCGATAAACTCGTAGAATTTGCAAACCTGTTGGTGATTAAAAAGATAACATGGAAAATAGAAGCAACAGCATTGAAGAGCTATTTTATAAACTCAAAGAATATATTGACCTTAGAATTGACCTTTTTAAACTAAAAAGTATCAATAAAATCTCGGGATTTTTATCCACCTTAATCGTTGTAAGTATTTTAGCTGTTCTTGCCTTTTTAGTACTTATATGTATTACAATAGGTGTTGCATTGCTTTTGGGCGAAATACTGGGAAAGACTTACTATGGTTTTCTTGTAATGGCGCTTCTTTATATTATTATCGGACTGGTTTTGTATTACGGTAGAAATAAATTTTTGAAAAAACCAATCAGCAATAACCTGATAAAGGAATTATTAGATTAACCAGGAATATAAAATTTCAAGAAATGAATCATGAGGAAACCTTTGAAAAAAAATCTGAGATGATAACTAATGTCGCTGATCTTTCCCTCGCCATTAAAAATCTGGAAAGAAAAAAAATATTGATGGAAGATGATTTAAAAGATCAGGCACATTCGATTATTGAAAATCTTAAACCGGCAAATATTTTAAAACATACCTTACATGAAATTCAGGAATCTTCTCATTTAAAAAATAATATCGTAAAAATTATTGCAGGCCTTGGAGCAGGATATTTTTCTAGGAAATTGATAGTTGGCAAGTCCGCAGGTTTTCTTAAAAAAGCCTTGGGTACAGCCATTCAATATGGCATTACTCAATTTGTAGCTAAATCTGATGATGATGAAAAGGATAATATTGCCTCACCGGTAAACAGGAAAAGCCTTCTAAAAAGAATATTTTCCATATAATTATATTCTCCCCATTTCAGAAATAGTATAAATAAAGAATTCTTATTTTTATTTCAAAAATAAAATCTTTTTGAAAAAATTATTTTACGTCCTGACACTAGTAATCACAGGACACTTAACCCATGCCCAAAAGATAAAAGTATTAGCAGATGGCATCCATTCTTCTTTCCGGGGATTAAGCGTTGTTGACAATAATACTCTTTGGGTAAGTGGAAGCAATGGAATGGTAGGAAAAAGTATTGACGGCGGCAAAAACTGGAAATGGATAATTATTAAGGGTTTTGAAAAAACTGATTTCCGGGATATAGAAGCTTTCGATAAAAAGACAGCCGTGATCATGGGAATTGCTGAGCCTGCATTTATTTTAAGAACTAACGACGGAGGTGAAACATGGAAAACTGTTTTTGAAAATAAAACACAAGGCATGTTTTTAGATGCCATGGAATTTTGGAATGACCAAAGTGGTATTGTAATCGGCGATCCTATTAATAACCGCTTTTACATTGGGAGAACATTTGACGGGGGCAAGACATGGCGAAATATTCCTGAAAAATACAAGCCTGTAGCAGACAGCGGCGAAGCCTGTTTTGCCAGTAGCGGAACCAACATCAGGAAATTGAATAAATCAGAAGCTGTGTTTGTAACAGGTGGATTATCATCGCATATTTTCATACGGGATAAAAAGATAACCATCCCTATTCTACAGGGGAAAGAAACCACCGGCGCGAATTCTATAGCAGTCAAAAACCATAAAACCTTCATCGTGGTTGGTGGTGATTTTGCGGATAAAGATGATACTACTAAAAATTGCGCGATAACACATGATGGTGGTATGACATGGACTTCCCCAAAAAATCCACCAGCAGGTTACAGAAGCTGTATAGAATATTTATCTAAAAATAGATGGGTCACTTGTGGATTAAATGGAGTTGATATTTCTGTAAATAACGGTGATACATGGAGATCAATAAGCAAGATAGGTTTTCATGTTTGCCGTAAAGCAAAAAAAGGGAAAGCCGTTTTCCTTGCAGGAAATAATGGAAGGATAGGGAAGTTGATAGATGAATAAATAGAATATAAATCTTTGTGGCAGGAAAACAGATTTAATTAATGTATTTAATCTATTTCTACCATTAGAAAGATATTTCTAATATCCTTTTTAAATATCAGAAAAAGTAATATTATTTCTGCGCTGTAGTATGGTTCTCCAATTTTTTCATTTGCGGACAAGATTGATACTCGTGTGCAATATTTACATAGAAAGAAGGTAATTTTTTGGAAAACCATTCTTCTAAAGCATCATTTTTTTTCTCTTCCAAAGCTCGCTGAGCTACTTTATCATAATCATCTTTCAGATTTTCACGGTGTGGTTCTGTTTTGGTCAAGATATCTACAATCCTAACCCCTTTTTTACCACGATCATCCGTAAATTCTGTAGGCTTGGAGTATTCTCCTACCTTAAGGTCTTTTAACATAAGTACCAGATCTTTATCAAGCTGATCAATAGTTAGAAAAGAACTTCCATCTTTTGCAGGAATCCTTCCGCCGGTAAATTTACTATTATCATCTTCGCTATACTTTGAGACAGCTTCACCAAATTGCAAAGTTCCATCTACCAATTGAGACCTGATAGAATCTAATTTTTCTTTAGCTTGATTTACTTCTATTGAACTTATCTGCGGTATTTTCAAAATATGCCGGATAACAGCATCATCGCCATTCTTACTTACCATTTGAATAATATGATAACCAAATTTAGTTTTAAAAACATTGGAGATTTGTCCGTCTTTTAAACTAAATGCTTTTGAAAGAAATACCGGATCCCATTGCTTTTCATTCCTGTTAATTTCGTATCTACCTCCAGATTCCTTACTTCCAGGATCATCTGTATATAGCGAAGCCAGTACGTCAAACTTTTTAGAGCCATCCTCCACTTCTTTTTTATATTCTTTAAGTTGATCCATCGCATAATTTTCCAAATCGCGGCTTGGCTTAGGATAAATGACAATTTCTCCAACTTCTAATTCAGATTCATAGAAATGCAAACTATCCTTGGGGATAGCATCATAATAGGCTTCCACTTCTTTAGGAGTAATTCTGATATTAGCTACAATTTTGTCGCGTTCTCCCTGGGCTAATTTTTGTTCACGAAAAGTTTGTTTAAAATCTTCCTTAAGTTGAAAAATAGATTTACCAGCAATCTGTTCTACAATTTCTTTGGAGCCATATTGATTAATGAAATAACGAATTTTATTATCAATATCCGCATCAATATCTTCGTCAGAAACGGGAATTGAATCTCGCTCGGCTTGTATTACCAGTGCTTTTAATCCGATAGCCTGTTCTAATAAAAGGCAATTGGCATTTGCAGGGACATCAATTCCCTGGCGTTGCATATCATGAATACTATTATCAATATCACTTTTTAAAATGATTTTATCACCAACAGTGGCAATTATTTTATCGGCCACCACTTTCTTTACTTGTGCAAATAATGTAAAAGTTATTGCAACAAAGAAAAGAGTAAACAAACTTTTTTTCATTTGAAATATTTATTTAGAATTGGCTAAATATTGCTGCCTCATCTTTAAAAAAGGGTTATGCCAAAAATACACTTGTATAGCGTGAGATATTTTTTTGGAAAGTTAAAAGTTCTATCAGTTTTGTTAAAGAAATAACGATTGTGGAGAATTACAAAGTCCTTTTTATTTCAATTTCTTCAAAGGCCTCAATCAGGTCTGCAGGTTTCACATCATTATAATTTTTAATGATCATACCACATTCCATATTATTAGTTACTTCTTTTACATCATCTTTAAACCTCTTTAAACTTCCCAGTTCACCCGTATGAATAATGATACCATCCCTTACCAAACGAATGCGGTTATTTCTTGCAATTTTCCCTTCTATTACCATACAACCGGCGACAGTTGCTTTATCAAATTTGTAGGTTTCCTTTATTTCTGCTATACCCAATACTTTTTCCTGGATTTTTGGTTCAAGCATTCCTTCCATAGCACTCTTCACTTCGTCAATAGCATCATAAATAATAGAATAGGTTTTTATTTCCACTCCTTCGTGCTCTGCTAGTTTAGAAGCCTGTAATGAAGGGCGAACATTAAATCCTATAATCACGGCATCAGAAGCTGTAGCCAACATTACATCGGTTTCAGTTATTTGTCCTACTCCTTTATGCACTACGCTAACGGCAATTTCTTCAGTACTTAATTTCTGAAGCGAATCGCTCAGGGCTTCCACAGAGCCATCCACATCACCACGAATAATAAGATTTAATTGTTTGAAATTTCCTAAGGCCAGCCTGCGCCCGATTTCATCAAGCGTAATATGTTTCTTGGCACGAATACCTTGTTCACGTAATATCTGGGCCCGTCTGTTGGCTTTATCTTTCGCTTCAGATTCATCTTCAAAAACTTTAAAAGTTTCACCAGCCTGTGGTGCCCCATTTAATCCAAGGATTAAAACTGGGGTTGCCGGAGGAGCCTGGTCTATCCGTTGGTTTCTTTCATTGAACATTGCTTTAATACGACCGTAATGCTGACCTGAAACCAACAGGTCTCCTTGCCTTAAAGTTCCGTTTTGAACCAGTATGGTAGCTACGAACCCGCGTCCTTTATCAAGAGATGCTTCTATTACTGTACCACTCGCAGCTTTTTTAGGATTGGCTTTTAATTCAAGTAAATCAGACTCCAATAATACTTTATCCAATAAATCATCAACATGCAAACCAGCTTTGGCACTTATTTCCTGGCTCTGGTATTTTCCACCCCAATCTTCTACCAAGATATTCATGGCAGAAAGTTGTTCTTTTATTTTTTCAGGATTAGCCCCATCTTTATCAATTTTATTTAGGGCAAATACCATGGGGACGTTGGCTGCCTGGGCATGAGAAATAGCTTCTTTGGTCTGAGGCATCACGGCATCATCTGCCGCTATTACAATAACGGCTATATCAGTAACTTTTGCTCCCCTCGCTCTCATAGCCGTAAAGGCTTCATGTCCCGGAGTATCAAGGAATGTAATAGACCGGCCATTTTTTACTTTAACCTCGTAAGCGCCTATATGCTGGGTAATACCCCCTGCTTCGCCCGCAATTACATTCGCATGACGGATGTAATCCAGTAAAGAAGTTTTACCATGATCCACATGTCCCATAATGGTTACTATCGGCGAACGGGGAACAAGATCTTCTTCATTTTCCTCTTCTTCCTCTTCGTCGATATCTGCTTGGTCATCTACATCAATAAATTCTACTTCGTAATTGAATTCACTGGCTACCAGTTCAATTACATCTGCTTCCAGTCTTTGGTTAATAGAAACCATGATACCAAGACTCATACATTTGCTGATAACATCGGCAAAACTTACATCCATTAAATTGGCAAATTCACTAACAGATATAAATTCAGTGATCAATAATTTATTATCAGTAACATCTTCTCCAACATTGTCTGCAGCTTCTTCTCTTTTTTGCTTACGATATTTTGCTTTCAAGCTTTTTCCTCTTCCACCGGAACCGGCAAGTTTTGCCTGAGTTTCCTTGATTTTATCCTGAATTTCTTTTTGATCAATTTCTTTTTCTTCACGCCGCACTGGAGGAGCATTCCTATTAAACCTGCCACCACCTGCGCCGGCAGGAGGACGATTAGGTCCATGAGGTCGTTGAATATTGCCATGTGGGGGTGGATTTCCGGGCGATTTTTTTTCTACAACGATGCGCTTACGTTTTCTTCTCTCATCCGATGGCCTTGGCCTGGTATCATTATTTACTGGCAACACAATCTTCCCCATGATTTTGGGGCCTTCCAATTTTGCTGCTTTGATATTGGTAATGATAGCGGGGACGTCTTTGGGGGGCTCTACAACAGGCCCCATTGGGGGTTTCACTTCAACTTTAGCCTCCTCAACTCTTTGTTTTACACCTTTTACTTTTGGTTTTGCCTCTTTTTTCTTTGCGTCTGTTTTGGGTCTGACTGAAGAGTCAATTGTACTCAGATCAATTTTATCTATTACTTTGAGGCCTTCTACTTCCGGAGCATCAATCTTAGTAATTTCAGGTTTCATAGGCTCCTCGGCAGCCGGAACTGGTGTTTCTTCAACAACAGGTGATTCCTTTTCTTCTATAGGCTCAACCTTTGCGACCACGGGTGTTTCAGGAACCACCTCGTCTTTGACCTCTTCAATAACTTCAGTAGGAATTATTTCCTGAACCGGTTCAATTTTTTCTTCTTTTACTTTTACTGTTTCCTTTTTAGTAAATGAAAGATCCTGTTCGTCCCTTCTTTTTTTATTATCAACCGGTGCGTTTTTAGGAAGATCAATTTGCTCAGCCTTTTGCTTGGCTACTTTATCAGGCTGAAATTCTACCTGTAATACACGGTACATCTCTTCCGAAATTTTTGATGTGGGTTTAAGGTCATCTGCTTCGAATCCTTTGGACACAAGAAAGTCTGTCAAGGTATCTTTACCTATGTTAAACTCCTTGGCTGCTGCCATTAAACGTGGTGTATTTACTTCTGCCATTAAGCCTCTCCTTGCCTTCTTTATTAAGAAGGTAAATTTTTATGATTTAAAATTATATCAAAACAAAATGATTTTGTTTTAAAAACAAAAGATAATGTTTTATTCACTCGAAAATTCTTCTTTCAACACTTTTTTTACTTCTGCTATTGTTTCTTTTTCCAGATCGGTTCTGCGTTCCAGTTCTTCATCAGACAAGTCAAGAACACTTTTTGCTGTATCACAACCTATTTTTTTCAGTTCATCAATCACCCATGTTTCCAGTTCATCTGTAAATTCTTCCAAGTCCACATCGTATTCTTCTACTTCTCCTTCATTGTCACGGAATACATCAATTTCAAGCCCGGTAAGTTCGCAGGCAAGTTTAATGTTTACCCCTCTGCGACCAATAGCCAATGAAACCTGGTCTGGTTTTAAATATACATTGGCATGCTTGGTTTCCATATCTACATCCATGCTGGTAATCTTAGCAGGAGTTAAAGAACGCTGTATTAAAAGCTGGATATTATTGGTCCAGTTTATTACATCAATATTTTCATTTTTAAGTTCACGCACAATACCATGAATGCGGCTTCCTTTCATTCCCACACAAGCCCCTACCGGATCAATACGGTCGTCAAAACTTTCTACAGCCACTTTGGCTCTTTCCCCCGGGTCTCTTACAATTTTCCTGATTACAATAAGGCCATCAAAAATTTCAGGCACTTCAATTTCTAATAATTTAGCCAGGAATGAAGTGTCAGTTCTTGAAACAATAATTACTGCCTGGCTATTTTTTAATTCTACTTTTTTTACAACTGCCCTGATGGTTTCTCCTTTTTTGAAATAATCAGAAGGTATCTGTTCAGATTTTGGAAGCAACATTTCGTTTCCTTCTTCATCAAGCAATAAAATTTCTTTTTTCCATACCTGGTAAACTTCCCCGTTCACTATTTCACCAATCCTGTCTTCATATTTTTTGATAAGTATATTTTTCTTTATATCGTTGATACGACTTGCGAGTGTTTGCTTCCCTGCAAGTATGGCTCTTCTTCCAAATTCTTTTTGAATATCTACTTCTTCATACAACTCTTCACCAACCTGGTAATCAGGTTCAATTTTTATAGCGTCCTTATATTCTATTTCTGTAAGGGTATTATAAAGATCATCATCATCTACAATGGTGCGCCTTCGGAATATTTCAAGATCCCCTTTCTGATCGTTTACAATTACGTCAAAATTATCATCAGAACCATATTTTTTTCTGATAAGTGTTTTAAAAACGTCTTCCATCACCTTCATAAGTGTAGGTCTGTCAATATTTTCAGCGTCTTTAAATTCCTGAAAGGATTCAATTAAATTGATACTTGCCATTTTGTTATTTTAAAAAGTTATAAGCACGATAGTGTGCTTAATCTGATTAAATAAAATTGTTATTGTTTTCATTGTTACTTTTTTTCCCTTACCCAAGGTCTGTTCTATGACAATTTCCTCATCATTGGCTTGAGTAAGTTTTCCTGCTAATTTTGTGCCATCGTTTAATTCTACTTCCACTGTCCGGCCAATATTTTTCATGTACTGACGATGAAGTTTCAAAGGCCTGTCCACACCGGGAGATGAAACCTCTAAAGAAAAATTTCCATCTGCAAAAAGACCGGATTCTTCCAGGTATTTATAAAGAACTTTATTAATTGAAGTGCATTTTTCAATAGTGATCCCATTGTCAGCATCTACTAAAACGGTGATCTGATTCCCTAGTGTCATTTTTACTTCTACAAGAAAAACATCGTCCGTTTGTTCGATAATCTGTAACAAAAAATGCTCTATCTGCTCCAAAGGCAATGCCGTATTCATTTTATGACCGCAATTTTTTTAAAATAGAAGAAGGGAACGCTTCCGTTCCCTTCACTAATCTTTTACGGGTGCAAATATACTGTAAATAAGAATTAGGTTCCAAATTATGTTTAAGCAAAAAAAGAATTACCCTTTGGCAATAATGAAATTAAGTTTAGTATAACAATTTTTTACCATTGAACTGGAGGCTTCCGTCTTTAGTAATTGAATTAAAATATTTATTTTTGCTTTATGAATATTTTTAGAACTGCCGCCGAACTTTTTTTAATTTATCTTCTATACAAACTGATATTTGATTTTATCATACCGATTTTTGAATCCTCTAAAAAAATAAAAAAGCAATTTGGAGAGATGCAAACTAAAATGCAAAATGATATTAACACCTATCAAGCCAAGCCAAGCGCCGATCAAAAAGGGGCTACGCCTAAAAAAGAAGAAGATTATATTGAGTTTGAAGAAATAAAAAAATAATCCTACCGAAAAAAATCTTCCACTTTTTTTCCAGGAGTCAAATGATATGTTTGCAGTCCCGCTAACTGAGCTGCTTCTATATTCTGCGCAGAATCATCAATAAAAAGAGTTGCCCCCGGTTTAATATTAAGGTCAGATAATACCCATTCATAACAAACAAGGTCGGGTTTTCGTAAACCTATGTCGCAAGAATAGAATGCTTTGTTAAAATATTCATCAAATTCTTTTTCCCTTTTTTTAGTGTGATAAATTTTTTTAAAAGCATCCATATGGATGAAATTGGTATTGCTCAATAAAAATAACTGGTATTTGGATTTGATTTGATCCAGGCATTGCAGGCTTTCTTCCCGGAATGAAAGCAGCATAGCATTCCATGCTGAATTAATTTCCTGTGGCGATAAAGAGAGTCCTGCACAGTTATTCAATTCATTGTGGAAATCATCTTCTGAAATTTTTCCTGTTTCGAGTTTCTGAAAAAGCTGATCAGCGTTAGCCTGGGAATACATTTCATTAAAGTTAATAATACCTGATTGTTCAAAGGCTTTACGGGTAAGATGATAATCAATATCCAGCAGAACTCCACCGAGATCAAATATGATATTTTCAATTTTTTGCATGATCAAAGAAAATTAATTCTTTTCACTTCGCGAATTTTTCTATTTTTGCAAACCTTAAAATTACCAAATGGTAATTTGGGCCTATAGCTCAGTTGGTTAGAGCACCTGACTCATAATCAGGTGGTCCCAGGTTCAAGTCCTGGTGGGCCCACACAGTACAAGAAAGGGTTTCAGACAATTAAAGTTTGAAACCCTTTTTTTATTTCTAGGTAATTTCCAAACATTTTTTACTCCAATTTAATAGATTTTATATAGAGGTTAAATTTAACGGTGGGATAAACGCAATTGCTATATTCACCTACTTTTTCACTTCCACAAAACCGGAACCCAACTGGATAAAATTGATATTCCAGGCATTGCCGTAGCCAATCATTGAAATCAGGTGTCCTAAAAATAGCATATGCTTTGATGATGAACATAAAAAAGCTGCCTCTTGCGAGACAGCCTGTGAATGAGATAGAATATTAATCCCGGTCTCTTCTATGAAATCTTCTGTGAAATACCCCGTGCCTGTGATGGTTTCTATAGGAATGGTTTCTCCCCATATGGCCTCCTCTACGGTGGTACCTGTGATTATCCATATAATTTCCATTACGGGAGTTTTTAGAATGGTAATCATGGCTGTTCTCGGAATTTCTGCGTGACAAATATGCATTACTGTTAGATTGAGTTTTATTTTGCAGACGGTGTCCCGACTGTGCAAATGATGCAGTAGTTAAAAAACCGGCAAAGAATAAAATCGTAATAATTTTTTTCATAATTGTACTTTTTAGATTGGTGATTTAATACCTCTACGACCATGCATTTATTAATAAGCTTACCAATGAAACGTTAATACAGAATTGCCACAGAATTGAGTAGAAGAAGGATTTAGATAGATTTAATCTAAAGTATAACTGCTGATCAATGGTAAATAAATTGGTAAAAGAAACCAGTGAACGTATAGGAGACATAATATTCAGAATCACCAAATATTTATTTTATTTTTCCGAAACAGGCCAACTTGCTCTATCATCGCTCTGATAAAGCCCTATTTTGTCAAATGGAATTTGCTCAAAGCCACGCTTCAAAGCCTGGGAATCAGCATCTAATTGGAATTTTCCTTGTTCTGGATTTTTTTGATTTACAAATAGAGGGTTAGTTATAACAAAACTTTTCGACAAACTATCCTGTACTCCAGAATCTAGTGCTACAACATTATCTTTCATTGTCAGATAAGGACGAGCCTTATCTTCGATAGACATTTTCCAAAATCCTGAAGCTTTATCCCAATTTCCACCCACACAAATATTATGTGAAATAACATTCCCTTTCGGAGCCTGAGGTTCATCGTTAAGTATATTTACTAATTTTGGATACCGTGTACTATATGGAGGCTGGTTATAAGCTATACCCAAAATAGTACCTTTTTCTTTTGCTTCCTTAATCCAGGCTTCAGGAGAATCATGCATCCAACCCATTCCCCGGGCATCAACATGTAAAGACGGAACACAATCAATAAAAATATTATTGATAACATTATTATCTCTACCTCCGCCTATCATCATTGCACGTGTTACCTTATTAAATACATTCCCTATAACATCAGCCGATGAAAACGCATCATCTAAATAGACTCCTACGCATCCCTTTCCCTCAAAACCAGAAATATCGTGAAGATAATTGTAGCGAATTATATTCCCCCGCATTGTCCAGTTTCTACCTGCGTATATTGCACCTGCATCGTTTGATTCATAGCAAACATCAAATATTTCATTGTACTCCATCAGATGGTCGTTCCCATCGAAATATATAGCCATGTGAGGAAGGTGTGCAATAAGATTATGGGTAGCACGATTACCAACACCTCTAAGGGAAATTCCCGGATAATAAACCCGTTTAATTCTGGCAATGTCGTGTATATCATTATTATCTGCAAAACACCCTGCCGCCAAAAGTGTTTTACGGTCTCCGGCATCAATGCTGATTCCTCCGCCACCAACACCATATATATCGCAACCTATCACACCATTGTGGACTCCTCCATTAATGTCAACACCCCAATCTCCTGCATTCCTAATCGTACACCCTACAAGTAAGTTGTTATTACAATCTTGCATTTTAACCACCGTTTCACGACATCCTTCAAGTACCATCCCTTGTATAGTTAGGAATGAAACTTTATTCAAGCTTATGATATTTTTATTTATGGAAACATAAGCATTCCCTTTTTCAATATCTGATGGTGGATAAAAATAAAGTATACCCTTTTCCCGGTCTATATAATACTCGCCCGGCTCATCTATTTCCGAAAGGAGATTAAATCCATAGAACCATTGACCTATTCGATATCCATAACTGTGATAGGGAGGTACAACTTCTATAATTTTTTTCTCTGTATCAATTTTTGCAATTTTTTCCCGTTGTTCGCTCCAATCCCAAAACCAGTACCCATCAACCCATGCATCTTTTTCATTTTCCCATAGATTTATTCTTTGATCGTCATAATTGAACTTACCTACTTTATCACCTTTTGTTCCTCGTATATCTTCAGGATCTTCATTAAGTAATCCTGTTATTTTGACAAATCCTTTATTGGGGTAACGCGACAGCCACATTGGCTTATTATTGAAAAATAACTCTATTCCCCCTCCTGCGGGAGAACCGAAATCATTAATGCCTATAGCTGAAAGATCCGTCTGATAGATTTTACCACGAACATCAGAGCTAAATTTTCCCAAAACAGCTGTATCTGTAACTAAATTCCATTTCGCTAGATTTCTACCACCTAACAATCGAACCTCACTACCCTTCTGTCCAAGATAGATAACGCGCGAAAGAGAGTCTGCCCCACCATCTTTAGCTTCTAACTCAAATGTCCCTGGTAATTCATAAACGCCTCCTTCAATCTCCACTACTATATTCCCTTTAGGAAGCTTCCTCGTTTCTTTCAATATTCGAATTGCATCCCGAGCTCCTGTTAATGTGGCAAAAGGACCATCCGTCTTATCCTGGCTAGGCTGCTTAAGCATTCCCGACCAACCGTCATTACCTGCTGGTGAAACATACATCTTCAAACCAAACTTCAACATCGAATCCCTTGATGCACACATACCAGACATATTGAACCCAAGAATCGCAATTAATAAAAAAGTAAATTTCAATGTTCCTGAAGTTATGTGAGTGAAGAATGACTTTTTCATTTTTATAACTTTCATATTAATCAAATAGGATGTATTGTCTCCGTTAACAAGATCATTTTGCAGTAAAATATTTTTTAAACCGGGAAATAAATCTTTATCCGTTTATTCCATAAGCCACTTTTCAGAAAAGCTTGCATGAGCAATACTTTTTACTGCACCTTGTCCATTAGTGCCTGCAATCTCATTTGTATATGAAATATGGATCGTTCCATCAGATCCTTGTATAATAGCCGGGTAGTGACCTCTCACCGCACTTCCGGGTGTTCCGTTAACAAGTATTTTCCTATAAGGCCAGTTCTTACCTTCATCTTTTGAAAGCCAAACAGAAAGGCGATACCTTCCCTCTTCAATATCATTATGAACAAGAACCCAGTTCCCACTCTTTAGAACGACAATATCAGCTGCAGTTCCCGGATTGGGAATATCTGAGTCTTCCACAGTACTCCATGTTTTACCACGGTCTCGTGAAATGCTTTTCATTAATCGATGTGGAGCGGGTCCATTGTCGCGCATATAGGCAACAATGGAACTGTCTTTGCACAAAGCAAGAGTAGGCTGAACATTACCCGCACCAACTATCGGTTCACTGAACTGCCAGGTTTTGCCCCAATTGTCTGAAATCGCTATCATTGAAAAATCAAACCCGTCAGAATAAAGTGGTAATAACATCCTATTCCCGATAATAAGTGGCTTATTACGGCTTTGCCAACCGATTCTGCGCATTAGAGGATAGCCCAGTTGAGTCTTGATTTTTTCTCCTTTATCATTAATGTCTATTCCATTACTCATCAGGTTAACCCCTCTGGCAATATCCAGATAGTGTTTACGGGCTTTTTCCCACATTTCATTTGTTATTACTCCTTCACCATTATTTTTAATATAACCAGCTGACACAAGATATTTGTAATAGTCATCATATTTTCTCTTGAGTGTTTCGACATACTCATCATTTTTCCCAATACCATTCGGAGTACTTCCCCCAGGTTTAATGGGGATCATATCCTGCCAGCTCCATTCCGGAGCACCAGAATTTTGCATATAATTTTCACTTATCCTGTATTTCAGAATAGAAGATTGCCATTGGTAAGCCAAAACTGTATACCAAACCAGCCAAAGCCTTGATTGTCCATCAATAAAAAGAACCGGATTAATATCGGGAAAACCAGGTACATCTGCCAGAATGAATGGTTCTCCCCACTGGTGTGTTTTGTGATTGTAGCGCGCTCCTTTGATTGCAACATCATCGGCAGTACGTTCACCACTACCCTGAAACCAGGCAGCAAGCAGATCTCTATTAGGAAGCTCAGCTATAGATGACCCGTGGCAATGTTGCGACTGGAAAGGAAAAATATTTTCGATGACCAATGAATCAACTTTTGCAGAAGCTTGATTCTTGTTGACCTTTCGATTAACGGAACATCCTGCTAGTATTACTAAAAGGGTTAATGATAAGAGACTTAGATTTATTCTCATAAGGCTATTTTTAATAAAGAAATATAAGAATATTAAAAGATACATTTTACTTTTAATTCTTTTGTGGTAGTTTTAAAATTGTTTTTTTACTATCCTGTTATTTAGGACAAAAATATTAAGATTGACAATTACTTGATAGTAGAAGGACTTTCATTAACCAATTTCAAGGCTTCATTTTCATAAATTTCCCCGGTCATTTCACCCAGAGAGGTGCGGCTTACATATTTATAACGATCAAAGCTATTAAAATCCTCTTTGGTTAGCATATAGCCAAAAGCATCATTCGTTAGACCAAAAAGCATTGGCTGTGTTGTATTCATTTTACGTTTCACGTAAAAACCGATGTTAGGCAATGCTTCTCCAGGGATAGTCAAAACCTGCGCTTTCCCTATGTCCAATAGATTAATTCGGGTGGATATGGTTGAAAAATCTTTTTTCCCTGTTCGTGCAGCAGCGGCTACCGGAGAATGTTCAAACACAAACCGCATTTCCTTTGAATCAACAGGGAAGGTAATAACTTTTGAAGTACAATAAAGTTCAGGATTTTCCTGAATAGGAGCAGGTTTAATAATTCGTAAAGCTTCATCGGCCAAAAGATCACCAATCCTGTTACACTCTGCCCAATCGTTGGCCTCTTTGCCATTCTCAAGCCTGTTATCGGCAGTAATCATCCCACCTTGCGCACTGTTCATAAACATGGCCATTCCACCCACTTCCGACTCAATGCGGTCATAAAGTGGCCCACACAAATCAGGGCTGATCAGTTTCTGTTTGGTACCCAAAATTTCAGGATGAATGGCATAATTAACAAGTGTAACAATGGGTTTCCCGGCATTTTCCCCTGAAGTAGCTATTGCCTGGATCACCCCGCAACGATGATCATACAATTCTGGGGCATAATAGTTATAAGCGATCTTTCCCTTTGCCTCCCCTACCGCTGTTTTGAGCGAGGCGGGCTGTAGTTTTGAAACCGCTTCATTAACTGCATCAGCAATCTGGTGAACACACATGTCCAGGTACTTCAGATCAGCAGCTGAATGTCCTTTTTCATCCGGAAAACCATAAGCATCCGGACAGCTATGGGCATGTGTGACGCCTATAAGAATATTTTCTGGAGCAATTCCTTTGATGAGCTGACGAGAACGATCCCCAAGATAAGCAGGCCACCCTAGGTTGTCGATACTAACAATGGCAATTTTTGTAGCCCCTTTTTCTAATACAAAAGCCCGGACAGTGAGCCTGCCTTTGAACCCGGTTGGCATTTCAGGAGTCCCCATCCCCCCGGAAATTGGAATTAAATACTTGGGGGTGATATCCCTCATTGCTGCGCCAGCTTCAAATGTTTGTGCATTGATGTTCAGACTAAAAACTAAAAGGAGGGATACTAATGTGAGTAATTTCATTTTCATAACTAATTTATTTTATTTGTGTGATTAAGTGTTTAATATATGTATATCGGATTTGTGTAAAGCCATGGAACATTTTTGTCTTGAAGTTTTAGGTGTACTTCTATCCTGTAGGCTCCTTTTTTAATTGGTCCCGCCCAGGAATATTCGTAATTTTCTGCAGAAGAAATATTGATAACTTTTCCATCATGGATTAACCTGAATTCTCCGGGAAGCGGAGAAACTGCCTTTAGTGCATTCACCTGCGAGGATTTAATTGAATCGCCCAGAACCGCGTTTAAATGATTTTTCCGATCGGTGGAATAATAGAGAAATCCTTTAGCATCTCCCAAACTTTTGAATGCAGTATATAAATGTCCTTTTTTAATATTATTGGATAGTGAAGCTATCGTTAAGGTGTCGGCCAATACATAGTTGGTGATATAATTGAAACCCGACTGATAGGTATCGATCATCCATTTAAAAACCCAACCATCTGAATCAGGTTCGCTTAAAAGCCACCTGTTCCAAAATTTTACCTCCATTGTGTCAATGAGATGTGCATTAGAGCCAACCCATTCAATCCGGCCATCTTTTAAATATCTTGCCCGGATGTTCTGGTTCTCATGTGCATCTATTGCAGAAAATCCTACGATCTTTCTGACCATATTCAAAGAATCCCAACGTGCCAAGATAGCCGTTTGTTCGTCAAACATTTCGCGAAGAGCCCAGGGACGAAATTTATTGCCATTAACTATAAAATTGATAATCTGGGGAAACAAATTCTCGTCTTTGGTATCAGTGTGAAAATTATAAATCTCCATGCCCTGGAAATACGGATTGGCCCAGTTGTGAGGTTCCTCGGTGTGAGCATAAAAAATGATTCCACCATTGGCAACCACATTTTTAGCTACGGTATCCTTGTTCACTTTCCAGTTGATAACAGTTGAATCCATCGGCCAACAATCAAAACCCTGTTTTTCGCTGCCTGATTTTATTAATATCTCATCATAATTCCCATGATAGCCTTTAGGAATGGTATCCAAATCATAGCGCGGATGGTCAGTCAGAAAAATAAAATTGATTCCATCAGTTTTTGCAGCCGTAACCAAATCGTATAAAGTTCCTTCACTGTCGTGCGACAAATAGCTGTGCACATGCATTACACCACGATAAGTTTTCAGGCTGGTGAGGGCTGGAGTAGTCTTTCTCAGCTTCTGAAATTCGCTGACCTGTTTTTCAAATCTGGGATAGGTAACCCAATGACGCCAAACGGCTGGAGCAAAAATAATGATGAGAAGAATGAGTAGCAGGCTTGCAAGACCAAGGAAGAAATATTTAAAAATTCGCTTAATCATTTTGTCCGGTTTGAGTTACAATATTGGATATCTGACGAATTAGATTCATGGAATATTCACCCATATTTGGCCCAAACCAACCCATTAGCTTTGGTTCATATTCATCAAGATAGAAATACCTTCCGGGAATGATGTATCCTACATAACTTCCGTTAAAGCTTGATACGTTGGCTTCGAAACCTTTCGTTGCCAGTGCATTTTTAATCTGCAGTGCATATTCGCCACTGAAATCGGAAGGCGCTGTAATCCAGATCATTTTCCCGATCCGGATAGCCTGTAGATAAACATGCTCTGGAAATGGCATCAGCTTTTTCGAGAGGTAGGTTGACAGGTTTAGTTTAGTGGTAAGTCGTATGTGATACTCAGGAAGTTGAATTTTCAGTGACACGGCAGATAGGTTAACCTTTTCATTCAGGTTAATCTTTTTAAGATGTAAATTCAAGCTGTCTGCCAGCGCTTCTCCAATCATTTTGGGTTTGTCGAATCCTTTGCCTTCCCCGGCAGGACTCTGGCTTCCAACAGAACCCGCAAAGAAAACAGCCAGATCGAATGAAGAAGCTTCCATTTTTCGTTCCCAATATCCCGGGTAATCGGCGCTGATTTCCATATTTCCTGCCCCCATTGTGGTGGCATGTGCCGAGAATGAACCGATGATCGCTTTTCTGAATCCAATTTGTTCAATCTCCACAAAAGCAAAATCGTCATTTTTGGTTCCCAATTTACCAACCAACCGGTTGTGTGTGTAGATTCCTGCATTGAAGCAGCCTGTTCCAATCTTCGCCGGACGCAAATCTGCAATGGCTGAAGTCACTACTTTTACTATCTGTTGGACAAGCCATTTCTCTATATTTTTGTTTTCTTTTCCTGCAAATTGTTCCCCAACAAAACCTGGGCCCCAGGCTCCAAGACTTGAATGGCTATGCGTGGCCGAGAAAACAAGCTGGTCTCTATGAATACCTTTTTTTGCCAGTAACTCACTTACTGAGTCGGTAATATTTGGCGGCATAATCAACAAATCAGCACCGATGAAAATAAGTATTTGCTGTTTCTCTCTCATGGCAACTGCTTTGATAAAAATACTGTCGTGAATGCCAGTTGCTGGTTTCCCTTTTCGTTCACCAAAACCTGCCAGCGGAATCTGAACAAATTTTCCTTCGGCAAAATTATCGACAGGATTATTCAGGGAGGGAGTTATGCTGACTTTTGCAAATCCGGCCTGGATTGAGTCATCTTCTAAAACATTAAGTTTCTTTAGACTGTCGATTCTGGCGAAAGTGGTTTTAAAATAATCGGTACTATAAAACGGGGTTCGATCAACCTGACCAGTAAAAATGAAAAATAAAATGATCAGGATGGCAAGAATTATTCCCAAAATTATTCCTAATTTTTTCATGAATGCTGTTTTTAGTACTTATTTCTGAAAGGAGAATTTGTAATCTTTTTTGACTTTATCACCTTTTGCTTTCATTTCATGGTTTGCCCAGATACCTCTTTTAGTGAATGTTACCGGCAAGATAGATTATAGACCATTTCGTAGTTTGTTTTCTTTAAGAAATTTGACTAATGCTCCCGGGTGATCTGTTTGCATTCCTTGTATACCCAAATGAATAGGAGAACTCCATTTAGCAGGATTTTCATCTGCCCCTTCCACATCCAACCAGACACTGACACCATTTTTACGGGCAGCAGCTAACAGTGTACTATCCGTAATATTGTCAAATACCCCTATCTGCATCCTCTTGAGGAATGCCCGAAATGCTGCTTCAGTTTTAACAGATTCCGGCAAACTAGTCATAAGTGGCATAGCCGGCGCTATTTTTCTCCATGCAGGATATTGTTCTGGTTTGTTCAGGTAAACAACCACATGCTTTTCCATTCCTGCTGCCTTTATCTGGCGGTAAGCTTCAGCAACATCTGCATCTTTAAAATCAAGATAGATATTGATCCTGCCCTTGCAGGCTTTCAATGCATCCCTAAATTCAGGAATACGATATTGTTTCCCTTCCTTATTAACTACATCTAGCTTATGAAGCTCATTCCAGGTTAAATCCGAAACCCGTCCTTTCCCATTTGTAGTTTCATCTACAGTCGAATTATGACACAAGACAAGGTAGCCATCGCTGGTCGTCCGAAGGTCCATTTCTGTATAATCAGCCCCTGCTTTAATAGCTTCCCCAATAGCAGCCACTGTATTTTCCGGCTTTACCAGGTGACCCCCACGATGAGCAATTACGATAAATCCATCCTTTGATACAGGAAGGGGAGTAGCTGTTTGCTGCCCCAATACAACAAATCCCAAGCAGAAAAAAAAGATGGCTATTATAATTTTTTGAAAATTCATACTCTTATTTAATAGGCTGGGAAATATTTATCAAGCCACGCAAGTGTTTTTACAATCACATCAAGTGCAGCCGCACCACTCATACCATGTTTCTCCTTTGGATAGTATTCATATTGTGCAGGAATATTAAGCGATAAAAGCTTCTTATACATTTTATCGGCCTGGCTAACAGCTACCAGAGGATCCTGACCTCCATGAAATAAAATTGTTGGAACACCGGTTTCTTTTGTAACCCTGTAATAGGGACTTGCATCAAAGCATATTTGGGCTCTGGGATCAGGGCTCCCTAATAAATTAACAACTTTCGCATTTGCATCCCCGTTATCTTCTCTTACTTCTTTATCAGCCAGGTCGGTTGGCCCCCAAAAATCAACTACTGTTTTGATCTGTTTAGCAGAATCATATCCATAAGCATATAGCATTGCAAGATAAGCTCCTGCGCTGCCCCCCATCAAAGCAAATTCATTGCCGTTAAAATGGTATCTGGCAGCCGTGGCTGTTAAAAAAGAAAATAGCTTGCTAACATCTTCCATCTGGCTGGGAAACCTGTTTTTCCCATCTTTTATTAAACGGTAATTGGCTGAAACAACAATGTACCTGCGTTTTCCAACCAACTCATCAATTAATTTTTCGGGGAACTCGCTTTTATCTCCACCTGTCCAGCCACCACCGTGCAGGTAAACGATCACTTTGGCGTTTTCATAATTGGAGGGTATATAAGCGTCCATAATATCCTCATTATCATCCTGACTATAGGATATATTCAATAACCGACGATAGGAAGATGTTGAAGAATTACCAGAAATTTCACTTTTAGTTACTGGATTTGATTTAGATGTTTGTGCCTGCACTTGCGAGATAAGGCAAGTGATACCCAAAATGAAAATGCGGATTTTGTTAAATATCATATATAATTATTGTTTAGCTAAAAGAATTGAGAATAGGTTAATTTTCATATTATGTTGCGCATTTATGTTTTATTATTTCAGGTATCGATCAAAAAAAGCGTTCATTTTTAACTGGCAAAAATCATTTACCCGCTGAACTACATCCATGGCGTGAGGCCACAATGGCAGGCGGTAATAAACAGCTGGAACACCCAGGCTATCCAACCTGGCTTTTAAATTATCAGATTGACTAACCGGAACCAATTCATCAGATGTTCCCTGGAATATCAGTGTCGGGGGATCATTTTTATCCAGATAGTAGTTCGGAGAGGCTTCACTGAAAAGTTTTGGTGCTTCAGTATATGAATGCCCTAAAAAGTTGGTTACCAGTGGATGATTTCTTGCATATTCGGTTGTCAGGTCAACTGGTCCGTACAAGTCAACAATAGCTTTTATTCGGTGAGGAATGGGAGAAGTAGTTGTACTGTCGTTTAAAACATTAGGTTTATGCCAACCATAACCAGCCAAAAGCGACAGATGTCCACCGGCTGAGCCTCCAATCAATGCAATTCTATCCGGATCGTAATTATATGTTTCTCCATTTCTGAAAAACCACTGTACAGCATCTGAGATGTCTTCAATACAAGCGGGATAAATGCTGTCACCTAGCAACCGGTATGAAACTGTAGCTGTGACATATCCCTTTTTTGCAAACGCAACCAGGTAAACTTTATAATCTGCGCGATCACCACTCGTCCATCCCCCTCCATGAATAAAGACTAGTAAAGGCACAGGTTTTGTCAGATTCTTCGGTTTATAAATGTCAAGTTGCAGCGATTTCCCATCGATATTTTTATACTCAATATTTTTAATTTCGTCAATATCTGCAGGGACATCCGGATTTTTATTAATCAGGTGTTCCAGTCCAACTCCAATAGCAAGGTAGTCCAAAACAAAAAAATGATACCCGACTGGTGGCTTTTCAGGAAAAATAACCGACCACAACCTCGGAGAAACCATCACCAGACTGAATAAAATAATCACAAGCAGCAGGCCCGAAAGCGTTCGTTTTACAATTTTTGATACCATATTTTGCTATTCTGATAGACAATTTAAAAATCAATCAAAATTAAAAAGTAACCGGCTTATAAGTTTGAACACGTCATCCCGAATTTGTTCAGTATTATATTATCTGGAATATTAAATTCCCAATAAATTCAGGATGACTTGCTCATCAAATAAACTGACATTTAAGATAGGCTCTCTTGTAAGATAGGCTCTCTTGCTAATCTTTTGAATTACGGATTACTTATTCTTTATCTAAAGAATTTTCTTATTGTCTGTCACAAAGGCCCTAGTACTCTCTATATACTCACCACCATTAGCGTCTTTATATTTTAAGTCCACATAAAAAGAACGGTAGCCAGTTGCCGGGTATGCCTCCTTAACTATAATCTTAGACTTATTTTTTATTCCCAAATCCCTGGATACCCACTTCTCATCTCTAAAGTCCCTATCCTTTGAGTCAGCAGACCAGACAATTACATCCACAAGTTTATCTGCAGTCGCCGTAACAGAAATTTTTGCTTTCTTTCTCCTTTCAGCAGTTTTCCAGGAGCAAACAGGATAGCTACTTTTTGTAAGTGTTAACCCAAGAAATGAACTTAGGTTTGCCATAGCTTCTTTCTTGTCCCCCAAACCATGCCCGGCATTAGGAATATAACATATCAGATTCTGCCCGGGAATGCTATCATAATAGTTCTTTATATTATCAATGGGCCAGTATTCATCGTTGGTACCCATAAAGATCATTTTAGGCATCGTCAATTTTTTCCTATAGGAATAAGGATCTATCATAGCAGTGAGATCCGTACTTTTTTGTGTTCCCAAATCCTGAACGATCCCCAACTTAACGTAATCTTCTATCTGGATACTATAATCTTTCCATACTTTAATCTGGTAGTTCATGCTTACAGGCATGTTCAACATATCAATCACCATTGGTGCAATAGCTACTACACGATTATCATTAGCTCCGGTAAGCCATGTGGTCCATCCACGTTTTGAAGCTCCGGAGACTACAAAATGATTGATATTTTGATTCAGCTTTTGTTTGGCAAATTCCTGAACAGCATCCATGGCGCGTTTCGCACTTTTAACCATTGGAAAAAGTAATGGCCAGGTGTAATCGCCATCTTCCTTAAAATTATGCAGCGTAAATGAGATTAAAGCATCCTCTGTCCGGCCATCATACAATGGCTGATTCGGCACCTGCCTTACTACTGCCACAACTGCATTGTTCAGTTGGGCTGCTTTACTGAAACTTTCTAACAACTCATCTCCTTTCCCGCTCCAATTAGGTAAGCCTTCTTCATTAATACTGCCTCCGGTAATAAACAATAGTGCCCCGTTATATTTAATATTCTTAGGTACAAATATGTTTAGTTGATGAGTCCATATATGCCCCCGCCAATTCTGTGAGGTGAGCATTAAACCATATACCTTCACCTCTCCAATATTATAGGATTCTTTGATTTTCCAGTGATAGGTATTATCACCATTATTCAGATAACTATGCATCGCAGTTGCAGGAGTTATTGCCGTTTGAACCTGTGCTATTGCTTTCGCAGAAGTAATTGATGTTTGGGCCTGCGCTAAGGATAAAATAAAAACAAAGGGCAGAACCAACATGCCCCTTCTAATTGAAAATCTAATCATTACTATTTTTATTATTTGTGTATTAAAAAAAATTATTGCAGCAGCCACATTTTGGAGAACTGAGTATCACCTTGATCTAATTTTGACACTGCCTCCTGGTAATTGGTCGCATTGTTCTTCATTTCCGTTTCAGGATACCTGTAACGAAGTGGAAATGGATTAAGAGTAAGATCAAGTACCCCATTAGTTTCAAGATAAGGCATCCTGGTTCTTCTATAATCAACATATGATTCTATTCCCATCATAAATAATCCCAGCCATTTTTGAAGGCCAATTATAGCCAGTTGTTGACTTTTACCAGCAGGGAAAGCTGCTACAGGATTATCAAAATAGTTAGCAGGAAGTGGCTCTCCCCAACGATTCAACGCCAATTCAACACCTTTCTTATAATAAGTTTCAGCATCCCCGGCAATCCATCCTTTTACTGCTGCTTCTGCCAAAAGGAACTGAACCTCATCAGCCTGCATTACAGTTGCCTTTAACAGTGGATTGGCATTTTCATTGAACAATTGAGAGAACGTAGATATCTTATAGTTCCATTTTGTATCAGGGAAATCATAGCTACCATTTGAATTAAGCACATTAACAGAACTTCCTGCAGGATACCCTGCATAGAGGGTCATAGAATCAATGATTATGGGCAATACAGGAATAATATTCGGGTTATTCCTGTCAATATATTCCCACTGGTAATTATAGGTATACCCTTTTACAGTAATCGTTCTGTTTCCACCATTAAGATTGACAGAATCCATGGTATCGGCCCAGGGTTTTTGTATGGGGGCTACCCATACTTTCAATCGCTCATCATTCAAAGCCTTCAATGTATCCACCAAAGTCTTACAGGGTCTATAGATAAGGAAATTTCCGGTAGGGTCTACATTGGCCCTTCCCATTGGGGAAGCCATCGATGCATCTCCATTAATATATGGAATAGCGGCATTGTCAGAAACATCACTTAACAAGGGTAGTAATGCCACGGCCTGAATCTCGGCAGCGTTGTCAACTTTATTACTTTCCCTCATTAATAATCTCAGTCGTAACGAATTAGCAAGCTTGATCCACTTACTCTTATCACCATGATACATTACATCATAGACGTTATCCAGAGCATCTGTACCATCAGTGATCAACTGCACCGCATCCTTCAAATTCTGGATTAAAGCGGGATAAATATCTTTTTGGTCATCGAATTTTGGGAAAAGGATACCATCTTGTCCGCGAAGACCTTCTGTATAATAAATATCGCCATATAGATCTGTGACAACTGACCAAAGCAGTGATTTAAATATCCGGAATACCCCTTCATATGTTTTATCTCCGGAATTATCTACTTGCGTTATCGCTGCATCAATCAATTTGATAACGGCAGTATATTGATACAAGTCATCACTGGGCAATTTGAAACCCAGGTATGTATTATTATCACTGCTTCTGTTACCCTGCATATACTGTACGGTAGTAGCCAGGTTTTGCGCACCCATGCCACCCTTATTCTGATAAAGGAATGCGGATTTTTGTATCACTGAAGATAACAGCAGATAAGGTGCAGCTGTTTCCAGCGCATCGCGTTTCGCTAATAATTCACTTTCCCTTAAAGTAGATTTTTGACAGGAAGGAATTATGAATATTATACATGTTGTAAATATTATTAATAATTTTTTCATAATAATCAAATATTAAAATTAGACTAAAAGTTAACTGAA
Source organism: Bacteroidota bacterium (assembly GCA_030706605.1). Lineage (GTDB taxonomy): Bacteria > Bacteroidota > Bacteroidia > Chitinophagales > Chitinophagaceae > Ginsengibacter. Next base: position 51,408 of record JAUZOE010000006.1, read on the forward strand.
AATTTAAATCCATAAGAAGCAATGGATGGCAAAGCCTTGCCAATGACTCCCTGATTCACTCCTATCCCTTCAAAAGCAGCTTCAGGATCTCCCTTCTCTCCACTTTTGTTCCATTGAAAAATATTCCTTGCTATCAAACCTATTGTCAGGTTTTGAATTTTATAATTTTCCAGAAATCTTGAAGGAACAGCACATTCCAGCGACAATTCTTTTACTTTTAAGTTTGTAGCATCTTTAATCAATGTTTCAGCGTAGTCCCAGTATTGTTGACCATAAACCAATCCGACAATACTCCAGAATGTAGCCGTTGGATCAGCACCATTTACGATATAATCTGCATCATTATTAGCATTCCCGCCAGGCTTTAACCAAACACCTTTTAAGTAGGAAGCATCCTGCGCATAAGCACCATAATTTGCATAGTTATAAACCAGTGCCGCCATATAAGGATACTGCATATCCTGATATTTGGGCCAGGCAAAACCTCCGGAGGCTGCATCTCGTCCACCTGCGGTATAAGGGTTAGTCCCATTTACTTTATCTCCAATTGTCAGCAAGGAGTGTCCATTGGTCTGAGCCCGCCTGGCAATATCCGAAATATATTGCCCTCCCATACGGAGGCTGGTTACCACAGATAGTCTGAATGCCTTATACCGAACGGATGAATTGAATCCCAGGATAAAATCCGGGTTATAATTCCCGATTGCTTTTCTGTCTTTCTCATTTGTAGAAGTTTTCCAATTCCCCTGATCATCCAAAATCGGCATCCCGGCATACTTACTTGTTGAAGGCATTCTTTGAAATACCCTATTGGCCCACATAGTACCGATCCGTTCGCCTTCAGCCAATCTTATGTCCGAATTGGCACCATTACCATAAAAAGTATATCCGTTAGGGACATAAGCCTTTGACAATTTGGTGACATGAGCATCAACCTTGGTATAATAGGCAGATAAGTCCCAATTCACATTTTTTGTTTTAATGGGAACTACTGTCAACCCTATCTCCATACCTTTTGCCTCAATAGTTCCTACATTGGTCAACATGCCTGAATATCCTGTACCCGGGGATACAGGTATTATGTCTTGCTGGTTTTCGTGTATCTTTTTGAAGATAGTAAAATCAGCAGAGACACGATTGTTGGCAAGTACCAGGTCAAAACCTCCTTCATAAGTAGTGGATATCTCTGATTTAATATTAGGATCAACCAGTGATCCTCCTATGTTCACTATTTTTACTGCCCCATAATCAACAGGGTTGAAGTTATAAGTGTTAGTATTCCTCGGCCTGCCAATACCATGACCTACGGAAGCTACACCTCCCCTGAGCTTAAACATGTTGATAAACATAGGCAACTTCAACGTCTGCGAAGCAATCCAGCTTAACGCAGCAGAGGGATAAAAATGATGATTCTTGTCCTCGGCCAAAATGCCACCCTCATCATATCTTCCGGAAAGGTCAAGATAAACCTGGTTGTCGTATCCTACCTGTGTAGTCGCATATCCACTTTGTGTCTTACCGATACCCCATGAGTTACTTGATGATAAAGTACCCGAAACTGCATTTCCCAGGCTAAAATCGTTGGCACGTACCAGTTTACCTGCGCTTGCAAGATAATCGTATGAGTTACCATATACGTAATTATAACCTGCAGTTGCACTTGTAGAAATTTTATTAAAGACTTTGTTCCACATTAGCATTATATCTGAATTCACAGAAAATGAATTCGATGCTTCTACAGAATAAGCACCTTCCCGCATATTCACATCAGTCCAACCCTTCGACAATTTGTATTCAAAATTATCGCCATTATAATCCATGCCGGATCTAAGTAATAATTTCAGAGGTTTGGCCAATTGCCATTCTAACTGGGCTTTTCCAAAGAAGTTATCCTTACGGTAAGTATTGATCAGGCCATAAGTGTACATATAAGGATTGTCTCCAGCAGGATCTCCATTAGGGCGAAATTGGATTGCATTTTGTTTGACCCCTTCATATCCCTTCAGCCATATATTCTGCATTTGCTTAATTGGTGGAAGAACGGCCAGAAAGTCCATGGTTAGCTCTTCAACTACGTCATTGTTTGAAGATGATTTATTAGGAGAAAATTGAGAAACATAATTGCTACTGATTGACACCTTTACTTTTTTAGTAATGTTATAGTCCGCATTCAGATTTAAAGTCATCCTGTCTGTTTTATTATTGGGCATTATGCCTTTGTTATCCATCTTTCCAACCGAGAAACGGAATGAACCTTTGTCTGAATTACCTGTCACACTAACATTATAATTGTTAGTTGCCCCGTTCTGCATATACTGTTGCAGGCGGTTTTCCTTTGCAGCTACAAAGGGAACAGAATCATAAGCCTGAGTAAGTGTATTCCACTGCCAAATATTAAAAGATCCGTCAAGTCTTGGGCCCCAGTCATATTCTCCCCCGGGCACATAAAAAGTACTTCTGATACCGGTACCAAATTCAGTTTGTGTTTGGTAGAAATTATATGGATGGTCTATAACCATTGATGTATTAAAAGAAACCCCTAGCCCTTTCTTACCACCATTACCGGATTTAGTCGTGATCATGACAACACCATTACCCGCCTGTGAACCATATAATGCTCCAGCACTTGCACCCTTAAGCACTGAAATACTTTGAATATCTTCAGGGTTCAGTTGCGATAACAGATTACCAAAATCTACACCGTTCTTATTAGTAATTCCAGTTGTCCCCATTGGAATGCCATCAATTACAAACAAAGGCTGACTACTAGCTGTGGAACTGGGAAGATTCAAACTGGTTGCACCCCGGATTGTAATAAAAACAGAACCTGCCGGATCTGTACTGGCCTGTGTAAAATTTACGCCACTCATTTTACCATCAAGAGATCTTACCAGATTTGCACTACCACCAGTAGTAAGCTGGTCACCATTTATTTCAGCTACGGAATAACCTAAAGAACGTTTTTCCCTTGAAATACCCAGTGCTGTTACTACTATCTGATCGCCGATTGCAACAGATCGCTTCAATTGAACCGATAAAGTTAAATTGTTGCCCACTTTTACTTCTGTAGTTTCAAAACCTACATAAGAAATAATTAGAGTTGAATTGGGCGCCGCATCTATAGAAAAATTACCGTTGGCATCTGACTTAGTACCATTGTTTGTGCCTTTTACTAAAATGGTAGCTCCTTCAAGAGGCTGCCCTTTTTCATCGACAATTTTCCCTTTTATTTCTATAGCTGTTGGGGGAGATATAGGCAATACATCATCTTCCGGAACAATTACCTTTCTTTTTACAATGATGGTTTTATCAGAAATAACATAAGATAATTGTTGATTTTTAAAACTAGAATCCAACACTTCTTCAATGCTACCTTTTCTGATATTCAAGGATACCTTTTTGGCAGTTGATAATACTTCATCAGCATAAAAAAACTGGTAGCCAGTTTCTTTCCTTATTTGTTCAAACACTTTTTGAAGGGAAATATTATTTTCCTTTAAGGTAACTTTTTGTGAGTAGCCCCGAGCACTAACCTGAAGGCAGGTTACGATTAATAAAACTGTTATAAGTTTCATAATCCTAATTAATTTAGTTGTAAATCCGTTTTTTTTATGATTGGATTTAAAAAGAGCAGTTAAATACATAGATTTGTATTTTGAAGTTAAATAATAAGCAGTCTCAGACAGATGTAGTTTATTATGATACTCAAATTTTGGCCGGGTTTCGCTGCAAACGGAATCCGGTATTTTATTTGGTATTTGCTTCCTATAAATCATCCATCCCTGGTACAAGGAAATAAGAGTTTATATGCTAAAGTCATAATTAAATTGGTTTTTGTGGTGAAACAAGTATTTTTCTACCTTCTATTTCAAAATGCACAACCCCGGTTAAGGCTAATTTTTCAAATACCTTAGATACATTTTCATTCCTTGTAAGTTGCCCGGTAAAATGCAGGTCTACATTTCCTTCATATTCTACATCCACATCATACCACCTGGCAATTTGCCGTAAAATTGATTTTAAATCCGCACTTTCAAATTGAAAATGACCATGCATCCATGCTACTGCCGCTTCTGTATCAGCATTATCCATCACACTAATTTCCCCTGCCTTATTAATATCAGCTTGCTGCCCCGGCATCAAATATTTTGGCGGTTGATTAAGAGATAATGCAGGTACGGTAAGTTTTACTTTCCCTTCAAGTAATGTAGTTTTTATTGAGGACTCGTCCTTATATGCATTTACATTAAAATGAGTACCCAACACTTCTATTTCTGATGAATTAACTTCTACTTTAAACGGCATATTTTTGTTTTTTGCCACTTCAAAATATACCTCTCCGGTAATTACAACTTTTCGTTCTGGACCTGTAAACAAAACCGGGAAACGAATAGAGGACGCTGCATCTAACCAGACTTTTGTCCCATCGGATAATGTAACCTGGTATTGTCCGCCACGTGGTGTGATGATTGTATTAAAAAGTGCCTCATCGCTTTTGGCAACTTTTTTAACATTTATGCTGTAAGCCAGCAATCCATTACTCAATTTCTGCACTTTAATATTCCCTTGTTTACTAACAGTCCCATTAGATGCGCTATCTAATATAATGGAAGAACCATCTGCCAGTGTAAGTATGGCTTTGTTCCCTCCGGGTGCAATATCATTTTTAAGTATAGTTTTTTGTGGTGCTGTTTTTACAATTCCATGTTTAGAAGATTTGTATGAAAACATCCAATAATATCCAATGGATAAAAGAATTAGCATAATTGTAGCAGCGGCAGCAGTTATTTGCCATGTACTCCAAGACTTTCTTACTTCCTGTTTATTTTCTTTACGAATAGTTTCAAGTAGGCGGCTATTAATCCGTTCAGCTAATTGCTGTTCAGTCTCATTTTTGTCTGCTATCAATTCTACTTCGCTATCATTAAATGAATGATACCACTCATTTAAAAGGATTTTTTCCCTCTGTGAGATAGTGCCAGCATGGTACTTTTCAATAAGTACCAGTATATTTTTCGGAAGTTGCATATTATATAGATAGTATACCGAAAAAGGTGAAACACCTACGTGTATGGAAAATATTTTTTCAACAACTTAGTTAGATAAGGGTAGAAGTATTAAAGAAAAAAAGAAAAAAAAGTTTTGGTTACTAATTTTAAATGCTTAATCGCTTTATTTAACTGATTTTCTACTGTTTTAGGAGATATACTTAGTTCTTTTGCGATATGCTTTACAGGCATTCCATCATTACGGCTATATTTAAATATCAGTCTGCATCTTTCAGGAAGTTTCTCCACCTCATTTTTTACAATTTCTAATATATGTTTATAATCCAGTGAAGATTCAATTGATAATTCAACTGCCGGGATCTTTTGGGTAGCATTATTATAAATCCGTTCCCGCTCTTTCCTTTTGATTCTAACTAACACCATATATTTAGTAGCTGTTGCCAAATAATTTTCTAAAAATTCAATTTCAACTTTGCACCTGTTTACCCAAAGGCTGGCAAATACGTCATGAACAATATCTTCTGCTGCCTGGTTTTCTTTTAATCTGTTATAGGCTATCACAAATAACTTTTTCCAGAAACGACTATATATTTCAGTAAAAGCCTTCTCGTTACTCTCAGAAAGTAATACTAAAAGTGTCTCATTATTATATGATTGATATTCTTTCATAAGCAACCTGAATTAAAATTAACTAAATTTTATCATTACATCAAAACAAAAAACAAACTAAGATTTTTTTTGATTGCTCTTTTAGTTTGGAAACATAATAGAATTATAAAGGAAAAATGATACTTGATGAAACCACAGGAATTTAAAAAGCTGTTGACTTCACATTTCATTTAACTCACTGCCAATTTAAAATATTCCCTTGTCAATACACTAGATTAAAATTGTATTTTGCAATATAAAAATTTGATTATAACAAAGAATCATTTTAAAAGCGACTATCTTTCTATCAATCCCGCAAGTTGAAAATAACTTACCATTTATTTCTTGCTAAAAGACAAAATATGCTTAAACAATTTCTATTAATTTCTGTTTTATTCATCTTTTCAATTGATAAAAGTAACGCCCAGCAAATTAGCTCAAAAGAAACATCAGATCCAAAGGAAAAAACAGCTTTTCAAACAGGCAGTCCCTGGATACCGGAAATTGATGTGCGCTCTGATGTTGCCATTGTCTACGGAATCGGTGATCGTCAGAGAATGACTTTTGAGCAGAGAGTGAAAACATGGAGAGATAGGGGGTATACGACCTATTTTATGACTGGCATTGCCTGGGGATCCTATGATGATTATTTTCTTGGTAAATGGGATGGTAAAAATCATCTCGGTGATGGGCAGGTAGATATGAAAGGAGACACCATATGGCATGGGAAAAACATCCCCTATGTAGTGCCTGTTGCTTCCTTCATACAATATATGAAAACCGGCGTTATTAAGAAGGTAATTGACGCAGGTATTACCTCAATCTTTTTAGAAGAACCAGAATTTTGGGCAAGAGCGGGGTATAGCGCAGCATTTAAAAATGAATGGCAGAAATATTACGGTTTTGCCTGGAAACCCCAGGATAAGTCTGCAGAAAATACTTACCTATCAAGCAAGTTAAAATATCATTTATACTACAATGCTATCAAGCAGGTTTCTTCTTTTGCGAAAGAATATGGTAAAAGCAAGGGTTTAGTGATAAAAGTATATATAGCAACACATTCGCTGGTCAATTATTCATCATGGAAAATAGTTAGCCCGGAAGCAAGCCTAGCTTCACTTCCCGGCATTGACGGATATATTGCCCAGGTATGGACTGGCACAGCAAGAGAACCAACTTATTATGATGGTAAAGAAAAAGAACGTGTGTTTGAAAATGCTTTTCTTGAATATGGATCTATGGTTTCTATGACTGCACCCACTAAAAGAAAATTATTTTTTCTTACCGACCCTATTGAGGACTGGCCGAGAGATTGGAAGGACTATAAACAAAATTATCAAGCCACTTTTACAGCAGAACTTTTGTATCCTACAGTAAATAACTACGAGGTAATGCCATGGCCTGAAAGAATATACACACGCCCATACAAGTTGGCTAATAGTGATGTAAAAGTCTTAATCCCAAGGTATTACTCTACCCAAATGCAGGTTATGATTAATGCTTTGAATAAAATGCCTCTTACCAATAACTATATATCAGGTTCTAGGGGAATAGGAGTCCTCATGAGTAATTCCCTGATGTTCCAAAGGTACCCCACACACAATGGATTTGAGGATCCACAATTCTCAAATTTCTATGGACAAACTTTTCCACTACTTAAATTAGGTATTCCTATAGAAACAGTTCATATGGAAAACCTTTCTTACGGAGCCGCATTAAAGGGTATTAAAGTTCTCATCGTAAGCTATTCTAATATGAAACCATTATCGGCACAGGTACATCAATACCTTGCTAATTGGGTAAAACAAGGAGGTATCTTAATTTATTGCGGAAGAGATGATGATCCATATCAAAGTGTAATGGAATGGTGGAATACTATGGGGAATCATTTCAAAACACCTTCAGAACAATTGTTCAGGATTTTGAAAATAAAACCTACTACAGAAAATCAAAAATTTAAAGTAGGTAAGGGTATAGTTTATGTAGTACGCAAAAATCCAAAAGAATTCGTTATGGAAGCCAATGGAAGTAATCAATTTGTTGATCTAATAAAACAGGCTTATGAAAATGATGCAAAAGCAGGTAAACTTATCTATAAAAATTCCTTTTATTTGGAAAGGGGCCCGTATGATATTATTTCAGTCATGGATGAAAGCATCAGCAATAAACCATATATTATAGATGGTCCGGTAATTGACCTATTTGATCCGGAATTACCTGTACTTACAGAAAAAATTATTACTCCCGGACATCAGGCATTACTATATGATTTAAACAGGATCCAAAATAAAAAGCAACCACAAGTATTGGCTTCAGCCTCAAGAATTTATAATGAAGTTGTGAAATCCAATAGTTATTCCTTTATATCAAAAAGCCCATTGAATACTTCCAATAGCCTTCGCATTTTAGTACCGAAAGAGCCTAAATCAATTACTTTAACGGATAACAAAGGTCTGGAAATATCTGGCACAAATGAATCCTGGGATAATGAATCGGGCACCTATTTTTTGAGTTTTGACAACAATCCGGATGGTATAAAAGTGAAATTAAACTGGTAAAATTTTATTGCCAATAAATAATATGAAGCCTTTGTTATTATAAATTATTTTCTATCCGCCGGAAATATTTTTTGTATCCCTTCTTCTGAATTTTATTTATTCTAATCACCATGAGGGGTGAATTACTGAACCATAGAAGAAAAATGAAACCAGTAAAACCTAGTCACGGTTTTATTTCATAGCCATATAAGCCACTTTAAATTACAGATTATGTACATTTTTTTGTAAGGTATACAAATACTATATAGCTTTATCACACATATCACAACTCCGGGAGTTGTCTGTTATTCATGCAAATTAAAATTAGAAAATGACTAAAGATCTTTCAAAAATCCATCAGTTAATATCTGATATGTTCAAATGGCCATCCTCTGAGGAAGAATGGGAGCAATACAAACTTACCAATGAGCAAATTGCATTTTTTAAACAATACGGTTATATATCCGATATCAAAATTTTAGAAGAATGGCAGGTTGATCAATTAAATGCGGAACTGGCAGAGATTGCTGACCCTTCCCACCCAGGACATGATTTCTTTTATGAATTTCACTCTAATGAATCTCTTGATTCTAATTCTGTATTGTTTCATTCCCTGGGCCAATGGCGTATAAAGGAAGGCTTTCATGATATTTTATGGAACCCGGCTTTTGTTATGGCGGCGAGCCAACTTTTAGGTGATCGATCAGTACGATTTTGGCATGACCAATTATTTTGTAAGCCTGCTCACCACGGAGGTGTAGTTGCATGGCATCAGGATTATTCTTACTGGACTGCCACAACACCAATACAACATTTAACCTGCTGGGTTGGATTAGATGATGCCAATATTGACAATGGCTGTTTATATTATGTACCAGAAAGTCATAATTGGGGATTACTAAAAAAACCTGATCTCGCCGGAGATATGGAAGGTTTGATCCAATATCTTACTGATGAACAGAAAGCCAATTTTAAGGCTATTCCTATTCCTCTAAAAAAAGGATATGGCGTTTTCCATCATTCGCTATTGGTACATGGTTCACATGAAAACAAATCTGAAAGATCAAGAAGAGCTTTTGTATTAAATGTATTCAGTGATGGCACACTTTCTAATTCTGATAAAGTTATTTTAACAGGTGTTCCCATTATTAAAAAAGGTGAAAAAATGGAAGGCCAGTTTTTCCCTTTATTATTCGAGGTACCCGAAAAATAGTTTTTAGAAATTCAAACCTTAAATTTAATAAGTTGTAATTAAGTTGGCTGAAAATTATTACCTCAATTAACTCATTATCTAAAACGATTGTAGATTACCATTTAACAATAACATTCAAACATAATTTTAATTATAAATCTATATCCAGTGAAAAAATTATTTGTACTTACAGCGGTTATATTATGTATTGGCAAACTTATGGCTCAATCACAGGAACCACCTGCATTTTGGGAAAATGAATTTAAAAATGAATATAATCGCGAGCCTATGCATGCAACTTATTTTGCCTATGAAAATAAGGAACTTGCACTTGAAGATAATCCCAGTCAGTCAAAATTCTTTCAATCATTAAATGGAAATTGGAAATTTAAGTGGGTAGATAAACCCGATGATCGTCCCTTGGGATTTTGGAAAACAAATTATAATGACAGCCATTGGGTCAATTTTAAAGTACCTGCTACCTGGGAAGTAAATGGTTATGGTATTCCGATTTACACTAACATAAAATACGACTTTGGCTATTTGATTAAACCCAATCCGCCGTTTGTTCCTCATCAATATAATCCTGTGGGTTCCTACCGCAGAGAGATCATGGTTGATAAAGGATGGAAAGGGAAAGACATTTATATTCAGTTTGGCGCCGTGCGTTCCTGTCTTTATTTATGGGTAAATGGTCAATGGGTCGGATACAGTGAAGACAGTAAATTGCCTGCCGAATTCAATATCACGCAATATTTAAAACCCGGACAAAAGAATCTGGTTGCCTTCCAGGTATATCGTTGGAGCGATGGAAGCTATATTGAAGATCAGGATATGTGGCGACTAGCAGGTGTAAACCGCGATGTATATATGTATGCCCGCAACCCGATCCATATTCGTGATGTACAGGTTATTCCAGATTTAACTGATAATTATAAAAATGGCCAATTAAATATCAGCCTTGATTTTTTAAAAAACAATGATCATTCATTAAAAAATTATAAAGCATCCTTTGAACTATTAGATTCATCCGGAAAATCTTTACATAAAACTTCCATTTCACTTTGGGATTCTGTAAAATTTAAAAATGTAATTATTAAACTGGCTGATCCCAAGAAGTGGACAGCAGAAACACCCTATTTATATACCGTACTTACCACCTTAACCGACCGGCGTGGCAAAGTAATAGAAGTTATCCCTCAAAAAACAGGATTTAGAAAAGTAGAAATAAAAGATGGTGTATTGTATGTAAACGGGAAGGCTATTTTTATAAAAGGAGTTAATCGTCATGAAATGGATCCCATTACCGGGCAATATATCAGCAAGGAGCGTATGATGCAGGATGTCAGGATCATGAAGGAAAATAATATCAATGCAGTACGTACCTGCCATTATCCTGATGATCCCTACTGGTATCAATTGTGCGATAAGTATGGATTGTATGTGGTAGATGAAGCCGATCTTGAATCGCATGGAATGGGATTTGGCGCCAATTCTTTATCTAAAAAACCTGATTGGTTTTTACAACATTTTCAACGCGATTCACGGGCTGTAGAAAGGGATAAAAATCATGCAAGCGTTATCATTTGGTCTATGGGTAATGAAGCCGGAATGGGGATTAATTTTGAAAAATGTTACGAATGGATCAAACACCAGGATCCTTCAAGGCCGGTGGAATATGAACCTGCTAGCGCCACAAATTTTTCTGATATTTACTGCCCTATGTATCCATCACCTGATGATATGGTTCACCATGTAAAATATGACAGCAGCAGTAATCACAAGCCATTTATACTAGTTGAATATGCTCATGCCATGGGCAATACCGATGGCAATTTTAACGATTATTGGGATACCATACGCAAATATTATCCTCACATGCAAGGCGGATATATCTGGGATTTTGTAGACCAGGGATTTCAGAAAATTACAGATCGTGGCGATACCATCTGGGCTTATGGAGGCGACTATGGGGTGAACATGCCCAGTGACGAAAATTTCAATTGCAATGGCCTGGTAGCACCAGATCGCAGCCTGCACCCCCAAATGCTGGAAGTAAAAAAAGAATATCAAAACATCTTTACTTTTCCTGCTGATGTTATGAATGGAAAAATAAAAGTGTACAATGAAAACTTCTTTAAAGATCTGGGATATATATATCTTGATTGGGAATTAGTTGCAGACGGAAAAGTTATCCAAAAAGGAAAAGATGAGTCATTGAATGTGGAGCCCTGGGATACTTCTATAATTGATTTGCATTATAACCTGCCCCATGCAGCTTACAAAGAATTATTCCTGAATGTTTATTACAAAACCAAAGCAACGGAAGGTCTTATACCAGCCAACTGGCCAGTTGCCAAAGACCAGCTAACCATTTATAGCCATTTGGATAATAAGCTTACTTTACCTGAGTCGGATAATTTACAGGTACAGGTATCTGATAGCTCTATTGATGTGGGCAACAACAAAGTAAAATTTGTTTTTAATCATCAGGATGGACTATTGCATGAATATATTGTAGCCGGAATTAATTATCTAAAAGAAGGATATGGTTTAAAACCCAATTTCTGGCGTGCTCCTACTGATAATGATTTTGGTGCTCACCTCCAGCTAAAACTTCAAAACTGGAAACGGGCCAGTCATAATTATGTGTTGCTTGGTTTTAACATTGATTCTTCCGATAGTAAAGACATAAAATTAAACATGCATTATTCATTGCCCGATGTATATGCCTATTTGGATATCAATTATGAAATGAATGGAGAGGGCATTATTAAAGTAACTGAATCCATACAGGCAGACAGTTCAAAGGAAGAACCAATGATGTTTAAGTTTGGTATGCAAATGATGTTACCCAAAGAATACAATCAAATGGAATGGTATGGCCGCGGGCCTTCTGAAAATTATTGGGATCGAAAGGATGCCGCTTTCGTTGGCTTGTACAACATGAGTGTACATGACCAGTTTCACGATTATGTAAGACCGCAGGAAACTGGCAATAAGACAGATGTGCGTTGGATAAAATTAACTAATGAAGATGGCAAAGGTTTATTGATCGCAGGAGATACCGTTTTAAATATTGCGCCACGTCACTACCTGGACGAAGACCTGGATGAAGGCCTCGAAAAACATAATCGGCATACAGGTGAATTGAAAGAAAGAGATATGACTGTTTTGAGTATTGACCTTGAACAAACGGGCGTAGGAGGTATTAATTCATGGGGCACATGGCCGCTGAAACAATACCGCCTGGATTATAAAGATTACAGTTATTCATTTATGATAAGTCCTGTGAAATAATTTTATTGCGGTCATCGATTGTGAACAGACTTTCAATGATCTTTTATAAATACCGGTTGGAATAAACCTTCGAATCCAACCGGTATTTTCAGTTATTTTAATACAAAAAAATGTCATTATACACCTAAGCAAGTTGGTTGATAAATTTATGACGATATCTGGTTTACCTGAAATCAAAATACAAAGTTCCTTTCAATGGTATATTCCCCTGCCTCACATTCATTTGGCTCTGAGGCCCCATTACACTAGCTTTATGAAACTTCGTACCTATGGGAGAAATACCATGCATAAAACCAATATCCCCTTCAGGAAAAGGCGGACTGACATTATCGTTCTTTGCCGCTTTGGGTTTTTCCGGATGCAGCATTTCAAGATAGATATTGGGCTGATCGGTATAGATAATAAAGTCACTTTCTTTATTCTGCAATTTTACCCAATATAGCTCTGAATGCCATCCTTTAAATTCAGGATAATTCCAATCCTGGCCGGTTACAGTATTGTTATAAGCTTTTTGCCAAACACCCAATTGTTGACCTTTTAACCTGTTTTTCCAAACACGGTATGGTCCCCGGCCCAACCATTTCATTCCATTTATTTTTTCTTCCGGATAATTGAAAGTGATGCCCATAAAATCTACTACATCTTTTGTGATATAACTATATTCCAGCTTCGGAAGCTGACCGGATTGAAATATCCATTTTACTTGCAAGCTATCTCCTTCATATAATGGTTCTACCACAAAAATATCTCCCTCCTGCAAATATTTAAATTGACTTAAAGTTTGTTTACTACTTGCTAAAGAAGGACCGTCACTTAGAGAAATATTTTTTTTACCATTAAAAATTTTTTGAAGAAACCCGGTTTCTTTATCAAAATAATAAGTAATTCCGTCACAGGAAATCGAGAGAGATCTCCCATCATCTTTTGTGATAAATGATTGGCTTTTAGGAATAGAGGACATCTTTTTTACAATTTCAGAAGGCATATGCATAGCCCAGCTCCAGGTACAAATCGTATCGCCTTTAGCATCCAACACAGAAATATAGAAAGCATCTGCATTGCTTTTTCCAGGCAAGGGAATATGCAAAATTGTTTTTTGACCGGGTGCAACTGAATATAATTTTGCAGTTCCTTTTCGAATAATTTTTGGGAAAGTATTTTTTTCATTGGCACCAGTAAAAGAAAGCAATTCCCATTTAAAAGAGCACTGATTCAAATTGGTATAGATATATCTGTTCTGAACTTCGATAGTGCCATTAAAATTTTTAGAAGCTTTCCTGGAATCAATATATACAGGACTCCAAAGTTCTTTTATCGTATAATAACTACCTTCTTTTTGACGATATGGTCCAAGTATGCCGTCAGGAGCAAAATTCCCGGCAACATCAATGCTGTCATGCCTGTCGGCCCGCACAACACCTTCATCAATAAACGACCATAAGAAACCTCCCGCTGCGCGTGGATACTTCATCATCTCATCCCAAAAATCCTCAAGCCCTGCCCCTTGTCCGCCATCAAATAAACCGTGTATAAATTCAGTCGGGAAAAACACTTCCGTACCATTGGCTACTTCATTTTGTATATATTTATAATCAGGATAGTGCTTGGTGTTAGTGCCATTAAATTTTTCCCATGGATGAATAACAAGCCTGTTTTGTGGATCGTATAATGCATAATCTCCGTCTAAAGCCCAATTCCAACCTCCTTCATTTCCATTATCCCAGATTACAATAGATGGATGGTTTACGTCACGAATTACCAATTCCTTAACCAACTTACTTCCAACCGTTGTATCGTATGCGGCCTGCCAGCCGGTAAGTTCATCTAATACAAATAAGCCAAGCGAATCACACAAATCTAAAAATTCTTTGTCTGGCGGATAATGGCTCATGCGCACAGCATTCATATTCATGGCTTTCATTAGCCTGATATCCAGGAGATGAACACTGCGACTTAAAGTGCGCCCGGTTTCGGGCCATTCGCTGTGACGACAAACCCCTTTAAAAATCACTTTCTTTCCATTTACATAAAAACCATCACCCTTTCTCAGTTCTGCTGTACGAAAACCAAATCTTTGTTTAATCGAATGGATAATTGCAGTTCCTTGCTTAATAGAAACTACAGCGTTATAAAGATTGGGCTGCTCCAGATTCCACAATTTTATGTTTGTAAAATGGTGATGCAACACACTATCACCATTGGCCAAATGAAAAGAATTACCTACAGGTTTTCCTTTCAAATCATAAACCTGCGCTTCGATGGTTTGTTTAGCGTTGGCATTATTGAATACCTGCATGTTAAAATCACCATTTGCTTTTGCGTCAATGGCAACTCTTTCAATAAAATTTTGTGGAACTATTTCTAAATAAACCGGACGAAAAATGCCGCCGAACAACCAAAAGTCCGCTTTTCGCTCTGCCCTGTTAACAGAAGCGTTAGTTGATTCTTTACTGACAGTAACTTCCAGCAAATTGGTTTTGCCAAAATGAATCATATCAGTAATGTCATATTTAAATTCATAAAAACCACCCTGATGTATTGGTCCTGCTGACTGACCGTTAATCTTTACTTTGGTGTCTGTCATTGAAGCCCCAAAGACGATAAAGATTTTTTTTTCTTTATACTTTGAGGCCACATTAAAATTGAATTTATACAATCCTTTCTCATCAGGATTATTTTTATCCTCATAATAATTATAAGAACCAAAACCCTGCATTTCCCAGCACGAAGGCACCGGTATTTTTGACCATTTGCCACTATTACGCCCTGTAGTACACATAAAATTCCAGGCTACGGTATGGTCCTTATCAGTGCCGGATAAATATTGAATAATAGTCTGCTGTGCCAGCGTTTGGTCAGAAACCGCTGACAACAAAAAAATAAAAAAAACTATTTTTTTGAAATAGCTGCGGTTCATGAATACAAAAGACATTAATCTCATAGGAAAAAATTTAAGCAATCCTTGCATATAAAGTAATTCAAAAAAATTAATAAGTAGGGAAAGGAAAAGGTAATAAAAACTATGTAATTATTACACTATTTTCACGAGGTATTAAATTTAATATAACTATAATAATACTTCTTATTTTTATTTTTTCGCCGAATAACCTCTGTTCATATAAAGCTTAAAGAATGATATTTAACTGGTTGGGGGGAATAGCCACAAAATAAAAATAAAATATTCCAACTCAAAGCCGATAATTCATTTTTTTCATGCATACAAAAAAACTTAATTGTTTAACTTGTGATCGCTATCTCAAAAATTAATTTATTTAATGAAAAAAATCCTGATTACACTTTTCTTTCTCGTTTTTCTAAAATTTATCGCTTTATCACAAATCACAAACCCCGTTGCTATGCATTGGGTAGATAGTGTATTCAATAGTCTAAATAATGATCAGAGAATTGCCCAATTGATGGTTTTACGCGAAAGCAGTTATAATACTGATGGTCCTGTCTATTATGATTCAGCGATTACGGATGCAATTCAAAAATATAACATTGGTGGCATTGTGCTTTTTCAGGGCAATCCCGTAAAGCAAGCCAATTTTATCAATTATTTTCAAAGCATTGCGAAAACGCCACTGATGGTTTGTATCGACGCTGAGTGGGGCTTAGGGATGCGGCAGGATAGTGTAATTCCATTGAATCACCAAATGATGTTAGGAGCTGTAAATGATACGTCAATAGTTGCTGCTTACGGAAAGGTAGTAGCAGAACAATGTAAGAGGGAAGGTATACATGTAAATTTCGCGCCAGTAGTTGATATCAATAATAATCCTGATAATCCTGTTATTAATGATCGCTCTTTTGGCGAAAATAAGTATAAGGTAGCCCGGTATGGCGTTATTTATATGAAAGCAATGCAAAATGAGGGCGTGTTGGCATGTGCCAAACATTTCCCGGGACACGGTGATGTTTCTGTTGATTCACACCTTGACCTTCCGGTTATTAACAAAAGCATGAAACAATTGGATTCACTTGAACTATATCCTTTTGAGCAAATGTTTAATGCCGGTGTAGGTAGTTTGATGATTGCGCATTTATACATTCCTGCAATTGATGCCAGGGCAAATACTGCCACTTCTTTATCGAAAAATAATGTAACAGGTTTATTAAGAAAGAAACTCAATTTTAATGGGTTGACTTTCACCGATGCATTAGGAATGAAAGGTGTTTCAAAGTTTTTCCCTGGAGGGCAAATTGCTGCTCAATCACTAATTGCAGGCAATGATATGCTTTGCCTACCCGAAGATGTCGCCGCTTCAATTGCTAAAATAAGGGAAGCCATTGACAACAATAAATTAAACTGGAATGATGTGTATTCAAAATGTAAAAAGGTATTGAAGTATAAATATTTATACGGAATTGCTAATGTAAAACCTGTTGATACTACAAACCTGGTACACGATCTGAATACAGGCGTAAATGATGTGAGAAAATTGGTAGCAGATAATGCCATCACTTTATTAAAAAATAATGATAAAGATTTATTGCCGTTGTCTGCTTTTCGTGCAGAAAAAGATATTGCTTATGTAGGAATAGGAATTGATAGTGCTAATACATTTGCTCAAAGAATGAAAAATGATTATGGTGCAGACATTTTTTATTTTGGTTATAATGAAGATAGTGCCAGGGTATTTTCAACAGCTGAACTGATAAAGAAACGATATAAGTCGGCGGTAATTGGCATTCATAATTACAAAAGATACCCAGCAGATAATTTTGGAATAAGTATATATGCGTTAGATCTTATCCATCAAATTCAGCAAAACAATAAAACCATCATTTTTGATTTTGGTAATCCCTATGCACTTAAAAACTTTTGTGGGTCAGATAACCTGGTTGCCTGTTATGAAGATGATTCCATAACGCAAGGATCTGCAGCCGATCTTTTAGAAGGAAAAATATTTGCAAAGGGAACCTTGCCGGTAACTGTATGCGAAGATTTTAAGTATGGGATGGGTATTATTAATGGCAATCTTCATCTTCCATTCGCGGAACCTGAAGCAGTGAAACTAAATGCAGCCAAGCTTGCTATAATCGACAGTATCGCCAATAATGGAATTACTGACGGCGCCTACCCCGGTTGCGTTGTATTGGTTGCAAAAGATGGGAAAGTTGTTTTTGATAAAGCATTTGGGAAATTTAACTATGATACACCGCAGCCCGTAACCATGAATTCAATTTTTGATATGGCTTCGGTAACGAAAGTCTGCGCAACTACACTTTCTGTTATGAAATTGTATGATGAAGGAAAAATAAAACTTAATGCCACTTTAGGCACCTATCTTCCCTGGGTTCGAAAGAGCAATAAGTCAAAATTAATAATCCGAAATATCTTACTCCACCAGGCCGGTCTTATTGCTTACATACCATTTTACAAAGAAGTTATTGATCCCCTCACAGGTGAACCATTGCCGAGAATTTTTTCACACTATAAAAATAAAAAATTCAGCATTAGAGTTGCACAAAATTTATACTTAAGAAATGATTATCGCGATTCTATGTACAGGGAAATACTTGACAGCAAACTCGGCCGCCCCAATAGGTATGTATATAGCGATAACGATTTTATCTTATTAGGAAAAATTGTTGAAACGATTTCCGGAATGACACTGGACAAGTACGTGAATAAATATTTTTATAAACCTATGGGGCTTTCATCTACAGGTTTTTTACCGAGAGAAAAATTTGACACAAATCGAATTGCCCCAACAGAATATGAAAAGCAATTCCGCATGCAACATCTTCATGCCGATGTTCACGATCCCGGATCTGCTATGTTTGGTGAAGTGGCGGGTCACGCAGGTTTGTTCAGTGATGCAAATGACCTTTCAGCCATTATGCAAATGCTGCTGAATGGAGGTACATTTAACGGTAAACGCTATATTAGGTCTTCCACTATAAAGTTATTTTCGGCATATAATAGCTCAGTCAGCAGACGAGGACTTGGTTTTGATAAACCAGAAAAAGATAATGCAACACGTAAGGATGCTTACCCGGCAAAATCGGTTTCCCCACTTGCTATCGGGCATACAGGTTATACCGGAACTTGTGTGTGGGCAGATCCGAAATATAATATTGTGTTTATATTTTTAAGCAACCGGGTAGATCCTGATGGAGGCGAAAATTTAAAATTGCTTCATATGAATGTTCGTGGAAAAATCCAGGAAGCGATTTACAATGCGATGAATAAGTAAATTTTCACAAAGAGACACGAAATACTCAAAGTTTTTTCTTAGTAATCTTAGATACTAAGTGGGAGGTGAAATTATAGACTTTTATTTTTTTGCAAACAAAAATCAAATCTGTTTATTTTTGTCATATATTTTTTAAGAAGAAAAACGATTGCACAATTAAATAAATCTTTCTACAATGGAATATCCTTTTCAAATTACTTCTCTGGAACAATATAAAGAACAGTATCAAAAAAGCGTTGATGAACCTGAATCCTTCTGGGGCGATATTGCAGAAAATTTTTATTGGCGTAAAAAATGGGATAAAGTTCTTGAATGGAATTTTAAAGAACCCAAAGTGGAATGGTTCAAAGGTGGCAAGCTAAACATTACTGAAAATTGTATTGACCGTCATCTGGAAACGATGGGGGAAAAGCCCGCCATCATCTGGGAACCAAATAATCCCGATGAAAGGACAAGGGTTGTTACTTATACAAGATTGCATAAAAGAGTTTGCCAGTTTGCACAAGTGTTGCTGAATAATGGAGTAAAAAAAGGAGATCGTGTTTGTATCTACATGGGAATGGTTCCTGAACTGGCCTATGCCGTGTTAGGATGTGCAAGAATTGGTGCTATTCACAGTGTAATTTTCGGAGGCTTTTCTGCACAAAGTATTGCAGACCGGCTGGAGGATGCTAAAGCAGAATTCATTGTAACCTGCGATGGCGCGTACCGCGGTGGGAAAGATATTCCTTTAAAAAGCATTATTGATGATGCATTGATTGGTAATAAAACTGTAAAAAAAGTAATCGTTTATACCAGGACAAGAACGCCCGTTTCAATGATCAAAGGTCGTGATGTTTGGTGGGAAGATGAAATGGATTATGCGTTATCACAAATAGAAAAGAATAATGTGGTAACCATGCCCGCAACGGAAATGGATGCTGAAGACCCACTGTTTATTTTATATACTTCAGGTTCAACAGGTAAACCCAAAGGCGTTGTGCATACATGCGGCGGTTATATGGTTTGGACAACCTATACTTTTGTAAATGTGTTTCAATACAAACCGGGCGATGTACACTTTTGCACAGCAGATATAGGTTGGATAACGGGACACAGCTATATAGTTTATGGTCCTTTAGCTGCAGGAGGAACAAGTGTAATGTTTGAAGGCGTTCCTACCTGGCCTGATGCCGGCCGTTTTTGGGATATAGTTGATAAATACAAAGTAAATGTTCTTTATACTGCTACAACCGCCATTAGAAGCCTGATGAGTTATGGATTGGATCCTTTGCAGGGAAAAGATATGTCATCATTAAAAGTGCTGGGTACCGTTGGTGAACCAATCAATGAAGAAGCATGGCATTGGTACGATCAACACATAGGAAAAAAGAAATGCCCTATAGTGGATACCTGGTGGCAAACAGAAACCGGTGGAATTTTAATTTCCAATCTTGCCGGGATTACTCCAGCAAAACCAAGCTGGGCTACATTACCGATGCCGGGAGTGCAGCCTGTGTTAGTCGATGAACGAGGAAAGGAAGTAACAGAACCTGACGAGCACGGATTGTTGAAAGGCAATCTTTGTATTAAAGCGCCATGGCCCGGAATTATAAGAACCACATATGGCGACCATGAAAGGTGCCGCACTAATTATTTTGCCACTTATGAGAATCTTTATTTTACAGGAGACGGTGCTTTAAAAGATAAGGACGGAAACTTTAGGATTACGGGCAGGGTTGATGATGTATTGAATGTAAGCGGCCACCGCATTGGTACCGCTGAAATTGAAAATGCCATTAATATGCATGCAAGTGTTGTGGAAAGCGCAGTTGTTGGTTTCCCGCATAGTATTAAAGGGCAGGGCGTTTATGCTTTTGTAATCACTGAAAAGAAACATCCGGAAGATGACCTTGCTAAAAAGGATATCCTGGAAACAGTGTCCAGGATTATCGGCCCTATTGCCAAACCAGATAAAATTCAGTTTGTAAATGGCCTTCCCAAAACAAGGAGTGGTAAAATTATGCGAAGGATTCTTCGAAAAATTGCCGAAGGAGAAACAGAAAATTTGGGTGATACCAGTACTTTGCTTGATCCCTCAATTGTGGATGAAATAAAACAGAATAAAGTATAATTTTCCGGAAATAATTTTATGAAAAGATTTTTCAAAATACTTATATGGACATTTTTAATTTTTTTCATACTGATCAATTTTATAAGTGCAACGAACGCATATAAGTTTACCCATTTTTATAATCCGGGAGAAGTAGTAATAAAACCAGAAAGCAAAAAAACTACATGGGACCATGTTACTGATATAATTTTCGGAAAAGATTATATCAAGAAAAAAAATATTCCCATCCCCGATTCTTTTTCAAAAGTTATTATCACAACAAAAGATCAGATAAAACTAGAAGGTTGGTATAACAAAGCTAATAATCCTATAGGTTCAGTTGCACTATTTCATGGTTATGGTGATAATAAAACTGATATACTTGAAGAAGGAAAATCCTTTTTAAATATGGGATTCAATGTTTTGTTACTTGATTTTCGAGGACAGGGAAGTAGTGGTGGTAACACCTGTACGATTGGTTACAGCGAAGCAGAAGATGTAAAGTTGGGTTATAATTTTCTAAAAGCGAAAGGCGAAAAAAATATAGTTCTTTGGGGAATTTCAATGGGTGCGGCCTCCATTACCCACGCAATAGATGAATACCATCTTCAACCATCTAAAGTAATCCTGGAAATGCCTTTTGCAACAATGGAAAACGCTGTAGAAGGTCAATTGAGAACAATGCATCTGCCTGGCGAGCCTTTAGGAGTATTGCTTGCTTTCTGGGGTGGAATTGAACATGGCTTTTGGGCTTTTAATGTAAACCCTGACGAATATGTAAAAAATATTCATTGCCCTGTATTAATGCAGGTAGGGTTGCATGATGAAAGAGTGACTCCAAAAGAAAGAGAAGAAATATTTGAAAACCTTCGCCAACCCAAGCGACTGGTAATTTATAATAACAGCGGCCATGAATCTCTTTGTAAAAAAGAACATTTAAAATGGTTGGCTAGTGTATCTGCATTTCTAAATAGTTAATGAATGCATCCCAAAGATTTATCGATCAACAAATTTGACTATTCCCTGCCCGAAGAAAAAATTGCCATATACCCTTTGGAAAAAAGGGATGAGTCTAAACTGCTGATCTTTAAAAATGAAAAAATTACAGAAGATATTTATAAAAACATTGCAGCCCATTTACCCAAAAAATCTTTCCTGGTTTTTAATGATACCAGGGTAATTAAAGCAAGGATTTTATTTCAAAAAATAACGGGATCCGTAATTGAAATATTCTGCCTGGAACCGCATGAAAAAATAAATGATTATGCTGTTATTCTTCAGAAAAAAAATTCTGTGAGGTGGAAATGCATGATTGGGGGAGCCGGGAAGTGGAAACAGAAATATCTTGAAAAAAAATTTACTATTAATAATGATGAAGTTACCTTAAAAGCCGAACTAGTAGAAAAACTAAGTGATGCTTATGTTGCTGAATTAAGCTGGAACCCAGGCGAATACTCATTTGCCGAAATAATAGAACATGCAGGAAAGATGCCATTGCCTCCATATATCAAAAGAGAAGCGGGTGAAAGCGATGCTGAAAGATACCAGACTATTTATTCCAAATATGAAGGATCAGTTGCAGCACCCACTGCAGGATTACATTTTACAGAAAAAATATTTTCTTCCCTAAAAGAAAAAAATATTGATACAGGTTTTGTTACTCTTCATGTAGGCGCAGGAACTTTTAAGCCAGTAAAAAGTGAAAGAATGGAAGGCCACGAGATGCATGCAGAATGGATTGATGTTTCAACAGATTTTATTGAACAACTTATTCAAAATATTTCAAATGGGATTTTTTGTGTGGGAACTACTTCTGTAAGAACTATTGAAAGCCTTTACTGGATGGGTGTTAAGACAATGCTTAACTCCAATAAAACAATTGAAGAATTGGAAATAAAACAATGGGAAGTATATGAAGAGGCTTACGCGAATAATGCTTTTAGTGCTGAAGAGGCTTTACAAGCATTATTAAATTTCCTTTCGCAGAAAAAAACAAAAAGGCTTTTTATTCAAACACAAATTATCATTGCTCCCGGCTATCAATTCAAAATTGCAAAAGGAATGATAACCAATTTCCATCAACCTAAATCTACTTTATTGCTATTGATAGCGGCTATGGCCGGCAAAAGGTGGAAAGAAATTTATGATTATGCTCTTAACCATGAATTCAGATTTTTGAGTTATGGAGATGGCTGCTTAATTATGAATGATCAGAATTTTGGTAGTGTCTCAGTTTGAAAAAACTTCTTTTTTTATTCTCATTCAGAAATTTATTCCATTTTATCTACTTCAATATAATACATACCAAAACACGAGAATTGCATTCATTTAAAAATATGTAAAATACTAAACATAAATAAGCGTTTAAAAAAAAGATATTATGATCGGAGTTCTAACAAAATATAACATTAATGGTGTAGATTATGGTTCTTATATTTTAGGTAATGATATTTCAACTGTAAAAGAAATTGCAAGAAGCAGGGGATTAAATGAGGAGATAGAAAGTCAAATAATGGAAGTTCATCCTATTCCTGATTATATGCAATTATCCGATAGTGATTTTATAAACAGATTACCAGAGATATTACATACTGTAACATTTCTTTCATTTATAGCTGTAAAAGCTAATACAATAAGTGCTGAAGAACTATTGAATGATGAAGGGTTGATACATGAATTGGCACATTTATTGGCAAATATTGATGGATGTCATAAAAAATCCCTTATTTGCATAAGGGATTTACTCAAACACCTGCAAGAAAAGGCTATCGGGTGTTACGAACCTGTATAGCCATTTCTTCTTGCATTTGTCACGCAATCTACTCGATTACGATAGCCTTCAGTAGATGCACCAACAATTCTTCCATTGGGAGCTGTGCGCCGCCACCTCCATTGATTTTGTGCATCCTGATAAAAATACCAAGTATCCATGATATTAGTATTTAAGGTGATAAAATATAAACCAACATTTTGAGTGCGTGGTTTTTCACACTTTAATTTTTAATCTGCCAATTTCACAATATCTTCAATAGTCATAATCCTTTTAATTAATCCTGCTTCCATTGCAGGTGGGACACGTAATGTTTTGTGAATCTTTACGAAGTTGTAATAAACGAAGTGTAAAGCAATTGCATAACAATGATTTTCAATTTTCTTACTGAAACCATTTGTAAGCCTTGTAAATCTTCTCATATGCATACGCATAGTTAAGTTCTGCCTTTCTACATAAGATGTTGAAATATGTTTTGGGTCAGGATTGCCGGAAATGGCATGTTTCTTTGCTCCTGTACATTCAGCAGGGCTATATTTCTTTTCATTACCTGCACCTTCGCTACCGCCATATAATTTAATCAATTGTGCAAAGTCAATCTGGCTACCAAAGTTTTCAGTAACCGCTTCTAAATAGGCTTTTAATCCGTCTGTCGTTAATTGAACCCTATTCTTTAATCTTGTTGCAACATCATTCATAAAAATATTTGCTGAATCAGCATCCCTATTGCCAACAAACCATGAAACAACCAGTTTTGTATCTGCATCTATGCCTACCCATGTCCATGCATCGCCAGCACCACCTTCTTTTTGTTCTTGTGTAGCGTTCTTATCCTTAGCATAAACAAAACTCCAAATTTCGTCACACTGAATACGTTTGGTTGAAACATTTACCACTTTCTCATTGTGGAATTTTTGGCAAGCCCTGCCTACGTCAACCAGAAGTTTTGTTACTGTATTGATTGATACATCAGCTATTCTTGATGCAGCACGCAAAGATGAACCTTCAACCAGAAGATTAATGATTTGCACTTTTTTAGATATAGGTAACTTATTCATAAAACAAAGATAATACATTATGCTTAAACGGTCAAGCATAATGTTCATTTTATTTATCCACATTTAAAAGAGACACTATAAACAAATATATGAAATAAATAAAAGAGATTTAAAATAAATTGAAAATAAAGTACTAAATTAGCAAAAATAAAAAATAT
Organism: Bacteroidota bacterium; assembly: GCA_030706605.1. Taxonomy (GTDB): domain Bacteria; phylum Bacteroidota; class Bacteroidia; order Chitinophagales; family Chitinophagaceae; genus Ginsengibacter. The sequence continues at coordinate 76,375 of JAUZOE010000006.1, forward strand.
GAAACTAAAATTTTTAAACCCTGATAAAGTTGAAAAAAATATTAAAGGGACAATTCACAAAAGTGGAAAACTGGGATTTACAATTCAGGCAGCAAATAAATTGCAATTGAATAAAGGGAAAAGTGTTGGAATAGCTATTAATGAAGATGACGAAAGTGATAAAAATTTATACATAGAAATTTATTCAGAAAAGAAAGAGCATTCATTGCCTATATTAAAAGCAGGTGATTACTTTTATGTGAATACAAAAGATTTATTTGATTCACTAAAATTTGATTATATAAACAATTACATAACTTTTGATATTTCTGAATTAGAAATTAGTGGTAATGTATATTTCAAATTTAAGTTTAAAGAAAGAAAAAGAAAAGAATCAATACAATAACAATAAATGATATTATATGGAAAGTGAAATAGTTATTTACAAGACAAAAAACGGTGATACTAAAATAGATGTAAGACTTGAAAATAAAAATGTATGGCTTAGTCAAAGCCAAATGGCTATACTATATCAAACATCTGTTTCCAATATATCAAAACATCTAACTAAAATATTCAAAGAAAAAGAATTGGAGGAAAATACAGTTATTGACTTTTTTTCAACAACTGCATCAGACGGCAAATTTTATTCAACACAATATTATAATCTGGATGCCATTATTTCTATTGGATACCGAGTAAAATCAACTATTGCAACTCAATTTAGAATATGGGCAACTAAACACCTTGCCGAATATTTGAAAAAGGGATTTATTATAAATGATGAAAAATTGAAGCATGGAGAAGAAGCTGACCATTTTTCTGAGTTAGTTGAAAGAATACGTGATATACGATCTTCTGAAAGGGTTTTTTATCAAAAAGTAAAAGATATTTATTGCACAAGTGTTGACTATGACCCAAAATCTGAAACTACACAGAAGTTTTTTGCTGTTGTGCAAAATAAACTTCATTGGGCAATTCATAAGCACACTGCTCCTGAATTAATCTGTGAAAGAGCAAAGGCTGAAAATGCGAATATGGGCTTAACAAACTGGAAACGAGACAAAATAAGAATAGATGACATTGTCATTGCGAAAAATTATTTAGCACCAAATGAACTTGCTCAATTAAATCTTTTGGTAGAACAATATCTCGCTTTTGCTGAACTCCAGGCATTTATGAGAAAGCCAATGCATATGAAAGATTGGGAAAAAAAGTTAAATGATTTTCTAACAATTAATGAACGAGAAATTTTAGAAGATGCAGGAAAAATTAGTAGAAAATTAGCGGAGGAGTTAGCAAGAAAAGAATATGATAAATATATATATCACCTTAAAGAGATAGATATTATTGAGAGCTATAAAGAATTAGAAAATGAACTAAAAAGTCTAAAATAAAATAGAACTTCACCCCTTCTTATGCCACCTTGTAGCAGCAGCCTTTTTAGCTATTTCAGACCGTCTTTTTGCTGTTAAGGAATCAGCCCTTGCTTTACCACCTTTTAAGCCACCTTTGCGACCCAATGCAGATGCAGCAGCTTTAATAGCATCTATTTCTTCAGGAGTTTCAGTAACTTCGCCAGTAGCAATATCAACTATGCTTTTAGCTCTTTGGTTTGTATCGGTGGGACGTTTTATTTTTGCCATAAGCAAATTTACAAACTATTGCTTACACGGTCAAGCATCTGAAAAATAAAATAAATTCAAACTGAGACACTACCAGAATTTTGCTTAATAGCCCTGAATTTATAGAAGAAATAAACCAATCCCCCACCGACAAAAGCACCCATAACAATATTTTGCACCTTACTAAAATCGGACTTTAGAAGGAAAAAAACGCAGTAATACATACTAAAAACCAGCAGAATTGTAAAATTAATAAAGCTTTTGTATTTCTATATTTCATTCTGAACCTGTTACCCGATATTACAACAGGAATGGTTGCCAATAGACAAATGATTAAAATAATTACATCCATAAAATAATTTTCAAATAGCTTCTAATGCATGTCTAACTTACTAAAACTTCTAAATACGCTAAACCTTAATTTACCATCTTATTAGCACAACTGCTGCTGGCAAAGGCTTCGGGCTTGGCCTTGAAGGCAAAACCCATTCCAAGAATATAGCCCATTGCTTCGCGCAAGGCTTCATTACTTTTAAAATGAGGATTGGTGTTGATGTCAGCATGCACTTCCATATCTACATCATATAAGGTAAACAGATCACAAAGTTCGTAAGCAATCTCAATGCTTTTGGCCACCTCTACTAACATACGTTCTTTGATAGTGTATTTATAAGTAGTTTTTTCATTGTGAATGAACATAAATCCACCACGGCCTTCGCGAAGAAAAACAATGACGGTAGCAAATTCAGTTTCCTGGCTTTTTACCTGGCTATCGGTGCCAATACATACTTTCAATTTGTAACCTGCGGCAGTTTCCTTTTGTATTGCACGTTCTACTTCATCAATAATTGGCAATTCGATTTTATCGCCATTAAATTTTCTCCATAACATAAAAATTACTTTTTAAATTTTAAATGAAAATTGAAGAGTATGTCAGAGGTTTAGCAAAAAATAAGAACTGGTAAGTTTAAAATCTCAACACAAATTATAACTTATTCAACAAATCAGGTACTATTAATTCTAAGTTTTATATTGTTTTACTGTAAAGTAGGCACAAAAAAAAGGGCCAGCCCCTAACGCTGACCCTTAACTTACACATGAATCTACCTTACAGTTTTACAATTCTTTGAGTTGTTCTTTGGGAGTTACTTATTAATTGAAGGAAATAAATTCCATTAGGACAATTATTGATATTGATGTTATTGAATCCACTATTAGCATTTCCGGTTTTCATTACTCTTCCACTCATATCGGCTAATTGAAACTTATAATTCTCTGATGCATTTACTGTAATATCAGAATGAACTAATGTAGATATAGTAAATATTTTTCCGGTGTTTTGTGTAGCTTTCAATGAAATTATATTTGAATAAACTACCTGTCCTTTTACAGAGGTTACTTTTAATCTATAGAAAACAGTTTGATTCAAAAAAGGTGTATAGTCAAATACTTTAGCTCCGGATGATAACGAAGTAAGTGTAGAAAAAATTGTTCCATCAGATGAACTTTCTAAAGATAAATTAGCAATTGGCTCATCAGAGATTATATCCCAGCTAAGATCATGCTTTTCTTTATCTATTTTACCTGAAAGCAACACCTTGGTTACAGGCGTAACACTTAATGGCGCATAGGTTCCTGAAATTTTATAAGAGCCCAGGCTTCCATAATTTGTTGTGTTTACATTCCCAGTGCCTTGTAATACAACATAATAAATACCTGAACTTAAAACCGTATCAATAGAAACATTTAAAAGATCGGAAGGGTCATAAACCTGTATTGCCTGCATTGATGAATCAAGCAGAGTGACTTTTACATCAAGGTCTGCCCCATCATTATTAGGACCTACAGAGAAGGGATTTGCATTAAGGCGAAAAACTCCATCTTTAGGAAGGTTTAATTCAAATGCATCTTTATCAGTACTTGTGGTAATAATTCCGTCTACCGAAAATTGCGTATTAGTGACGGTGAGTAATGTCGGGTTCGAAGCAGGATCATCCGAATAATCATCAGGGCGATAAGTAAACCCATTCCTTGAAGTGATGATAGAAAGGTTGTCCTGGTCAGCAGCACAGCCACTCGGTGTAGGACCATTATTCCAACCGGAAAGGTTTCTGTAATAACTATTGCCCATAACCGGGGCCCAACCAATTTGCCCTGTGCCAACGCCATCATTATAAGCAGTTATTAAAGCACAGGTACCACTATATTTGGCCTGGTGCGAAAGTCCTACTGTATGACCACTTTCGTGTGAGCAACATTCAGCTACATTTTTTGTGCTATAAGATAACCTGTCAGGAAATACAAATCCGGGAGTATCATCGCCCCAGATAAATGAGCCAGTATACGCGACTCCGCCAACACCCGCATACCAACTACTGGTAAGTGTAATAATTATTCTCATTCTTTGAGTTAACGGAGCTTTCAAAAATACTGTTGAATCAGTTGTAATATTTATATTAAAGGGTCTGTAATCTTCTGCTACACGATTAAATATTTCAGTTATTTGTGCATCATTGAACCCTGATGGAGTACAGTAAAAAGGAGTACCGCCATTCCAGGATGATGCATTGACAAATTGCCCATCAAAGTCAAGAAATATTGTAGCTTTTGCTGAAGGGAAACTGCTTAAAGCAGGGAGGCTGATTGCTTTGAAAGAAAGCAAAACTAACATTACAAAAAATAGGGGTTTAAAGGTTTTCATGGCTTAGGATTTAGGGTATCGCCGGTCAATTTTTATAAAGGATCCATATCGACTATTGATCCTGTAAGAGATCATTAGTTTGAATTTTGTTTAGTGCATAATTTCCCTCATTGTCTTTCACTAATTCATAACCATCCGCATAATCCTGGTTAATTAAGCGTCCTACATAGGTGATGGTTTTATCATCATTTATTCTTTTTGAAATAGAAAGTAACGCATTGTCTAAAGAGGTAGATTTTATAACAACACTGTATAAATTATCATATCGCTTTACTGAAGAAGTTATGATTCCTGTAAAATCAAGATTTGAAAATGCGATTTCTATCCTGGAGCCAACTTTTGCTTCGAAGGCTTTCCCAAGTTCTGTTACCGGGGTAGGCAATTTATTAGAAAAACGACTGAATAATTGCGGTTTTGAGGGTGTTGCTACCTGTGCTTTTGTTGTATACGAAGACACTACTAAAGTGAATATCGCTAACAATTTGCAGACGATTTTCATAGATCTGGATTTAGGTTTCAAATTATCGGACAAATAAGAAACGTCAATCCAGATAGAATATTACACAATTTCTATAAAATGACTAAAATTTGGTAAAATGAAGAAAAAACACTCAAAAAAAATAGTATTAATACTGCCCCGTGCTTAATAGTACTAATGTGCAGGCTTCCATAGTAAGAATTCCCTTTTCCCTGGCCAGGACAGCAAATTCTTCATTTTCAGCGCCGGGATTAAATATGACTCGCTTTGGGTTTTGCAGGAAAATATAATTATAATATTGTTTCTGATTATGGGCATTCAGGTATAGTGTAACGGTATCTAAGTCATCTATTGGCTTTTTTTCGGTCTCAATTTCTACATCATTTACTTTTCCCAGGTGTTTACCTATTGCAATTACATCGTGACCTTTACTACGAAGCTGGTCGATAGCGAGATAACTATACCTCGCGGGGTTGGGCGATGCACCTAATACTAATGTCTTTTTGTTGCTCATGTCGTTTTATTTAAAAACCGGGCTTCTATATCAGGTGAAGGTATCATACATTCTTCTTTTTTTCCAAACCACTCATACCTGTTCTTTGAAATCCAATTATAAATAATATCTCTTAAAAATTTTGGAACTATCATAAAGCCATACATCAATGGCCATAAACCATTTAAGTATCTGCAAACTTTTAATGCCGCAGTAGAGCGTGTATCAACACTATTATTCTCAATAAATACAAAAGATTCTAAATCGGTAGACCGTAAATGGTGGGTAGACAATAACTGATGTGCTGTTTCACTTTGCAAAGTGGCAAATTTTAAAACAGATTTTTTGTCTCTTCTAATCACAAAATTAACAGCACCATTACATAAATTACAAACTCCGTCAAATAATATAATTGGCTGATCCTGCATAGAGCAAAATTACTAAAACTCTTTACCAATAACCATATTGACCATTTTGCAAAAAGTAGGTTATTCCGAAAGTAAAAATGAGAAATCAAGAAATGGAAAACATTGTGTAATGAAATAGTTTCTTACACCAACATCGTTACCGGATTTTCCAAAAAGCCCTTCACCGTTTGAAGAAATGCAGAGCCCACAGCGCCATCTATGCTCCTGTGATCGCAGCTAAGTGTAACCTTCATTACATTGGATACGCCAAATCCATCACCACGTTTTACCACAATTTCTTTAATACGGCCTACCGCAAGTATCGCACTATCCGGAGGATTGATAATGGCCGTAAAATCTTCTATATCCATCATACCAAGGTTAGAAATAGTAAAAGTATTACCAGAAAACTCTTCGGGCTGCAACTTTTTATTTCTTGCCTTTTCATACAATCCTTTTGCATCTGCAGCTATTTGTGAAAGAGATTTTTGATCAGCAAAACGGATTACCGGAACTATTAGGCCTTCAGGCATTGCTACTGCGGAGCCAATATGAATATGTTTATTCCGGCGGATAAATTCCCCCATCCAACTACTGTTGACGGCAGGATGTTGACGCAGCGCCATGGCACAGGCTTTTATCACCATATCATTGAAAGATATTTTTACAGGGCTTATTTCGTTTATGGATTTCCGTGAGCTAATGGAATTATCCATATTAATTTCCATTGTTAGGTAAAAATGCGGTGCCTGAAATTTGCTCTCACTCAACCTTCGGGCAATCGTTTTACGCATTTGTGTATTAGGAATATCTTCATACCCCTCCTGTCCTATCTGGGTAAATGCCTGAACAGGTTTGGCTTCTTCGGCTTTCTTTCCTTCCGTTTTTGGAGCAGCAGACGGCACATAAGCATCTATATCTTTTTTGATAATCCTTCCGCCATCTCCGCTACCAGGTACTTTGGCTATATCTATTCCTTTTTCAGCAGCTAATTTTTTTGCAAGAGGAGAAGCTTTTACTCTTCCGCCTTCTATGGATGATTCGTTAGATTCTGAATCTGCCGCAATAGTAGAAGCAGTAGTTTGTTGTATAGCCGCAGGCCCATCTTTTTTATTAACAGGCTCACTTCCTTTATTTTTTTCAGCGGCCACAAAAGCACTCACATCCGTCCCCGCTTTACCAACGATAGCAATAATATCATTCACTTTCGCAGCTTTTCCTGCTTCGACACCGATGTATAATAGAGTTCCTTCTTCATATCCTACTACATCCATCGTGGCTTTATCGGTTTCCACCTCAGCAAGCGAATCATCACTCTTTACTTTATCCCCTACTTTTTTATTCCATTGAATGATTTTCCCTTCAGTCATGGTATCGCTCATCAATGGCATCCTGATGACTTTAGCATCTTTAGGCAACTCTACACTAACAGCTTTATCTGGTGCTCCCTGAACGGATGCTTTCTCTTCATTTTTTTTATCAGCTACATCATCAGAACTACTTTCTTTTGATCCTGTACTATTTTCTTCATCTAAAATCGATTGAAAATTTTCTCCTACTTTACCAACGATAGCAATAATATCATTCACTTTCGCAGCCTTTCCTGCTTCAACACCAATATATAAAAGAGTTCCTTCTTCATATCCCACCACATCCATCGTGGCTTTATCGGTTTCCACCTCAGCCAATGAATCATCGCTTTTTACTTTATCGCCTACTTTTTTATTCCATTGAATGATTTTCCCTTCAGTCATCGTATCGCTCATTAACGGCATTCTGATCGCTTGCGCCATAGTATAAATTCAGTTTTTTATATGAAAATTAAGCCGTGAAATTAATGCAAAATCACCAAAAGTTTTAAAAGCTGTTTTTTATTCTGTCCATATTAAAAAAAAACTATGATTTTAAGGTCATAATTTGTAATAAAATAATTTATTTCAATTCAGTCATATAGCAAAACCAGAATCAAAAAATATTTGTAAAAAAGGAATGGATAGTCTTAAGTTTTATTTTCCTTCAACTATGATAATCACCAGGTCCATTACATTTGTCATGGTTGGGCCTGAAATAATATGCCCACCAGCTTTTTCAAAAAAATGAAAAGAATCAAAATTTTCCAAATATTTCTGAGCATCTAAACCTGATAATAATGCCTGCAGCGACAGTTTTGTGTCTACTACAGCTCCTGCAGCGGGAGTAGGTCCATCATTTCCATCTGTTCCTGCAGAAAGCAGGGTAATCCCATTTTGGCCTTTTAGCAGTAATGCAGTGCACAATGCCAGGTGCTGATTTCTTCCGCCCAGACCTTTACCTTTTACTTTAAGTGTGGTTTCTCCACCAAATAACAGGCAACAGGGCTTTTTAATATTACTATCTTTTTGAAATTCAATAGCTGTGTTCACCATCTCTATAGCCATTTTGGAGGTATCCCCTTCAAATTCGCCGGTTATTATAACTGGATTTAGATCCAATTCCTGTGCCTTTACCCGGGATGCCGCCAATGCAATCTTATTGCTCCCTATTATCATATTATGGATATGACTGAAAAGAGGATCTCCTGACTTGGGAGTTTCAGGATATGCCCCATCAATTCCATTTTTCAAATATTGTATTAAGGATTGCGGAATGTTTTTTAGCAAATCATATTTTTCGAGCACATGAAATGCATCATCAAAAGTTGTAGCATCAGGTGCTGTTGGACCAGAAGCGATTACATCAAGTGAATCCCCAATAACATCTGACAAAATCAGGCTTACCAAAGTTGCTGGTTGCGCAGCTTTGGCTAATTGACCTCCTTTTACTTTCGAGAAATGTTTTCTCACTGCATTCATCTCATTGATATCGGCCCCGCTTTTCAACAAAAGATCATTGATGAGAATAATATCTTTCAGGGTGGAACCTTCCGGAAAATCTGCTAATAATGCAGAGCCTCCTCCGGATACCAGGCAAATGATTAAGTCATTCTCATTCGCCTGCTTAGCAATGGCAAGAATTCTTTGTGTAGCCCAATATCCATTTTCGTCAGGCACAGGATGGGCAGCCTCTGTCACATTGATATATTGCAATTCGCAGGCATGTCCATATTTTACAACTATCTGTCCTTCGGTAATACGGTTTCCTAAAATATTTTCTATTTCTTTAGCCATCAAGGCACTGGCTTTTCCTGCACCTATTACATAAATCCTATTGAACCTCGTTAATTGTAGTTGGAGAGAAGATATAAAAAGTATAGAATCCTTTATATACACCTTATTGCGTATCATCTTACCGGGTAGCACACTTTCTACTCCAGCCATAAAAATTTGTTCAGCAATCTTTTTAGCATCCATTTTACCTGTTTGAAAATAAAAAACCACCAACTCTATATCTCTCCATAAGCAGTTTTTATCAAAGAAAAAAAAGTGAAGTAACCCATACAGCAATAAAAACTGTAATCCCCATAACAGCAGTAGCTGTTGAGAAAACCCGAAGGGTAATATCAGCATGAATATCCGAGAACTTCGTTATTACCCAAAAATAAGAATCATTGGCATGGGATATCATCATTGACCCGGCCCCCATAGCCAACATAGTAAACAATTTTCCAGCCTCAGTTCCTAATCCCAACAAAGGGAGCATGGGCGCTACAATAGAAGCTGCTGTAATAATAGCAACAGTTGAAGACCCCTGGGCTGTTTTAAGAACAAAAGCAATCAGAAAGGGAATCACCAGCCCGAGACCGGTTTTACTTAATGCTATACCAGCCGTGGCACCAATACCCGTTTCTTTAATGATCATCCCGAACATTCCACCTGCGGCAGTAACAATGAGTATAGGCCCTGCTTTTTCAATAGCAGTGCCAAAAACTGCATTGAGAGTTTCCATATTTTTATTTCTGAGTAGTAGTAAAGCAAAGGCAACCCCAATTAACAAGGCAATTGCAGGCTGACCCGCAAAAGCAAATATTTTACCCAAAATATTTGCTGAATCCAATCCCAAAATATGTAAAGTAGAACCAATAGCAATTAAAAATAGCGGAATGATAATCGGCAAAAAAGATAAAAAAACCGGAGGATAGAGGCGTTCTTCTTCCTCCGAATTAATTTCACTTAGCGTAACAGGTAGATAGCCCTTCCCTTTTGTCATCCATTTAATCCAGAAATAAGCTACAAAAAAACCCGGGATGGCAAATAATATTCCCAAAATAACTAGATTCCCGATATTCACATCCAGGATACCCGCAGCCGCCAGCGATCCTGGATGGGTAGGTATTAAGCAGTGTACAGAATATAACGAACATCCCATTACACAAGCAATAAACGGCATAGCAACCTTCGTTTTGGCACTAAATGATTTAGCCAGTCCGCTGAGGATAATAAACCCAGAATCACAAAAGATAGACATCCCGGCAACAAAGCCGGTAATTCCCAAAGCTGCGGCGGCTTTTCGCTCACCGGTTTTTGACAGAATAAATCTCGCCAATGTTATTGCTGCCCCCGTCTTGTCAAGAATAATGGCAATAATTGCCCCCAAAATAATAAGGAAGCCTGTGGATGCCATCGTACTACCAAAAGCATCCTTCATTATTTTAATAACATCTTTATCCCGCATTACGGTGATGGCCAAAAAAAGAGAGACCAGGAAAAGAGAGACAAAGGCATTAAGCTTCCATTTGGATGTAAGCAAAATAATAAAGATGATACTTATAACAACCAGTATTGAGACAGTTAATGTGCTCATTATTCAAACAATCACTATTTATGAAGATTATAAATATCAAAAATTATTTACACACGGAGGAATACTTTCTTTTTATATAGGAAATACAGAAAAAGCCATTTAACAAACACATAACAAGCAGCCATAACCACTATATTAAAAGGATTGCCCACCAACTGCCCCAACCATTGAAAAAAGCTATTATTGGTATAATGCCAGTTGATAAAACTTCCTGACATATAAATAAGAATTGAGTTCATTCCAATTACTTTAAAGAAAAAAGCCCATTTTTTATAACCCAGTACGTCAATCACATAATAAAATAAAGCCAATAAAAGTAAGCTGATACCACCTACATTCAAAACGAAAGAACTTGTCCAAAGATTTTTATTTACTGGGAAATCAAGATTCCATATCCAAGCCAAAATGATAAAAATAACCCCAACCATTGCTAAACGAAGTGCTTTTGTTTGTTGTTTTAAAGGACTATTTTTCAATAAATTGCCCGCAAGTATCCCGAGTAACCCTGTACCTATAGCCGGAATAGTTGAAGTTAATCCTTCCGGATCATGGATGCCCAAGTAAAGTCTCCCTGGGAGCACCAATCTGTCAATATAAGAAGCAAAGTTTCCTTCCATCGTAAGATCTCCATTAGCAAACCCTGGTGCGGCATTAAATTTCAACAATAACCAATAGCCAATAAGCAGACTACAAAACCAGATAATTTGTCCCCGCTGCTTGGTATATATATATATAATGTTAGCAAACATATAAGCCAACCCGATTCGCCCTAATACACTTGAAAACCGCATTCCAGAAATTGGTTGAATCTCCAGTCCATTATTGTAAATGATACCTAACAGCACAAGGATCAACCCCCTTTTTATTACACGAAATAATACCTGTTGCCTGCTTTTTCCTTTTTCCAGTTCACGACCCACAGAATAGGGGGTTGCTACACCAGCAATGAAAAGGAAAAGAGGGAATATAAGATCATAAAAATGAAAACCATTCCATGCCGGATGCGTAAATTGGGTAGCCAAGGTTTCCCAAAAAGGAGCACCCGTTGATTTTGCAAGGCTATGGAATATTTCTTCTGCGCCCATAATCCAGAACATATCAAAACCCCTGAGGGCATCAAGAGAATAAAGGCGTTGTGATGGTAAAGTCTCTGTCATAATAATTAAGTGTGTTTTATATTTGAATTAATCAGGAATGCTCTTTTAATAGATACAGATAAAGTTTATTCAGGAAATCATTTAATGATATAATATTTAAAGATAAGAGATTAGAGATATAAGATTAAATTTTTTATTGGAGAAAATCCTCTGTTTTACTGCAGTATTTCTATTGCCTGCATTTCAATATTATCAAATAATATTTATCAGTCTTTCTTTTTATATCGCTAATAACACTGGTATAAAAAATACTTCCACCAGAATAATTCGCTTCCAGTAAATACTTCATTACCCATCATGATGTATTAGGTACCCCACATCCGGGATTATTTTTTCTCCATCACCAATTCAATTAAAACACCATTGGTATCTTTTGGATGCAGAAAACAAACCATTTTATTATCAGCGCCTTCTTTGGGATTTTCATTAATCAAAGTAAATCCTTCCTCTACCAAACGTTTTATTTCAGCATCAATATCTTCAACCTCAAAAGCAATGTGGTGCAATCCTTCTCCCTTTTTTTCAATAAATTTATTGATCACACTTCCAGGCGCATAGGCTTCTATCAATTCAATTTTACTTTCTCCTTTTTCAAAAAAAGCCGTATTTACCTGCTCACTTTCTACCGCTTCCGTTTTATAGCATGGTGTATCCAATAATTTTTCGAAAAGAGGAATTGAAACAGACAATTTTTTTACGGCAATACCAATGTGCTCAATCTTTTTCATTACAATTTATTTTTTCAAAAATACGCTTTTCGATTCTCCCTGGATACTAAAAGCCGATCCATAAATTCTAACTTTATTTTGCCCGCTTTTAGTTTTAAATTTGTATAGAACGGAATATAAAAACATGTTGAAATTACCTGTATATCTTGATAATAATGCCACAACACCAATGGATCCAAGAGTCCTTGAAGAAATGACTCCTTATTTTCTGGAACATTTCGGTAATGCGGCAAGTCACAGCCATTCTTTTGGGTGGGCTGCGGAAGAAGCTGTGGATTATGCCCGTGAGCAAGTAGCGCAACTGGTAGGCGCAGAGCCTAAAGAAATTATTTTTACTTCCGGCTCCACAGAATCAGATAACCTGGCTTTGAAAGGCGTTTTTGAAATGTATGCAACAAAAGGGAATCATATTATAACTGTTACAACTGAACATAAAGCTATTCTGGATTCTTGTAACCATATCGAAAAACTTGGCGGCAAAGTTACCTATCTCGATGTAAAGAAAAATGGGTTAATTGACCTTAAAGAACTTGAAAATGCCATAAGCCCCTCTACTATATTATTCTCAATTATGCATGCCAATAATGAAACAGGTGTTATACAACCCATCAAAAAAATAAGTGCTATCGCAAAAAAGCATGGCATCTTATTTTTTACAGATGCTACCCAGGCAGTGGGAAAAATTCCTGTTAATGTCGGTAACGACGGAATAGACCTTATGTCTTTTTCTGCCCATAAAATATATGGCCCCAAAGGTGTAGGAGCATTATATGTAAGAAGAAAAAATCCGCGGGTAAAACTTACCGCCCAAATAGATGGCGGCGGACACGAAAGAAATATGCGCAGCGGGACCTTAAATGTACCGGGCATTGTTGGTTTCGGGAAAGCCTGTGAATTATGCCTCATAGAAATGAAAAAAGATATTGACAGAATAAAGCACCTTCGTGATAAGTTGGAAGCAGAATTATTAAAACTTGATGAAACATCTGTGAATGGAGATACCCATCATCGTTTGCCCAATGTCACCAATATTAGTTTTAAATATACTGATAGCCAGGGCTTAATGCTTGGGTTTAATAAAAATATCGCTGTGAGTTCTGGTTCAGCCTGCACATCGGCAACTACAGAACCTTCTCATGTTTTACAAGCATTAGGATTGGATGATAACATGGCCCATGCCTCACTGCGTTTTAGCCTGGGCCGTTTTACCACCGAAGAAGAAATTGATTACGCGATTGATCAGGTACGCGCTTCTGTGTTAAAAATGCGAAAAACGAGTGTAATAAGCTAGTCAGATCACGCTATCATTTTTTAAAGTAGTAAATTTGTGTTGAAAAATTGGACTACCAGTGTAGAATGATTTTTAATAAATAATTTTAAATTCCTCAACAGAGGAAAGGAGGTTAATATGATTTATGTAAGTGACCAGGCAAAAACAAGAGTAAAAAGCCTGATGGAAGAAAAAAAATTTTCAACTGAAGATTATTTTTTACGAGTGAGTGTAGAAAGCGGGGGCTGTTCGGGTCTCACCTATAAAATGGATTTTGACAATGAGAAAAAACCTATGGACCAGGAGTTTGAGGATAATGGGGTAAAAGTAGTTACCGACCTGAAAAGTTTTTTATATCTCGTAAATACTACGCTCGAATTTAGTGAAGGATTAAATGGCAAAGGATTTTATTTCAACAATCCTAATGCCAGTCGCAGTTGCGCCTGCGGGGAAAGTTTTAGTTTATAATTTTTTGTTATTTGATTTAGAAAAAGGCTGCCTCAATCATGGCAGCCTTTTTGCTTTACACGAAAGGCTGTTTTTTTCAAAAAAATAAATGCTGCAGATCCAACAAATACACTCATAAAAAAACCCCCTTGATAAGGGGATTTAGCAGTTTGTTTAGGTAAACTTTCCATAAAGTGTACTCAGAAAGATTGCTTTTCAATTTCCAAGATCCATATTAAGTAATAATAAAGGGTCGTATTTATGTAGTTAACAGTATCAAGACAACCTTAATATTAAAAACGCTGCGTAAATATTTTTTTTTCAAAAAATTTTCTTAAAAAAAATTGAACCAGCTTGAATTTGAAAACGGTAATTTATAAAATCACTTCACAAATACATCCTGAACATTTTGTAATCAACATAATATTTATGTAAAAAATGACTCAATTTCTGCAAATCAAAAATTTTTAATTATTTTTCATCGCTTAAATTGCACTTTTACCACGCATGATATCTATTGCCAAAAAAGAATTACACCAGTTTTTCAGCAGCCTTACCGGTTATATTACAATTATATTATTCCTGGTAGTAAATGCACTGTATCTTTTTATTTTAAAAGACAGTAATATTTTTGATTTTGGATATGCCACGCTTATCAATTTTTTTGATCTGTCTCCGTGGGTATTTATTTTTTTAGTCCCGGCGCTGGCTATGCGAAGTTTTGCAGATGAATTTAAAACCGGCACTTTTGAAACCCTGAAAACAAGACCTCTTACCAAATGGCAAATCGTGTGGGGGAAATATTTGGCAATAGTGATCGTTATTCTAATTTCATTAATACCAACTCTTTTATACGTTTTTACTATTCACTCTTTATCTGCAGACGGTGGAATCGACAGTGGTGGAATTACCGGCTCCTACATAGGATTATTTCTTCTAGCTTCTGTATTTGCTGCAATCAGCACCTGGTGTTCGAGCCTAACTTCCAATGCAGTCATTGCATTTTTGGTGAGCGCTTTTGCCTGCCTTATTCTGTATTTTGGATTTAGCGCTATCAGTAAACTTCCTGTATTTACCGGCAATGCTGACTATTATATCGAAATGCTTGGAATAGATTTTCATTACCAAAGCATAAGCCGTGGCGTGGTGGATACCCGGGATATTATTTATTTCTTCAGTCTTATTTTTCTTTTTCTTTTTGCTACGCAAAAAAATCTAAACAAAAAATAGTAACCATCAAAAATGAAATCTTTTTTACATAAGAACTGGTGGTGGCTTATTATTATTGTTGTAATAATTGGAATCAATTTTTTAGGTTCGCTGTTCCATGAACGCATCGACCTTACTAATGAAAAAAGATTTACCATTTCTTCCCCGGTAAAAAAAATATTAAAAAATCTTGATGAAACTGTAGAAGTAGATATTTTTTTAACGGGCGAACTGCCTGCCGGATTCAAAAAATTATCAACATCTGCACAGGAACTTTTGCAAGAGTTTAAAGAGTATTCGCATGGCAATGTGCATTATAAAATAGTTTCAGCCGATGATAAAATGCCCGGAACATCAAGAACTTATTCTGACACCCTTTCTTCGCTCGGCATTGTTCCTATCAATTTAAAAGTGCAGCTAAAAGCCGGTGAACAATCGCAATATATTTATCCCGCTGCCTTAGTTTATTATAAAAATAAAATGCAGGCGGTCAATTTATATTCCGGGACCAAAACAGTAATTACACCGCCGGAACTCAACAGTGCTGAAGCCTTACTTGAGTTTAAGTTTGCCGATGCCATTCATAAAATAATTGAGAATGAAAAACCATTTGTTGCTTATGCGACCGGGAACGGCGAACCAATGGGAGCGAATACTTATGACCTCGTCGAAAATGTTTTGAAAAAAAACTACAATTTATTTACCCTCGACCTGTCCCTGGAGCCATTAATTCCGGATACTTTTAAATTACTGATCATTGTAAAGCCAACTAAAGGTTTTACAGATAATGAAAAATTAAAAATTGACCAGTATGTGATGCATGGTGGCAAAATACTTTGTTTCATAGACAGGCTTGAAGCAGAAACTGATAGTCTCCAAATTAAAAATGAGGTGGTGGCTTATGATCGTAATTTACAACTTGAAGATTTGTTTTTTAAATATGGTGTAAGGATCAATCCTGATTTATTGATGGATCTGCAATGCGATTTTTTACCATTCAGTGTAAACGGGAAAGACCAGTTTGAATTTTTGCATTGGAACTATTTTCCCTTATTTGAATCCAAACAAAACAGTGTTATTAATAAAAATGTAGGGCTGGTGGCAGGCAGGTTCGTAAATTCTATAGACACTGTAAGCGCTCCCGGAATAAAAAAAACCATTTTACTCAGTTCTTCCAATAATGCCAGAACCATTGAAACACCGGCATTAGTAAGTGGTAAAGAAAACAGGAACAGCCCGGTTGATGCCGCATTTAATAAAAAAGATATTATTGCAGGAGTCTTGTTGGAAGGAAAGTTTAGTTCTTTATATAAAAACCGTATCGGCCAGGCTACAATGGATTCCCTAGCAAAATATGGTTCGCCTTTTGTAAGTGAGAATATTAATAATAATATGATCATTATTTCTGATGGCGATATTCCTTTGAACGGAATGTATAAAGAAGCACCATTACCCATGGGAGTCAATTCTTACACAGTGGGCACACAGTATGAATACCAGTTTGCCAACAAACAGTTTGTTGAAAATTGTATCGAATATTTAATTAATGACGCAGACCTGAGTGAAGCTAAGTCCAAGGATTATAAGTTGCGGCTTCTGGATCCTAAAAAAATAGATGAACAAAGAACTTTCTGGCAAATATTAAATCTTGCTTTGCCTGTCATACTCATTATATTCTTTGGAATCATTTATCAATGGTGGAGGAAAAGAAGATATTTTGAAAGATAAAATTTTTAACCACGGTGGGTCCAATTGAATTCTTAACCTTAAATACTCAATTTTAATGACATCTACCGAATGGAGTTACGTGGTTTTTGGAATTGTATTAGTAACGGCAATCGTCTTCGACCTGGGATTACTGAGTAAAAAATCACATATCATTACTATCAGGCAGGCGTTTTTTCAAACCATTTTTTGGGTAAGCCTTGGCATAGGTTTTTTTATTTTTGTATGGCTTGAAGATGGTCGAACATTTGCCCTGGAATATATCAGCGCTTACCTGATGGAATGGGGATTAAGTATTGATAATATTTTTGTTTTTATTCTCATTTTTTCTTATTTCAATATTCCCGAAAGGCATGCCAATCGTATATTGCTGCTCGGTATTTTATTAGCTATTATTTTACGGGTTATCTTTATAACTGTCGGCATTACACTAATAGATCGATTTTACTGGATCTTATATATTTTCGGAGCATTTCTTGTATACACCGGAATTAAAATGTTTATTGTTAATACTGAAGAAGAATTTGACGCGCAGGACAATTCAGTTTACAAATTATTAAAAAAGTTTCTTCCTTTAACATATGAAGGCAGCAGCGGGAAATTCACAATTATGATTGATGGCAAAAAGCATTATACCATGCTATTCGTAGTCATGATCATGCTGGCCGCAACCGATCTTATTTTTGCGCTGGATTCTATACCCGCAGTGTTTGCAATAACTCAAAATAAAATGGTAATCTATACTTCTAATATATTTGCAGTGTTGGGTTTGCGTTCTTTATTTTTTTTATTACGAAGTGTAGTACAAAAATTCAAATACCTAAAAGAAGGAATCGCCATTGTGCTAATATTTATTGGTGTAAAAATGCTGATCTCTTATTTTGGAATTCATTTAGATATCGCTATTTCATTGCTGGTGATTGTCTGTTGCCTGGGAGGTTCTATATTATTTTCTATTTACAAGAGCAACTTAAATTCAAAAAATATTAAAAACGAATAATTGAATGTAACCATCCACTATACTATTGAGGAAATTAAAAAAATTACCAAGGGTAACTGGTTCAATAAAAATGAGAAAAACCGTCAACCTGCCTACCTCTCATTAGACAGCAGGAAAATTATGTTCCCGGAACTTACTATATTTTTTGCAATCAAAACCTCTCATCGGAATGCCAATTTATTTATAGAAAGCTTATATAAAAATGGAGTTAGAAATTTTGTAACCGATGACAAAAGTATTGATCCAACTACCATTCCTTTAGCTAATATAATCCTGGTATCAGATACCATTGAGGCTTTACAAAAACTGGCCATACATTACCGCAATCAATTCAAAAAAAGAAAACACCGTTTTTTAGTAATTGGAATCACAGGAAGCAATGGCAAAACGATCGTAAAAGAATGGCTGAATCAACTATTAGAAAAAGAATATTCAATTGTAAGAAGCCCCAAGAGCTTTAACTCGCAAATCGGCGTACCCATCAGCATTTTAAATATTAATAACACTAATGAACTCGCAATTTTTGAAGCAGGTATTTCAATACCCGGGGAAATGGCAAAACTGGAAAAAATAATAAAGCCGGATATAGGCATATTAACTAACATAGGTAATGCACATGATGAAGGCTTTGCAACCAGGCAGCAAAAAATAAGAGAAAAATTAATGCTGTTCAGAAATGCGCATCACCTGGTTTTTTGCGCAGATAATAAAGAAGTTTATGAAGAAATAAAAAATTTCAAAAAGAAAAACAGTACCCTTCAATTATTTTCATGGGGGAAAAATAACAGGAGTGTTTTACAGGTTAAGTCAATAAAAAAAAATAATTCCTTTACCATTATCGAAGGCATTTACAAAAGAAAAAAAGTATCCATTACCATCCCGTTTACAGATGATGCTTCGATAGAAAATGCGGTGAATTGCTGGTGTGTTTTATTTATTTTAAATAAAACAGGGAAGGAAACAATTCAACGGTTTAATACACTTTACCCAATCGAAATGAGGCTGGAGCTTAAGCAGGGAATTAATCATTGCACTATAATTAATGATAGTTATAGTAATGATTTGAACTCTCTGCATATAGCACTTGATTTTTTAAATCAGCAAAAGCAACATCCGGTTCGTACAATTATTCTGTCAGACATATTACAATCGGGGCGGAAGCCAAAAGAATTATATGAGGAAGTTGCTGCGCTCATTCAGCAAAATAAAATCGACAGGTTCTTTGGCATTGGCCCTGACCTGTTTTCGCAACAAAAGGAATTTTCTTTCTTGGAAACCAAATTGTTTTTTAAAACAACCGATCATTTTTTAAAATCCATTTCACAACAAAACTTCAAAGACGAAACGATTTTAATAAAAGGTGCCCGGCAGTTTGAATTTGAAAAAATAAGTCATGCCCTTGAACAAAAAGTGCATCAAACAGTACTATCTATTAATTTGAGCGCTTTAGTTTATAATCTTAAAAAATATAAAGAAAAAGTGCTGCCTGCCACAAAAATTATGGCAATGGTAAAAGCTTTTAGCTATGGAAGTGGCAGTTATGAAATAGCGTCCATGCTTGAATATAATAAAGTAGATTATTTAGCAGTAGCCTATGCTGATGAAGGTGTGGAATTGCGAAAAGCCGGAATCAGTTTACCCATCATGGTAATGAATATCGATAACAGCTCCTTTGATTCAATTGTTAATTATCACCTGGAACCGGAAATATTTTCTTTTGCACTTCTCAACGATTTTATACAGTATTTAAATACCTCTGAAATCATCGATTATCCGATTCACTTAAAAATTGATACAGGTATGCACCGGCTTGGTTTTATGGAAAAAGAGATCAACAGATTATGCCAGTTAATTTCAGGGAATAATTCCATCAAAATAAAAAGTGTGTTTTCGCATCTTGCAGCAAGTGATGAAGAAAAAGAAGATGATTTCACCCTGAAACAATTTATTCTTTTTAAAAGTTGCTGCCGTAAAATTAAAAAAGCTTTGAGTTATCATTTTGATACTCACATTGCCAACACTTCAGCAATCAGCCGCCTTCCGCAATTACAAATGGATATGGTACGCCTGGGAATCGGGCTGTACGGAATTGACAGTAATAAAAAAATGCAAAAGCATTTAAGAAATGTTTCCTCATTAACAACTACTATCTCGCAAATTAAAAAATTAAAGGCCGGAGAGTCAGTAGGGTATGGCAGAAATACCGTACTTCAGAAAGAAAGTATAATTGCCGTTGTCCGTATTGGTTATGCAGATGGATATTCAAGACAATTGAGCAATGGCAAGGGAAAAATGCTGGTAAAAAACAAATGGGCACCAGTAATAGGAAATATTTGTATGGACATGACCATGTTGGATATTTCAGATATTAAGGATGTAAAAGAAGGTGATGAAGTAATTGTATTCGGAGAATCTGTTCCCATACAGAAGCTGGCTGAATGGAGCCATACGATACCTTACGAAATAATGACAGGTATCTCACAAAGAGTAAAAAGAATTTATTTTGAAGAATAAAATTTTAAAAAATAGGTATCTATAATTTTTATTCATTATTTAAATTATTTTTTCTGTTAATAACAATTAACGAATCAGCCAAAAGTCGTAAACCAAATTTATTATCTTTGTAATCTAAACTCATTAAGTGAAAGGGAAAATAGTTGCTTTAATTATATGTCTTATTGTTGTTGCAGACCAGGCTCTTAAAATCTATATAAAAACCCATTACCATGTGGGTGAATCGCACGCTGTATTAGGCAATTGGTTTCAATTATATTTTATTGAAAATGAGGGAATGGCCTATGGATGGAAATTTGGTGGTGAATGGGGAAAAATGCTGCTTACTTTATTTCGGTTGGCTGCAGTAATATTTGGCGTATTTTATATCAGGCAAATCATTCAAAAAAAATACAATACCGGTTTTATCATTTGTGTGGCATTAATTTTTGCCGGTGCTTTGGGCAACCTAATTGACAGTATGTTTTATGGCCTTATTTTTGAATATAGCAGTATGGATACTTACAATATAGCAAAGATGTTTCCGGCTCATGGCTACGCAGGTTTTTTACATGGCAATGTTGTTGACATGCTTTATTTCCCGATAATAAGGAATGCAACTTTCCCTTCATGGATACCAGTTTGGGGAGGACAGGATTTTGAATTTTTCAGGCCAATATTTAATCTTGCTGATGCATCAATATCAACAGGGATTATTACGATTCTAATTTTCCAAAAACGATTTTTTAAAAATATCCCTCAAAAACTGAAAGAACATCACACAGAAAAAAAAACAATAATTAACGACGAAATACAAGTTTCTTAGGTACCGAAAAATTAAATCAACCAAAATTTTGTTCAATGAAATTTTTCAAAATTATTCTAGCTCTTTTTGTAGCAGCTATATTTTTCAATGCGTGCCAAAAGGATTACAGCATAGAAAATAATGGATTAAAACTTCATTCAGGCACCTGGCAATTTACAGAAAACACTCATTCCTTTGCCGGCAATATGGATTCGGCTTTTTTGGTTACTAATGGTGCTACAAATGAACTTCATCTAAATGGAACATCCAGCGATGGAAGTCAGAATTTTAATATGGTTTTATATGCAGATACTTTTAAGATGGGAAGCTATAAAGCTTCGTTATTCCAATCTTCATTCAATTATACTACTACAGCAAAAACAATTTACCAGGCCAACCAACTCGTTGGCGAATTTATAGTAAACATTACTTCTCTGGCCAGTAATCTCGTCTCTGGCACTTTTAGCGGAACAGCATTAGACTCTTCAGGCAACCTGGTAAATATTACCTTGGGTAAATTCCAATCTACCATAGGAGGTCAGACTACAATACCAGTCTCAGAAGGAGTTTTAGGCGACAGTTTAGGCAATTGCAAACCGGTTGTTTTAAATGGAACTTATACAGGAGGGATTACAACAACCTCAGCCAATACAGTCCAGATACAGGTTACCATTACCACACCAGGTACTTATTCAATATCCACCAACTCTGTAAACGGAATTTCATTTTCTGGTACAGGAATATTCACTAATGCCGGTGTGCAAAATGTCACACTTGCCGCAAGTGGCACTCCTACAGATGCTGGTAACCAGGTTTTTACTTTGAGTTATGGTAATAGCCAATGCGCTTTTCAGATTAATTTTACAGCTGGCGCGTCCCCTTCAAATGATTATTTTCCACTTACGCTAAATTCGAACTGGACTTATGCAAACTCTTCTTCAGATTCTGTTTTTCGAAAAGTAATAAATTACTCGCCTACAATTAACGGAAAAAGCTATAACACCATAACTCAGTCAAATTTGCTTTCTCCGGCTACAGTTACTGATTCTTTCTATTATCGCAAACCCGGAGGAGATTATTATCAATATATAACTTATTCAAGCCAATTTGGATTTGACAATCCTGTTTCAGGAGAATTTATTTTCTTAAAAGATAATGTGCCTGCGGGAACTACCTGGCAATCTGATCCGATAAGCGGAACATCTGGGGGAATAGCTATATCAATGTATGCAAAAATGACAATACTTGCTAAAGCCGTTCCTGCAACCGTAGGAGGATTTAATTTCCCTGACATCATTAAAGTAAAGTATGAATATTATGTATCTGTACAGGGTAATCCTCCAGCGATTGCCTACACAATGGAAAGATGGTTTGCAAAAAATTCAGGAGAAATATACTATCGGCTTTCTGATAGCTCAACCGATATCTATCTTTACCAGATAGGTAAATTCATTGTATTCTGATAAAAAACATAATCATACCATCGAACTGTATGAATTCCCCAATTCCTTAGTATTATTATGTTTAATAAAAACTGACTAATCAGTTTTTATTAACTTATTTTGAACGATTACTCCATTATTGATTGCTCTTAAAATATAGAGTCCGGAAGGCAAACCGCTTACATTATCAAGTTCGACGTTGGAATCACCTTTTGCTAGTTGCAAGCTTTTTTTACTGACTATCTTTCCATATATATCGCAGAGATTAATTTCTGTAAATCCACCTTCCGGAGTAAATATGTCAATATTTAAATTATTTCTGAAGGGATTAACAGTAGTAATTTTGAAAGGTGCATCTCTATTGTATAAAACAATGATTTTTGAATATTTATAGCTATTAAATTTCTGGCTAATCAATTTTAGCCTGTAATAAGCAACATTCGAAATATTTCCGGGATCATTAAACAGGTAGTTGTTATCATTAATGTTATTTAGCGCATCTACCGTACCGACTTTTGAGAAGCTAACCCCATCGGTACTTTTTTCAACCTGATATTCTTTAAGATTCTCTTCATTCTGAGCCACCCACTTCAATGAAGATTTGTTGTTCATTATTTTCCCGTAAAAATTTAAAAAGTCTGCACTAACTGGTTTACAACCTGCAGTATATACTTTTAAAAATACACTCTGGCTGCCATTTACAGAGCATAGTGAATTAGTTAAATTAGAAGCTGTAGTGCCCACTTTTAAACGAAAGTAGGCTCCACTATCTAACGATGTAGGCGTAAATGCAGTATCAACTACATATTCATATAACCCATTATTCAAAACCGGCACTTTTGTACCGCATACGCCAGTAGAAGTCCAGTTTATTCCATCCGCACTTTTTTCCCAACAAAAATTAGTATAATTATTGAAATAACTTCTCACTGTGTCACTAAGACTTAAATTACTTCCAGCACACGACACTGAAGTATCTTTTGGATTCATAGTAAGGTTTGGATAACAGGTAGCCAATTTAATATCATCAATTACCCAATCATTACCTCCCCCGCCGGCAGCATTATTTTTTATGGTAATAGCAAATTGTGTTTCTGTCGGACCGGTTTTATAAATAAATCCTCTTTTTTGCCAGTTATTATCATGTTGAATATTCCCGGTTGTATAATAATCTACATCATTTATGGTATAAGAGAGATTAGGCAATACTCCGGGCGTATATGTTGCATTGCTATTTACATCACTTCCGCATACTCCACAAATATTTCTTACCCAGGCAGAAAATTCATAGTAGGTATTAGGGCATACATTTTTAATAGTATCCCGGTATGCTTCACCCGTAGTATAGGCAGCATTCACTACCAACATATAACCACCTACAGTTCCTGGCGCTACAGCAGCATTACCTAATGCAGGATTGGAAGCTCCGGTATGATCGCCGATAATATCCCAAAAGCCACCGAATACACGACTGTTGTTTGTTGTAGGCTTATAAGGTCCTGCATTATTAGTAGTCCCATCGGCACTGGTATTATTGGCAATAGAATAATAATTGTCTTGTGGCGAATTGAGACCTAAAGTAGTATGTATATACCCTGGTGCTATAGCAGTGGCTGGACTGTTTTGAGTATTACCTGAGCCAAAAGAACTATCGGCTGTAAAACTTGCACTGGAGAAATTATTACATAACCCCTGGTTTTGAATAACCTTGATTCCGGCATAATTGAAACGAAAAGTTGTATTAACCCCCGAAGTATCAAAATAATAATTTCCGGTGGGATGTATGGTATCTCCATTATTAGCTGTTATCAAAAGTTTGTAGGCAACCATAAATAACGTTTTTCCGTAGAATTTTGGAAGGGTAGTACCGGAAACAACTTTCCCCCCTCCTGTGGTAATACCAAAATTGCCCCCATTTCGAGCATTTGAATATCCGGTACCTGATCCATATATATTAACCCTTACTCTTGCTGGAGCAGATGAAATATAAACTCCTGCATCATCATTAGAAGCATCAGTATAAGGCCCACTACCACTAAATAAAATATCTTCATTAGTAACCAATTTGATCGAGTTATTGATATATTGAGTACCTGCAGGTATAGTATCGATATAATAAAAGTTATTAGTTGTACTATTTACTTTCACTAAGGCATGTACTTCAATCGTATCACCTTGTTCAAGAGTGCCACCACCATTATTGCGGGTAAGATTAAAATAGCTATAACTAAATTCTAGCTTTTGTGCATTCAAGAATGAGGGAATTAATACAGCAAAAAATGACAAAAAAACAACGACAATAGCAATATACTTGGTCGGGGTAAACACTTTTTCCTCTGGCGTTATAATATGTAAAAAAGGTTTCATAAGATTTTTGTAGAAATAGTATTCATATCATTCTAGTGCATTGAAAAAAATAAATTTTATTCCCTAACCAAAATATTAAACGTTTATTAAAGGAATTTATTTTATTCCTATAAATTAAAATCACATTATATTTATTAGGTGAAAAATAAAATAAATCATCCGGTGTCATCGTTTGATGGTCTGGATGTCCTTTAAAAATTCAAAAACTCCATTATTGTGAAGAATAAACTATATATATCTCTTATCATATTCCTGCTCAGTTTCAATTATGTTTTTTCGCAAAACGAGCCTTTTTCCATGAGGGTAATCAATCCGGGATATCAATTAAATTCTGCCTGGGAAATCACCTGGGGACCTGATGATTCATTATGGGTTACCGAAAATTTTGCCTATTTGGTCAGCCGGATAGACCCTATAACAGGTGGGAAAACAGTATTGATCGACCTAAGTAGCAAAAAAGATTTTACTTCGCCTCCAAGATGGCCACAGGGTGGGTTAATGGGAATGGCACTTCATCCTACATTATATAGCGAATGGCCCAATGCTAGTAAACCTTGGGTTTACCTGGCCTATGTTTATCATTATAACACTTCTACAGGATGCTCCAGCAATGGCTCCAGCACCAGCCCATGTAGATTTAATACCAAAATTGTCCGCTATGATTATGACCGTGCTACTCATACACTTTCAAATGAACAGGTAATTATTTCATCATTAAATGGCAGTAATGATCATAATTCAGGTAGGTTAACTATCGGAAAAGTGGATGATGTTCCCTATCTTTTTTATACTATTGGCGATATGGGAGCAGGTCAGTTCAATAATATAAACCGCACCAATAATGCGCAAACAAGAGACACGTTGGAAGGAAAAGTTTTACGATTTAACATGGAACCTGATGGAGATGCAGGTGCATTAGACAAATGGATACCCAATGATAATCCTTTTACCGATGCTAATAGCAAACCAACTGCAGTATGGAGTTGGGGCCACAGGAATGCCCAGGGAATTGTATTTGGCTCTAACGGAAAATTATACCAAAGCGAACAACAGGATAAAAGCGATGATGAGGTGAATATTATTGACTCAGCCCGGAACTATGGATGGCCGAGAGTGTCAGGGTATTGCGATGGTAATTATAATGGTTTGACATTAGCGAATAAGACAGTTCACAGCGAACAAGACAGTTGTACAGCATTAAATGTGAAGGAGCCTATTTATACCTTATTTTCTGATCCAAATCCAGGCGCCTTAGGTTCAAACTATCTTACCTGGCCAACAGTAGCCTGTTCCAGTATTGATGTTTATGAAAAAAGTGCCATCCCATATTGGAATCGTTCATTGTTAGTTACATCATTAAAAGCAGGCCAGATTTTCAGATTAAAACTTGACCCAACCGGTACCAGCGTAATCGACTCTTCCACTATCCCAGCTATGCGAAACCAGGGACGTTATCGCGATATTTGTATCTCTCCTGATGGTTTAAAAATTTATGCAGCTTGTGATATTTCAGGCCAAACAAGTGGACCCACCGGCAGCTATAATGGAGGAGGAACCCAACCTACACATGCAGGCAGAATCTTAGAATTTACCTATACCGGCCCCATCGGTCCTTTAGCTATTAATGACTCGGTGAATACCTATACAAGAAATACTGTTATCCAGGTTTTCCCCAATCCTGCCAGCAAAATATTGTATATAAAAAGTATCAAAAACGTTAGCAAACCCCTACATTATTTAATTTACAATACCACAGGAAAATTAGTATTAAAAGGGAATAGCAATAATGATTATTTTTCTGTAGATGTAGAAACACTTACTCCCGGAATTTATATATTTAAATTATTCAATGCTTATAATATTAATTTAAAGACTGAAAAGATCATGATTAAATAACGAATATTAGGTTGAATAAACACTCATCAAATTCAGCTATCGAAATATGAATGTCAAAAAATATTAGTTTAGTCTAATTTACCCACCATGTTTTTGGGATCTACCCATTCATCAAATTGGGCGGGAGTTACATAACCTAATCTTACTGCCATTTCTTTCAAAGTAGTATTTTCTTTATGCGCTTTTTGTGCTATTTCAGCAGCTTTATAATAACCAATTTTTGTATTGAGCGCTGTAACTAACATCAAAGAATTATCAACATGCTTTTTGATATTTGCTTCTACAGGTTCAATTCCCATAACACATTTTTCATTAAAACTATTACATCCATCACCCAATAATCTTGCAGAGTGTAAAAAGTTATAGATCATCATTGGTTTAAAAACATTTAACTCAAAATGTCCGGTGGCACCTCCAATACTAATGGCAACATCATTTCCGATTACCTGTGCTGCGATCATAGTTAATGCTTCGCATTGAGTTGGATTTACTTTGCCGGGCATGATAGAGGATCCGGGTTCATTATCCGGAATATGGATTTCACCAATCCCACTTCTTGGCCCTGAAGATAACATCCTGATATCATTCGCAATCTTCATAAGACTTACAGCTACAGTTTTCAGAGCCCCGTGGCTTTCTACAATTGCATCATGAGCTGCAAGAGATTCAAATTTATTTTTTGCAGTGATAAAAGGAAGACCTGTAAGTTCAGCAATAGTTTCAGCCACATTTACCGCATAGCCGTCCGGGGTATTAATTCCTGTCCCAACAGCAGTACCACCAAGAGCCAATTCGCTCAAATGTAATAATGTATTCTTAATGGCTTTAATACCGTGATCTAACTGTGATACATAACCGCTAAATTCCTGGCCAAGTGTTAAAGGAGTAGCATCCATAAAATGGGTGCGACCGATTTTAACGATGTGCATGAAATCAGCAGATTTTTTAGCGAAAGTATTTTTAAGATTTTCTAACGCCGGCAGAGTAAGGTCATGCAGAATTTTATATGCTGCAATATGCATGGCGGTAGGAAATGTATCATTGCTTGACTGAGATTTATTCACGTCATCATTAGGATGTAATACTTTTTCCTTATCAGTAAGTTGACCTCCATTTAAAACGTGACCGCGATAAGCAATTACTTCGTTTACATTCATATTACTTTGTGTGCCACTACCAGTTTGCCAAACCACTAAAGGAAATTCATTAACCAATTGACCCGCAAGAATTTCATCACACACTTTGCTGATGATCTCAAATTTCTCTTTGGATAACACGCCTGCATCTAAATTAGTAATAGCAGCAGCCTTTTTCAGGTAAGCAAATGCCTCAATGATTTCTTTGGGCATTTTATTAATATCCTGTGCAATCTTAAAATTTTCAATACTCCTTTGCGTTTGTGCCCCATAATATGCATTGGCAGGCACTTTCACTTCTCCCATGGTATCCTTCTCAATTCGATAGTTCATAATTATTATCTTATTTGTTTCAAAAATTATAATGGCAAATTTAATTCAATGTAGGGTAGGTATAAAAAAAAGAAATTTTTGACTCTCTAAGTTTAACTTTCCAAAAGATATTTTTAGTCAATCAAATTGATTACTGTAATTAAATTTGTAAAAATGTGAAATCATTAATTCATAATGGCATTAATGTTGCATAAAATATAAATTAAATTTTTTCAAAATAAAAACCTCTCTATAATTATGAAAATTTCAAGGATTATCACTTTAATTTTATCATCTCTTTTCTTGTGTGCCATTGCCAATCCCGTTAAAAGTCAAAATAAACAAGAAGATAAAATAGTTGCCGCTACCCAGGTTTTACAGGATTTCAGCAAAATGAAGGAAAGTATCCCTGAAGATTTATTGAAAATCACCCAAGGAATAATTGTAGTACCCAAATTAATAAATGCGGGCTTTGTACTTGCAGGTAAAAGAGGAAAAGGAATTGCCATGGTAAAACTGGCTGATGGTAGCTGGAGCAACCCTGTATTTGTAACACTTACTGGTGGCAGCGTTGGCTTTCAGGTGGGCGTAGAATCAATAGATCTTGTTTTAATTTTTAAAGACAGTGAAACACTCAATGACATTGGAAAAGGAAGTTTTACTTTAGGAGGCGATATTTCTGTAACAGCCGGACCTGTTGGCCGTAATTCCTCAGCGAGTACAGATTATAAAATGGAAGCAGAGGTGTATTCTTATTCAAGAAGCAAGGGCCTGTTTGCGGGCATTAGCTTATCTGGCTCAGCCATTGCAATAGATGCAAAAGCCAATGAGTCTTTTTATGGAAATGACGATGATGCAAAAACATTATTTTCTGATGACTCGCAGAATAATTCTGCCTCTGTAGAAAAAATGAAAAGCACTTTACAGGATATGTACCAGTAAGTAAAATAGATGGGCATATTAAAAACCGTCTATCTTGGTCTTGCTCCCGGAGGACAATTTTTTCTTAGATAATCTGTATATAAAGTTGATAAAAATTTTCTCGTTCCTTCTCCTTCCGAAAGGGAATGCGTACGGTTTGGGAAGGGCATGAACTGAAATTGTTTATTGTTTTGTATTAAAACATTAAGCAACTCTTCTGCATTATCATATTGTACATTATCATCGCCGGTGCCATGGATGAATAATAGATTTCCCTGTAGATGTTTTGCGTAATGTATCGGTGAGCCTAAAATATAATTCTCTTTATTTCCAGGAATCAACCCCATATATCTCTCTTCATAAATATTATCATAAAACAAAAGATTGGTTACTGCTGCAATAGAAATACCTGTCTTATAAATTTCAGGGTATTGGAACATGAGGTTTAAAGTAGATGAACCACCCCCGCTCCAACCCCAGACAGCTACGCGATCTTTATCGAAATAAGGCTTTTCTAATATTTTCTTTGCAGCCATTGCCTGGTCATGAATATTTAATCTCCCTATCTGGCCATAAATAGATTTGCGCCATTTTGATCCCCGCAAAGAAGGTGTTCCCCTGTTATCTACAGAAATTTGAAAATAACCTTCATTACTCATATCTCCATTAAATAATCTATACGGGTTATCCTGTGCTCCATACCGGTCAGCAATTGTTGATGATGCTGGCTCACCATACACATAAAACACCACCGGATACTTTTTGGTTGAATCGAAATTTGCCGGCTTCACCATCCAGCCATCCAAAGTAATATTGTCTTCAGTAGTCACTTTAAAATATTCAATATTAGAGTTTTCATTCACTCTCATATTCTTTGCAATACTGTTTTCTTCATCTAATGGTTTACCATCCGGTAAAGAAATCCATTCTGACACAGGAAAAGTTTTATAATTAGAAAAAGAATGTCTTGCAAACCTGGCCCCGGGAGAAATATTATAATTATGGGTTCCTTTCAATTCAGCTGGCGAAAGTAATTCCAATGCCCCCTTTCCATCCAGCTTTGTCCTGTACAAATAAAGTTGCGTTGCATTGTTGGGTGAAGCCATAAAATATACATACCCATTTTTATCGTCTATACATTTAATATCATCAATATCATAATTACCATTGGTAACCAAAGTTTCTTTACCATCACGGCTAATCAGGTAAATATGGCGCCAGCCATCTTTTTCGCTCACCCATAAAAATTCTTTCCCATGATCAATCCAGTCCCATCCTGTAGGATCATCATCATTCCATCTTGACTTTATATCTATAAATGCCTTATCTGTTTCTGTATAAAAATTTTTTGCAACACCTGTATTTATATCACAGTAAAACAATTTACTTTCATTTTGTTTCCTGTTTAATTGTTGCAAAACTAACTGTGATGAATTATCAGCCCATTCCATTCTTGGAATATAATGTTCCTGTGGATCACCCGGAACATCCATCCATTTTACAGCATTATCACTTACGGTAATTATACCTATACGCACAGGGGAAGGCGATTGTCCCACTTTAGGATATTCAACCGGAATAATCCGTGAGTAAGGCGAATCAGTAGTGTTTAGCATATAATAATCACGCACTTTAGTAGCATCTACCTGCCAAAAAGCAATTTTTTTACTATCAGGGCTCCAACGAAATCCATCACGGCATCCAAATTCTTCTTCGTATACCCAATCAAAAGTGCCGTTAATAAATTTTCGCGTACCATCTTTTGTAAGGGCTCTTATCTCGTGCGTAGAGATATCTTCCTCATACAAATTATGTTCACTTACATAGGCCGCCATTTTCCCATCCGGCGAAATTTTTGCAAACATTAATGATTGCGGAGGAAGACTTTTGCCAAGTTGGGTTAATTGATTAGAAACTAAATTCAAAACCCAATAATCTCCACGTGTATGGTATCTCCAGACTTTAGCAGTATTAGTAAAAATCAGCAAACTCTTATTATCGGCAGAAAAACTATAAATATCAAAAGATAAAGGCTGGCTGGCCCCTTCAGGAATCAATTGATTTCTGTTAACAATAATCGTTTGATTATTAGTTTCCAGGTTTATTTTTACAATATTGCCTTCCCTTATAAACAGAAATGAATTTCCTTCAGGAGTCCAGTTTATTGGTTCAGGCCTGAACTGGGAAAAAGAAGTAAGAGTACAAATTGAAAAAAACAGGAGGAGTAAAATTCTTATTGGGTTCATTTTCATGCTGCTATTTTAAAAAAGTAAAATTACGAAAACAGCCATTGCTTACCTTTCCATTTATAAATTTGGGATAAATTTGTATATGCCAGAGAAAGAAAAATTAAGAATTGATAAATATTTATGGGCAATCAGAATATTCAAAACAAGAAGCCTTGCCGCAGATGCCTGTAATACAGGAAAAGTAAAATGCAAAGGTACCAATGTAAAACCGGCAAAAACTGTTTCGCCCGGTGAACAGTTTGAGATAAAAACTGAAAATAAAAAATGGGTAATTGAGGTAACCACATTATTGCATACCCGAATGAATTATGAAGAAGCAACTAAGCATTATATGGATCTTACTCCCGAAGAAAATATTGACACAACGCAAACAAGTGCCTTTGTATTTAATACCGGCAAAAGAAAAAGCAAGCAAGGACGACCTACAAAAAAAGAAAAAAGAAAACTGGATGATTTTTTTAATTAAAAATAATCCCCTATTCCACTTTCATATTAAAAGCATCTTTTGCTTCATCTGCTTCTTTTTCATTTCCCAGGTAATTCCAGTTAATTCCTTTTATGTATTTTTTAAAAACATTGGTCATATCCAAAGGGGTAGTTTTTTGAATCCTGGGAATAAATTCTTCATCCATTTTCCAGTCACCTAATATTTCAGATCGGCCCAAAGAAGAGGCCATCATGTCGGTACTTTCTTCTTTCATATAGTTTGAAGTAATGTAAAGGTTTTTAATATCATTAAATTCTTTTTGAGAAAATCCTTTTGTTATCAACCGGTTTATTTCATTAACCATAACTTCTACTGAAGCCTTCGGATTGGTAGTGCTTACATACATGTAATTAAATGGCATCTGCTGACGCATTGGAACAGCATAAGGAGCATAAGACAAATTCCTTTTTGTCCTTATTTCAGTAAAAAGATTGGTGCTGAAAGCACTAACAGCAAGTCGATTAGCCACAAAATCTTTTGATGTAAACAGTGGTGCATTTACCACACCGATGATATAATTGGTAGCCAATTTTCTCGGCTCTACGTTTAGGGTATTGGAAGAAATTTCCGGAGTATGATAAGAAAATGGAGTATATGGTTTATCAGTCAGGGCACTAAAAGCCTTTTTTATTTTAGAGATGATTTCATTTTTAGAAATCTTGCCTACTACCACTACAAACATCCGGTTTTTGTTTAGTAAGGTATTGTAATAATAATCTTTTACTTGATCGGCAGAAAAACTACTTACTGTATTAATTTCTCCATCCGGATCAATTGCATAAGGTGTTCCCTTAAATGTGTTGGCAATAGCCATTTTATTTATTTTGCTATCAGGGTTTGCGTCAGCATTTTTTAATCCGGAAATTCTTCTTTGTTTAAGAAGTT
Source organism: Bacteroidota bacterium (assembly GCA_030706605.1). Classification (GTDB taxonomy): domain Bacteria; phylum Bacteroidota; class Bacteroidia; order Chitinophagales; family Chitinophagaceae; genus Ginsengibacter. The sequence continues at coordinate 109,306 of JAUZOE010000006.1, forward strand.
CAAATTCTTTTTCACCATAGATAGGATCTTTGATTGCTTCTGCAAGTAAATTCCAACCCTCATTAAAATACTTGGCAATACAGTTAAGGCTAATAACCCCATAATCGTAAGTGCTGTTACCCAAAATATTAATACCATATTTATCGGCTATATTTTTAAACTCATCTTTTGAATATAATTTGGTGCCGCACTCCGTTGCTCCGGCAAGTGCAAGATCTTCAATTCCTGCTTTATCAGCAGGATAGTTTGTAACACCTCCCTTATAATACACACTAACATTAATAATGTCTTTTACCGTTGGTTTCATAATAACTGTAATACCATTGACACTAAATTTTTGTGCACTACTCTGTGCAAAAGCAGGTAATGCAAAAAATATAAGGAAAGCAGCTGTCAATGAAAAAATAAAACGTTTCATAACTATTTTTTTAAAAGTAGATTAATTGGATTTAAAGAACATTTCAGGTTGTAATTGTTGATCCATATCATGGCTTACCAATAAACCGGCACAATAAGGTTTTCCCTTGATATATTTCCGAACATACTGCTGAATATCAGCACGGGTAACTTTTTGCACATGATTGATATAATTAAAATAATAATCCAGAGAAGCAGAGCACCACCAAAAAGAAACTATATGCACATAATCAGAAGTTATCTCTCTACCTCTGACATCTTCAATTTCCAATTTTCGTTTAGCGGTGGCTAATTGTTCATCTGTAAAATAATCATCAGCCTCCATTAAGTTTATTTGTTTTTTAACTTCTTCAAAACACTCCTTTACTTTTGAGGGATTGGGTACTACAAGCAAAGTAATAGGTCCTACATATTTTTGAGTAGTGTAATTAAACCTCACCTGCAATGCCAGACCTGACTCTAATAAAGACTTGCTTAACCTTGAAGAATTTTGGCTAAGAATATAGGAAAACACATCGGCAGCATAAGTATTTGGCAAATCGTTGCGGGTATCAGGCCCCATCCAATCGATCATAATTACCGGCACTCTTGCATTGTCCGATTGCACTATAAAATAGCTTGATTTTTGCAAAGGCTGAAATTCAGGGATAGGATATTTTTTGAAAGGATCAAATCCTGAAGGCTTCCAACTGCCCATAATGTTAGCAACCTGCTTGAAAACATCTTCATGTTTTACATCGCCTGCGACGGTTAGAAGAGAATTATTGGGCCAATAGTATTTGTTTTTAATCGTTTCCATTTTAGCGGGTGTGGCGCTAAGTATAATTTGATGATTACCGATCGCATTTTTCCTGCTGTATAAATCTCCCCACATATGATGATTCATTGCATCACTTAAGGCAAAAAAAGGATTAGACTCGTTCCTCTGAAATTCGCCATCTACCACTACATTTTCCTTCCGCATTTCTGTGGTATCAAACTTAGGATACCGAATGGCCGAATTCATAAATTCTATTCCCTTTGTCAGATTAAATTTAGGTAATGTAGAAAAATAATTAACCTTTTCTGTACTGGTAGTGCCATTAAAGGAGATGCCTAATTCTTTTATTCTATCCATAAAAGCCTCCTGGCTTGGGTAGTCCTTATTCGCCTTAAAAAACATGTGCTCATATAAATGACTGAGTCCGTTAAATTCGGGTGACTCTGAAAATGAACCGTTTTTGACAGCAATTTCGATAGTAGCTAATGGCACACTATGGTCTTCAATAACCAATACCTGTAGCCCATTGGACAATGTTTTTAAAAAAAAATTGGAAGGCAGTGAAGATTGAGAATAGCCAGATAAAACTATTAGGAATAAAACCAGCAGTAAAAGATATTTTTTCATTATGTAAAAATTTAAATGGAAGAAGATATGAATATAAGTTATATCCCTTGTTGGGATCCTTTTTTAGAATATTTATTTTATCCGGCAATGTCGTTTTCTCAATAATTTATCATAAAAAAAACAACGTATATTTCAAATAATACTTCTTTTAAAGGTAGACATTCCTCCATTAATATAAAAAGTGTCTGCCCAATTTTGGACGGAGTAAAAGTCTCCGAAATATTTTCCATGGTAGTATGACTGTGATTATTAGATTTTATAACGTACGTACCTTTGCAAAATGAAAATTGATATCATTTCAGTTGTGCCACAACTCATGGAAAGTTTTTTTGCGCATTCTATTTTAAAAAGGGCCAAAGAAAAAGAATTGCTGGAAGTGAATATTTTCAATTTAAGGGATTACACTAATTATAAACATGGACAGGTAGATGATTACCAGTTTGGCGGAGGCGCAGGTTTGGTAATGATGGCAGAGCCACTCGTAAATGCAATAGAATCTTTGCAAAAAAAAACCAAATATGATGAAGTAATTTTCTTAACTCCTGACGGAGAAATTTTTGACCAAAAAACTGCCAATACATTATCCCTAAAAAATAATTTATTATTGATTTGCGGACATTATAAAGGGATAGATCAAAGAGTTCGCGATCATTTTATAACCAAAGAAATTTCTATTGGCGATTACGTTTTAAGTGGAGGCGAGTTAGGTGCTGCGGTACTGGCAGATGCAATAGGAAGATTATTACCGGGAGTTTTAAATGATGAAACTTCTGCACTCACCGATTCATTCCAGGACAATTTGCTGGCTCCGCCTGTTTATACTCGTCCTGAAGAATTCCGTGGATGGAAAGTGCCTGAAATTTTAATGAATGGCAACCATGCCAAAATTGAAGAATGGCGTTACGAAAAATCAGTAGAAATTACAAAAGAAAAAAGGCCTGACTTGTTTGAAGAATAGATATCAATTCTTAGTATTACCTTATCCAAGGCCTTTAAGATCGCTAAAAATATTTGAGGCATCTTCAAAAAAGAATACGAAAATTTTGAGTTGACTGCTTTATGCCAGGTTCATAACACTTTAACTAAGGAATCAAATAGCCAACGGAACTTCCCAAATTATTATTAAAACAATTAATCCATTTACTTTTGCTTCATGGAAATTAATTGTACAGATGAAGAGCTTTTTATTTTTAAACAAATAGCTGCTGCAGGTGCCGAATTAAATGTGCCTGTATTTGTAATCGGCGGTTTTGTGAGAGATAAGATATTGAACCGCCTTGATAAAGATTTGGATATAGTGTGTGTAGGCGATGGAATTGAACTTGCCCAAAAAACATCACAAAAATTTAAACCTCAGCCACAGGTTAATTACTTTAAAAATTTTGGAACTGCACAAATTAAAATCTTTTCAAAAGAAAGCGATCTTCCTTTTGAAATCGAATTTGTAGGCGCTCGAAAAGAAAGTTACAATCCAGAAAGCCGCAAGCCGGATGTACTTCCCGGCAGTATCGAAGAGGACCGTTTGCGCAGAGATTTTACGATCAATACCATGGCCATCAGCCTTAATAAGAATGATTTTGGAAAATTGGTTGATCCGCTTAATGGCCTGGCCGACCTAGAAAATAAACTGATCAGAACGCCTTTACCTCCTGATCAAACTTTTAGTGACGATCCTTTGCGTATGATGAGAGCTATCCGGTTTGCCACCCAATTGAAATTTTCTATTTTGCCTGAAACTTTTGAGGCTATTCAGCGTAATTCAGAAAGAATAAAAATAGTAAGCGGAGAACGGATCATTGATGAGATCAATAAAATTATTATGACCGATAAACCTTCTATAGGTTTTGATCTTTTATACCAATCGGGTTTATTAAAAATTATTTTTCCTCAAATGGTTGCTCTCGCCGGTGCAGAATATATAGATGGCAAAGGCCATAAAGATAATTTTTACCATACCCTGCAGGTATTAGACAATATAGCTCCCAATACTGATGACCTATGGCTGAGATGGGCAGCCATTTTGCATGATATAGCCAAACCCGCTACCAAGAAATTTGAAGATGGCCATGGATGGACTTTTCATGGACATGAAGTAGTAGGAGGCAGAATGGTGCCTAAAATTTTTACCCGGTTGAAATTGCCACAGAATGAAAAAATGAAATTTGTAAAAAAAATGGTAGAGTTGCATTTACGGCCTATCAGCCTTACCAAAGAGAATATAACTGACTCAGCTATACGCAGATTATTATACGATGCAGGAGATGATATAGAAGATCTGATGACGCTCTGCAAGGCAGACATTACTTCCAAAAATAAACAAAAAGTAAAACGGTTTTTATCCAATTTTGAAATGGTGGAACAGAGGCTTAAGGAAGTCGAAGAATCTGATAACCTGCGAAACTGGCAACCACCTGTTACCGGTGAAATTATTATGAAGGAATTTAATCTGCCTCCTTCCAGGATGGTAGGTGACATTAAAAATGCGGTACGTGAAGCTATATTAGATGGTGTAATCCCTAATCAATATGACGTGGCCTTTGAATATATGTGTAAAATAGCAACCGAGTTAGGTATTGAGAAAAAATGATAAATCATTGAAATTGAGAAAGGGTTATCCGATAATCCTTAATTAAAAAAAAATGTATACCTCAATCTTAGATAAATGAAATTGCAAATGTTTTTTTCAAATATTTTAATTGATAACTAAGCCTTAAATTTGTGATATGGCAATTTTAAAATTCAGAATTTATTGGGAAGAGGATGAAAGCGTTTACCGTGACGTAGTCATTAAGCATACACAAAGTTTCCAGGAGCTTCATGATATCATTTTGAAATGTTTTGAATTTGATAATAAGCATCACGCTACTTTTTACCGGAGCAATGATAACTGGCAACACGGAAGAGAAATTACGTTAGAAAAATATGATAAGGTATATAAAGCAGAACCTTTAATTATGAGTGAAGCGCTAATCGGTTCTGAGGTACGGGAACCCAATCAAAAATTTATTTATTTATATGATTTTCATAAAAACTGGACTTTCAAAGTAGAGTTAATTAATGTCAATAAAGAAGAAAATCATAAACTTAACTACCCTCAGTGTATCCGTAGTGAAGGATTTGGGCCAAGCCAGTATGGAACCAAAGGACTGATAAATGAAAAACTTGCTGAAATAGAAGAAAAATATGACCTGAATACTGCAGTTATGGCTGACGGGTATGGTGAAGAGGGAGATGCAGAGGAAGGTGATGAAGATGTAGAAGAAAACAGCACTGAGGAAATTTAAGTATTAATTTGTTGGGTTTTGTACAAACTCTATCAAATCAATGACCGAAAAAACATGCATTATTATATCCGGCCCTACCGCCGTTGGCAAAACCACTTACGGAATTGAACTTGCCCAAAAATACCATACACAAATTATTTCTGCAGACAGCCGACAGTGTTTTAAAGAACTGAATATAGGCGTAGCCAAGCCCTCGGAGAAACAACTAGAAATTGTAAAACATTATTTCATAAACTCCCATTCAATTCACGAGGAAGTAAATTCAAAAATATTTGAAGAATACGCCTTAAAGCAGGTAAATAAAATATTTGAAGATAATGATATTGCCATCATGGTAGGAGGTACAGGCCTTTATATAAAAGCTTTCTGTGAAGGACTTGATGAAATACCTGCTGTAGATGCAAAAATCAGAAAAGAAATTAATGAACAATTTAGCAAAAATGGATTGTCCTGGCTCAGGCACGAAATAGAAATGCACGATGCTCTTTTTTTTCTCAAGGGAGAAATGCAAAATCCACAGCGGATGTTGCGGGCACTTGAAGTAAAACTTTCTACCGGAAAATCAATTCTTGATTTTCATTCGCGCAAAAAAGTAAATCGCAACTTTACTATAAAAAATATAGTATTAGAACTTCCAAGAGAACAGCTTTATAGTAATATTAGTTACAGGGTAGATGAAATGATGAAAGAAGGATTATTACAGGAGGCAGAAAATTTATTTCAATACAGGCATCTGAATGCGCTGCAAACAGTAGGTTACAAAGAATTGTTCAATTATATGGAAGGTAAAATATCTTTGACAGGAGCTATTGAAGAAATTAAAAAAAACACAAGGCATTTTGCAAAAAGACAGATAACCTGGTTTAAGAAAGCAATTTCCACATCTACAACAGGAGACCCCTGACAGTAATGAGTTCGCAAGAAATACTTTTAAACTAATTTGCTGCGAAATAAATGGAATCTATTGAAAGAATTCAATCTCAAAACAGTTTTCTCTTTTAGAAAGGAAGTTCAGATCTGTCGAATTTGTCTAAAGTTTAAATCCAATGGTAGCTACAATATTGCCTGCATTATTCTTCAAGTAAGCAGGTACATTAGCTTTATCCTGTAACAAATAAGGGTAATTGATATCTTTATGCGATGAATACACATAAGTGAGATCAAGAAAAATTCCTTTATTCCTGTATCCTAAACCTCCACTCACTTTCACAAGATTGGAACTTTGATTTTGATAAGGATTACCATAATAGGCGCCGCCTAACCTGAACATAATGGTATTGAATTTCATTTCCCCACCCAGACGTACATTGATGGCACCCTTATACAAATTATCCATTGTTTTATTGAGTGATGAATAATAATTTTTTGCATCAGTACTATTATCAGCAGCATGAAATGAAGCATTTTTGTAGTTAACATATTCTACATCAGCAGTTATAAATCCTCGTTGCTGTTGCACATTTTCTACTGCACGAAAAACATAAGAACCACTTAATATCACTCGCAACGGAGTAGATAAATTATATTTTGATTGAAGTGATTGTCCATTAGTCAGATCCAGTGAACTTTGCTTTTTTATTCCGGGACCGCCATATCCTTCAAGATCAGTAATTATTTCCGTTGAATAATTATCGGTAAGCTGATAAAAAGTAGGAGTATGTATTGCCAATCCAAGCCTTATGTAATCTACTGGTTTAAAAATAACTCCAAACTTACCATTGATCCCAACACCCTTTGTTTGCAAAGATTCATTAACTTGAAAATAATTAAAATTATTGTTTGAGATTCCTGATGCATCACTTTCTTTATAAGTCGCATTACGATGGTAATTTAAAAAAGGTAAAGTAAGTGTTCCTCCAAAATACCATTTGTTTTGCAGGTTGAATCCCGCTCCGAAAGCAAGGTCCGTGATGCCCCCTTTAGTATCAATCGTGTTTTCCTGGATAAGTCCGGAAGCAGGATTAGCAAGCGTTTTATATCCTGCCAGGGAGCCGTCTGTATTTTGTAGGGTATCTATCAGGTAAGTATTAAACGCAAGACTGCTGCCATAAGGGTAATCAGTGGCTGCAGCATTGGGATCAGTAACATTATTATTAATCAATTCTTCAAGGTACTTTTCTGAGTATGAGGAGGTGGTATTAGTTCCTTTATAATAAATATGGTTATTAAAATCTGCTGTTTTATTAATTCCAATGGCGAAAGAGAAACTTTTTATGCTTTTGCTATTGGAAGGAGAAGAAAACACGATTCCTGTGGCGCCAAGATTGAAATTATTATGAGTTGCATTCTCATTCGAATTTAAATAATTCGATTTGTCAGTTTTGAGAGCATATCCCGGCGTTAACACGAAATCGCCTGTATTGTAAAAGCCCAATCCCGCAGGATTAATAAAGAGAGAAGAAAATTCTCCACCCAAAGAAGCACCGGCCCCACCAATAGCCTGGTTCCTGGCCGTTCCTCCACTACCGGTTAAATAAGAATAGCGAAGCGCATCTGCAGGTTCCTGTGCATAAGAATGACTAACTATAAACAAAAAGAATACAATTAAATATTTAGCTTTCATAGATCCAAGATTTTAAATACGATAAGAAACAACGGAGTGGAAGATTTTTTGAAATTTTACCTTCTGAAAGTTCTTACCGGTGCGCTTCCACCACTACTGCCTGAGGAAGGACTACTACTTGGCGATATAGTAGGTGTAGTGAATGTTCTTGTAGGTGGTGTATAATTATTGCGATTGTTATTATCATAATTATCATTACTATAAGTCCTCCTATTATACGTTCTGGAATTGCTGGAAGATGGAGTGTACGTTCTGTTATTGGAAGGCGTAAAAATTCTTCTTATTATATTACCTGTCCCAGTCCGGCCTGAATTATTTGAACTTATTGTTCTAACCGGAACAGAGTTGGCATTCGCTATTCTGTTGTTCCCCGTATTACTGTAAGCCCCGAGATTCACTTCTCTTGGCCCCCTATTGGTATTGATATTAATGTTCCCAATCCCCGGATACATATACACAGGAGGATAATAAGGGTTATAAAAGATGGGAGAATACCCATAATTACTATATCCATATGAATTATAGTAGTTGTAGCCATAAGGATCATTATAACCATACGGATCATAAAAGCTTTTATTAAAGGAATTATATGTGTATGGACTGTAAAGATTACCGTAAGGATTATAGGTATAAGGATTATATCCATAACCAAGGTCAAAAGCAATACTGTTACGATATATCGGGTTTTGAATCCCCATTCTTATTTCCTGCTCTTCATTCCGGTAGCCATAGGAGTTTCTGTCTTGCTGATTGTCACTACTTACATAAGTTTCCTGGTCTGGCACTGGCGAAAAATAAACATCATCAGGAGTTTGCCCGCTACGGTAAGCAACACTACAACTGCTGAAAGCGGCTACCAAAGTGAATAGAAGTATGTATTTTGATTTCATGGCCTTTTGTTTTAAGGAATTCATTAATGAAGTTTTACTTTTGCTTCCGGTTCTCCGTAAATTTAATCAAAAATCACTATATAAAATATGATTACTTTAATGAACTGGTGTTAAAAAATAGCAAAGACCGAATATCGGGGATATTTAAAAACTTAAACAGGAAAATGTAATTTTTTATTTTAAAAAAATTAACAAAAAGACTATCAAAAAGAAATAATGAGCAAAGAAATTACAAGCAGGGAAAAGGATTATTCTCAATGGTATAATGATCTTATCATAAAAGCGGGTTTGGCAGATTATAGTGCAGTTCGGGGTTGCATGGTGATAAAGCCTTATGGATTTGCCCTTTGGGAAAATATGCGTGATCAACTGGATAAACGATTTAAAGAAACAGGCCACCAGAATGCTTATTTTCCTCTTTTTATTCCAAAAAGTTTTTTGAGCAAAGAAGCAGCTCATGTAGAAGGTTTTGCTAAAGAATGTGCAGTAGTAACACATTATAGGTTAATGAACGACCCTGAAGGTAATGGTATCATTGTAGACCCTGACGCGAAGTTGGAAGAAGAATTAATAGTACGCCCTACTTCAGAAACCATTATCTGGAATACTTATAAAACATGGATACAGTCTTACCGGGATCTTCCGTTGCTGATAAACCAATGGGCTAATGTAGTAAGATGGGAAATGCGTACCCGGCTTTTTTTGCGAACTACCGAATTTTTATGGCAGGAAGGCCATACTGCCCATGCCACCAGGCAGGAAGCTATAGATGAGACAATTCAAATGCTGAACGTTTATGCTGAATTTGCAGAAGAATGGATGGCAATGCCGGTAATAAAAGGTGTAAAAAGCATTAATGAACGTTTTGCAGGCGCTGAAGACACTTACTGTATAGAAGCTATGATGCAGGATGGAAAAGCTCTCCAAGCAGGCACTTCTCATTTCCTGGGACAAAATTTTGCCAAAGCTTTTGACGTGAAATTTAGTGATAAAGAAAATAAACTGGATTATGTATGGGCCACAAGTTGGGGAGTAAGCACCCGGTTGATAGGTGCATTAGTGATGGCACATAGCGATGATGACGGATTGGTGCTTCCCCCTAAACTCGCCCCAATACAGGTAGTGATTGTTCCTATCTACAAAGGAGATGATCAAAAGAAACTGGTTGATGAAAAAGTAAAATTATTGATAGAGGATTTTAAAGCCCTGGGGGTCTCTGTAAAATATGATGATGATGACAGCCGTCGTCCCGGATGGAAATTTGCAGAATATGAAATGAAAGGTGTACCTGTAAGAATTGCTATTGGAGCAAGAGATATAGCCAACAATGTAGCTGAAGTAGCCAGGAGAGATACCAAAACCAAGGAACCTGTATCACTGGACGGACTTGCCAATACAGTTTACACTTTGCTTAATGATATTCAGGAAAATATTTACAACAAAGCAAAAACATTCCGTGATGCACATATCACCATTGCCAATACGTGGGATAAATTTGTAAAATTACTGGATGAAAAAACAGGATTTATTTCGGCACATTGGGATGGAACAGCTGAAACAGAAGAAAAAATAAAAGAACTTACCAAAGCAACTATACGTTGCATTCCTTTAAATAATATAAAAGAAGAAGGAAAATGTATTTTAACCGGCCGGCCTAGCGGGGAGAGAGTTTTATTTGCAAGGGCGTATTGATGAAAGGTTTACCAGGTTAATTATTGAAATAATTTGTATTTTAATCTGAAATGAGCAAACTTTATTGAAAAATTAAAAACTACGCCATGGAAAGTTTTGACCTTCTCAACAACGATTTGCAGGTAACCTCGTCAGCCCAAAATTTCTTAAGTGATGCTGCCAGGTGGGGGAAATTTTTATCTATAATCGGATTTATATTTTGTGGCTTTATGACCATACTGGCATTTTTTATTCCTACTTTAATCATGAGCCTTCCACCCTATAACTCAATGGCTTCAGGATTTTCGTCAGGTATTGCCGCCGGCATGACGATATTGTACCTGCTTCTGGCACTACTTTTCTTTTTCCCGTGTTGGTATCTTTTTAAGTTTTCTGTAAAAATGCAGATTTCGCTCAATTCTATGAGCCAGGAAAATTTTGAAGAATCATTAAAAAACTTAAAATCCATGTTTAAGTTTTATGGTGTTTGTACCATCATCATGCTTTCTATATATGCATTGGTATTTTTAATTGCTATGATAGGCACAGCTATGAAAGGGTGATATTTTTATTGGACAGCGAGGTAATTATAATCTGCCAATAATTTTTCTAAAAAATCATTGGAGTACATATCTGTATTTACCTCCAATACTTCCTGTACTTTTATTGCAAGCCGGTCACAGATTTCTGCATTATGTTCTTTGTAAAATAAATCAATCACATTCTTAATGGTATTAATATCCCGGTCAGAAAGCCTGAGCACTTCAGGAAATTTTACTACATAATTTTCCTCTTTTATTTCCATGAAAACGGTATCATCAACAGAAAATGTAGATTGGGTATTTACAACAACTGTGTTGGCTGCTATATCTCCCAATCTCTGATTTTTCTTTGAAATGGTGATAATGATTGCTACAAATATTCCAAGAAACCCTGTAATGATGATATAGACAAAAAGATTACCTTCTGTAAGAATGGTATATCCAAAAAAGAAAGGCCATTCAAATACCTTGAACATCCAGCGAAGGATATATTGACTTAAAGAAGGTTCGCTGCCATCGAGGCTGATTACCCGTATGTTCATTAATTTTTTACCAATCGTTTGCCCATGCATCATTACTTCAGATACTAAAGAATACAACAACATAGGGATGGAAATGGTAAGTATATCGAATCCCATATTTCTTTGAAGAACCTCTGGATCTACTTTTTCAAATCCACCATAATAAAAATATTTCATACTGATAAAAAACAAGACCAGCAGGATAAAATCAACCAGGTAAGCAATCAGCCTTTTATGAAATTGGGAAATTTCAAATTCAAGATCAATATTAAAAGGAGTAGCTATTTGAATCAATGGCATAAAGCAATTTAAAAATTTAAAATAAAAATGTTCTTTTTATTTTTTTAGTGATTAAATTGTTTCACTTTACTGTTAGTATTTTCATCAGAGAAATAAACCTCACAAATATTTTTTATGCGCGAAGCCAGGTTTATTAAAAAAAATGTTGATAAATGGAATCAATATCAACATGAAGCAACTAAGGATCCGGATGAAATGGCCGATAGGTTTATTACTTTATTGGATGATCTTTCTTATGCCAAAACATTTTATCCTAAAAGCAAAGTAACCCGGTGGATCAATGGTATTGCAGCTTCTATTTATCAAAGCATTTACCAAAATAAGAAACAAAATTTCTCCCGCATCATTCTTTTTTGGAAATATGAACTCCCCTTGTTATTCAGAAAATACCACAAAGTATTTCTCTTCACTTTCCTGCTTTTTGTATCGTTTGTGGCAATAGGTGTCATTTCTTCCAATACAGACCCGAGCTATGCGCCTGATTTTTTTAATCACAATGTACAGCGCGGTTATTACGATGAAACTATTTCGCGAATTGAGAAAGGAGACCCCTTTGGTGTATATAAAGATGATAACCCCTTCTCCATGTTTGTGCGCATTGCTTACAATAATATTAGTATTGCTTTTAAAACTGTAGTATTCGGAGTCTTATTTGGGATAGGAACTTTGTTATTTATGTGGACAAATGGGGTAATGCTTGGCTGCTTTCAATACATTTTTTTTTCACAGGGCCTGGGATGGCAATCGGTAATGGTGATCTGGATTCATGGCACACTGGAAATTTCATCTGTTGTAATTGCAGGTTGTGCCGGGTTTATTTTAGGCGCCGGCTGGCTTATCCCGGGAACTTATTCACGTAAACAATCCTTTTTAAGAGCCGCCAAGGATGCTATGAAAATATGTGTCAGCCTGATTCCCTTTTTTATTGTGGCTGCATTTTTTGAAAGTTACGTTACTCACTTAATGAGCAACACTTTTCAAAAAAATTCAACTGATATTGGCCTGCCCGTTCCTGTAAGCCTTATGATCTTGGCCGGTTCCTTTTTTTTAGTATTATGGTATTTCGTTTTGTACCCGATACGTTTACATAAAAATGGGTTTAACCTGGCAGATGGTAAAATTCTAAAGAATGGGGTAGCGTATGAAAAATAAGATGGCTTTTTTTTCTTTGGTAACCTTAATGATGTTTTTGGGACACTCCTCCTCTGCCCAAAATAATCAAAATGGGCAAGCAGGAAATAAGAGATTTGATACCACTTCTTTGGTAAACGCGGACTCTCTGAAAGATACAAATGATTCTTTACGCATATGGAAGCATTCACGGGAATTTGCTTATATGAATTACCTGGATAGTCTTTTGAGAAAAAAGACTGATTTGAAATCAGACACGGTAAACATTGACCAGGCTACCGGTAAAGTAAACCGACAACAGAAAAAAAAAGGTAATTATTCAAGACTTAACCAATTTTTAAACAGTTTCCCATTAAAGATATTTTTCTGGGTACTGGCCATCATCTTTATCATTTTTATTTTTTATAAAATTTTTTTTAAAAGCGGAATTTTTAAAATAAAAAAATACCCGCCAGATGAAGAAGATAATGAGGATTATTTATCAGAGTTAGATAATATTTCTAAATATGATTTATTAATTAATGAAGCTGAGGCTAACAATGATTTTAATCTTTCAACAAGATATTTATTCTTAAGAACACTTAAAACTCTTTCAGATAAAGGGTTTATTCATTTTGCTCCCGAAAAAACCAATAGTGAATATTTGCAGGATATGGTTTCGTCTGGTTATCAATTGCAATTTGCATCGCTTATCCGCAATTATGAATATGTATGGTATGGAAAGTTTTTAATTGATAAAAACAAATATGAACAACTAAAAAAAGAATTTATACAGTTTAATAAAAATAGCTAAACAGTATTGAAAAATTATTTGCCATATTGCTTTTTTTATGTCCTGTTGCTAACAGGCTTGAATAGTTGTCGTTTACAAACCGGCAAACAGCTTCCTTCGCTTACAGAAAGTTATCGTAAAACTGATAAAATGCCGTTTGGTTCTTTTATCGCCTATAAAGAATTTCAATCAGAATTTCCTGATTACTGGATCAATATTGCTGATAAACCTTTTGAGAATACATGGGATAATATCAAAAGAGATACGGGAACAAAATATTCACTTTATTTTTTGATCACAAAAAACCTGATCCTCACTTCCGGGGAAACCAATGCTATGCTGGAATATGTAAAGGCAGGAAATGATTTATTTATCTCAGCAGATTATGTCGACAAAAAATTACTAGATAGTATTTATTGCAAAATCAGCAGAAAAGGGGAAATCATTAATGAAATTAACGGGGAAATGCACGATACGCATGTGGGCATGTATTTCGGAGATGATTTTAAACAAGTGAGCTTCAGTTATTATTATTTCCCTTTTTTAAATTATTTCACCAGTTATGATACCACTTTTGCCAGAGTATTGGGAGTTAATGAAAATAATCAGCCTGACTATATTCTTCTTTTTAGTGGAAAGGGCAGGCTTTATTTGCACCTGGCACCGCGCATTTTCAGCAATTATTTTTTATTGACTAATGATAATTACCACTATTTTGAATATGTTACTGCCTATCTGAGATTTGATCCCCGGTATATTTATTGGGATGAATATTATAAAAATATTTCTTCTCTCCGGAAAAATAATCCAGACAGTAATAGTAATAATGACAATAAAGGGTTTTCAACCCTAAGTGTAATTAAACGAAATCCGTCACTACTCTGGGCTTTTTATATTGCATTAGCAGGTATCCTGCTTTACGTGATTTTTAATATAAAAAGAAAACAAAGAGAAATTGATATTGTAAAACCCAACAGTAATACTACTTTAGCTTTCACTGAAACCATTGGCAAACTTTATTATCAGAATCTCAATAACCGACATATTGCAGATAAAATGATTACCTATTTTTATGAGCATATCCGCAATAAATATTTTATAAATACGGCTTTAGTAAATAATGAGTTTATCAATTCACTTGCTGGTAAAAGTGGCGTTTCGCAAAAAGAAACAGAAGAATTATTTACATTGGTAACAAATATCCGGGAAAAAGACAATGTAACTGACCAGGAACTATTGCAATTAAATTTAAAAATTGAAAACTTTACAAAAACCAAAACCTGATGGAAGAAAATCTGATAGAAGAAAACTTATTTGAACAACGCATCGAAATTGGCACATTAAATAATGCTGTTACCAACATAAGAAATGAAATCGGGAAAGTAATTGTCGGTCAGCATAAGATGGTTGATCTTTTGTTGATTGGGTTATTATGCGATGGCCATATACTTATAGAAGGAGTACCGGGAGTAGCCAAAACCTTAACAGCAAAGCTATTGGCGAAAATTATCAATGCCGGTTTTTCAAGAATACAGTTTACTCCCGATTTAATGCCAAGTGATGTTTTAGGCACCTCTGTTTTTAACCCTAAAAATGCAGAATTTGAATTTAAAAGAGGACCCATTTTCAGCAACATAGTTTTGATTGATGAGATAAACCGTGCACCGGCAAAAACTCAGTCAGCTTTATTTGAAGTGATGGAAGAAAGACAGGTAACCATTGATGGAACTACTCATTTTATGAATTTCCCGTTCCTTGTCCTCGCTACCCAAAATCCCATTGAACAAGAAGGCACTTACCGCCTTCCGGAAGCACAACTTGACAGGTTTTTATTTAAGATAGTAGTCAATTATCCAACTCTTGAGGAGGAAATAAATATTTTAACAACTCAGCAATCAGTTCCGCAAAATACATTGCTCAGTCAGGTGGAAAAATTAATTACGCCTGTACAAATAGCCGAATACAGGGGTATTAGTAATAGTGTATTGATTGAACCCCGGCTGATAGAATTTATTGCTAAAATGGTCAACGCTACCAGGAATAATGCCTCCTTATTTTTAGGCGCCTCGCCGCGTGCCTCACTTGCGATCTTAAAAGCCTCAAAAGCCAATGCTGCGATTAAGGGAAGAGATTTTGTAAACCCGGATGATATTATAGAAATGGCAATACCCATAATGAGGCATCGTATTATTTTAACACCTGAAAAAGAGATGGAAGGAATTTCAGCTGATGAGTTAATCCATAATATTATTAGTACTATTGAAGTGCCGCGGTAATTGATCATCTGAAAAATCAGTATTCTTTTGAAATTTTTAAAAAAATATATTGGAGATCTTTTTTTAGCCCGGCGGTTTTACATCGTCCTTGCTAGTTTTATTATTTTATTTATAATCGCTTTTTATATTCCCGTTTTATTACTTCCGGCTAAAACTCTTTTTTTTACTTTTATTCTTTTTTGCCTGGTTGACTATGGCCTGTTATTTTTTGTCAAAAAAACATCTTCAGCTCAACGAATAACCAATAACAGGTTCAGCAATGGAGATGATAATAGAATTGAAATTTTTATCAAAAATGAATTCTCATTTCCGGTACATGTAGTTGTAATAGATGAATTACCTATACAATTACAAATCAGGAATTGGAAAAGGCAATTGAAACTAAAAGCCCGTGAACAAAAGAAAATTGATTGGTATTTAAAACCCTTACAAAGGGGAGAATATCATTTTGGCGATATTCATTTATTCCTTTCTACTCCATTGTTTTTGCTCAAAAGAAGATTCACTACCCCTGCAGAGGAAACGATTCCGGTATATCCCGCTTTTATGCATTTGCACAATTATGAATTGTTATCCAATGCAACACTGCAAAACGAGGCAGGAAATAAAAGAATACGGAAAATCGGCCAGAGCATGGAGTTTGAGCAGATTAAAGAATATGTTTCAGGAGATGATATTCGTACATTGAACTGGAAAGCCTCGGCAAGAAAAGGAGGCCTAATGGTCAATAATTATATGGAAGAAAGATCGCAACAGGTATATTGTATTATTGATAAAGGCCGGTTGATGAAGATGCCTTTTGATGGAATGACACTATTAGATCATGCGATAAACAGTTGCCTGATTTTGAGCAATGTGTGTTTAAAGAAACAGGACAAAGTAGGACTTATTACTTTTTCAAATTTGCCGGGAAGTATTTTGCCTGCCGACCGCAAACCAATACAAACAGAAAATATATTACAAACACTCTATAAACAAAAAACAGACTTCCTTGAAAGTGATTTTGAAATGCTTTATCTGCAAATAAGAAATAAAATTAAACACAGGAGTCTCTTAATTTTGTTTACCAATTTTGAATCTTTGTCTGGAGTAAACCGGCAGATAGAATATTTGCGTTTAATCGCACGCAATCATTTATTGCTGGTAGTATTTTTTGAGAATACGGAACTATCCCAGCTTACTAATTCACATGCAAAAAATGTTGAAGCGGTTTATATAAAAACCATCGCAGAAAAATTTGCTTTTGAAAAAAGGCTTATTGCAAAAGAATTATCAAGGTTCGGGATTTTATCAATCCTTTCTTCTCCGCAAAAGCTGACCGTAAACGCCATTAATAAATATTTAGAATTAAAAGAAAGGCAGGCCATATAATTAAAATTACTTTGAAAAAAATTAAATAAACTTTATACAATAATTGCGGAGCTAGCTCCCCTAATCCGCATGAGGAGAAACAAATTAAAAAATGATGATCAAAAATAATTTTGAAGAAGGAAGAGTTTTACTGATAGATAAGCCATTTGACTGGACATCATTTGATGTGATAAGAAAAATCCGCAATACGATAAAAATTAAGAAAGTAGGACATGCTGGCACGCTGGATCCCTTTGCAACAGGCCTTTTGATTGTATGCACGGGAAAATTTACTAAAAGGATTAATGAATTTATGGCCCAGGAAAAGGAATACACGGGAACCATTACATTAGGCGCAGTTACACCTACTTATGACCTGGAAAGTGAACCTGAAAACTTTAAACCCATAGATGGGATTACGGAAGAAATAATAAGAGAAACTACCAAGCAATTCACGGGAGAAATTTTACAAACCCCACCCATTCATTCTGCCATAAAGCAGAATGGGAAGCCAGTATATTTATTAGCCAGGAAAGGAGTAGATGTAGTTCTTGAACCGAGGAAAATTACCATTCATTCATTTGAAATTACTCAAATTAACATGCCTGTTATCACTTTCAAAGTGGTCTGTACCACAGGAACGTATATACGTAGTTTGGCTAATGATTTTGGAGAAACGCTTGGCTGTGGAGGCTACCTTAGCCAATTACGCAGAACACGAATAGGAAATTTTAAAGTGGAAGACGCGATAAGTATGGAAGATTTTGTGACAGAGTATTCTACATTGGATATAAATTAGCTACTGTAAATTCCCTTTAATATTGACTAACATCATAAAACCACAAATTCCTTGTTATATTTATTTCTATAACTTACCGGAGACAGTCCCGTAAAACGTTTGAAAGTTGAACGAAAAGCTTTTGGATCGCTGTATCCCACATCGTACATTACCTCATTTACGTTATCAGTAGATCTTTCAAATCTTATTTTTGCTGCTTCCACTTTCACCCGTTGCATATATTCTACAACAGAATTGGAGGTGGCTTTCTTAAATCTTCTTTCCAGGTTTCTTCTTCCTATTGCAAGCATAGAAGCCAATCGATCTACCGAAATTTTTTCCTGGACATTTTTCTCAATAAATGTCTGTGCTTCTTTAATCAGTTCATCTTTATGATCCTTTTGCCCGTCAAAGATGATGAAGGGAGATTGACGATGCCGGTCCATATCCACCTGGAAAGTTTTTGCACAATGTATTGCCGCCTCTCTGCCTGCGTATTTTTCAATAATATATAATATCAAATTAGCTGAAGAAAAAGCGCCGCCGCTGGTATAAATTCCATATTCATCCGTGATGATTTTATCAGTTACCAGTTTCACCGTTGGAAACATTTTTTGAAATTCATTACCTGCACGCCAGTGAGTAGAACAATTTTTTCCATCCAACAAACCTGTGGAAGCCAATAAAAAAGCGCCTACGCAAAGACTGGCGATCTCTGCTCCCTTTCTGTATCGCTTAATGATCCAGGGAATTAAATTCGTATTTTGTTCAACCCCGTTTTTTATGTTTCCTTCGAAAGCGGGTATAATTACCAGGTCTGCTTTTTTTATATTCTTTATCTCAATATCAGGATGGATAGTATATACTCCATTATTCAGTTTTATCTCTTTTGTGGTTCCGGCTATCTGCACTTTGAATAGAGGAGACTTACCTATTTCTTTCATATATTCATTAACAGATAAAAAAGCGCGGCGCGGATTATCTATGCTTCCTAAGTTACTGCCTGTGGTGGCTAAAATAATTATGTGTGTCATCCATTTATTTTTGGAAACCAAAACTACAAAAAATATTTTGTCGCATCCGACCCCTCAGATTGGCGTATTTGCACCCCAAAAAATTATTAGAATGAAATTAGTTTTGTGTTGATAATGGAAATTATCTTCCGGGTTATTTTCTGGATTTTAAGAAGCATTCAAATCAGTGGTGGCGATACTTTTTTATGAACCAAAAAAGCACGGAGAATTTTAATTGGCGTAAACATATAAAAATTGAAAATTCCTGTTTATCCGGGAAAGCCCCAGAACATAAAACATTAAGAAAAATTCTAAACATGAAGAATTTCATAACTGTTGAAACGGCGATCAACCTAGCCCTGGAAAAAGTTTGGAAACTCTGGACAACACCTGCCGATATTATTCAATGGAACAATCCTTCTGAAGACTGGCAAACATTAAGGGTAGAAAATGATTTGAGAGACGGCGGGGCTTTCTTATTCAGAATGGAAGCAAAGGACGGTAGCGAAGGCTTTGATTTTTGTGGCAAATATGATAAAGTAATAACAAATGAACTTATTGAATATACGTTAACTGACGGAAGAAAAACACGCAACCAATTTACAACTAACGGTGATGCCACCACGTTAGTTGAAACTTTTGAACCAGAAGCAGAAACCCCTGTTGATATTCAGAGAGGTTTTTGCCAGGGAGTTTTGAATAATTTTAAAAATTATGCAGAAAATTTAATCAATAATGAGGAAAGAATTAGCATCAGCGTGAAAGAATAAAGCCTGCAACGAAACATAGAAAATTATTTTAAAAAGACATTGAAATGACAGCCAATAAAACTTCCACTGTAGAAACGCAAATGCTAATCAGAAAGCCAGTCGGGTTAGTTTTCCAGGCATTTATTGACCCTGAAATTACTACCAACTTTTGGTTTACAAAATCCAGTGGAATATTAGAACCCGCTAAAACCATAATTTGGAACTGGGAGATGTATGGTGTTTCAACAAATGTGCTGGTAAAAGAAATCATTCAAAATAAAAAAATAGTAACTGAATGGGGAAACCCTGCTACCAAAGTTGACTATGAGTTTATTCCATTGACAAAAGATTCAACCTATGTAATTATCAAAAACTATGGCTTTAAAGAAAAAGGGGACAAATTAATTCAGATTATAAAAGACAGCACGGGAGGCTTTACAACGGTCTTAGATGGGCTAAAAGCATATTTGGAACATAATATTAAACTGAATTTAGTTGGTGACAAATTTCCAAAAGAGATTAGTCAACATAGAAAATAAATAAAATTCAACTATGAAAGCTATAATCAGTATTGAAATCGAAAAAACTGCCAACGAATTAACCCAATTAATTTCATCAACTAACGAAGAACAGTTTAATAAAATTCCTTTTGAAGGAAGTTGGAGTATAGCCCAGGTTGGAGATCATTTATTAAAATCGTATGGTGCTGTTGAAATTCTAAACGGCCCTGTAACAAAAACAGGAAGGTCACCCGGAGAAAAGATTGAAATGATTAAGGAGACATTTTTAAATTTTGATAAAAAATACCAATCAGATAAATCTATTCTCCCTAAGAATAGGCTTGTTGACAAAGAAATATTATTGAGTGAATTAAAAAACAGGATTGCACAGATACAGGAAGTGATCAGAACAAAAGATTTATCCGAAACCTGCGCAGGATTTGCTCTTCCCGCTTTTGGTGAGTTTACAAGACTAGAATGGCTATCTCTCATTTTGTATCATACACAAAGGCATATTCATCAAATAAAAAATATCCTGAAACCATTGGAAAAAAAAAGTAAATAAAAAATATTTCTTAAATCTTAAAACAAAAAACAATGAAAGCAGTAAATCCTTATTTAAACTTCAACGGTGATACCGAAGAAGCATTCAATTTTTACAAATCAGTATTTGGCGGTGAATTCCGAATGGTGATGCGCATGAAAGATGTTCAGGGAATGCCTGTGCCCAAAGGGCAGGAAGAAAAGATTATGCACATCGCACTGCCATTGGATAATGGAATCGTGTTAATGGCAAGCGATAATTGTAATGACGAGACATTCAAAGCAGGAAACAATTTTTATATTTCTATACATGCAGATAGTGTAGAAGAAGGCCGGAAGTTGTATGATGCGCTTGCAGCCGGAGGTAAAGCTGATCATCCTTTTAAAAAAGAATTTTGGGGCGACTGGCATGGAAACTTAACAGACAAATTTGGAATAAACTGGATGCTCAATTACGCCGAAAATCAACAATAAATTTATACAAACCTTAAATTAACTATGGCAACTGCAACCATCAGTAAACAAACAAAAAAGTACCAAATCATTTTTTGGATTTCCACCGGGCTTATTGCTTTGTTTGAATTATCCGGCGCTTTTTTTATCAATAGCGAAATGGCTAAAGAAGGAATGAGGCACCTTGGCTTGCCTGAATGGTTTAGGTGGGAATTAAGCATAGCTCATATAATCGGTGGATTTTTACTTATAGTCCCTGCCAATAAACGACTTAAAGAGTGGGTATATGCAGGATTTTGTATTGATTTTATTTCTGCGTTCATTGCCTATTTATCAATAGAAGGTTTAACCGGCAACGCATTTTCACCGTTAATAATGTTGGTTTTATTGATCGTTTCTTACATCTGCTATCATAAATTAAAAAAAGAATAAAATGGTAGAGGTATTCAAAACAAATGTACATGACGAAGAAAAGTCTAAAGTACTTCTTGAAAAGCTTTTGTTTCATTTCCCCGGTATTAAAATAAATTTTGACCTCGAAGATTTTGACAATGTATTAAGGGTAGAGGGAAATCATATATTGCCTGATAAAATTATGGAGTTACTAAATAGGGAAGGACATCAATGCGAAATACTGGATTAAAAAATGGCAAAAAAAAATTATTCAATAAATGAATTTAAACGTATCACGTTTGACAAGTTCATCTGAAAGTAAATTTTTTTATATTTTGTTATTATCGGATTTGAAAAAAATTCTAATGCTAAAAATAGATTTCATGAACCCAAGCAAAATAAGAAAGATAGTTTTATTCATACACACATCGCTCAATGTATTTTTAGTTGGCACAAATAGAACAATGAAATGAATTAGATCAGATATATTGAAAAATGAAATATTTAGCCATAACAATGAGCAAACAGAAGAAACTAACACCGCACTATGCAAAAAAATAGCTTACCTGTAAAAACTATTGGGCCGACAAAGCAAACAAACCGAATATAAATACACTTATTTTTATCTAATACTTCCTTCAAGCTGGCGTATTGCATTTCGGGTTTTCTCAAAAACCATAAAATATTCGGGTAATTCTTTTCCTGTATATATAAAAAATACAGCAAGATTTTTATGATTTTCTTCCAACTCTATTTGTAAGCTATTTTTTTGCAAACGATAAGATTCCCTCATTATTCTTTTTATCCTGTTTCTGTCTACTGCTTTTTTAAAATGCCTCGTACTTACGGAGAATCCAGCTTGTAAACATGAAAGCTGATTTTCCGTTTCCAGAAAAATTACCCTTAAAGGAAAATTCGAGAACGATTTCCCTTCTTTGAAAAGTTGCTGAATAATTTTTCTGCTTTTCAGTCTCTCGTGCGCTTTTAATGTAAATCTTTGCTGAATGATAAAATCTTTATTAAAGTTGAAAAATAAAAATACAAATAAAAAAAATAGCCCCGTAAAAGAGGCTATTTCAAATATTTATCTGGTAAATAATTTATTTTTTACTTCCGTGTTCATCAGAAACAGTAAGCTTATGACGCCCTTTTTTCCTGCGGCTTGCCAAAACTTTACGGCCATTTGCTGTTGACATACGCTCTCTGAAACCATGCACACTCTTACGACGGCGTTTATGCGGCTGGTAAGTACGTTTTTTCCCTGGCATAATTTATTATTTTTTCCTTTTTATTAAAAATTGTTTCAGTCTCTTCAGCCGGGCACCATCCCAACTGTATGTGAAAGGGCTGCAAAAGTAAGAAAAGATTTTAGATTTTAAAGAACCAATTATTCCTGTTCCAATATTTTCACTTTTTGAAATAAGATTTTGACAATTTGAGTGAGAATCACGCATCTTAATTCTATTTGTTTTACAAATCAATATGAACGGAATTCACTTTTTTGCCATAAAATATTTCAGAATGGGTATTAAAATCTTTTTCGGAATCAGTCGTAAAAAATTGTAAACCACCATTCTTACTGCATTTTTCGTCAATCTCGGGGTGACGATGTAAATAATCTTCAAGACTTTTAGCAATTATTGGTCCCTGGGAAATTACCTCTATCCCTGCAGGTAGATATCTTTTTATTTTATTTAATAAAAGCGGATAATGTGTACATCCCAACAAAATAGTGTCAATATCATGAGATTTATTTAAAAGACTTTCTATGTCTTTTTTAATAAAATAGTCAGCACCTTCTGATTCGTATTCGTTATTTTCTACTAATGGAACCCAGAGTGGGCAAGCTTGCTGAAAAACTTTTATTGCAGGATAAAATTTTTCTATTTCAATAGGATACGACAGGGATTGCACAGTCCCCTTGGTACCTAAAATACCTATTTGTTTTGAAGAAGTATAATTGCCAATGATTTCAGCTGTCGGTCGTATTACACCAAGTACTCTTTTTTCATTATTATATTGAGGGAGGTCATTCTGCTGAATTGTTCTTAAAGCCTTTGCAGAAGCTGTATTACAGGCAAGTATCACTAAAGAACACCCTTGCGAAAATAACCATCGGACCGATTCTAAAGTATATTCATAAACAGTTTCAAACGATCTTGTTCCATAAGGAGTTCTTGCATTATCCCCCAGGTAAATGAAATTGTATCGTGGTATAAGATTTTCTATTTCTTTTAAAATGGTGAGGCCACCATAGCCTGAATCGAAAATACCTATTGGTGCTGGATTACTCATTTGTCAAAAATAAACAAGCCACCTGGCTTTAATGGATGGCTTGACAAAAAATATTTATTAAAATAATATTATTTTAATCCCGGAGCAGAGGGGGCATCTTTTAAACCGAGTTTCTTTTTTACCAAAGCACCAATATCACCAGCCGGAGGCATTACAATGAGGGCTTCTCTTGGAAAAATGTAAGTATACCCGTTTTCTTTTGCAACAGCTTCTATGGCATCCTGCAATTTCTTTTGAATAGGAGCAGAAAGTTCTTGTCTTTTTTGATCTAACTGATTTTGAATCTTTTGATCTTCACCACTTAAATCCTGAACTTGTTTTTGCAAATCAGTCCTTTTTACTTCTTTCAAACTAGGACTCATTGTTGCTGAATCCTTATAAAATTTTTGTACCGCTTCATTAAGGGCAGCTTGTTTTTCCTGGGCCATTTGATAAAGTGACTGCTGATATTGATTGAGATCTTTCTGCACTGTAGCCGCTTCAGGCATCAATTGTATAATTTCATCAGCGCTTATATAGCCAAACTTTTGTGCATTTGCCGCATTTGAAAATCCAAATATACCTGCAGAAATAAAAAGGAGAATAATAAAATTTTTCATTTTTGTTTTAAGATTTGTTTTTAATAAAGTCTTTAAAATTATGCTTTAGGCTGCGCCTGATTTTTTAATTCGCATTTATTTAACACCCAATTCCTTCAACACATCATCACTCTTATCCAATTTGGGGTCGGCAAATATAACAGTTATTCCTTCACTTTTATCTAAAATAAAATCATATAATTTTGCTACAGCCAATTTTTGTATTGCATTGTAAACCCTATCCTGTATTGGTTTTATCAGTTCCTGCCTTTTTTTGAACAAATCGCCTTCAAAACCAAACCTTTTCCTTTGGAGATCTCTCAGTTCTTTTTCTTTATTATATAACTCATCTTCTCTCTTTTTTTTAAGTTCATCGCTTAGCATAACCTGTTCTGCATCATACTCTTTATACATCCTGTCAAGATCTGCAGATTTCTGATCTATTTCCTGTTGCCACATTTGGCTGAACTGATCTAATTTTTGTTGGGCTTCCTTATAATCCGGTAATTTTCCCAGAATATACTTAGAATCAATTACTGCGTAACGTTGTGAAAAACCACTAGCAACTAAAATAAAACATGTCGATAACGTGAAAAATAATTTTTTCATAAAATAATTTTTTCAGTAAACTTATTCAGGTTCCTGACCTAACATAAAGGTGAATTTGGCAGCACCTTTTATCCCGGTATTTGGCCCAAGCCTGTCAAGGCCAATTCCATAATCGAAACCTAACAGGCCAAACATTGGCAGAAAGAAACGCATTCCCAAACCAACGGATCGACGCAATTGAAACGGATTGTACTGTTTAATATTATACCATCCATTAGCTGCTTCAAAAAATGCAAGCCCGTAAATAGTACTACTCGCACTGGTAGTAAACGGATATCTTAATTCTAAAGTATATTTATTGAAGATAGTGAAAAATTCTTTTGCCTGGCTAAGATCAGGGTTGATTTTTGGATTAGAATTATCATAAACAGGATAGCCTCTATGAGCAATAATGTCGTAACCGAGAAGGCCATAATTATTACTTAAGCCAGCATCTCCCAATTGAAAACGTTCAAAAGGGGATGTGATAGTTCTGTCCGAATACCGTCCAAGAAAACCATATTTAGCTGCCGCTTTTAAAATAAATTGTTTGTCTTTTTCAGGTCCGTGTGCTTTTCCTATCGGAATATACCATTCTGCTGTAAAACGCTCCTTATGAAATTCAACCCATTTATATTGATCAGATGATTGTAATTGGGCCTCTGTTTTAAACAGAGAATATGGTGGAGTCAATTGTGTACTTAAAACAAAATTAGAACCAGTTGTCGGGAAAACAGGGTTTGGTCCTGAGGAATTTCGGGCAAGTGTTATTTTGATGCTTACATTATTCGAAATACCACTAGTCAGTCCCGGGAAAATATTATAATTCTTAAGCTTATAACGCTGATAATTCAACTGGTAGATTAATGCGAAATAATCATCCGGCCATTTTAATTGTTTCCCTAATGAAACACTAAATCCTGTTGTTTTTATGTAAGAAGAATCAGCATACGCACGGTCGTAATAACCAGTAGAAGGATTATATGCATTTGCATATTTTGTATCATAATAGCTAACTGTAAATGTGTTTCTCTTTTTACCTCCAAACCATGGCTCAGAAAAAGAAAAATTATAAGAACGAAATTGTTTTCCATTACTCTGTGCCCTTAAACTTAATTTTTGCCCATCACCACTAGGCAATGGCTGCCATGCCTTTTTATTTAAAATATTATATATAGAAAAATTATTAAAAGTAACTCCAAGTGTACCTGTCAACCCAATACCTCCTCCAAAACCTGCAGAAAGCTCTAATTGATCAGTTGATTTCTCTTTTAATCCCCATGTTATATCAACCGTGCCATCTTCCATATGAGGTACTATACCCGGATTAATTTTTTCCGGATCAAAAAAGCCCAATTGGGAGAGTTCACGCTGTGTTCTTATAACAAGTTGCCTACTAAATTTATCACCAGGAATAGTACGCAATTCACGTCGGATAACATATTCCTTGGTTTTATCATTGCCGGTAATCTCAACTTTACCTATAGTAGCCTGCGGCCCTTCTGTTATTCGAATTTCGTAATCAATGGTATCATTATATACAGCGGTTTCTACAGGATCAATTCTAAAAAACAGGTATCCGTCATCCTGGTAAAGGCTGCTGATATCTCCTCCATCTGCAGAGGGTTGAGTTCCTAATTTTTTATTTAAAGTCTCCGCATCATAAATATCTCCTTTTTTTATACCCAGTATAAGAGAGAGAAGAGAATCTGAATATTTGGTATTTCCTTTCCAGGTTATATTACCAAAATAATAGCGATTACCTTCTGATAACTTTATAGCTACATCAATATCTCCTTTATCGTTATAAGTAGTATCGGCAAGAATTGTAGCATCACGAAACCCCAAAGAATTATAATAATCCAGTATATGATTTTTATCTTCAAGGTATTTCTTTTCAGTAAACTTAGCTGAGCTTAAAAATTTAAACCGGAAATACGGATCCAGCAGTTCTTTGGTTTTTGTAGGAATAAGATATCCGTTTTCGTGTAGATATTCATTGAATGTAATATGGTTCTTTTTGGTAGAATCATATACATTATTGTCAACATAAGGAAATAAAGTGAACCTGCTTTTTTCTTTAGTTCCCTTCATCTGTTTTTTTAATTTAAGATCAGAAACATATTTATTGCCGGCAAAATAAATTTCCTGGATTCTTACTTTCCCGTTTTTGTTAACATCAAAGACAATATTAACTGCATTGGCATTTTTGGGATCTTTTGTTTCTATTACATCCACATCCACATTTCTAAATCCCTTATCAATATAAAATTTTTTGATTATGTCCGTTGCAGTCATCTTTAAACTTTGGGTAACCCTGGTAACTCTTCCTTTAGCCAGACCTAGCTTTGGAGTAAGATCATCTGCCTCGCCTTTGCTAACTCCTTTGAATTTAAAAGAAGTAAGCGTAGGTCTGTCAGTAATATTTATTTCTACCGAAAGATTTTTGCCAGATAGTTGAGTCAAATAAATTTCCACATTTGAAACAAGATTTTGCTTCCATAAATTAGTAATAGCCCTGGAAAAATTATCTCCTCCGGGAAGAACTACTTTATCGCCGACAGCCAAACCTGAAATAGAAATAATAAGATTTGGATCAAAAGATTTGGACCCTGTAACCTTAATATTTGAAATAATATATTCCTTAGGGTTCTTGGAATTGAAAATATTTTCAAGTTCAACATTCACAGAAGTAGGAATTGAATCTGCATATTGGGGATTTGCAGATACAGAATCCTTATTATCCTGAGCGGTAGCTAGAGTTTTGGCAGTAATAGCGATAACTATCAAGAGTAAAATCTTGTAGATCTTATGCATTAAATCATTTTTAATAGGGCGGCAAGTTAAATTCAATAATTAAAAGTTTTTGTTAAATCAGGCATAAAATCAACCACTTGTCATTATTGAAGGAGAAGATTAAAATAAAATTGCAAATTTTGATTCTCAGAAGTTTTTAAATTGCTTATCATCAGCATAAAAAATATCCCTTTACAATTGTTCGCTTGTTTTTCCAAATCTTCTTTCCCTATTTTGGTAATCCAGAAGAGCATCATATAGGTTTTCCTTTCTGAAATCAGGCCAGAGCGTATCTGTGAAGTATAATTCGGCATAAGCCATCTGATATAAGAGAAAATTACTGATTCTATATTCTCCACTGGTACGAATCATTAATTCCGGATCGGGGATAGTGGCGGTACATAGATAATTTTTAAAAGTGTCCTCAGTGATATTTTCCGGATCAAGTTTCCCTTCCTTTATTTTTTTACTGATATTTTTAACTGCTTCAATAATTTCCCAACGACTGCTATAACTAAGCGCCATAACGAGATTCAGGCCAGAATTCTTTTCGGTTTCTTTACAGGCATCATCCAGTTCTTTTTGAGCCAAAGCAGGAAGCATTTCAAAATTCCCTATCACATGCAACCTGATGTTATTTTTATTCAATGTTGGAACTTCTTTTCTTATAGTTTGTACAAGCAATTCCATTAAACCGCTTACTTCATCTTTCGGACGATCCCAGTTTTCGGTACTAAAAGCATATAAGGTTAGATATTGAATGCCCAATTCAGCAGAACCTTCCACAATATTTCTTACACTTTCTACTCCACTGTAGTGGCCAAATAACCTGTCTTTCCCTTGCTCTTTAGCCCAGCGTCCATTGCCATCCATAATAATTGCTATATGACGGGGAAGTTTTTCAGCAATTAAATTGTCTTTCTTGCTCATTAGTTTAAAAAAAGGAAGTCAGGCTTATAAACTGCCTGACCATAACAAAAGTAAGAAATTACTTTATACTATGTTTATGAAAATTGTAATCCATAAATTTTAACGGGCAACGGGGCACCTATAAGAAGTAATATTAAATGAAACGCCAATTTCGGCAATAGCATATTGGTCTTTTTGTTTACTAAATCCTCTTTGACGGCCCTCAATACCAATAGGCGTACCGGTTTCAAATGAACGATCCTGCATAATAGCTGCGAGAGATTTTCCGCCATTGGGAGATGGAAATTTATCAATTCCAACATAAGTAGTACTTACATCATCGATATAATCAGTAGTAGTAAAGCGATGGGCTATTTCAAAGGAAATATTGATCTTATCCGTTATAGCATATTTTACACCAAAGCCAATGGGAAAACACATGGCCATAGTTCCGTATTCTTTTCGCCCCTGGTAAAAAGTCTCGCCTTCAGTATGCAATGGACGTAAATAAACCTTTTGTCCATTATAAAAAGCATATGGGTCATAACTGAAAAATCCAATGCCAACAGTGGCATACGGTGTAAATCTATAATTAGGATCGGTTGGAATAAATTTGAAGAAATTAAAATCACCCCGTAAAGCAATTTCAAAAATATTTGTATTGAAACTTAGATTTCTTCTCTGCTGATATTCATTATTGCTGTATTTATCACTATATCCCAATTGCGCAAAATGGCCTGAAATGCGAAGGGAAGTGTAATTGCCAAATTGTTTTCGGTAAAATGCACCCAAAGCAATTTTGGGCCTGTTAATAGCTCCCCTGTTATTCAGATCTCCAAAGTAATGAGCCAGACCCGCAGTAATTCCAAATTCTCCCTCCTGTACATATTCATATTGAGCCATTTGTGCATCCACATTTAAAGTGAGCATAAAAGCAAGAAGAATCAGAGGAATAATCTTTTTCATAAATACAATGAAGAATTAATTAAAAAAAACTAAAAACGAAGAAAGGCTCTTTTAATTATTAAAAAAGTTAAAAAAAACCTTTAATTTCTTTTATCCAGCCCCCATGATAATTTATTTCTGAGTGTCTGAAGAAAGTTATTTTCATTTAGACGGACAAGTTTTATGTTGAAGGCTTCTTTCCTGATAGCAAGTAATACTTCTTTACTAGCAATTTCACGCCTACTGTCAAGCGTGCATAAAAACCCATCTGTGCGTCCTTCTACTTCAAATGAAATAACAGAATCATCGGGAACCACCAAAGGTCTTATATTTAAATTGTGGGGAGAAACAGGTGTAATTACAAAACTTGCTGAATCAGGAAATACTACCGGTCCGTTGCAACTTAAAGAATACCCTGTAGATCCCGTCGGCGTTGAAACGATCAGGCCATCCGCCCAATAAGTATTTAAAAATTCTCCATTTAAATAAGTATGAATTTTGATCATAGGAGAAGTATCTTTTTTATGAATTGTAAATTCATTAAGAGCGTAAGCCACTCCATTAAACAATGGCATATTTGCATCAAGATGTACTAAGGATCGTTTATCAAGCACGAAAGTGCGCTTTACCAGGGATTCGATTGCTGTTGCAATTTCTTCTCTGCTTATACTGGCCAGAAATCCCATCCTGCCGTAATTGATACCCATTACAGGAATTCCCTTATCCCCTACAAAAGTTATTGAATCAAGTAAGGTGCCATCGCCTCCAAGACTTATCATAAAATCTACTTCTTCGAGAGAATCGGATTGGTTAAATGTATAATATTTGTTATGAAAATCAATAGAAGAATAAAATTGATTAAAAAAATCCTGGTAAATAACTGGCTCAATTTGATAATGAGAAAATTCTGCAAGTAATAATTTTAAGCCTTCCAGGTGTTCAGATTCTAAGCCCCGGCTATAGATGGCTATACGCATATTTTCAGATTTAATTGGGTATTATCCTCAGAAGATCATTCAAAGAAAAATACTAATAACAATGTAAAAATAAACCCTTTTGGCCTAATTGGTTTATAATGTGTTCAATACTTATTTTAAAATCATAAAACATAACTATATCTATCCTAAAAACGCTACTAGATAAATAAAAAGGTAATTCAATCTTGATTAAAATGAATACAGACTCTAAACATAAATGCAATCTGCAAATATTTTTACAGTTAGGGATTTTTTTTTAAAATTCTTTTTACAAGCAGCGTTTCTGTAGAATTTTGCACATAGAAAGAATCAATAATTTTTTTTAAATTATTAATAAAACTTCGGTTGTAAAAAATCCAGAGAGCAGGCATTTTAGGAGAGGAAAGATAAAATTAAAATAAAAAAAACTGAAAATGGAAATGAACAGAATCAATAATTTGCATTAAATATCGAGATAGTTCATTAAATTCTGATAATTACTGCTAATATCATTTTCAAATAACTCCTCTCCTGAATAATAGGATATAGAGTAATCATATCTTTCAAATGTAGCAATGATAGTGGATATTTCTTTTTTATTTATCTGCAAAGTTACTTCCAGCAGCCCCGATGATGGGTTGGTGATAATATTAAGATGAAGAATAGTAGCATCATCACTTTCAACAATACTGTTAATTTCAGAAATGGCAAACCGGGTACGCTCCATTTCAAGCACAACCAATGCGCCATATTCACTGGCTCCACAAAAATCTCCTAATGCCTTTAGTAAAGCAAATTCCCCGATGCTCCCCAATAATTCGCCGCTCTCATTAACAACCGGAATTATATTAGTCTGATAAAGGTTACAAATAGAAACTCCTTTTAAAAAATGTTGGGCAACATTAATGGCAGCAGGGACCAGGTCATTTTGAAAAACAGCTATTGTTGATTTTTTATTTTTTTCACTAAGCAGTGCTTCTTCACTGATGAGTCCCAAAAAATTCTCTAATCCCACAACCGGAAGATGAGTAAGTTTAAATTGATTCATTAGTTGCAGGGCCTTGAAGAGTGTATCACCAAGTTGCAATTTCGGAATAGTATTATCAATAAGTTGCAGGGTGGTCATCAGCTATAATTTAGGTTACTGCAAAAAAAAGCCAATCATTATAGTAGACAGCAAAAACTAATGAACTGTTGCAGCAGGTACTTTTAATTTTGAAATAAAACTACTTAGAATCTTATTGAATTCGTCAGGAACTTCCATCATAGGGGCATGGCCGCATTTATCTATAAAATGAAGTTCACTATTGGGTATTAATTTTTGAAATTCCTGTGCCACAAATGGCGGAGTAATAGTATCATTATTTCCCCATATCAAGCAAGTTGGCTGCTGTATCTGACTTATTTCTTCACCCAGGTTATTACGAATAGCAGATTTTGCCAACGAAATAATCTTAATTACTTTAATACGATTATTGGTAATTTCAAAACATTCATTTACCAATTCATCTGTGGCCATTGCAGGATCGTAAAAAGTAAGTTGTGTTTTTTTGCGAATATATTCTTTGTCTCCGCGCTTTGGATAGCTATCCCCCATTCCATTTTCAAATAAACCTGAACTTCCGGTAAGAATAAGGGATTTGACTCTTTCCGGATTTTTCAAAACATATATGAGCGCAACATGCCCACCCAGGGAATTGCCAAGCAGGTGAATATTAGTATAATCTTTTTGTTCAATAAATTTTTTCACAAATTTCTGTAAGCCACCTACGGTAGTATGTAAAAGATCCAACTCAAAAAGTGGAAGTAAAGGCACAATTACTTTGTTGGTACTTTTGAAGTACTCAATGAGATGTGAGAAATTGCTTAGTGCCCCAAAAAGCCCATGCAGCAGAATCAATGGTTCTCCTCCCCCGATCTCGATATATTTGAACTTCCCTTCTTGTAGTATTTGATATTCCATTTTTGCAATTGGCTGGTCAGGATTTTTTTGGCTGCCGGTTAATTACTGCTAAAATAAATGTTTCTGTTCAAAAAATCAGCTAAATAATATTAGAATCAAAATTTAGACGGCAAATTTATGCCCTATTTTTTCAAAAAAACTTTCTAACTGTATAAATAAATCTTTAAATGCCGGTATTATCTTCCCAAGATTATTGATCACTTTCGGCCCCCATGGCGACACATAATCATATACTGCAGAATTGGCAATGGTTTGAGGTTTTACAAAAAATGTTTTTTCAGCAAAAAATAATAAAACACTAAAAATAATAGTGTAAATAATAATATAAAATACCATGCCTCCTATTTTATCCAACCATCCGAGCATGGCGAGGTTTATTGTTTTTTTAATAATTCCTGCACACAATTTTACTAATAAAACAACTATAATAAACACCAGCATGAAAGATAATACCGGCAACCATTTGGCAAAGGCCCCTACAGAGTTCTCTAAATGATGAGCAACTATAGTCGATAATTTTAATGCAGCAGCAAGACCAATGATAAATGCCAGGAAAGAAAAAATACCCAAAACAAGCCCTTTGCTTAATCCTTTAAAAATAGCAATGATCATTACAATAAAGAAAGCAATATCAATACTCAAGAAATTATAAATTTTAGATTAATGAAATCCTAAAATGCCTTTGAGGATTTACTGATTACCACCCGCACAAACACTTAACCGCCTGCTAAAATTTCTTTCACAACAGCGGCAATGGTTTTGCCGTCTGCTTTGCCGGCAAGTTGCTTATTGGCCATTCCCATCACCTTGCCCATATCTGCAGGAGTTGAGGCTCCTGTTTCATTAATGATTTTACTAATTATTTCTTTTAATTCTTCACCACTCATTTGTTTTGGCAAAAATTTTTCAATTACTTCTATCTCTTCTTTTTCTTTCACAGCAAGATCTTCTCGGTTTTGTTTTTCATAAATTTCCAGTGAATCTTTCCTTTGTTTCACTAATTTTTGAAGCAATTTAATTTCCTCATCTTCTTTAATTTCACCACTAAAACCCTCGGCAGTCTTTGCATTAATAATAGCAGATTTGATAGCACGTAATGAACGTAAAGATTTTTCATCTTTTGCTAACATTGCCGTTTTTAAATCGGCCATAACTTTTTGTTCTAAAGACATTTTAAATAATTAATGATGATTAATAAATACAAAATTATTGATAGCACACACTGCCAATAATTAACATATTGATCGATTTCCCTGACCAATCAACGAATAAAATAACCAAAAATCAGTTTACTCTAACCCTTATTTTTTGCTTCTTCTATTTCAATAAATTTAGCATGAAATTTTTGAGCAAAAGATTTTATTTCATTGGTTAATTCCGCATGTTTTGTAGCCCTTTGGAAAGTATCGGCCATAGATACAAAAATCTGGTAATAAAAATCGGCCATTTCATCTACCATCATATCATTTGTCCAAAGATCTATCCGCAAAGCAGATTTATCAATTCCATCCCACAAAGACAGGCACATAGCCTTAGCCCTTTGAGGAGTATCTGCAGAGCTTTCAGAGGCACTCCAACTTATTTGTTGCGGTATTTTATCAGCATCAAGCTGAACGTTGATATTTATATTTGATTCTGTCATAATTGGGTGCAAATTTAACATTATTGTCGGTTTCCAAAAACCCGAAGTTTTAATACTCAGGCAATAATAGCTTCAATACTTTTCCATAAAGCCAAGCTGCTTTCCTCCCAGCTAAACTTGTTTGTCTGTGCGTTCCCTTTTTCAATTAATTCCTTCCTTAATTTTTCATCTTTAAATATCAACATCAGATTTTCCGCTATGCTTTTATGATTGCCGGGATCGAAATATAAAGCTGCCTCTCCGCCAATTTCAGGCATTGCACCGGCATCAGAAGTAATTGCCGGCACCCTGCACTTCATTGATTCTATCATCTCATTTGCGGTAGTTTCATAGATTGCCGGATATATCATTGCATAAGCAGAAGCACTTATTTTCATCATTTCCTCTTGTGATATATTCTCTAACAATTTTACTTCCTTTTTGAACCTGTAAAGCCTCAATGATTCTATGAATTCTTTATATTTTCTCCCCGGTTGCCCTGCAATAATTAATTGCATGCTGCTACGTTGCCGTTTCTTAAATGCAGAAAATCCCTTTAGTAAATTCATCAAATTTTTCTGTGGGCTTATCAGGCCGGGATAAATAAAATATTCATTCCCATCGGTGTATTTTTCCTTGACCCTTTCTCTTTCTTCAATAGTAACTAATTTACAATTTTCATTAGCACCGCTATAAATCACTTTAATTTTATTGGCGTTTAGTTTGAAATTTTTTATAATCTCCTTTTTTTCATATTCAGAATGAGCAATAATCAATTCTGCTTTTTTAAAAAAACGCGGGATAAATTTCCTGTAAAAAAGCCTTTTTTTCTTGTTTATAAAATTTGGCTGATGAATAAAATCAAGGTCAGGAGCTACCAAAATCTGCGGAATTTTAGTAGCCAGGGAACAAAAATTATCACTTATAAAAATATGTGCTTTATATTTTTTTAAAACTTTCGGGATTTTAATATTATGCCAAATAAACCATTTTACGGGGCTTGTGGCTTCATATTCTATTATTACCGGAATTATATTAGAAGAAAATTTATCAGAATTTTCCAATGGTTTCCCTGAGATTAAAATAAAAGTATGCTCTGAATAAGATTTTGTAATTCTGCTAAAAATTTCAGGAATGAAATTTTTATTTGAGTGGGTATCTGTAGCAATGCTAAAAGCGATATTCATAAAGGTTATTCTTATTCCTCTTCAGGGCCAAAGTTTCATCGAAGTACTTTCAATTTTACGGTTTCAATCCGGGTTTCGCTGACACTTAAAATATCAAATTGATAATCGTCAATAATAATGCGGTCCTTTTGACGGGGAATTGATTCGTGCTGACTGATAATATATCCTGACAAAGTTTCTGTTTCCTCATTTTTCCTAAATTCCAATTTATATTTATCAGTGATAAAATCAAGCTCCAGCCTGCCGCTGAAAATATATTCATTGGGCGAAATCTGTTTATCAATGAATTCTTCTTTCACATCATATTCATCGTAAATATCTCCAAAAATTTCTTCCAGCAAATCTTCCATTGTTACAATGCCTGCTGTGCCTCCAAACTCGTCAATAACCCAGGCAATGCTTTTTCTTTCTTTGGTAAATTTATTGATAAGATCCGTTGCATTCATACTTTCGGGTATAGCAGGAATGGGTAATAATATAGAACGAAGATCGCCAGGGTTTTTAAACATGTCAAGCTGATGAATATATCCCTGAACATTATCAATATTATTTTCAAATACTACCAGCTTGCTCAATTTTGTATCGATGAAACGGCTTTTTATATCCTCCAAAGAAGAGTTTATGTCAATAGCCTCAATTTCTTTCCTGGGAATCAGGCATTCCCTGATTTTAGTTTCTGATAAAGACAATACATTTTCAAAAATTTCATTATTCATTTCTGTATTATCATCATTATCATTCATTTTCAGTTGCTGAACATAATGCTCCAGATCCATTTTTGAAAATACTTCTGTTTTATGTTGAAATTTTACATTAAATATATATTTCAGCATCCACTCTGCCATATTTACAAAATACTTGGCTACCCAGGAAAACAAAGAGTAAAATAACTGGACCATAAAAGTGATAAAACTACTTCCAATAATGACATTTCCCTTTGCCCTGAAAAATGCTTTAAAAATAAATTCAAAAAATAATAAAATTAATGTGGAAATAACAGTTTCGGCGGCAAGCATTATATATTGATTTTCAATAGCCCAATATTTCCATACACTTTCCAAAACATCACTCCACAGGAGCCCGTAAATAACCAGGAGAACATTAAAAATAAGTAATGTGGTACCAATAAAACGGGTAGGTTTTTCCAAAAAGGCCGACCATATTCTGCCCGTATAAGTTCCCTGCTTTTTTTTTAATTCAATGGACAACTTACTAACAGAAATAAAAGCGATTTCTATCCCTGAAAAAAAACCGATCAGCAATAATGCAATTGTAATGGCTATTATAGTCGTCCAGTCCATATCACAAATTTATAGAATTAGAAAAAAGCAGCATTTTTTAATTTTTAAGAAAATTTTCGATAATATTTTCTGCTTCTTTACATGCAGTTTTAAAATCTTTATTAATGATGATATTTTCAAAATGTTTTTTAAATGTCATTTCAAAAGAAGATTTGCTCAACCGGGTTTTCAAAGATTCCTCTGTTTCTGTTCCACGACTTTTCAAACGATTTTTTAATTCTTCTATAGAAGGCGGCTGTACAAATAAAGCTATGGTATTTACAGGATATTGTTGTTGTACATGTATAGCGCCCTGCACATCTATATCAAGAACCGGAACTTTATTGTCATTCCAAATCCTTGACATTTCAGATTTCAAAGTGCCGTAATATTTGCCTTCATACACCATTTCCCATTCCAGGAATTCTTTATCATGAATTTTTTTCTGGAACTCTTCTTCTGACATAAAATAATAATCCTCACCATTTTTTTCATTTTTCCTGGACTGTCTTGTTGTTGCAGAAATAGAGAAGGCAAGTGAAGGAAAATGTTTCATCAGGTATTTTACAATAGAGGTTTTGCCGGCTCCGGATGGAGCAGTTATCAAAATAATTTTATTATACTTTTTTTTCATACTGACTACACTAATATTTAAACACGAATACGTAATTAATCTTTTAACCTATCTCCTGTTTTGACTAATTTTACTTTCTTACTATCTCTGCTCCCAGGCTTCTTAATCTCTCATCTATATTTTGATAACCTCTGTCTATTTGTTCTATATTTTGAATGACACTTTTTCCCTGGGCACTCAATGCAGCTATTAACAATGCGACACCTGCTCTTATATCGGGACTGCTCATAGATATCCCTCTTAACGGGTATTTTCTTTCCAGGCCCACTACCACGGCCCTGTGTGGATCGCACAAAACAATTCGTGCCCCCATTTCGATTACTTTATCAACAAAAAATAACCGGCTTTCAAACATTTTCTGATGTATTAAAAGACTTCCCTTTGCCTGTGTGGCTACTACCAATAATATACTTAATAAATCAGGCGTAAGACCTGGCCATGGATGGTCAGAAATGGTAAGCATAGAGCTGTCTAAAAAAGTTTCTATTTCATAAAGCTCCTGCTCAGGAATATGAATGTCATCACCTGAAAAATTCATTTTTATTCCCAATTGCTGAAATCTTTCGGGAATGATTCCAAGGTGCTCAATTCCTGCATTCTTAATTATAATATCACTTTGTGTCATAGCAGCAAGCCCAATAAAAGAACCTACTTCTATCATATCAGGAAGAATAGTGTGAGTAGTGCCATGCAGTTGATTAACCCCATCTATGGTAATCAAATTGCTGTAAATTCCTGAAATTTTAGCCCCCATGCTATTGAGCATTTTGCAAAGTTGCTGTATGTAGGGTTCACAAGCTGCGTTATAAATAGTAGTAGTTCCTTCGGCCAATACTGCAGCCATTATTAAATTGGCTGTCCCGGTCACGCTCGGTTCGTCTAATAAAAGAGTGTTCCCTTTTAATTGCGAAGTATGCAAATGAAAAAATGATTCATCAGTATCATAATCAAACCGGGCTCCTAATTTCTTAAACCCGATAATATGAGTATCCAGTCTTCTGCGACCAATTTTATCGCCCCCCGGTTTGGGTACATACGCTTTTTTGAACCGGCCAAGCATAGGACCGGCAAGCATTACACTGCCTCGCAACCGCCCGGTTTTATCTCTAAAAGCAGGAGAGGAAAGATGATCGGTACTTATATTATCTGCCTGGAAAATAATAGTATTGGGATGCACCTTTTCTATTTTTACACCCAGGCTTTCAAGTAATTCAATTTGAAGATTTACATCGGTTATATCCGGAATATTATGGATAGTAATTTTTTCATCAGTTAATAAAACAGCAGAGATTACCTGTAAAGCCTCATTTTTTGCGCCCTGTGGTGTTATTTCACCCCGCAGTTTTTTACCCCCGGTAACTTCAAATAGACCCATTGAACATTAATTTGAACATCAGTAAATTAAAAATAAAACCCTGACAATTTATAAAGTGCCAGGGTTGCAAACTTATTTTATTATTTTCAGCATCACAATTTAACAATAAAGAGTTAGTACCTTTTTTTGCCAAATTTTCGATTGCTACGATTGTCTCTGCTTTGATTATTCCTGTTATTGTTGCGTGGACCAAAATTTCTGCGAAATTTTCCACCTGAGCTGGCAAATTCTTCGCGACTATTATCAACACGATGTTTTATAAAAGGACGACTGTTGAATTCAAGTTCCCCATTTGTAATAGCAGCAAGTTCTGTTTGAATGTTATCATCATGTACCAATTCTTTATGCCAGTTGCTATAAGTAAGTTTCATATAATATGCAATGGAATTGGCAAATCCCTGGCGTTTATCTGCATCTTCTTCATTCAAAGCTTTATCAATAACTATCTCGATATTTTTACCCAAATGATTGTATTTAGGATATCTTTTTGGAT
The DNA here is from genome assembly GCA_030706605.1 of Bacteroidota bacterium. Taxonomy (GTDB): domain Bacteria; phylum Bacteroidota; class Bacteroidia; order Chitinophagales; family Chitinophagaceae; genus Ginsengibacter. The sequence goes on from JAUZOE010000006.1 coordinate 148,459, forward strand.
AAGGCAGCGGGTCAGGTTTCGCCTTCAGGGTTTCACTTGTTGGTATAGGATATGGGCTATCAACATCCAGTTTGAAATCACTGATTAAAAAAAGATGGTCCCACAATTTATGACGAAAGTCTTCTACATTCTTTAGGTGCGGATTCAGAAAACCCATTAATTCTATCAAAGAATCAGCATTTTTTTGACGCTTTTCTCTGTCTTCAATGGTCAACACATATTCAACCATTTTTTGGATATGACGACCGTATTCTCTTATGATAAGATGATTCCGGGTAGTATTATATTCCATGTTGTCAACATTTTTCATCTGGCAAATGTATAAATAAAAAAAATTAGGTTAAAAAGATGTTAGATACTATTGTGATTACTTACTCCCAAAAAGAGTTTAAGCTTTTATATAAATCGGCTTTTTCTATTCAAAAAATAAAAACCAGAACCGAATACTAGATACAAATATACAAATAAATATTTATGTAATATTGTGATTTTTATTTCTTTTTGTAGAATTATGATGTTTCAAAATCTTTGAACACACCCAAAGAGCAATTAAAACTCCCGCAGAATCAGCTGCCCAATCAAGCAAATCAAAATCACGCCCGATTACAAAATATTTTTGTAAAAATTCAACGGTGATTCCCCATAAACAGGAAGCTAATGCAATTTTGATCAAATAATTGATCTTTTTTTGAAGAGGGGAAGGGTGTTTAAAATAGGGCCAGCAAAATAAAAAAGTTAATCCGCCGAATAAAACAGCATGAACAATTTTGTCAAAATTTTTGAATCCACTCAACCATCCTATTTGCGGCACATCACTTCCCGGCATCAGAGTCAATACAGCTACAATAAAAAACCAGGCAATGCCTGGCAAAAACATTTTAAAAGGAATTTTTTGGCTTTCCATTTTTTATACTTTATGAAACCATCTTTTGATATGCCTCAGCATTTATAAGCTGATTAACATCTTCCGGATTATCAACTTTCATCTTTATGATCCATCCATCGCCATATGGGTCTGTATTTACTTTTTCCGGTTCATTTTCCAAAATCGGATTCAGTTCTGTAACAGTGCCTTTGACAGGCAGAAAAAGATCGCTTACTGTTTTTACAGCTTCTATGGTTCCGAAAATCTCTTCTGCGCTTAGTGCTTTTCCTTTGCTGTCTATATCTACATAGACGATGTCACCTAATTCGTGCTGAGCAAAATCGGTGATACCAACAGTGGCTATATCGCCTTCAATAGAAATCCATTCGTGATCTTTTGTGTATTTGAGTTCTTGCGGAAAATTCATCTTTGTTTAATTATTTTATGAAAGCGATATAAGAATTGAATCGCAAATTAATATTTTTATTGAAACTTCCTTCTGTCATTTCATTTGATAACAGAAATTTTCATTTTAATATCATGTAAAGGGCGATCATTGGCATCTTTGGGTGCATTGGCAATTTTATCAATAACATCCAAACCTTTTATTACTTGTCCAAAAACAGTATAATTCATATCAAGAAAAGGCGCGCCCCCGATAGTTCGATAGATTGCCCGGTGATTTTCAGGAATTTTTATTTTGAAACGGGTTTCCCATTGATCCATTTGTGCATCCGTTACAGGCCTTCCTTCAACAATATAAAATTGGGTAGAACTGCTGGCTTTTTGAGGGTTGGTTTCATCACTTTCACGCACCATAGCCAATGCTCCTTTTTTATGAAATAACGCAGTATCAAATTCTGCAGGAATACTATACTTTAATCCTCCCTCGCCTAGAAGGGCTCCGGGCTTTGCATTCCTGCTATCAGGATCACCACCCTGAATCATAAAATTTTTAATTACCCGGTGAAACAAAAGGCCATCATAAAAATGCTCCTTCACTAATTTCAAAAAATTATCCTTGTGTAATGGCGTTTGATCGTATAACTGTGCAATCATTGTGCCCGAGTCAGTTTCTATTTTTACAAGAACAGGGTTGGGGGCAATTGCTACTTTATTCATACTCTTCCTTGTAGTGCCACACGAAATAAAAAAAAATGTAACAAGAGTGAAATAGAATAGATATTTTATCATTTTAGAAGTTTTGAAAAAGTTCGCCGATATTTTCAAAATAAAGCAAAATATGGTCTTTTAAAAAGTTTTCCTGCTCAGCCATGTTATATTCAGGTAGTGCTTTTAGTTGCATAAAATGTGGCCAGCCATCTTCATCATACCCTTCTATTTTATAATAACCACTTTGGCTCAGGAGAGTGCATACCGCCACATGCATCAGATCCTGTTTTTGTTCTTTAGTAAATTTATTTTTAAAATTTCCCAGTTCCTGTATGCCTATTAAAAATAAAATAGTTTCAACATCTGGCTTTTTACCGAATTTTTCTAAAAATCTTCCTTCTAATTTCCACCAACGGGTTTGTAAATCATCTTGAGCCTCCATGGGGCGAAATTAAATCAAAAAGTTAATTGTCTATAAATTTAGAAGATGAGGGGTCGAGGGTTTAGATGAAAACACCAAACTCATAACACCTTCCTATATTTGCAAACAAAATAATGAAAGCCGGATGTTACAGGTAAATTATATAAAAGCAAACAGAGAAGAAGTATTAAAAGGATTAGCTAAAAAGCATTTCCCGGAACCTTCATTAGTAGATACAATTATTGCTTTTGATGATAAAAGAAAGAAACTGCAATATGAACTGGATGAATTGCAGGCAAAAATAAATGCCGCCTCAAAAGAAATCGGCCAGCTAATGAGTACAGGGAAAAAAGATTTAGCCGAAGAAAAAAAATTCGAAGTGGCGGCTTCAAAAGCTTTGCTGCAACCGATAAGCGAAAAGCTATTGACTGTTGAAAAAAATCTTCATGATGATTTAATAAAATTACCCAATATTCCGCACGCCTCAGTGCCGGAAGGAAAAACACCCGAAGAAAACGAACTAGTAAAAGAAGGAGGAAAGAAACCAATACTTTATGAAGATGCAGTTCCTCATTGGGATTTAGCAAAAAAATATGACCTGATTAACTTCGAACTGGGCAATAAAGTTACCGGCAGCGGTTTCCCATTTTATAAAAATAATGGGGCTAAGCTGCAACGTACTTTAATACAATACTTCTTAGATTATAATGCAACGGCGGGATATATAGAATATGAGCCACCTTTTATGGTAAACGAAGCCAGCGCCTACGGCACCGGGCAATTACCCGATAAGGAAGGCCAGATGTACCATGCCACAGCCGATAATTTATTTTTGATCCCCACGGCCGAAGTCCCTCTTACCAATATCTACCGGGATGAAATTATCAAAGAAGAAGATTTGCCATTAAAGATGACGGCTTACACACCCTGTTTCAGGCGTGAAGCAGGTAGTTATGGGAAAGAGGTGCGCGGATTAAATCGTGTACATCAGTTTGATAAAGTAGAATTAGTACAATTAGTGCATCCTGATAAAAGTTATGAAGTATTGGAAGAAATGCTGTTGCATGTAGAAAAATTATTACAATCACTCGGATTGCCCTATCGCATCCTTCGCTTGTGCGGCGGCGATATGAGTTTCACTTCTGCACTTACTTACGATTTTGAAGTATATAGCGCCGCCCAGCAAAAATGGCTGGAAGTAAGCTCTGTGAGCAATTTTGAATCTTTCCAGACCAACCGGATGAAAATCCGTTTTAAAACCGATGGCAAAACACAATTGCTTCATTCATTAAACGGATCTTCGCTGGCGCTGCCAAGAATTGTTGCGGCATTATTAGAAAATAATCAAACAAAAGAAGGGATATTATTACCTGAAGTACTTCATAAGTATATTGGATGTAGCATAATTAATTAGCCAGTGGATTAATTATTTAATTTGGCAAGAAACTAAATTGTCAGGTAACTGTAATCTTTTTTAAGGAACTTATAATCCAATTAAACCTTCCATTTTATATTTAGTCTATCTGTTTTTCTAGGTAAAAAATACCCTTTCCTGACAGATTCAATAGATTAAAATGCCACTCACCAATCAGTTAAAAAACCAGCACCTTCTTTGGCGCGCTGCCTTTGGCCCGATGGCCGAAAATGTCAATCAACTGGAAAACACTTCCCAAAGAGATTTATACCGCCTTTTGATAAAAACTTCCTCCAAAACTACAGACTATATCAATGTAGCTACCAATACTTTTGAGGGAATGACAATGGGACTGCAAAATCTTGGCAAAATGCAAAAACTCACATTGGAACAAAAAAAGCAAATGCGCAAACAATCTGTCAGCGACATCAGGGACCTGAACCTTACCTGGCTTAGCGAAATGATTAACAGTGAAGCCCAGTTGCGCGAAAAAATGAGTCTCTTCTGGCATGGCCATTTTGCCTGCAGGGTTATCAATATTTATTTTCAGCAACAATTGCTGAATGTCATCCGGGAAAATGCATTGGGCAATTTTGGCGATCTCTTACGTGAAGTGAGTAAAAGCCCTGCCATGCTTGCTTTCCTTAATAATCAGCAAAACCGGAAACAACATCCCAATGAAAATTTTGCCCGTGAAGTAATGGAACTTTTTACAATGGGCAGGGGGAATTATACTGAAGATGATGTAAAAGAGGGAGCAAGAACTTACACAGGATGGGGTTTTAATCTGAAAGGCGAATTTGTAAACCGGCCTTTTGCTCATGATAACGGGGTGAAAACTTTTCTTGGGAAAACTGGAAATTTTGATGGTGATGATGCCATTGATATTATCCTGGAACAGCCCGCGACGGCAAATTTTATTACCCGGAAAATTTATAAATATTTTGTAAATGAAGAAGTAGATGAAAGCAGGATAGCTCAACTTGCCCAAAGTTTTCGTCAAAGCAATTATGATATTCAAAAACTGATGAGCGATATTTTTACCAGCGAATGGTTTTATGAAGAAAAAAATATTGGAACACGAATAAAATCCCCCGTTGAACTGATGGTTGGAGTAAGGAGATTAATCCCAATGGAACTGGAAAGGCCCGAAGCGCAGTTGTTATTTGAACGTGCACTCGGGCAAATTCTTTTTTATCCACCTAATGTAGCAGGCTGGCCTGGAGGCAAAAACTGGATTGACAGTAGCGCCTTAATGCTAAGAATGCGATTACCCCAAATATTTACCAATGCTGATGAAATTACCGTTCAGCCCAAAAACGATGACGATATAATGATGGGCATGGAAGGACTAGATTCAAAACCTAAGAACAGGCAGCTAAATGTTACTATAGACTGGAATGTGGTAATAAAAGTTTTTGATACAACAAAACGAGAAGATCTTTTAGGAAAATTGAGATTATTTGTTTTGCAAACCAAAAATGATATTCCTGCTGGCATTCTCAGCAAATATGCAGATAATAGTTCGAGAGAGTCTTACATCAAATCAACCATGGTAGAATTGATGAGTACGCCGGAATATCAGTTATGTTAACGAAGACGAATCTCACCTTTTTATGAATTGATTTTAAAATTGCAATATGTTACTTAAACGAAAAGAATTTTTACAGGCAGGTTCATTAGCCACCGCATCATTAATGTTACCAAAATTTCTCAAGGCTTTCGAAGGTAAAACCATTGTGCCTCCGGGTAATAAAGTAATGGTAGTGTTGCAATTCAGCGGGGGAAATGATGGCCTCAACACAGTTATCCCTTTTCGGAATGATATTTATTATAAATCCAGACCAAGGTTAGGCATCCAAAAAGAAGTGGCCCTTCAGCTTACTGATGAGGCAGGCATCAATCCTGCATTGCCATTTTTTAAAGAACTTTTTGATGAAGGGAGCCTGGGAATTATGAACAACGTAGGTTATCCTAATCCTGATCGCTCTCATTTCCGTAGTATGGACATCTGGCAAAGCGCCAGCGATAGCAATCAATATGTTACTACAGGATGGCTGGGACGTTATTTAGATGCGCAATGTAGCGGATGTAACAAGCCTACCCAGGCACTTGAAGTAGATGATGTACTTAGTCTCGCCCTAAAAGGAAATAACATTAAGGGCCTCGCATTTAAAGATCCCAAACGGCTTTATAATTCGAGTCATGAAAGATATTTTAAAGAACTAAATGCTGCTCATGAACACGAAGAAGCGGCTGTGGATTATCTCTATAAAACATTAAGTGAAACGCTAAGCAGTGCAGATTATATTTATCAGCAAAGCCGGAGATACAACTCCACACAACTTTATCCGGGAACAGAATTAGGTAAGAATTTAAAAACCATTTCATCACTTATTATGAGTGATATCAATACCAAAGTATATTATCTGAGCCTGGGCAGTTTTGATACGCATGTGAACCAGGAAAATCAGCAAAAGAGATTGTTTACCGAACTAAATGATGCCATTAGCGCTTTTGTAAAAGATTTAAAAAGCAACAACCGTTTCCAGGATGTAACCCTCATGACTTTTAGTGAGTTTGGAAGAAGGGTTGCACAGAATGCCAGCGGTGGCACCGACCACGGCACGGCCAATAATATGTTTTTCATTGGAGGCGGTCTGAAACAAAAAGGCTTATTAAATGCAATGCCCAATCTCAGCGATTTAAATGAAGGCGATTTAAAACACACGGTAGATTTTAAAAGCGTATATGCAACTATGTTGCATAACTGGCTCGGGGCTAATGACAAAGAAATATTAAGTAAACAATACGAGATTATGAATTTTGTTTAAAAAAATTCTTGTACACAAATTACAAGTGAATTATTTTTTTTAGTAATAATAACTGGAATATCTTTTTTTATTATTTAATGTATCCCATGCATTTTCTTTATCAGTATTTTATTTAACCCAAACATGATTAATCCGGCTGTAATAGGAATAATAGTAAAGATCATGAAGAAGATTGAAATGGAATATTTCTGGGTAATGCCATCTATCAGACTGCCAGTAAGCCCAGCCAAAGTGTTAGCAATGAAATTAGCCACAAACCAGATCCCAAACATTAAACCTACGATTTTTACAGGTGAAAGCTTACTGATATAAGAAAGACCTACCGGTGAGAGACAAAGCTCGCCCAGTGTATGGAAAAGGTATGCCAGTATAAGCCATACCATACTTACTGAAGCAGTTTCAGCACCACGTTGTATTGAACTTCCTCCATAAGCAAGGATAGCAAAACCAACGCCTAATAAAATTAATCCCAAACCGAATTTGACAGGTCCTGAAGGATTGTATTTACTTTCCCAAACTTTCGAAAACAAAGGCGCGAAGGCAATAATAAAAAATGAATTTAAAATCCCAAACCATGAAGCCGGAACCTCTGCCGTAGGAACAGCAAATTCTTTATTTATCATCCAGAATATCAATCCCCAAATAATCACAAAGCTGCTTCCAAGAAAAATATTCGACAAAGCATACTTCTTATAGGTCTGCCTGAAAAGATTAACCAGGACAATGGTCAAAATAATCATAGGGATGATTACAAGAAGTGTATTGGACCATTTAAAAATAGAAGCACTATTTCCCAATAATGCCCTGTTAGTATAATCTTTCGCAAAAATGGTCATAGAACCACCCGCCTGCTCAAAGGCCATCCAGAAAAAAATGGTAAAAAATGAAAATACGACAATCACAATAATGCGGTCGCGGGTAATTTTTTTAGATTGATGGCTTTCTTCAACAATTTCTTCGGTTACAGGATTGGCATATTCATTAACCTCTGCCAGTTCTTCTTCTTTTTTAGGCGACAGCCCGATTGATCCAAATATTTTTTGGGCAAATGCAAATTGGAGCATTCCGAAAAACATGAAAATTCCTGCTAAACCAAATCCGAAATTCCAACCAACCATTTCACCGATGTAACCACAAAGCAAAATACCAAGGAATGCACCAGCATTAATTCCCATATAAAAAATAGTATATGCTGAATCTTTTTTAGCCCCTTTATTAGAGTATAACTGGCCAACGATGGAAGATATATTGGGTTTGAATAAGCCGTTCCCGATTATAAGAAAGGTAAGTCCTGCATAGAAAAAAACATGAGTTTCCATTGCCATGCATGCATGACCAAGCGTCATTATCAATGCGCCTAAAATCACTGCTTTTCTATAGCCCATAAATTTATCGGCGATCCAGCCGCCAATAATTGGTGTTAAATAAACCAGCCCGGTATAAACGGCATAAAGCTCAAGAGCGTCTTTTCTATCCCATCCCCAACCTCCTCCTGTTAAAGAAGTTACAAGAAATAATACCAGCAATGCCCGCATTCCATAATAGCTAAATCTTTCCCACATTTCTGTAAAAAAAAGTATAAATAACGCTGGCGGATGCCCCTTGTGTTCAATAGTATTTTGCATTAGTTTCCCCTTTTAATGGTATAGAAATATATAAAGATGGTTGTAAAGTAATGATAAATTCCAAAAACCCGTTTATTTGCCAAAAAGGAATTTTGGGGATACAAGAAAACTTTAAGTTTCATAACTTGCCAACTCTTTTTTGAACTTATCTAAATCAAATAATATTGAAAATTCTTATTCTTGGATCGGGTGGCAGGGAACATGCATTTTGTTGGAAATTAAGCCAAAGCAAATCTCGACCTAAATTATATATTGCCCCGGGAAATGCCGGTACTGCTCAATTTGGAGAAAATATCGCGATTGACATAAATGATTTTGAAGCCATAAAAAATGTTTGTCTTTCACAAGACATCGAAATGGTAGTGGTAGGTCCCGAAGAACCTTTGGTAAATGGCATTTACGATTTTTTTAAAAATAACAAATCAATAAAGGACATTATTATAACCGGGCCCTCCGGCCAAGGCGCACAATTAGAAGGAAGTAAAGCATTTGCAAAAAGTTTCATGCAAAAACATCAGATTCCAACTGCAAAATATGGAGAGTTTAATTCCGGAAATTTTAAAGAGGGGCTTGAGTATATTCAAAATCATCCTTTGCCGGTTGTTTTAAAAGCAGATGGATTGGCTGCTGGAAAAGGGGTACTTATTTGTAACAATCATGCTGAAGCTTTGGCTGAATTTGATCAGATGATACAACAGTCAAAATTTGGCGATGCGGGAAAAAAAGTAGTAGTAGAAGAATTTTTAGACGGGATAGAAATGAGTGTTTTTGTTCTGACAGATGGAAAAAATTATGTCTTGCTCCCTGAAGCAAAAGATTATAAAAAAATCAATGAGGGAGATAAGGGCTTAAACACCGGAGGAATGGGGGCCATCAGCCCGGTGCCTTTTGCAACTCATCACTTTATGCAAAAAGTAGTGGAACGGATTATAGAACCCACTATAAAAGGCCTGCAGGAAGATAAAATCGACTATAAAGGATTTATCTTTTTTGGGTTGATAAAAGTGGACGAAGACCCTATGGTGATAGAATACAATTGTCGGATGGGTGATCCTGAAACGGAAGTAGTGCTTCTGCGTTTACAGAATGACCTCGTAGAATTATTTATTGCCATGGGGCAGGAAAAACTAGATCAGCCAAAAATAATTTTTAATAAAAATAACGCGGCCACAATTGTAGCGGTAAGTGGCGGTTATCCTGAAAAATATGCAACCGGGCTGCCAATTGATTTTAATTATTTACAAAACCCTGAGGCCATAAAACATTTAGATGAAGATGGTGGCATAATGGTTTTTCATGCAGGGACCAAACCAGGGAATAATGAAGTGGTTACAAACGGTGGCAGGGTTCTTGCCGTGTCATCCCTGTCCGATACACTGGCCGACGCTATTGAACTTTCAAAAACAATTTTGGAACAAATACATTTTAAGGGAATGTATTTCCGGAAAGATATTGGGTATGAGTTTGTGGATTGATTTAGTATGCTTTTCTATTCAAACTCACTCTTTATAATTCTTACTTCGTTTTATACCAGGTTATAGAATAAAATAATATTCACTGATAGTAATAATTTTGTAATACAATAATTAACTTTAAAACAATTTAGATTTCTAATTGTCGTTTCTCTTAAAAACCTTCTATAGTTATAGGTTGTAAATTCAATTTATTTCCACAACTTTGCAGGCATTAGTAATTTTTCAATATACCTAAATAAAACATGGGCCTTTTTAATTTTTTTACACAAGATATAGCGATTGACCTGGGAACTGCTAATACACTAATAATTCATAATGATGTAGTAGTAGTAAATGAACCTTCAATAGTAGCATTGGACCGCAATAATCCAAAAAATATTTTAGCTGTAGGAAAAAAGGCACTCATGATGCATGAAAAGACTCATGAAAGTATTCGCACGGTGCGTCCTTTAAAAGATGGCGTAATCGCCGACTTTAATGCTGCAGAATTGATGATCCGTGAGATGATCAAGAAAATATATCCCAAAAAACCCTTATTTCCCCCAAGTTGGCGGATGATGATTTGTATTCCAAGCAGCATTACTGAAGTAGAAAAACGTGCTGTAAGAGATAGCGCCGAACAAGCGGGAGCCAAAGAAGTTTATCTTCTCCATGAGCCTATGGCTGCAGCTCTTGGTATTGGCATTGATGTAGAAGAACCTGTAGGAAATATGATCATAGATATTGGTGGAGGTACCACAGGAATTACTGTTATTGCCCTTGCTGGTATTGTTTGTGACCAATCGATAAGAGTGGCCGGTGATGAATTTACTGCAGATATTATGGAAGCCCTTCGTCGTTACCATAGTCTGCTAATTGGAGAACGTACTGCAGAGCAAATAAAAATTCAGATTGGCGCTGCAATGAAAGATATTGATAACCCTCCTGAAGATATGCCGGTAAACGGACGTGATTTAGTAACAGGCATCCCTAAGCAAATAATGGTAAGCTATCAGGAAATTGCCGAAGCTCTTGATAAATCTATTTTCAAAATTGAAGAAGGAATTTTAAAAGCATTAGAAACCACACCTCCGGAGTTGGCTTCAGATATTTATCGCCGCGGATTATATTTAACCGGTGGGGGCGCTTTGCTAAGAGGGCTTGATAAAAGGCTGGCAGCTAAAATCAAATTACCCGTTCACATTGCAGACGATCCGCTGAAAAGTGTAGTAAGAGGAACTGGATTGGCTTTAAAACATTACGATAGATATCCTTTTGTAATGCGTTAATTTTTTAATGACACATTGTTCTTTAATGTATTTCCTCTAAGGATTGTTAGATTTGCGTGAATAATTATTTTCAATTTTATAAAATGGCTGTTTGGTTTACGCAGCCCGGATGAAACCATGCGCAATATTTTTCTTTTTATCCGCATTTATTTTAATTTACTTTTCTTCTTATTTCTGATGGGTTTGTCATTATATATGCTCTTCAGTTATAATCGGTATCACCATACCGTTTACTCTGCTACGGCCAACGAAATTACAGGTAGGATCAGCAAGCAATTTAATACTGTGGAATATTATTTTCAATTAAAAAAAACTAATGATTCTCTGGTAAAAGCCAATGAAGTACTTTATAACAAACTAAAGCAGGATTATGAAATACCTGACACAGTGAATAAACTTGTTATTGACACCTTCAAAATAAATCCGGAAGACCACCAGAGAAAATATTGGTACATGCAGGCTAAAGTGATCCAAAATTCGGTCAGCCAACCCAATAATTATATTGAATTACACAGGGGCGCAAATCAGGGAATACTTCCAGACATGGGGGTGATAGATATAAATAATGCTGTGATAGGTTCAGTAATGGATGTGAGCAGTAATTATGCTGTAGTAATGAGTTTACTTCATCAGCAAAGTAATTTAAGTGCGAGGCTGAAGAAAAGCGGTGAGACCGGGACAGTAATCTGGGATGGAAAATCGCGGGACGTTTTATTATTGAAAGATATTCCTAAAACAGTCAAGATCTCTAGTGGAGACACAGTAATCACGAGTGGATTTTCTGATAAATTTCCACCCGGTTTATTAATTGGTTTTGTAAAAGACATCATAAATGATCAAACAAAAAGTACTTATGTCGTAAGAATAAAACCTGCCGCTAATTTTCAAACTATTCAGTATTCTTACATTATTAATAATATTCAGAAGGAAGAACCACAGCAGCTTTTAAAAAAAGTAAAGAGTAAATGAGTAGCCTGATAAAAAATATCATCCGGTTTTCACTTTTTATATTGGTACAGGTATTTGTACTTAATCAAATCCCTCCTTTGCACCAACTGGTTACTCCTTATATTTATTTTCTATTCATATTGTGGTTACCATTTAAAATGGGCAGGCGTACACAAATGTTATTAGGATTTACCCTCGGCTTTACCCTGGACTGTTTTACAAAAACATATGGTTTACATACTGCTCCTTGTGTTTTAATTGCTTATTTGAGACCGTTTTTAATCAATTTGCTTATTTCCCAGGAAGGAGCCGAAACCAATTATAATGAACCTTCAATAAAAAGCATGGGGTTTACCCCGTATTTTACTTACCTGGCTATTTTAACTTTTATACATCATACTTTTCTCTTCTTTTTGGAAGCGTTGCAAACCGGAGGCTATTTTTATTTTATTATAAAATCATTACTTTCCACAGCAATAAGTTTAATATTAATTCTGTTAGTAGAATTAATATTTCCAAGAAAACAAAGATTTAGGACAAATACAGTATAGACTGTATTAATTTTGCCGGGTATTTTTTGCTTTCTTAATTTCCGGAATCATATAATCTTTACCTGTGTTTAACCAGTCTAGAAAAAATATTATTATTGCCATGATCCTTTTAATGGGAGTAATAATTATTTTCCGGCTTTTCACTTTACAGGTATTGGATACAAAGTATTCAATAATGGCAGATGAACAGGGGAAATTCAGGAAAGTTATTTATCCTGACAGAGGCATCTTATTTGACCGGAAAGGAAGAGCCATACTCAGGAATACAGTTACTTATGACCTGATGGTTACTCCCGGAAAAATAAGAGGAATGAACCTCGACACTGCCGCATTGTGCCGGATATTAAAAATTGATACTACTGAATTTAAAAAAAGAATTCTCACCGCTATTATTAAGAACAGAAGCTATCGCCCGTCCGCCTTTGAATCTTTATTACCAGAAGAAACAATTGCCCGGCTTAATGAAAGTATGTTCAAGTTTGTGCCTGCATTTTATTTACAGGAAAGACCGGTACGCGATTATCCCTATGATGCAGCAGGAAATATATTAGGCTATTTATCAGAAGTAAATTCCTCGTTTTTAAAAAATCATTCCAGTGAGGGTTATCAAATAGGAGATTATGCCGGAAAAACCGGGTTAGAACGCAGTTATGAAAAGGTCTTAATGGGTCAAAGAGGAATTGAATATTGGAAAAGAGATAATAAAAACAGGTTGACGGATCATTTGGATAATGGACGGTTTGATACTGCCGCTGTACCCGGAGAAAATCTTCATATGTCACTGGATATAGACCTTCAGATGCTGGGTGAACATTTAATGGAAAATAAAATAGGCGCGATCGTAGCTATTGACCCCAAAACCGGTGGTGTACTTGCGATGGTAAGCAGTCCTACTTACAAACCTAATTTGCTAACAGGATCCGAAAGAAAAAAACATTTTGCACAAATACTTCTTGATCCTCGTTCACCGATGATTAACCGTACTGTAAATGCCTATTATCCCCCAGGCTCTACTTTTAAAACTTTACAGGCCTTAATTGGCTTACAGGAAGGGGTTATCACTCCCTCCACTACTTTTTTATGCACGGGCGCTTTTTATGGTTGCGGCAGACCTATGGGCTGTTTAGATCCCGGTAATTTTAATTTGAAAGGAGCCATTACAGTTTCATGTAATACTTATTTTGCTAATGTTATGCAGCGGGTTATTAACAATCCAAAGTATGGCTCTGTCGATAGCAGTCTTAAAGTATGGGATAACTATATGTATGCCTTTGGTCTTGGCAATAAATTAGGGATTGATATTCCATCTGAAAAATCAGGAAAAATCCCTACACCAAGAACTTATAATAAAATGTATGGCGACGGGCATTGGAATTTTTGCACTTTCCGCTCAGTAAGTATCGGACAAGGCGAAGTAGATGTGACTCCCCTACAGATTGCCAATGAGATGGCTTATCTCGCTAATAAAGGTTGGTTTATAACTCCTCACATGATAGATTCTATCGATGGTGGAGATAAATATGGCCTGCTTGATTCTTTTAAACTAAGGCATCACCCGCTGAATATTTCTGACAGCATTTTTGAAGCTGTATTTGACGGAATGCAAGGAGTGATGGATAGAGGAACCGGCGCTGCTGCCAAAATTCCCGGAATAGTAATGTGTGGCAAAACCGGCACTGTGGAAAATTACTATAAAGGAGTAAAACAAAAAGATCATGCTTTATTTGCTGCTTTTGCCCCAAGAGAAAATCCTCGTATAGCTATTGCTGTTATTTGCGAAAATGCAGGATTTGGAGCATCTTCTGCCGCCCCCATTGCCAGTTTAATGATTGAAAAATATCTAAGAGATTCCATAACAGAACCAGACAGAAAGGCCCAAATAGAAACTATTTCAAAATTAGACCTGATGCCCACCCGCATTTATGATGCTATTAAGTACCGGGATTCTTTAGTACATTCAAAAGATACTTCGTATCTTATTGAAAAAGGGTATATAAAAACATTGAAAGATTCTATGGGCCTTGATGATGAAGATGACATGGAAGGTTTAGAAAAATTGAAAAAGTCAAATCAGGAAGAAACTTCTGTTGATAATTCAGATACTCCTAAAAAAGAAGAAAAGATAAACAAGAATACTGAGCCCGCTTTATTGCCGGAAAAACAAAAAACAAATCGTATCAATTCTTTAATCAAAACTATCCATTAATATTTAATGCGCGAACAGGTAATAATATCGAAGGGAATTGATTGGGTAACCATTTGGCTATATTTTATTTTTGTTTCTATAGGCCTGCTTTGTATTTTTTCTGTAGAATATCATCATGGCGAAAACATTATTCAAAATATTGTAGGATTAAAAAAGAACTATGCACGGCAATTGCTTTTCTTTGGAATATCTGCATTAATAGCTATTTTTATATTACTTACTGATAGTAAATTATTTACAGCAACAGCTAACATAAGCTATGCCTTTGGCATTTTATTGATGATGGCCACTTTCGTTGTGGGTAAAGATATTAATGGCTCAAGATCATGGATTCCACTTGGCTTTTTTAATCTACAACCTGTAGAAACCTGTAAAATATTTACAGCACTTGCACTTGCCAAATATCTTTCCCAGCCCGAAACCAATTTTCAAAATACGCGCTCACAATTAATTGCTGCGGCTATTATCTTAACTCCCGCGATGTTTTCTATTTTGCAAAATGAAACGGGGTTAGCATTAGTATATTTCGCTTTCCTCATACCAATGTACAGGGAAGGTTTACCACCAATTTATCTCAGCATTGGTTTCTCATTTGCAATATTGGTAGTTGCCACCATTTTAGTAGAAAAAAATACACTGGCAATTATTCTAACAGGAATTGCTGCTTTTTCGGTTTATTTTTTAAGGAAAAGCATTAAACGTGACAAGGGTATTTTAATTGTAATTCTTGGACTCTGGATGTTATGTGTAAGTATCCAAAGGTTTGCAGTGCCATATATTTTTAAACATGTTTTACAGCCGTACCAGGTAGAGAGAATT
Organism: Bacteroidota bacterium; assembly: GCA_030706605.1. GTDB lineage: Bacteria > Bacteroidota > Bacteroidia > Chitinophagales > Chitinophagaceae > Ginsengibacter. The sequence continues at coordinate 163,998 of JAUZOE010000006.1, forward strand.
ATGAACACCTTTGGCGTTGATTATGTTCCTGATGCAACAACAACTGAACTAAACACACAAGAAAAGGAAAAACAACTTAAATTAAAAAAAACAAAAAAAGCTGCTGAGAACTATAATGTAAAGCAATCAAAAATTGCAATTGGCTCCGGAGGTATTTGGGGAAAAGGATTTTTAAAAGGAACACAAACACAAGGAGATTTTGTACCGGAACAGCACACAGACTTTATTTTTACTTCTGTAGGTGAAAATTTTGGTTTTTGGGGGAGCTCACTTGTTATAATTCTCTATATTTTATTTATGCTGCGTATTGTATTTATAGCCGAAAGACAACGAAGCACATTCAGCAGAGTTTATGCATATAGCGTAGCAGCCATTTTATTTTTCCATGTATCTATTAATATTTGTATGACAGTAGGGCTGGCTCCGGTTATCGGAATTACCTTACCGCTGATGAGTTACGGAGGCTCATCATTATTAACTTTTACTATTTTGATTTTTATAATGGTCCGGCTTGATGCAGACCGGCAAATGGTGTTGAGATAATTTTATCAATACCTTTTTTTACTGTATTATTAAATCTGGTTAATACCCAAAATCATGTTTCATGCTAAAAATAATTCCATTAAGCGAAGGAGCTTTTACTGTTGACCAATCCAAAAAATTTATCCCTTTTGACAAAGAAAAAGAAGATCTGCAGCAAAGGAATAAAGGGAGTCTTTTAGTAGAAATTCAACCCTTTGCCATCATTACTTCCAAAGATATTCTTGTGCTGGACACCGGGCTTGGCTTTGCGGATAAAAATGGACAATTACAAATCCATAAAAATTTAGCGGCTAATGGAATTAACGCAACCGATGTAACCAAAGTGCTGTTATCGCATCTTCATAAAGACCATTCGGGAGGAATAGCACAACCCAATAAAAAAATCGCAGGGTTTGAAAACGCTGAGTATTTTATCAATAAAAATGAATGGAATTTTGCTTTGGAAAAAGGTTTTCCTTCTTATTATAAAGAAGATTTTTTCTTATTAGAAAAAAGTGGAAAAGTCAAGTTTATCGAAGGGAATGGCGTGATAGATGAATATATTTATTATGAACACACGGGCGCTCATTGCCCATTCCACCAGGTTTTCAAAATAATAGAAAACAATGACATTGTTTTTTTTGGGGGAGATGTAGCTCCTCAATTACAACAAATGAAAAACCGTTTTAAAGCAAAGTACGATTTTGATGGAGCTAAGGCAATGGAATTAAGACAAAAGTGGTGGAAACAAGGAGGAGAAGAAAAATGGACTTTCCTTTTTTACCACGATATTAAATTTCCATTCTATAAAGCATAAAAAAGGCCTGCCCTAAAAAGGGCCGGCCGTTGCTAACCTATGAAAAACACCTAGTTACAAAAATAGGAGAATTTTTACTTTCCCCAACATTTCATTTAAAATATTTATAATAGAAAAATTAATTTTACTTCATCGCTTATTGATTGCGGTTTCTAAGCTGTTTTATTAAAACATTACGGAAGTCTTTCTCGGCATTAAATAATTCATTTAGCTTTTGGGGGCCAAGAATTTTTTCAAAAGCAGGCTTATACTTTTTCCTTATATCCAATAATTTTTCTTCATTATCCAATACATCCCCATTTCGATTATTCACCCGAAGGTTCCTTATTTCATTATCATATTGATTATAAACCGGCCAGAATTTTTCTGCTTCCGCAGACGTGAGTTGTAATTTTTGAGTTATGAATGCAATTTTTAATGCTTGAATTTTTTCCGCACGAGGCCTGTCATTTTGTGATTTCGCAATCGAAATACTTCCAATAATCACTAAAAACAAGAGTAAACATTTTTTCATCTTAAGGAGTTTTTTTATTTATGCTTTGATCGTCTATAGAGTTTAGATAATTGTCCAATGCATTATCATTAGTTAAATAATCGGTTGCAGCAGGTAATTCTTTTGTATCTATTTCATTTGCAAGAGTAGCGTCATCCATTATATTACCATGTTTTTCGAGATATTTCATGATTTCATTATCACTTAAACTGGCAATACCTTTATCCACCTGCTCGGGTGTTTTATACTGCATTGAAGATTGTATATAATCTGAAAGTCCACTTGATTCTGTAACTACTGTATTATTCTTTTGCATATCAGGAGAGCTATTAAAAATCTGCAAAGAACTTATAGCAATAGCTCCTGTAATTACTGCTGCTGCTAAATATTTCCACCAGGTTTTAACTTTATTGATGGAGACAATTTTTGCCGGATGATTTTGCAACTTATTAATCAAAGTATCGTTGATATTCTCAAAATAGCCCGGAGGCACAGTAAATACATTAATATTTTTCAGCGAAACTAAAAAAGGAGATAATTTTTGTAATTCTTCAATTGCACTCTCTGGTTCCGAATTTTTTATTTTAGCGAGAATATTGTCGCTTAAAGTGTTAAAATATCCATCAGGTACCCGACCTGCATTATTTTTATTAAAATCAGTTTTATCATTTACATTCAGAAAAGTATAAACAGATATCCTTTCTGAAAGACCATTAAAATAATTTTCCGGAATTGAAAAAACGTTAATTTTTTCAATGGAAGCTAATAAGGGGCTTATGCTTTTTATTTCGTCTGATATGTCATTTTGTTTATTCATTGCCATTTTCGGACTATCAAAACACCTTTAAGTTTAATTATTTAAAATAAATTCTTCAATTTTTTTTGCCGCATGATGATAACTGGCTTTTAAGGCACCTTCACTCGTTTCCAACACACGGCTCATTTCTTCATAAGGCATTTCATCATAATATCTCAGGTTAAAAACCAGTCTCTGCTTTTCGGGTAATTTTTGTATGCCCAATTGAAGTTTCCATTCCAGTTTATTAGCATCAAAATGGCTATCACTTCTCAATTTATTGCTCAGCCCGTTCTCATCATCACTTAAAGAAACAGAACTTCTTTTTTTCTGCTGGGTAAGAAAAGTCAGCGATTCATTAGTAGCAATACGATAAAGCCAGGTATATAGCTGGCTGTCTTCCCGGAAGTTTTCCAATCCTTTCCAGACTTTAATAAACATATTCTGTAACACATCATTGGCATCTTCATGATCTACCACCATTCTTCTTATATGCCAATATAACCGCTCCTGGTATTTTTTTATAATAGCAGTAAATGCCCGTTCTTTCGTTGCCGGTTCTTTAAAGTCTTGTAAAAGTTCAAAATCTTCAGAATGTTGAGTCATATTTATTTATCTCTATAACAAAAATAGAGAAACCAAATTTAAGATTTGTATTTAAAAAAAAAGAGAAACTCAGTCTTTTTGGGGAAGATCTTTAAAGAAAGCATTAGCAAGATGATTGTGAGGGAAGATAATGGACCAGGCGGTAAGAAATATGATTAGAATATCGGTATATGTTGAAGCATGTTCGCAATACCATAATTCCAGTTCTCCTTTATAAGGATAAATAGAAGCATACATTTTCCTGGGATCTTTTGCTTCTGAAATAATTTTTTCCTCATCTCTGAAAATAAGAGAACCAATGCCAGTGATCCCGGGTTTTGAATTATAAATCTTATTTTTTACTTCATCAGTATATAAATCAAAACTAACCTGCATTAAAGGCCTTGGCCCTACGATAGACATATTTCCTTTAAAGACATTAATAACCTGAGGCAACTCATTAATTTTGCTTATTCTCAAAAATTTACCAAAACGGGTTACTCTGGGGTCGTTTCTAAGCGTTATTTCACCGGTCCCTATTTTTGAACTGCCCTTTTGCATGGTTGCAAATTTCCATATATAAAATGGCTTGTTTTTATATCCGACTCTTTTCTGTAAATAAAAAACTTCATGCTCTCCTGTCAATAATAAAATGATCATGACAGGAATAAAAACCGGTGATAACAAAATAAGAACAATAGTGACTATCAATAAATCTATAGCACGTTTAAGCAGTTTATACATAAAAACTTTTTCTGTTTTTTTATAATGTTCTATTCATATTAACAAAGGAACTTAATATATAAAAAGGATCAAAATTCCGGCTAAAAAACCTCTTTGATTTTCTCAGTTACTTCCTTTAATTCTTTATCGGTAATATTAGTAGAGCATGGAATGCTAAGACAGTGCTTATACAAAAAATCGGAGCGATCTGTTTTTTTATAATATAGATCTTTGGCAAACATAGGAAGTTGGTTCATTGGTACCCAAAAAGGCCGGCTCTGCATTTTATTGTCATTCAAAATTTTTAATATTTCCCTTTGGCTTATAGATTTTATTGTAGGCATCCACCAATTGGGATTTACATCTTCGTTTATTTTTTGAAATTCAATATCACCCACCCCTTCCAATTCATTTTTATAAAAATGAATAATTTCTTTTTTTCGCGTAAGGAAAGCTGGCAATTGTTCCATTTGTGCCACTCCCATTGCAGCAGCTACATTCACCAGTCGATAATTGTATCCAATCTCATCGTGCATGTATTCAAACGGATCGCTTTTGGCCTGTGTGGTAAGATGCTTTGCCTTTTTTGCAAGTGATTCATCATTGGTGACAATCATACCCCCTCCACCGGTAGTGATTATCTTGTTTCCATTATAGCTGAATGTACCTAACAGCCCAAAACTTCCTGCATGTTGGCCTTTGTAATAACTTCCTAATGCTTCAGTACTGTCTTCAATTACAGTAAGATTATGCCGTCGGGCAAGTAATAATAATCTATCCATATCTCCGATATTACCCAATACATGTACGGGCATAATCACAGGGATTCTTTTGCCTGTTACTTTGTGATAACAAACATTTTGTTTTTGAATAGTTTCATTTATCAGAAATTCTTCCAAGAGATCCAGATCCATTTGCCAGTTATTTTCCTCCGTATCCAATAAAACCGGTGATGCGCCAGTATACTTAATGGAATTCAAGGTAGCCACAAAAGTAATATTGGGAGTGATGACCAAATCATTCTCATTGACTCCCATTAAAACCAAACAAATGTGCAAGGCTGTAGTTCCGCTGCTGGTTGCTACTGCGTATTTGGTGCCGGCAAACTCTGCGCTGATTTTTTCAAACTTATCTACATAGGCCCCTACGCTGCTTACCCATCCGGTTTCAATGCATTCTGTGATGTATTTCAATTCGTTTCCTCCCATATTGGGGCCACTCAAAAGTAACATAAAGAGATATTTAATTCAGGATCATAATCTTTAGCAGATGCAAACCTATTAAAAAAAATTGCTCTTGCCTAAAAGACAAGAGCAATTGTAATTTATGTTTAACCAGTTAAATATTTTTAAATTTCTGAGCGAAAGGGTCTGTGATGATTCCGGTTTTTAAAAGGGTATAAATTTCCTTTATTCCATCCGGCACTTTTTTGGTGATGGTATAGCCCAATTCGTTTTTTATTTTGTCAAAATTAACCCTATAATCTCTTGGATCTTCATTCATTTCTACATAATTCACCTCTGTGCCGGGAACCACCTTGCATATTTCTTCTATTATCATTCCTTTATTGTAATTTTCTTCTGTAGTACCGACATTAAATACATTTGCCCTTACTTTTTCTTCAGCGCTTTCAAATACGAGCAACACAGCCCTTGCAAGGTCATCCACGTGGCAGTAGGGTCTCCAAAACTGAGCACCCCATATTTCCTGTTTAGCATGAATGGCGGCATTGCGGGTAAATTCATTCACCGTAAGATCAAAGCGGATACGTGGAGAAAATCCATAAACGGTACTGAATCGCAAAGCTGTGCTACATATATTAGAATTCTTTTTTTCTTCTAACAGATATTTTTCAAACTTTACTTTTAATTCCGCATATAATGAGACAGGGTTTAAAGCAGATGTTTCTGTAACAAAAGAATCAGGATCTGGCATTTTTCCATAATTGCTACAGGTACTTGCAAACACAAAACGCTTTATACCGGCTTTTTCTGCCTGCTCAAATAAAGCTAAACTAGCTTCCCAGTTAGTTTCTTTAGCTTCTTCACTGAATTTCTTACAGGCAGGATCACCCACAATAGCAGCAAGATGAGCTACTGCATCAATCCCGTCAAGAGCTGTTGTTACTTCACCTGCATTCCTGACATCACCTTTCATAAATTCAAAACCCGGATGAAGCATCACATCATACAACGCCTCCCCACCAAATTTTAAACTATCAAATGCCCTTACCTTATATCCTTTATTTAATAACTGACGGACCAATACAGAACCTATATACCCTGCACCTCCTGTGACCAAAACTTTCATAATTTTTTTTTCTTGCCAGCAAATATATAACAAAGGAGACTCAAAGGAAAAATTCTTCAACTAAGAAATGAAAGGAATATTGAACAAATTAAAGAAGTATTTAAAGAATTATCCTGCTATGAAATCTGCTACTTCTGTCAATTACTGCATTTTAGCATCAGTTAAATCATTAAAAAAAGTCATAATTTTTTGGACCGCTGCTTTGGGATAAGCGCTCTGTTCATCAAGATGATAAAAAACAAATGGTTCATTCAATTCAAATTTTTTTTTAGCCCTGAAGTCTTCAAATTGAGTAAACCATATATCATAATGATTTAGTAAATTAATCATATCGGGTTGCAGATAATCTGGCCAGACGGGAGCCTTCTCTATAATGTATTTATACACAGCCTCATTGCTCTTTTTTAAACAGAGCGCATGCAAATAAAATTTATTGGAAAGGTATTTTGAAAAAGCAACATCAGAGATTCTCATTAACCAATTCAGATGAATGGCACATTCCACAATTTCTTTCTTTTTTGATTTCATTAATCATTCAGATTTAAATAAAAATTTTGACCGTTTAATTGAAAATAGGCCCAGGCTTTATCGCCAAATGTAGTAGCTGCTATCCTTCGGTTTATCTCTTCTTCATCCATTTCTGTTGTTAACACGCACAGCTCGTTCAACTCTTTGCGGGTATAGGGTGTCCTTTTCCATTGTTCCTGGCTTAATCCAGGTTTGACACCCTTTAGAAAATCATCGACTAATTCAAAAAAAACATTTAGGATATTGGCATAACATCTCTGTGTTAAAGAATATACCGTATCATTTTTATGAATAGGAAAACGGCTTACTTTTATAATGGCTCCAGTATCTACTTTTGCCTCCATATAATGGCAGGTAATTCCAAACTCTTTGGCCTGGTTATAAATAGCAAAATTAGTGCATCCAATACCAGGGTAATCAGGACTTCCGGGGTGCAAATTGATTCCTCCTTCTTTGGCATTTGCTAATATGCTGGCAGGAATAATCCATTGCGAAAGATAGGATATGAGATAATCTCCTTTCCAGTCTTTTACTATGTCGGGTATAGGATCCGATTTTGCACTATAAACAATAATAGCAGATGGTATATTTTCTTTTAAATAATCTGCAGCAACTTTGGAAAAATAATCGTCCTTTTTCCCAATAAACAGGATATCCGAGGCTAAATTAATTCTCGTCATAATTTTAAAATTAAGGATCAAAAATGAATTTATGTTGATTTATTCCAAATGAAATACTTTAAACTAAATTCTTATACTCGCCAAGCAAAATCTTCCAATATATTTCGCGTTCATAGAAAGTCCTGATATGTTTCTGCAACCGGTTCGCCATTGCTATCATTTGGTCAGGATGCTCTATTGCATATTTTAATTTTTCGAATAAATCCTGGTCATCTTTTTTTTCAAAAAGAAGACCGGTTGAATTGTGAGTTACAATATCTACATTGCCTGGAATGCGGCTACAGATAATTGGTAATTGTATGGCTCCTGCCTCAAGTAATACATTGGGGAAGCCTTCTCTATAGGAAGGGAAAACAAAAAGATTGGCTAGTCCCATATAATATTCAGCCTTATCGCTCCAGCCCACGTTAATGATAGAATCGCTGTTGTATATCTGTCTTAATGTATTTTCTGGTAATGGGTCCAGTGATGGCTCATATACTCCAACAAGGATTAATCTTAAATAAGGATTGTTTTTTTGCAAAGACGAAAAGGCATTTACCAGTTCAACAATTCCTTTATCTTTCACCAATCTTCCTATGCAAAGAAGGTAAGTATTTGCAGAATCGTAATTGATTTTTTCTTTAATGGATTCTACAAATTTCTTGTCAAGATTTTCTTTATTAAATCTGCTACTGACCACACCATTAGAAGATCCGCTGCCAATCACTTTTAATTTAATTTCACTGGTAAGTTTATTTTCTTTTATAAAACGATATAAAGAATTACTATTGGGCCATACATGGTTTGCTGCAAAATAAGTCACCCTTTCCATTTGTTTTAACAAGGCATATTTGAATCCGGTTGCTTCCATTAAAGGAAGGCCGGCAACTGTGTGAATCCGTATTTTTACACCACTGATTTTTGCCGCCAGCATACCCAGCAAACCAGCTTTGGGAGTATGCGAATGAACCAAGTCGGGCTTTTCTCTTTTAAATATTTTTATAAGCTGGATAAGGCATTTTATGTCCTGCACAGGGGTAATCTTTCTTGTCATTGGTACTATTATGTGCCTGCATTTTTCATTTTGAATTACCTGTTCCAGGTTTTCTCCTCCTGCACTTATCATCACCACTTCAAAGCCGTTTTCATTCATAAACCTTAATTGCCCGGGAAGAAGGACATGAAGCGCCATAGGTACCGTAGTAATGCGAATTAATTTTTTTGCAGGACTGTTATGCATTATAGAACGTTTACGATTTGCAAACCATTACAAATCTTCATTGTGTTTATTCAAAAGACCCTTTAATTCACGGTCATTTCAAAACTTGATTATTTAAGTAGTTTGTTGCTTTAAACAGATGAATCGAGGTAGACTTTTCTATGCCATATCTCCATTGATAAAAGTGTCCATAAAATTTTGGCCCTTTTTTCATCCGAAATTCTGACCTTATTATTCAAAAGATCCTTTACAAATATCGCATTTACATAATTTCTATAAAAGCAATCACCCGATGAAAGATAATCAAAAAGAGGTTCTTTTAATTCGTTGTTTATCCAGCTTTTTAATGGTATTTCAAATCCTCTTTTTGGTTGATTAACTAAAAGCGGAGGTAGGTATTGGGTAGCCAATTGCCGCAGTAGAAATTTGGTAGCTTTCCCTTTTATTTTATAATTATCCGGAAGTGAAGGAATGTATTCCAATAATTCTTTAGAAAGAAAAGCACTCCTTCCTTCCTGCGAATTAGCCATGGTAGCAATATCCATTTTTACTAAAAGATCTCCGAAAAGATTGGTGTCAAAATCAAGATTCATAATCTTTTTCAGTCCCGACAAGTTGCTTTTAGCTACTATATCAAAATCTTTCCTTATTTCCTGCAAATAATCAAATCCGGGATCTATAATATTCTGCTGATAATCTTCAAAAATATCTACGCCAGCAGAAAGGTAAATTTCCAGGTCAGATTTAGAAGCCAATGAAGCCAAACGATATAAATAATTGTAAAGCGATTTTTTATTATTAGAAGCAGGCAAAGCGTATTTTAAAAATGCAGCCCCTTTTTTAACTAAAATATTTTTTTTAAAAAAATCATACCGGGCAAAGGGAACATATCTTCTATAACCTCCAAAAAGCTCATCAGCACCGTCGCCATTGAGCACGACGGTAACATGCTTTTTTGCTTCTTGGCTTACATAATAACTGGGTATTGCCGAGCTATCAAAAAAAGGTTCACCATAATTACATAAAATATTTTCCAAATCATTTTTAAGATTCCCAAATGAAATTTTTATTTCAGTATGATGCGTTTGATATTTTTCAGCTACCAATTTTGCAAGGGGCGCTTCATTATAAGCGCCGTCAAAAGAAACGGTAAATGTTTTCAGATTCTTATTATACCCACTGGCAATAGCTGTTACAAGACCACTATCAATTCCTCCGCTTAAGAAACTGCCTACCTCAAGATCACTTGATTCTAATCTTCTTTTTATAGCAATGTGCAATAGATCATTCGTTTTTTGTAAACTATCTTCAAAAGAATCGGTGCTTTTTTGTTGATAAAAATCATTGATATTCCACCACCGGGTTTCAGCAATTGAAAGTTCATTGCAATTAATAAGAAGGAAACTTCCTGCCTTTAACTCAGTTACATTTTTATAAGGTGTATGCTGCCGGTAAAAAGATCCAAGTCTCAGGTATTCATAGAAATTATTGCTATCAATTTCCAGGGGAACCATACTTTTTAGACAATTCAATTCGCTGGCAAAAGCAAATTTCTGATGATCAAAATAATAATAAAAAGGTTTTTTTCCTGCCCGGTCGCGGGCAATAAAAATTTCATTTTTAATTTTATCATGAATGGCAAAAGCAAACATTCCATCCAGGTATTTAAGAAACTCAGTGCCAAACCTATCATATAAAAGCAAAAGTGTTTCAGTATCAGAAGATGTATTTCCGGCAATATTGAACTGACTTCTTATTTCCTCATGATTATATATTTCCCCGTTAAAAACAATAGCATACTTATCTCCCAGGCGCATAGGTTGTTTGCCGCCAGTTATATCAAGAATGGAAAGACGTAGGTGAAAAAAAATTACATTTTTGCTTTGATATCCATTTTGCTCATCGGGGCCACGATGCCTCATTTTCCTAGTGACTTCATCATATGAAAAACTGGAATTAACTGTTCCCGCAATACCGCACATTGTTTTTCTGGATTTTTATTTAATGCAAAATAACTTTATTATAAGCTAATATGAAACTTTACATTGTTGACAAATCATTTTGAATCTCGGTTTAGGAAACAGCAGGTATAAGTGTATTTAATTTTTGTGTGCTAGCCTTTTGCAAGGACTTACGGAGAGATTTTTCTTTAACCTTCTCGTAAATAAGAAATAATGAAATAGCATAAAAAGGGAGACATGGAATTTTATATCGAACCAGTGTTCCGAAATTTAATGTACTCACTCCTACAAACATGGCAAAAACCAGGGAAAATAAAAAACAATACATAATAAGAGGGTCAGTTAATATTATTCTGACAAAACCGAGTAAACCGCTTTTAAAAATAATGTATAATGTAAAATACATGAGTACGAGGCTTTCTAATGCAGCCAAAAGCTGGGAAATTTTATGAGCTTCCCAGATAAACGGACGGAAAAAAGTAGTGGCTATTGCTACCGGAGCACATTTCAACAAACTCGTAAAAGAACCATCATAATTTACTCCAAGTTTAAAATTAGAGGCTGCATCCTCATCACCATTTTTTTGTTCAAACGCTGCATTTAAACTGGAAATACTAGAAGTAACATCATCTATTCCATAAACTCCCAATTCATCATTATACGAAGTGAGGATATTGGTAAAAGCAAATACACTTAAGGCTATTAAAAAGGGTGCAAGGAAGAATCTTAATATTCTGACCCTAACCCCTTGCACATTTTTAAGGATTATAAATAAAATAAAAAACGGTGCATAAGCAAGTAATATATAAACTTTAAGAACCGCTAATAAATAACCGAAAACAAAAATGTAAATGAGATTTTTTATTAAGCTTTTTTTATTATAAAATAAATCATAACCGGCATATGTGATCCAGCCCAATGCGGCAATACAGATTGTATCTTTTAATATACCTGAACTCCAGAATACAAACGTAGGAAAATATAAAATGGCAATGGCAAACTTTTTGTGCTTTGCTGGATATTGCCAATAAAAAAAAAGAAAAAGTTTCCAAACGCCTGAAAAGGCAATAGCTGCAAAAATAAGATTGGTAGCTGCATATTTCGCCGCTGTGAAAAATGAAAATACGGTCACTAATTTTATTGTCAAAAAATTTGCTTCAGAATGGAAATACCCAGCATTACTTCTATCACTTAACAAACTGATATCAAAAGCTCTCCCGGTTTTAAATAACCATTTCAGATTATCCGAATTATTTAAAATAAGATGGTATATGGCTTTCCCTTCTTTCTGATATAAGTAAATAGAATCCCCTGGAGATAAATAGGTATTGTAAATAATGAATGCAATACATCCGATTATCTTTATCCAAAAACCTTGCCTATGATATTTTTGAATCAAGGGATCTTCATACTTTTTTCTTTTTGCACGAAAGAAAAAATAAAGTAGAAGAATATAGAAAGGACCCAATATTAAATCGCCATAATCCATTTGCAAATATTTTTAAACTGGATTCATATGTGGCAAACGATTTATGCCTTTTTCAGTTTATGCAAGGTAGGAGATACGGGCTTAGAAATAAAACCTTTAAATATATTTTTTTGCTCGGAGAAATAATTGCTTAGCTGGTAATTATTTTTTGTAGAAAGCCTGTTTAATATTACAGAAGGAGTTACCAGGTAATTATTAGTGAAAGCATCTTTCATTGGCCAAAAAATAAAACTAAGTTTTTTGAATTTGTGTGTTTTTTGGAAAGTAATTATAACACCTGAAAATGCAATCAGAAACCCTATATACATCGTTAAAGCAACAACGGCATTTTTACTATACTTCGATTTCAGAATAAAGAACCTGTTACGCACATAATAGTACATTTTCCAGTTATTAGTATAATTCCAGTCATCTTTGAAAGAATAAGCAGAAGCAGGATGATAATGAATACTATTGGCCTTGGTATAAAAGGGGATTTTATGCTTATTTATGATACGATAAAAATATTCTGTTTCATCGCCCCATATAAAAAGTTCTTTTCTAGGCAATCCTACTTTCTTAATTATTTTCTTATGAAGCAAGGTTCCATTAAACGGATGCGCAAAATTTTTGATAACCGGATCCTTTACTTCATCAATGTTGTTATAATTGGCAGTTTTCCATACAAAACTCTTTTTATCTTCTTTATTAATTACCGCACAATTTCGCAAACATAGTTCTTCACTATCATTTTCTAAAAGCTTTTCAAGCGCATCTTCTTTGGGATACCCATCATCATCCATTAACCATATCCAGTCAAATCCTTTTTCATATGCCAATTTAATACCTGTATTGAATCCACCGCCTGACCCCACATTGCTTTGAGTAACAAAATCAACATCACTTTGTTGCTGAAGCCAGTATTCGGTATTATCAGTACTACCGTTATTAACAACGAGAATTTGGTCAACAGATCTCGTCTGGCTTCTTAGTGCATGAATGCATTCAGATAATAACTTTTGCCGGTTGTAAGTAACAACCACTGCAATAATTTTTCCCATAGAAGTTGGAATTTAGTTTTCAAATAATTCCGGATAACAGTTAGTTAACGCTTTTGGAAGAAAAATTATTGTTGGGGAAGAGAAATCCTATATAAAGTCGATTTCTTTATTAGGGAAAATGGGAAGTGTTTTTTTTACCTCAAAAGCTTCTGAGAATATTTTTGAGAAATTGATGGCTTCCCCTATTACGTGGTGCATATCCATATAGCGATAGGTAGCTAATCTCCCAAGAAATGAAATTTTTTTAAGTGAATTGGCTTTATTTCTATAAAAAGCCAGGAGTTCTTTATCTTTTTTTAATCGTTTAGGGTAATAAGGAATGTCATTTTCCCCGGTTTCTTTACTGAATTCTTTAAAAATAATAGATTTTTTATGTAATTCCCATGGGGTAAAATGTTTGTGCTCGGTAATTCGCGTATAAGGAATATTTTCATCACAATAATTCATTTGGGCTACTCCCTGAAAATCTCCCTCATGAATTGAGGATTCAAAACGTACGGTCCGGTAACCAAGTTTTCCAAATTCATAATTAAAATAGGCATCAATAGGGCCAGTATAAAAAACATGGGCATATTCATTTGTATCCTCAGAAGAATAAAACTTTTTATTAAGATGTATATGAATGGAAGGATGGTCTAATAGTTTTTGAATCAATACGGTGTAACCCTCTACAGGGATACCTGTAAAAATATTATTATGATAATTGTCATCATAATTAAAACGAACTGGAATTCTTTTCAAAATTGAAGCAGGCAGTTCGGAGGGTTCACAACCCCATTGTTTTTTGGTGTAACCATAGAAAAAAGCACGATATAATTCTTCGCCAATAAAGTGTAATGCCTGTTCTTCAAAATTTTTTGGATGCATTATTTTTTTATCTCCCAGTCTTTCTAAAAATTCCTTCGCCGTTTGTGGAGTAAATGTCTGACCAAAGAGTTGATTTAAAGTATAAAGATTTATCGGAAGTGAATATACTTTCCCATTATGCATTGCCTTTACGCGGTGTACATAAGGCCGGAATTCTGTGAAGGAGTTTACATAATCCCAAATTTCTTTCCTATCGGTATTAAATATGTGTGGGCCATACTTATGAACCATGATTTCAGTTTCTTCATCTCTTTCTGTAAAGCAATTGCCTCCGATATGATTTCTTTCGTCCCAAACTTCAATTATACAATCTCCCATCTTAGACAATTCATGCGCCAATACTGCTCCTGAAAAACCTGCACCAATAATGAGAAACCGGGTAGCCATCAATTTTGATTTTTTAAAGAAGAAAACAGAATAAGAATTTGAACAAAAAAATACGCTTATTTTTGCCGCCAATTTAACGAATTTATTTAATGAATATGATCCGTGCTTATGAAAGGTCTCCTGATGAAGTGTTAGAAGTTAAGAATAAGAAGATACACATTTTTGATATTAATGGAAATAATATTGATAAAAAGGTAGTACACGATTTTGGAGAAGAATGGTTGAAATTTAATGATTTTTCTGATAAGGATATTAAAAGGACAGGAGAAGAATATTTTGACATTATAGATGAAACAATTGTTAATAAGGAAACTTATGCAATTGACATAGGCTGTGGCTCTGGCAGATGGAGCAAATACCTTTCTGCTAAAGCAGGTTTTATTGAAGCAGTAGATCCTAGTAATGCTATTTTTGCCGCGGCCAATCTTTTAAATAATGTCAAAAACGTAAGGTTAACAAAAGCTTCCATAGAAACACTTCCTTTTGAAGACGAAACTTTTGATTTTGCAATGAGTGTAGGAGTACTTCATCATATACCCAATACAGGAGCTGCTTTTAAAGATTGTTTAAAAAAAGTAAAAAAGGGAGGCCATTTTTATGTTTACCTGTATTACAACCTGGATAACAGGGGATGGCTTTTTACACGTTTATTCCGATTCAGCGATGTATTAAGAAGCGGAATATGTAAACTCCCTGTTCCTATGAAAAAAATTGTTTGTGATATATTGGCCCTGATAATTTATATGCCTTTTATACTTGCTACCAAACTTCTTACTCTAATAGGATTTACCAGGCTTGCTAAAAAATTGCCACTAAGCTCTTATCATAACAAATCTTTTTTTATCATTCGAAACGATTCACTTGACCGTTTTGGAACCCGACTCGAACAAAGATTTTCAGCAACCCAGGTAAGAGAAATGATGGAAAATGCAGGTCTTACTAATATTGTAATTAGTTCTGACGTCCCTTACTATCATGCTATTGGCAAAAAGAAATAATATAAATTGGGGGAAATTTCAGGTAAAGTCCTCAAGCAATTTCGTATTAGACTCTCACCTATTAAATTGGTTTTATTTTTTCAGACTTAAAAAAATCAGGCTTTGAGATCATAAATTTTTGTGGATTATATTTCATCCCATAATTGAAGCATAAATTGAATGGTATTTCTCAACTGCTTTTTCCAAATTATAAAATTCAATCGCGCCATTTCGGATGGATGTTTTATTAAAATGGCTTTCTTTTAATACAAAATTACTTGCTGATAAAAATGCCTGCTCATTAAGTTCCTCCAACACAATTCCTGACTGATATTTTTCAACAATTTCCGCTACATCACCCACACCAGAATTAGTAATGACAGGAATTCCCATAGCCATGATTTCTCCATGTTTAGTAGGTGATGATGATTTTTTGGAATAGCACGATTTTATAAAAAAAACAGAATAATCACTCAATGAAAGTAATAACGGCACCTCATGCCTTCGTGCATGTGTTACTATAATATGCTCCCGAGAAATTCCAAATCTCTCCGCAGTTTCATAAATAAGTTCATGTTGATGAGGAGAAATAAATAAAAATTTTGCAGCAGGGATTTTGTCACTTAGTATTTTGCAAAATTGCATCATTTGATCAGTAAGATACCACCCGCCTATAGATCCGAGGTAACTCACAATAAAATCTGTATCAGTTATTTTCAATCCCCCTTTTAGCCTCCTTTTTAACTCAATATCAATTTTTGCAGGATCAAATAAATTAATATCCACACTACATGGAATTACTTCCACCATCGTTTGTTTTTTATATTGCACCCACTCTTTTATAATTTTTTCCGCAGCATAAGTAAGGCAAACAATCCCATCAGACTGCGCAACAGCTTCTTGCTCCTTTTCTTTAAAAAAATTGTAAATCCATTTATAAAAAATATTTTTTGTATTCCACATGCTACCGTCCACCCGACTGTCTGCATAAAATTCCCGGATATCATTTAAAAATTTTACACCCAACTTTTTCTTCATCCACAAACCGATTAATGCAGGCACTCCCGGCCGGGTATGAACCATATCAAATTTTTCTTTTTCATGAAGTTGTCTAGCTTTTCTTTTCAACATAATTACATCATACACTGATGACAATACAGGAGGATTTTTATGATACAAAATAGGAACCCATTTTATGGGAAAAGGCTTTAAAATATCTTCCACGTAATTTTTATGTAAATCATATTTCCCAGGCTTTTCGCAACTCAGTATAGTAAATTGATACCCATATTTTGTAAGCCCTGCCAGGTAAGGAATTACCTGGCTTTGGCCGAGTGGATCAGTCATACCATCATAAGAAATAAATAGAATATTTTTCATTGAGAAATTTATATTTAACTCATCCATTGTTTATACCATATCTGGAATATTAATAAATACCAAAACAAGCTATTAAAATTTTTATCTCCCTGAAAAAAACGATTTATAATATTTTTTACACCTTCTTTTTTAAATATCCCATGTCGTTCAAAATCTTTTTCACTCATAAATTCTTCTGCATAATATTTTAAATCATTCCGAAGCCATGCAAATACAGGAACACCAAAACCCATCTTGGGTCTGTCCATTAATTCCTTAGGAACATAATTATGAACTATTTCTTTTAGCAGATATTTTTTAATACCGTCTTTTATTTTTAATTCTTCCGGAAGTTGTGCTATAAATTCTATTAGCCGGTGGTCCAATAATGGCTCTCGGCCTTCAAGAGAAACACTCATGCATGCTCTATCAACTTTTACCAGTATATCATCAGGCAGATAAGTTTTATAATCTATGGCCAGCATTTTATCCAATTGACCGGAAAAATCATTCAACTCATTTTGTGAATCAAAGAAAGATCCTGGTTTGATAACACCATCCTGCATTAAAAACTTCATTTGTTCATCCGAATAAGTTTGGGATAACAAATGGTCCATAATTAAAGGTGTTGTGATCTGCGGGTATTGCATCAGATCAGCAATCCTTTGTTTTTTTATAGCTACTGCTTTACTTTTTGTAAATTGGCTAAGTAACGAATTAGGTACATAATTCAATAATTTTCCTACAGAATCTCTGATTGGAAGCCTGTTAATTTTTTTGATAAAATCCAGCGAAAGAGAATATTTATTATACCCGCCAAAGGTTTCATCACTGCCATCGGCACTTAATGCTACAGTCACCTCTTTCCCAGCTAATTGAGAAAGAAGAGTAGTAGGAATGATTGAAGAATCTCCAAAAGGTTCATCGCAAAAAAACGGTATTTTAGGAATGATTTCCTGCGCTTCTTTTGTTGTGCAATAATATTCTGTATGATCTGTTTCTAAATGGGCCGCTACTTTCTTTGCATATTCGGCTTCATTATGATTTTCCTCAAAAAAACCAATAGTAAAAGTTTTCAGTTTCTCCTGCTGATAAGATTGTAACAATGCGGTAATAGCGGTACTATCGTATCCGCCACTTAAAAATACCCCCACCGAAACATCTGCCACCATCCTGTATTTACTTGCTGAAATCAATAATTCTTCGGTATGCTTTTTTGCTTCAGATTCATTTATATCCAGCTTTGGTTTGTTGTAGGCATCAAAAACATCCCAGTATTTTCGTATACTGAATTTGGATTGCTGAATATGAAATTGAAGGTAATTGCCCGGTAGCAACTTTGAAGTGTAATTAAAAATTGACAACGGCGCCATTATAAAGCCATATTGTATGAACTGATATACTGCCTGCTGATTAATTTCTTTTTTAAACCTTGGATGTTTGTGAAAACTTTTGAGCTCAGAAGCGAATAAAAACAACCCATTATACCAATAATAATAAAACGGTTTAACACCAGCACGGTCTCTGAAACAATATATTTCTTTTTTACTGGTATCGTAAATTACAAATGCAAACATGCCGATAAATCTTTGCACCATTAGCTCTTTCC
Source organism: Bacteroidota bacterium (assembly GCA_030706605.1). Taxonomy (GTDB): domain Bacteria; phylum Bacteroidota; class Bacteroidia; order Chitinophagales; family Chitinophagaceae; genus Ginsengibacter. The sequence continues at coordinate 182,342 of JAUZOE010000006.1, forward strand.
ATTGTTCCCAGGCATGAAGAATTACTTCGGTATCAGAATGAGAAATAAATTCATGGCCCAGCTTTCCCAATTCTGATTTTATTTCTGCATAATTATATATTTCGCCATTAAAAATAATGCAAAAACCTTTGTACCACATTGGCTGGCTTGCAGCATTACTCAAATCAATTACCGATAAACGCCTGTGACCAAGGCCGACCTGAAAATTTTCTTCCTGCAAAAATTCATACCCGCTTCCATCGGGGCCACGATGAGAAAGGACATCCGTACAATCTTTTAAAATTGCATGTGAAGAATAATGATTAAAATCTATAAAGCCGGCAATGCCACACATGAATATCGTGTTTTAAAATATCATAAAAATAGGCTTATAAATGCGCCTCTGAATATATTTGACGTAGCCCTACCATATGATAAGACAAAGTAAAATTTTCATTTACCCGCCGGAATGCCTCCTCTCCCAGTCTATCTCTTTCTGTTTTATTATTACGCAGTATATTTATTTTTTTTACAAAATCCTGCTCATCATCAAGCCTGAAATATAATGCTGTATCATCACATTGCTCCTTAAAAGAATCAATATCGCTCAGCAATAGTGGAGTTTTAACAGCCATTGCTTCTAATACGGCCAGAGAAAACCCCTCAAAGGTTGACGACATTACAAATCCATTATACAATGGCAAAACTTCTTCGATATTCTTTACAACGCCTTTTAAAAACACTTTTGCACCAGTTTGATTAATTAATTGTTGAAGATGTGATTCCAAAGGTCCTCCACCATAAATATGTAATTCTACATCAGCATCTTTGATAAGCGACATAGCTTTTATCAAATAAGATTGGTTCTTTTGAATGCGCAAAGCGCCCACAGTTATTAATTTAAAAGCCTCTGTTTCAACAGCAATATTTTTTTGGGTATACCGCTCCATATCTACGAACGTGTAAAGAACATACGTCTTATATGGTTTCAAATGTAGAAAAGAAAAATATTCATTTTGAGCTCCTTTTGCAACCGCCACAATAACTGATTTTCGTAATTTATAAGTAACCCTATCCAGGATGCGTATATACCAGGTTTTGTACTCTATTGACGTAGCTATAAATGCATGAATAGTTGTTATGAGTGGAATGCTTTTAGGGACAGCAATCCTTGAAATAATCGTTGGCCAGAACAAGTGAGAATGTACAATGTCAACATTATTTTCTCTAATGATTTTTTTTATTTTAAATATGGCTAAAGGAAAAACCGCCATTTTTTCCAGGTGTAAGCATATATGTTTATCACACTTTAATTCATTGCCAAAATCATTTTCATCTTTTATCGTAATTACAATATTATTATATTCTTTTAATTCACGAAGAGTACGAACAAGCATGGTTTCAGCACCACCACGGCCAAGACTATAAATAAAATGAAGGATGGTTTTTTTTTGCATTTTTTCTTTTTAAAAAGAAGGAACCGTTTTATATTCCTCCCTGGTATAATCCGGCACTTTACAAAATCCTGAAAGTTTTTCTGCTCTATAAAATATACGGTTGGCATTTGCGTAACCTATAAAACGGGATAAAAAAAAATAACTTCTGAACCATTTCGAATTTAGTTTTTCTTTCGCAACAGGATAACACATTTTAAGAATATCACGAATTGCTTTTCGGGAAAAACTTTTGGTTTTCATTTCAAGAATTAGGCTTCTCAATGCATGCCAATTATAATAATCCATGTACTTACTTTCAACTTTACCAGTTAATACCGGCAAGTAGCTTTTCCATTTTGAAGTAAAAATGATTAAATCATTATAAAAGTCTTCACTGATACTTCCACACCAGATATGCTCTATCAAAATATCATGTACCACATAATTTTTTTTGTGCTGTAATACCTGCATACTAATATCCGCGTCATATAAATGAAACCCTGAAAAAGTTTTTTCATTAAATGATATATGATCAAAAAGTGATTTCCGGATACAAAACCATAAACCATCTATAATTACCACTTCGGACTTATCAGTGTCCCTAAAAGGGTTGCTACAGTAATGATACAATTTTCCATCCTTTTTTTCGGCATTTCTCATCAAATAGTTCCTGGCACTTTTTGCAAAATAATTATTGAACCACCAGGCAGAAGGAATAACAGACTGAGCCATTCCACCCAAAACCCCTATCATGCCTACTTGTGGATCCTCAAAATGTTTTAATACCTTTTCGCCCCAATTATCTGTATAAAATAAAATATCCTCATGAGCAAAGCATACAATATTATAATTGGCTTTTTTTACCCCTTCATTGTATGCAGAAAAAATAGAATGATGATTATTGGTGTTATCAATTATAATAAGCTCATAAGGGACACCTACTGTAGTTTTAATACTTTTTTTTATCGCATTAAGTAACTCAATATTTCGATGACAAATAATGATGCTTATCATTCTAAATTAATTTTTTAAACCCGACGTAAAAAGTCCATCTCCAAAACACAGAAGCCATCAAAATATTTCATGGTTCTTTATAATTTTCTTTCTAACCAAAAAATCGAGAAGGCCGGGAAAATATAATGCAATAAAAAATTTTATGGCTAATTTTTTATTTTTTTCCCCTGCTTTAAGCAAAACTTCATTTAAATGATTCCGGTTTAAATACTTCTCATGTTTTTTTTGCATATACATTTCCAAAACGACAGAATTATTGGAGTGGATTGAGCTAAGCATTGACTGATTTAAAACTCTGTATTGAAAAAGAATTTTGGGGACGTAATAAAATTCATATCCATGCAATGCCATATTTAACCAAAAATCCCAATCCTCCATTCCCATTACAGGCATTTTTTCATCATATCCTCCCAACGCTTCCCAGGCAGACTTCCGGAAAACAGCGCAGGCATCAATATAATTTCCAATCATCATTTTTTGCAAATTAAATTCTCCTGTCCGATGTATTCCTTCCTTTCCGCCAAAATATTCCAAATCGCCATAAACCATTGCAATCTCCTTTTTTTTATCCAAAATTTTTATGCTCTCATAAATATATTCTGCAAGTATTTTATTATCGCTATCTAATGGTAAAATATATTCTCCTTTTGTTTTTTTTATGGCATTATTCCGGGCTGCACCGAGACCTTGATTAGCCTGGTGAAATACCTGGTAACCTTCGTTGGACAAACTCTGCAGTTCTTCAATAGTAAATTGATCTGTTGATCCATCATTCATAATGACTATTTCATACAAACTCTTATCACTACATAATTCTACACTTTCAATAGCTTCTCTTATATATTTGCCATGATTATAACAAGGTATGATGATGGATATTTTTGGTAGCAAAGGATTCATTTTAAATTTGGCTTAGTTCCTTTTGAATTTCTAATTTATTGATAATAGGTCAATGTGTAACAGGTTTATATCCTTTTAGGTTATTTTATTTCTATTTGCAATAACTAAATCAAGATATTCTTTCAGTTTATCAAAAGTTATTTCCTGCATACATTTTTTCATGTAATCACAATTATTCCATTTCCAACAAGGTGAGCAATGTGTTGCAGAATAAATGTTAATATTATCCGTATACCCGGATTGGTCAGGACGCTCTCTTCCTCCATAAATAATCAAAGATCTTGTGCCCACTGCTTTTGCTGCGTGCATATAAAAACCTACCAAGCCGATAAATAATTGACTTGACGCAATAATTGCAATTGATTCTCTGATGGTAGTTTTGCCTCTTAAATCCTTACAACCTTCCAAAAAAAAATCATTAATACTACCAACCTGCAAAATTTCAAAGAATGGACTTAGATAGTTAACTACCTCCTGAAACCTTTCAGGATACCATTGTTTATTAGCAATAAAATAATTTGCGCCATTTGAATTTGACTGAATTACAATTGTTGGCTTCCCCGCTGTTTTGCCTAATTCTTTTGGATGTAATTTATAATCTATTTCAAGGGGGACTTTCTCATAGTCTGTTATCTCCAATTCTTTTGCGATAATCCTGATAATATGATTTTCAGGAGATTCTTGTGTATCCTTATCTATAAATTTGGAATAAACTGGTTGATGCAATCTTAATTTCAACAAGTTAATAATTCTCTCTTCTCCCCGTTCATTATTCTTCAGGCAAATAATTTTTTTATTATATCTGAATAATTCCGGATAGAATGATAATACCCATTGTTTTTTTTGGGTACGATCATATATATATTTAAGGGGAGAAGTAAGCAAGAGATTATCGCCTAAAGCTTTTCCCCAGTAAACTATAAATTCTGGCCTACCATAAATCAGCCTAAGTAATACCAACTTACTTGCGAAGTATAAATAGTAAGGCAGGTTTAGGATATACCTCATTCGCATTTTATTAAAAAAACTAAGGCTTTCCATTTTATTCATTTCCCCTTCTTAGCATTTTTTCACTGTTAATAAAATCTATAGCTAATTCACTGTCGCATTCATGAAAAATACAGAAATCGAAATAATAAATTGTAGATTTTCTACCATCAATATATTCATGCAAATCCTCTATCAAATCTTTTTCCCTGAGTGATGTTGATAAAATTAAACGGCCTTCACTTTCATAAATCAAAATTTTATCATACCCTATAGCCTCCAGCAAGAACAGGGTACTCAAACCATCTTCGCCAATAGCCGCCATATTGTCCCTATTGTATTCCATACAAATGACAGGCTTAACAGACTTTAAATAGCTTTGTCCACCTCTGATTATCTTAACATCATAACCTTCTGTATCGACTTTAAGCAACTTGAAATTATTAATATTCTCTTCCCTGGCAAGGAGGTTGTCCAATGTTTTTATCTTAATCACAACTTTTTCCTTGCTATTCGCATCAAATTTTTTTATAGTTGAATTCCAACCCTTTTTTGCTATTTCGGCTTCGAACTCTTCTTCAAATTCGCCAAGATATTGATTAATAATTTTTACGTTTTCAAATTGAGCTGAATTAATCTTCAAAATATCAAATACATCACGATCTCCTTCAATACAAATAAAATTTGTTTTTACCTCACTCATAATTATCGCCAATGTATCCCCTATATTAGCACCTATATCAATAATTCCACTTTGGGGATATTTTTTTTGAATAATTTTTGCTACTCGTTTTAATTCTGAATTATAATTCGGATGTGAATCGTAATAAGTCTTTAATGGATTTAAATTATTCACCTTCAACCTGTAACCCGCAATCATCACATCCGATAGCTTGTTACCGGCTTTGGAGTTTGTTCTCTGGGCTCTCTGAATCTGAATGCCGAATATTTTCAAAATTTTATTTACATTTTTTGAAACTGATCTTAACATTTGAATTACGGTTTGGCTGTTTTTAACTACGATTTATAATATTTTTTGGAACTATAATTCCTTTTCGCGTATTTGCTTTTTCATCAGAACTTGATTTTGATACCAGTATTTCAAACTGACCAACTTCTTTTAAATAATCTTCCATTTTTTTATCAGAACGCAATCCTATTCCTATTTTGTAAATACCTGGTAAAACAGTAAGCTCAGGAAAAACAAAATCAAAACTATAAGTACCTTTTTTAAGATTTTCTATTTTTTTACAATCAGTTGAAAGTGATGAAATGATTTCAAAATCGCTTATTGTAGATATTGCGATTCCTATCTCCAAGTCTTGAACGTCATTGATTACGTCAATCTCAAATTTTAAAGTAATAGTTTGTTTATATTTAATTTGCCAGGGGGCATTATCAATGTTATCTAACTTTACTGACCTGAATCTTGCATTTTGTTTCAAGTCAAATGAACCAGTTCGAATTACATTGGATAAATCAATAACCTCATCCTGATTCTTTTGATTACTCAAATAATAGTCAATTGTTTCGGAAGGTGTTCCATTTTTTTTTACAGTCCCTTTCTCCAACAATATGCACCTGTCACAAAGCTGTAATACAGTTTCCATATTATGACTCACAAATAAAACAGTTCTTCCGCTCTTACTCACCTCATCCATTTTACCCAAACATTTTTTTTGAAACTCTGCATCACCAACAGCAAGCACTTCATCAATGATCAGGATTTCAGGTTCCAGGAAGGCCGCAACCGCAAAGGCCAAGCGCAATTGCATGCCACTGCTGTAACGCTTTAATGGAGTATCTAAAAATTGTTCTATTCCACTAAAATCTACAATGGCCTCAAAATGTTTATCAATCTCAAATTTGCGCATACCAAGTATACTGCCATTCATATAAATATTTTCACGCCCGCTTAGTTCCGGATGAAAACCAGTTCCCACCTCCAGTAAGCTGGCAACCCGACCTCTGCAAATTATCTTACCACTTGAGGGTGGTGTTATTTTACTCAATATTTTCAGCAAGGTACTTTTCCCCGCTCCATTTCTGCCTATTATTCCAATACTTTCTCCCGGGTACACATCAAAGTTTACATCATTTAGTGCAAAAAATGTTTGATCTACATTTTTCTTTTTCTTAAAAGGATTTGCCAGCAGATCTCTTAATGAAAGATACCTTTCCTGTTGTGCTCCAATTTTAAACTGTTTGGTAATATGTTGTACTTCTAATATCGGTTTCATCTTTTCATTATGCTAAATCTGCAAAGTAAGATTCTGTTTTTCTAAAAGTGTAAATACCTATTGCCAATAATAATATTGCCACAATGCTTCCTGTCCCCACCGCCAGCCAATCAACCTCCTGCCCGGTAAATACACTACGGCAAAGCTGTATAGCTGAAGACAGGGGATTAGCTTTCATCAATGCATTGATCCATGGATTAGTAAAAGCTTTTGCCGAGTATAATACCGGGTTGGCAAATAATAAAAACTGGATCATAAAAGGAATCATATACTGAAAATCCCTGAACTTAACATTTAATGCAGCCAGGAAAGTCCCCAATCCAAAAGTGGTAATAATAGTAATTAAAATTCCTAAGGGCAGGTAAAAAATTAATTTTAAAATAATGACATTCTGGTGATAGTAAATCAGTACTAATGCATAAACGATCAGCGCAAAGAAAAAATCTACTAAAGCAGTGAGTACCGCACTCATGGGAATGATAAGCCTTGGGAAATATATTTTTTTAATAATATTGGCATTCGTCACCATACTATTGGCACTATTGAGCAGGCCATTGCTGAAAATATTCCAGATCAGTAAGCCACTCAAAGCGAATACCGGGTAGGGTATACCATCACTACTCACTTTCAATGCTTTACTGAAAATAAGCGTAAACATTACCATCATAATTAACGGCTGCAGTATGGCCCACAAAACTCCCAGGGCGGCTTGCTTGTATTTTACCTTCACATCGCGCCAGGTAAAAAAATAAAAGAGCTCCCTGTAATGCCAGAGTTCCTTTAATCCCAATGAAAATTTATTCTGAGCTTGTATTACGTATTCAATCATTAAAAATTATTTGGATAATCCTACTTTGGGTTTTATTTCAAACGTTTTATTGCTTAAGAGATTGTGAAGCGCCGCTTAATTTTAAGTATCAGTGTGTTCAGTATATAAAAACTGAATCATGCTACCTAAAAAATAAGTCCCAATATTGAATATAGGTAAATTTATAGTAATTTTTGTTTAATGTATAATCCGCATCCAGAAATGATATAGAAAAAATATAAAAGAAAAAATGCAGGGATATCGAACCGAAACCCTTAGAAGCGGTTTATATTCAACAAAATATTGCTCCTTGGAATAATGAATTTAAAATAGTCAAAATCAACATCGTTAAACACTCAAAAAATTAATCTTCAATTTTCTGGTTGTATAGTTTCAAATTTATAAATTGAAAACGTATTATTTTTTCACCTGCTAAGTTCCCAATATATCATTGTGGAGAGCTATCTCCCTTAACACTTTTTCAAATTGTTTTTCCCACGTCAAATTCTCAACAGCATAATTCCTGATTTCAACTGCATCAAAATGATTATTACTTATAAAATTGACTATTTCCTGTATATCAACTGGCTCATCATTTGCAGGAACTTTAAAAACAAAATTTTTATTTTCAAAATCCGGATCTATTTCTGAATAAAAAAACGGAATCCCCCTGGCGCAATATTCCCTGTTTTTTAATGACTTAATATATTTCAATGAAATTCTATGACAAGCAATACTCCCTACTGCTAAGTCCATCCTGTTGAAAATAGTATCTAATTCTTTACCAGATTTCCTTCCATAAAAATTTATGTAGGTATTTAAATGATACTTATCTACTAATTCCTTATATCTTTGTGATTCAGTGTTTGAAGTATCCCCTACTACATGAAAAAATACTTTTTTCTTACTTAGATTTCCATCACTATAATAATTATGCAATCCTTTTATCACCCGGTCATAACCATGCCAGAAACCAATGGTTGCAACTCCTATCAAATTGAACTCTCCATCCTGTTTATGTTTTTGAACTAAGTTTATCAAATTAGCGTCAATGCCATTACTAATTTCAATGGTAGGGGTTTTAAAAATGGTTGTATCTGGGCTTAAAGTAATTATTCTGGTTATATAATTTTTAAAACCGTTTCGAAAATACTTCTCCAATAAAAATACAATTTTAGAAGAAAATGGAGCATTTTTATATTCCTGGTCATAAGGAAATGTGGGTATCTCTAGCAAAATTATGATTCCCTTTTTTTTAAGCTTTTTTAGAAATGAAATAAAAAACGGATTAGCAAAATGGGTGTACCGTATATATACAAGCTTAATCTCTTTTGATTCAATATAATTATAAAGATTTTTATATTTACATCTTCGGTGTAATTTACTAATAATACGTACGGAAGAGTATCTATCTATAATTTTTCCATTAACCGATCTTCCTGTAAATTGGTTGTTCTCTTTTGCTTCCAGGTATGATATATCTACTTTCAATCCATGAAACTTAAGTGCATTTACCTGCGCTAATATCTTTTTGCTGATACCACTAAAATCTGACAGCGACTCACTTATTAAAAATAAGGTATTCATTAAAAAGCATTTTTTTATATTAAACATTAATTATTGGCAAATTTACTACCAAAATGATAGTGATTACAAATTGTCCATTTTTGCATTGACTTATTAATTTATCTTTTAGGAATGAAATATTTGATATCTAATTATTAAAACAGAGTAGCAAAGTTTAGACATGTTTACCTGTTTTTTCTTATGCATTTAAATAATAAAAGAGAGCAAACAATACAGATATAGAACCCTTAAAAATATATCAAAAGTCATTTTATGGTTTTACGATAATTAAAACGCCTCTATTTCATTTCTTCTTACTTTTGCACGCAATTTTTAAATGAAAAAATGAAATTCGAAATCATGGAATTTGTTGACATCTCATGTTTCAATCAGTCCTTCTAAAGAGAAATTTTTTGTTATGAAAGTTCTATTCCTGATTCCTGCCCCTTTAAATATTTCACCCGGACAAAGATTTCGATTTGAGCATTATTTACCATTGTTGGAAAAACAAGGCATCGACTATACTGTACAATCTTTTTGGAGTGTGCTTGCCTGGAAAAATCTTTTTCATAAAGGCCATTTGCTGTCAAAATCTTTTGGCTTGCTTAACGGTATGATGCGAAGGGTTTTTATGTTATTTACTTTATTTAAATTTGATTATATTTTTATATACCGCGAAGTAGCTCCAATAGGTCCTCCTGTTTTTGAATGGATTATTTCAAAAATCTGGAGAAAAAAAATCATTTATGATTTTGACGATGCAATCTGGCTTAGAATATCATCAAGCGCTAATCCAAAAGCAGAATTAATAAAATGTAGCTGGAAAGTAAAGTATATATGTAAATACAGTAAAATAGTTTCCGTAGGTAATAATTTTTTAGCTAATTACGCAAGCACTTTTAACAAAAAAATACAAGTAATACCAACTGTTGTAGATACTGAAAAAGTTCATAGGGGCTTAAAAAATCAAAATGATGTCCCCTTCACAATTGGCTGGACAGGAACGTTTACCAATTTTTATCATCTTGCAATAATAAGTGAGGCCATCAATAAACTAAAAGAGAAATATAGTATAAATTATTTAATTATTTCCAATAAAGACCCCCAATTAAAGAATGTAGAATATTCTTATAAACAATGGGAGTTTGAAACAGAAATCGCAGATTTATTGCAAATCAACATTGGAGTAATGCCACTTTATTATTCAGAATTCGCGTTAGGTAAATGCGGATTTAAAGCTATCCAATTTATGAGCCTTGGTATTCCTGTTGTCGTAAGTCCGGTTGGTGCAAATTCTGAAGTGGTTAAAAATAATGAAACAGGTTTTTGGGCTAATTCCCAAGAAGAATGGTTCTATTATTTAGAAAAACTAATAGTAAATAAGGAATTAAGAATTAAAATGGGGCAGAATTCTCAAAAATTCATTATTGAAAATTATTCAGTACAAGCTACCAAAGAATTATTTTTGGGATTATTCCAAAATTGATCTTTCAGAATTGTTTAAAAATTAAATGTCCTAAAAAACACCTTTAAATCAAATAGCAAATACTTTATTATAAATACAGTTTGGTATTATTTACAAGCCGCTATAAAATGGTCAGTAGGGCTGGAATAAAAGATTATAACATTCATTCCAATAAAATTTATCATTTGCTTAAGAAGCTCAATGTCAAAAACATGATGATGAAGAGAACGTTCCTGCAAATTATTCAACGATCTTTTTTTAAATGTTTCATAAGATCCTGCATATGGGTCTCTTTTTAAATCATGCAATTGAAGAATTTCATCCAAATGGGTCAAATCATTTTCAGTAATATTATTTTCAAAATCTTCCTTTATATGTTGAAAAGTAGTTATTGTCCTTCCATGATCAAAATTACTTTCCTTCCGGGGTAATACTAAAATAAGAATTCCTCCAGTTTTAATTATTCTTTTCCATTCCAATAGCGATTTAATTGGATTGGCGATGTGCTCAAGATTGTTACTGCTCAGGACGAAATCATAAGTTTCATCTTTTATCTTATACAGATCTGTACCTTCCGCAATAAACTGAAACCCTGTTTTGCCATTATAAACATAGTTATTTCCTTGCTCAAGGTTACCTTCCCAAATTGTTTTATTACTAAAGTTTACTCCATCAAGTGAGCGCACAAAAGAATATAATGGCAAATAGTTATTGGGTGAAAAGATCCCACTCGGACCACCAATTTCCAACCCGGATTTATCTTTTATTAAAGATATCCACAATTTTAAATTCGGAATTTTTCTATTGAAAATTCTGCAATATATTTTCCATATTATTACATCTAAGGGCCGTGCTAAAATAAATGATCGCAGGGTATTCAATCTATCTTTCATTTTTGTTTTATTTGTTTGATTCAATTTTATTTATTTCAAACATTACTTTAGATGATTTTATTAGTAGATTATAACCTTTAAATATTTCACTAATTTCTTTAAATTCCCCCCTGATAAGTAATAAAAATGTTCTTGAAAAAGGTTCTATAAAAAAAGTGCAAAACCATACCAAAAAATATCCGGCAATGCTAAAATGTTTTCTGGCATATTGGAGCCGACTATGCAGGTTTAAAAATAAACGGAATCCTTTTACTGCCTTTGTAGTCCCTTCGCCAGAGTGTATAATTGAAATATTGGTATTAAAGTAAGACTTTCCACCAAATTCAAAAAGGCGTTTAGAGAAATCAAGTTCTTCATAATACACAAAAAAGCGTTCATCAAAATATCCTATTTTATCAAAAACAGAATGGCGCATAAACATAAAAGCTCCCATCACCTGGTTAACATACTGGCTATTCTTATGATCCCATTCTGTCATCAAAATCGCAGGCTTTACTATAGATGGAAATACTTTTGGAAGGCCAAAAGAATCCATAAATAATTTTACAGGTGTGGGAAACCTGGCACAACTGGGAGATATTTTGCCATTATCGTTTAATAAACGGCAACCTAAAATATCTATTTCTGTTTCATTTCCCATAAACAGTATACAGTCTTCAAGTGTAGTATTAAGTAGTTGGGTATCTGGGTTCAGTAATAAAACATAAGGTGCAGTGCATAATTTAAAACCCTGGTTGCATCCTTTCGCAAAGCCTCTATTTTCTTTATTCCTGATAATTTCAATTTTATTATTTAACTGGATATGATCGACAGAAGCATCATCAGAATTATTGTCAATAATATAAACCATTTTGACATAATGTATATTATCTGAGGATAAAATAGAATGAATACACTTTTGCAAATAACCATTACTATTCCAGTTTATAATAACTATATCAACCATATTTTTTAAAAATTATTTAATGCTGATTATGTGATATGGTTTTAGAAGCTCTCCATAAAAGACCATAACATAAAAAAAGAAACCTGCAAGCAACACTAGAATAAATATATTAAATTTTTTAACTGGCAAATATTTAACAAGATAAGTGAATAAGAAAATTTGAGCTATACTAAAAAGCTGGCTAAATCTTAATGAAAAGACAGGCGCGCCTGCAAGAAATGATAATAAAAAAATTGACAAAATATTGCATTTTAAAAATAGTAGTAATTTTTTATCTCCAACAAGAATTTCTTTTTTAACCCACAACAGGAAATAAAGGCAACAAAAAATATTACAAATATTTAAAGAATTAAACACATTAATAGATATGCTACCATTTTCAGAAATCTCAACATAGTTATTTAATTTACCCGATATAGTTGCGGGATCAAAGTTCCCCAACAGATTGAGAATAGGCAATTTTATAAATCCTAATATCAAAGACAAGATTAATATACCTACGTACAAGTTTCGATTAAATCGGGTGGTATCAAAAAATAATAAGGCTAAATAAAATATGGCAGAATAATGAAAACAAGTGGCTAAAAGAATTAATCCAATAAATATGGCCCGCTTACCTCTTAAAAAGCTGAAAAGAGAAATTAAAAAAATTCCTGAAGCAAGTCCAATCCTTATTTGAGTCATTTCCTGGAGTACGAAAAAATAGGAAAAATAAAAAAGGAGCGTTAAATAAGGATTTATGGAAAGCCGGTTGATAGTAAACACTTTTATTCCCAAACTCGCCAAGGCATAAAAAAGCATAATTGCTACTCCATAATTGGATTCAAAAAGTTTTCTGAAAAAAATAACAATCGCTATAAATCCAGGTTCGAAAGAAATTAAATAGACGAAATGATTATCTGTAATTTCATAAACAGTATCAAAAATATACTGATAATTATAATAATCTCTTGAAACATTAATATCACGTAAACCGGCTAATAATGCAAGGCATATTGTAACAGCAACTAATAAATAATTATTTTTAAAAGGAGTAAATTCATACTGAATAGCCAGAATTGCAATGAAAATGAAATAAATGATATATATCAGCATGTATGGTATGTCTTCATTATGTGACCAGCAAAAATGCCCGGTAAAAATTAATAAATAAAAATATTCCTCACACCATTTTATAATATTAATCCGTTTTTAATTTAAATAAGCTAATAATCCATAGAATCAAAAATGTAAAAAAGCATGCTATGAAAGAAAATATTATCGCCGTTTTTAATCTGCTGGCTTTTACTTTTTCCATCGGATAATTTGCCGCATCAATTATTTGCATTAGGGGTATTTGCTTAAGGTATTGATACCTTGCTATTTCCAGGTTTTTAAACATTTCTGCGTAGGCACCACCATATACCTGGATATTTGCCTGTTGTTTTAACACAGGAACCTGTGCCGCTGAAAATACAGGATTCAAATTTATATCTTGTATTTCAGCCTTGCTACTAATACCTGAATCAACATTGCCTTTCATAGCTGCTACACGCTGTTCTAATATATCGAGCGTTTCTTTTGCCTTTTTAGTACTGATTTCAGTATAGAACTTATTGGTTTCAGCAACAAGTCTGTCTGTAAAGTCTTTCGTAAACTTTTCATCTGGATTGGTAACATTCACCTCATAAATATTATATTTTCTGTCTGGCTTATCTGCATTGATATAATTATTTGCAAAATCATTATATGATTTATAGAGTAAGCTGTCCTGCGCGTAGGTGAAAGTGGATCTTAATTGCCCAACTGGAAAATGTATATTTATTTCTTGCTTAGAACTTGTATCTGCACTTTGCTGAAGATAATATTCTATAAAGGTGTAAGGCTTATTTTGAAAAGTATCAATAGAAAGAAGCGTTCCTTCCACCATTCTTCTGCTTTTCATTATTTCAATAATATTATCTCCTGCAAATATATCCCCACTACTGCCAAGATTTAAGCCAAATTGCGCCGCAAGACTAATTGCACCCGAGCTTCCATCTCCTGTATCTAAAGCAAAGGTTAAACTACTTTTATAAGTCATCTTTTGCTTACTGGCATAGTATATTCCTATGATCCCTGCTAAAACCCCCACTATCAGAAAAAGCCACCATTTTTTTAATAATCCTTTGATAATAATATCTAAATTCCTGGAGGCTGTTATTCTAAAATCTGACTTTATTGTTTTATTATCTTGTTCTGAAATCATAATGGCAAATATTGATAGTCATAATTTTATGACCTTTATAATTTAAGTACGTTAACTATAATTCCCAAAGAAGATACCAGTAGAGCTAATTCACCAACGCTAAGTTTTGTTCGATTGGTTTTAACCTTTTGTGGTACGAAAATTTCTGAACGTGGTGTGACCTGCGGATATGTTTTAAACCATAGAAAGTGTTTAACAGAAGAAGCCCTTCCATCAGGTTGAATAACCAATGAACCCGATTTCCTGGCATATGGTGTAAAGTTACCAGCTTCCTCAATATAGTATTTTAGATTTTTATTTTTCTTGTAGGGAATAAATGTAGGATTATATACTTCTCCGGATATTTTCACCAGGTTAGAGCTTCTATTGATGGTTAATATATCTCCTTGTTCAAGGGTCAGGTTTTCAGAACTTTTGGGATTTGACAATGCAGTTGCAAGGTCAACACTTATCAGATCATAAGACTTAAATAATTCATCTTTTAGGGAAGGATTCCGTGCGAGGCTGTCAGGATTTATGTTTAAAATTCGTTGAAAAAGTTTTTCTCTTTCATCAACAGTTAAATTCGATTGCGCATTTCTACGAATGGTAATAGAAGTGCTATCTGCTGAGGCTTTAAATCCTCCAACCCTGCTAAGGATATCACTAATTTTATCACCGCTTTTTTGCAGGCTATACCTGCCGGGACTTTTTACCTCGCCGGTTACCAATACCGTACGCTGGATACTATAGCCTGGTAAGGTTTTAACAATTACTATATCAAATGGCTTCAGGTATATATCATTGAATTTGCCATTTTTATCAGCCAGGTTTATTTTGAAAATTTCGGATTCATCGTGGTTAGCTTCATCCACTTTTACATTTTTTATTCTCCTTGAAATTTCAATATTTGAAGAATCACCAACTTCTGTTAAACCTCCTGCTGAAAGTAAAACATCCCGCAAGGAAAGATTTTCGCGCCAATTCACTACCCCTGGGGTTCTTACTTTTCCTTCAATTGTAACAAAATATTTATTATTGAACTCAAATATTGAATGTATCGAAATAGAGTCGTCCTTTATTAACTTAACGTCTTTATTAAAGTTAATTACAGAATCAAGATTTAATGAAACAATGATTGGCATCTTATTTTTCATATACCTGAAAATAGAGACTCTCTTTGTATATGCATCCCTGGCTAATCCTCCCGCTTTATCAATCAAATCTTTTATACTCATGTTAGAATCCAGTTCATATGGTCCCGGTCTAAGTACTGAACCTGAAATAAATATACGGTTTCCATACTCATCCTGAAGTTTTCTGACATTATATTCATCGCTACCGTTTGTTTTGAAAGTCCCGTATTGGGACGATTCCAGATCAATTATTTTTTTTTCAGTATCAGTTATTCTTGTTACTGTTACAGCTCCGCGGTATGCAGTGTCCGTAAAACCTCCGCTATATTTAAGAAGGTCGGAAAAAGTTTCATTATCCAACATTTCATATTTGCCTGGTCGCTTTACGTGACCTGAGAGCGTTACCCTGTTTTTATAATACGGGATTTGAACTACATCTCCCTCCTGAAGAAGGATATTGTCTTTTTGATTTCCATTAACTAAAAAATCATACAGATCTGCAGTTCTTTTCACATTGTTGCTGCGTATGATCTCAATATCCCTGTAACTGCCCATTGGAGTAGGGCCACCACATAAATACAAAATGTTATACAGGGTAGTTAAGGATGAAACAGTATAAGTGCCTGGTTTTTTTGCCTGGCCTATTACAGTAACCCGAATGCTTCGGATTTTACCAAGAGAAATCTGAACCTTGGTTTGGCCGGAATTAATGGCCCGGTAAATAGTGGAAGCAAGTTTTGATTTAATTTTTTCTCCAGCCTGTTCCAGGCTTAACCCACTTACAAACAAAGGGCCTACGCTTGGAATATATATTTCTCCTAGCTCATTTACTGTAAGGTCATATTTCTTTTCACTAAATCCGTATACGGACACAATAATTTCATCATCGGGACCTAAAATATAACCCGCCGGTGCAGGTATTCGTAAATTAGGTTCAAAAACTAAACTATTAGTTGTAAAAAGTTCAGATCCAAATATAGTTTCATCATTTTTAAATTTTTGAAGAGGTATGTTTTGCCCTGTAGTGTCATAAGTATGGGAAATATTTTGCTGGTTATTATCTTCAACCCCGGTTTTGTTTAAAGGTTGATTATTGGGCTTTAGAAGTTCCAGCCTGTTGCGAAGCTTAATAATTTCAGATTCAGGCAAACCTCTGTCTGCAGCAATTTTATATAGCTGCGATTCTGACATTCCTGATTCAACAGCTTTGTTATAAAATGAAATAAGATCCGCATCGCTGTAATTATCTATATTGACATTACTTAAATCTTTAGCATCAAATAAACTATTTTGTGCATGTACCTGTACCGTACAAAATAATGTTGTCAACAAAACGAATAATATTGTTTTGACCATTTTCATGAATTTCTTCGTTTAAAATATCCTTTGGCTATAAGTGAGACAGAACGTTAAAAATTGCCAGCGAAGGTAATAATATTTTCGCTTATGCTACCTTTAATAAACTATTCATTCCTTATTTTAAACAAGCCTATATTGCAATTAATCAATTTGTTAATTAACCCAAGTTGCTAATTAAAAAGGACATCGATAAAGAATAATTTTGAGTTACGACACTTAAAAAATCTTTACCGATGCTTAATGAAGATAAAATTATAGCAATTTTCTGTTTAGTGGATGATCTGCTAAAAGGA
>JAUZOE010000060.1 GCA_030706605.1 Bacteroidota bacterium
ATAAAATAATAACAGTATTCTTTATTAACCTGTTTATCATATTGCAGCGATTTTTCTAACTAAGGATTTTCTCAGCTAATGTTAATCTTTACGTGTCAGGTCTGGCGTTGAAGTATCGACCACATTTTTCCATGACCCCTCTTTTTTTTCTCCATACGGTTACACTTTTATTAAACTCAGTCAACTGCCTACCTGTTGAGTCTTTTACTGCAATTTGGTTTTGGTCAATCATGTAAGCCTTATCGCCCCTTCGGGAAACCTCAACGCTTTGCGGCTTCCGGCTTATTTTGAAACCGGGAATTTTGTAACCCGCCTCAACCATTTCTTTAATGGCATCTTTTCCTTTTATAATTGGTTTCCCTGAGTATATCAGCACTGCATCATCTGCCCAATAACTTAAGGTTTATTCAATACTGTCAGTCATTCCTGCCGACTCAGACCAATCCAGGATCAATTGCATTAGTCTTTTGTCCTCGGCTTTTTTGTCGAATGTTTTTTGATTACATGAATAAAAAAAATGAATGCCGGGGCAACAATAATGCAAGTTTCATCGCTGGTGATTTTGATTTTAAAAATGGCTAGTTTGTTTTCATCCTTCTTAAGCCGGGATTGATGCCGACAATATCATATCTTCTACTGGCACACGTATCTTTAATGAGCGTAAAATGAATGGAATCATCTCCATGGAATTCCAGCTTATATTTTCCCCAATACCCTTTTCCGCAAACATAATCTTTAGCGTTTTTGATAGAAAAAATATGATGTTTCAGCTTATAATATCCTGTTTCTCCGATTTGTCCGCCAGGGAGGTAAACACTATAAGTGCCATCATTTTTAAGGTCCACATATTCCCCGGATGATGTTCCATCTGCATTATAAATGTTCCATTTTCCCGGCACGCTATGTTTTGGAGGAATAAATGCAAAAGCGGCAATTACAAAAAATGCGGCGAATACTATAATTGATTTTTTCACTAAAACATTTTAACGATGAATAAAAAGTTCATATGTTTTATAAACAAAATTCTATGAATGAAATTTATTTTGCACTACACAATAATGTAGTTCTTGAAAAGAGCTGTTTTAGTTTTTCTTTTTGATTCCTTGTTTTTTCAGCCACCCGCCGCAATCATAATAAAATTGTTTAGGATTCTCAAACCAGCTAAAGTGCCCTGCATTTTTAATAACCATTTCAGAAGATGAAGAAATATTTTTTACAATCCTGTCAGCTTGAGAGACTTTGTCGCAAATAAAATCATCATCGCCCACCACAACCAGAGTGGGAACGGTTATTTCCCCAAGATTGGGAAACAGGTATTCAGTGTCAAATCCGGCAGCAGTGGTATACCGGTGAGCCTGTTCACTCATTTGCGAGACATCAAGTTTCAAAAACGCATTCATTTTGTTCAGGTCATGAAAATAGAATGGCAATATATATTGTATGGACTGGGTGAGCGAATAGTTTGTGGTGTCTTTACCAAAAATAATAGCGGTACCTTTTTCATAGTATGGCTGTCCTATTCTTTTCAATACCATTCTTGTGAGTTCCGCTGACCTAAGACTATCTTCACCCGCAATTCCATCGAGCACAATGATTCCCTTTAAGTGATCATTGTGATGAATACCGTAATTCAAAACCTGGAACCCCCCTGCAGAATGCCCCATAATCCACACCTTCTGCTGGTTTAAATAGATTCTTAATGAATCCATATCATCCATAAAATCTTTACTAGTGTATTTTGTAGTATCTGCAGGCCCCGCAGACTGCCCGCTCATCCTTGTATCATAGTATACTATTTTAAAATAATTCTCTAATGGTTGTAATGTAGATTTTAAATATCCTATTGAAGGTCCCCAGCCTGGAGAAGGTAAAAGACAAACCGGACCTTTGCCTCTTACATAATAATGTATCCTTATTCCATTTACCATGGCAAAATGATCACCCTGTGATAAACGGTTTTGCCCATAAGAAAATAGGTGACTGCAAAAACAAAATAGAAAAAACGAGGCTGATTTTACTAAACGCATCGTTGTGATTTTAATTTTTAAATTTTCTTAGAACAGGGGCTTTATATTTAATACCACTTAAAAATATCATAACTATCGCCAAAAGACCGGTTATGATACAAATTTCTAAATGTACGGGGCAATTTATATTATAGGAAGAGATAGTTGTTTTTTAACTCGAAGGAAAGAGAACAAGAATCTTTTTCGTGGTTATTTCCTTTTTAATCTCCTTAACCCGGCTCCATTTATATCATTTTCTCTTCCACTGCATGAATCTTCAATTACAGCAAATGAAACAGAGTCAGTTCCGAGAAAAGTCAGTTTATATCTTGCCCAATAACCTGCGCCACAATCATCATCGCTAATTGAAAAGGTGTCATTAAAATATTTATATTTTCCTTTATGAATTGTTTTACCATTCAGGTCCTGATAATTAAACGTGCCTCCACTTGTAAAACTGATATAATTGTGGGTGCCGTCATTTTCCGATGTTCTCCATTTACCCACTATTGAATGTTTTGGAGGGATAAATGCAAAAGCAGCAATTACAAAAAATAGAATGAATACTTTAATAGTTTGTTTCATAAAAATATTTTTAATAAAGAGATACAAATTGATTTGTTTAACGAATAAATTTCCTTGAATGAAATTTATTTTACACTACATGATCATGTAGTTTTTGAGAAGGGCAGAATTCAATCTATCATTACTTACGTTGCTTGTTGATCAGTTCATACTTCGAATGAACCTGGAGAATTTCATAAATATTTTTTACATGATATCGTACTGTGTCAACAGAAATGAAAAGCTTTTCAGCAATTAATTTATAGCTCAGGCCGCTTACGATACAACCGAGAATTTCTTTTTGTCTTTCATTAAGCTTTTCTTCTTTTTTGTTAGTAAGTGATTTTATGCCCGTACGAAAAAGCTGTAATGTTTTGGCTGCAATCCCGGGCGTCATGGGCGCACCGCCGGCACATACTTCTGTTATGGCTTCAAGCATTTTTGCAGGCGGCGTTTTCTTAAGAATATAGCCTTCGGCACCGGCTTGTATGGCCTGGAATATTTTATCGTCGTCTTCAAACACTGTTTGCATGATAATATGAATAGCCGGAAAGTTTTGTTTGACAATATTTACCGCTTCAATGCCATTCATTCCGGGCATGTCTATATCCATCAATATTACTTCCGGTTCACTGCGTTTAATCTTAAAAATAAGATCTGCAGCGCTGTCATAAGCGCCCACACAGGCAAACCCAGGTGTACCATTAATAAGTTGATAATACCCATCCCTAAGAAGATAGTTATCTTCAAAAATGGCTACCGGAATATTCTTTTCCATTATGCAAATATTATTTCAATTTACTACAGGCACACTACATGAATGGGTAGTTTTAATTATTTTACCGGGAAACTTAATTCAATTCGCGTGCCCTTTTTAACCCAACTTTTTATGTGCAATTGTGCACCAATTTCTTTGGCACGGGCATTCATATTTTTTAGCCCGTTGCCCCCTAACCTATCAGCAGCTGATTCAAACCCGATTCCATCATCCGTGATAATCAATACAAGCCTGCCTGAATCTTGCGCTACAGTTACATTTACTGTTTTTGCTTCTGAATATTTATACGTATTATTAATGGCTTCTTTAAATATCAGGTAAAAATTCTTTCTTTTCGCCATTGACAGTTTTATATTATTTGCATTTTCATCTGCATCAAAGTGAAGCAGGATATTTTTGCCTGACAATAGTTCTCCCGCAAAATAGTGCATGCGCCGCAATATGTTTTCAAACTGATCGTTCTTAGGGTTTATAGACCACACTATATCATTCATGGTATCAATCATATTGCGTGAAGCATCTCCCATTTTAACCAACAAAGCTTTCGCGTTTTCAGAATTGGTTTCAACCTGCCTTCCTGCTACTTCGCTATAAACAGAAATGCTGTTTAGCGTAGAGCCAATGTCATCATGAAGGTCAGTTGCAATTTTCCGGCGAATGTTGGAAAGAGCGCTCCGGTTACGCCTGCGGTAATCATATACAGAATAAACAATTAAAGATGCTATAAAAACCCCCAATAATCTGGCCCACCAGGTTTGCCACCAGGGCGGATGAATAATTATACTGAGGGTAGTAATATGTTTGGTTTCGATGCCATCGGCATTTTGAGATTTTATTTTGAAAGCATACTTTCCCGGCGATAGATTAGCATAAGTTACAGAACGGTTTGAACCCGCTGAAATCCAGGTTTTATCCAAACCTTCCAACTGGTAAAAATATTGATTGGATTTTCTGCCGGCAAAAGAGAGGGAAGCATATTCAATCGTAATTTCATTTTGATCATAAGGCAGGTTGATATGCCTATTGTGTAATAATGAATCAACCGGAAAAATATGTTGCCCTGCATTGAAAGCTGTTATTACAACATCGGCGGGAGGAGGCTTTCTTTTAATACTATCAGGATTAAAATATAGTACACCAGATTCAGCAGCGGCCATAATGGTGCCGGTCTTTAATTTACAGAATGCTCCTTCCATCACATGATCTCTTATGCCATCATTTAAATTGTACCTGTAAATTTTCCCATCCGGTAAATTCAATTCTTCAATTCCATCATTTGCAATAATCCAGACTTCATTGTTTTTATAAGGCAATCCTCCATACACACTATTTGTTGACAACCCGTTTGAAGTATTAAAAAAACGGACTGATTTAGTAAACTTATTGAAAAGAAAAAACCCCCTGGTGTCAGTTCCACCAATAATTATAGAATCATTAAGAGCGGATATAGAAGAAGCATGCAGCGGATAAAGCGCAGTATCAATGACGGCTTGTTTTTTATCGCTAAATTCCTTAATTCCATTTGCACCCGGCCCCCACCAAATATTATCATTTTCATCAGCATATAAGGCATCAACCGGGGTAACTTCACCAAATGATTTTTTATAAACATGGTTATAAACGGTTATTTTATTAGAGATCCCATCATGCTTTGCTATCAAACCGCTGTAAAGTCCGAACCAGATATTATTTTTTTTGTCTTTGATGCTATGCATAACCGTCGACTTATTAAACTCAGGAATTATCTTGTTGGTAAATTTTCCGGTTGCAGTATCTAAAATCGAAATCATCCCATGTTGGCATCCTACCCAAATGTTTCCTTTTTTATCTTCAGAAAAACACCAGGTACGGCTTAATGGTTCTCCTAATGATGCAGGATTATTTTTATCATGAACGTAATTTTTCTGCAAAACAAAAGTGCTGTCATATTTAAAAATACCATCTCCCCAGGTGCTTATCCATATATCGCCGGAACTGCTTTGAAAAATAGAGGAAACATCTGTGCTGAACGGGGATGTGAAAGGTGATGAACTTTGAAGGTATTTAAATTGCTGCTGTGGGGGATTAAAAATATTCATTCCCAAATCACTATTAATCCAGATATTTCCATCGCGATCTTTATAAAAACTGTATATAATTTCATTGTAGTGCAAACCATACTCTGAGCCATTGTCAAATTGCATCTGTGAGAAGCGATCAGATTTTTTATCATATTTC
Organism: Bacteroidota bacterium; assembly: GCA_030706605.1. Classification (GTDB taxonomy): domain Bacteria; phylum Bacteroidota; class Bacteroidia; order Chitinophagales; family Chitinophagaceae; genus Ginsengibacter. The sequence continues at coordinate 5,566 of JAUZOE010000060.1, forward strand.
AATAAGCCAAGATGATAATCTCCGCCAAACCATACAGCGCCGTTTCCATCGTCCAGGCAATCTTTAATGGTGGAATTGGGTGATCCGGTTTTTCCTTTCGTTCTTTCGTGAAGTATGGAATAGTGCATTAGCCTGGCGTTACTAATATTGTATTTACAGAGATCACCCACATAATTTGCAAACCATAAATTATTGCTTTGGTCTAATTTAAAAAAAGAAATAAGATCGGGATGGCCGAGGAGCTGATCAACGGAGCGTTTAAAAGGATAAGTTATTTGTTTTTTGTTGATATCAAAATAGGCGATTTGAGAATTTGCCCCAATAAAAACCAACCACAATCCATTTCGTTCAGAATCATATTGAGGGGAATACATACCCGAATTATTATCCTGTATAATTGAACAGTATAAAACCGGTTTATGCAAGGTGTAATTGTAGTAAAAAATATTTTTACTGGTAATGATCCAGATTTTGTTTTGCTTATCTTTTATTATGCCTGCCACATTATTGTTATTGCTGTCAATGGCATCACTCATGTATAAGCGGGAAAATCCACCTTCTTTTCTTTTAAAAATATTTATGCCTTCTTCATTCAGAACCCAGATATTTTTTTCGTTATCCTCAATGGGTTTACCGGCCCAGTTGCTACCGGAACTTTTATTCCATTTATAATCAAATTTATAAGTAATAAAATTTTGTCCGTCAAATCTTTGAATGCCGTTAGTGGAGGCAAACCAGTAAAAGCCCTGCGAATCCTGGTAAACATTAACGTCAGGATTGGATAATAATCCGTCTTCCACAGTGATATGCTGAAATGCATAATTCTGCTGTGCAGAGACATTCGACAAGAAAAATGCCAGGGAAAAGAATATAATTAAGCAACCTTTCATATCGGGGAATAAAAGTAGGCAATAAGATAACAAATAGTATGTTGGTCGATTTTACGCCTGAAAAATAAATAGTTTAAAAGGTATGAATTGCCAAAAGGTTGTTTGACGAAGACGCCAACGTCAGCAGTTGATCGGGATTTTGTTTATAAGAAGCCAATAAAGTTTGCAACCAGAATAAAAGTAAAAGACATTTCATAAAAAGAATGCACATGATTTGTTGACAATCATGCATTGTAGTTCAATTTTGGTCAGAAGTTTTTATTGAAAAAATTGTTTTTTTGTCAAAAATGCAGGGAATGTAAAATGGGCTGTGTTTTTATAGAATCGGGGCTGACAATCTATAGAAGATCATTTCTGAATCATATTTCAATTAATTTCGAATAACATTCTAGGGTAAATCTACCTGCCTTTCGGAGGGCAGGCAAAGAATGGCGGTTTATTTTTTGTCTTTTACTGCTTTTTCTTTGCTGCCGTATTAGCGACAAGCACCAATAACCATAAAATAATTTTTGGCAATGAAGTCCATAAAATTTTATTTTACTATTTTTATTACATGAATAGAAGAACAGGTGCAAAAGGCGCTTTGCTTGATGAATATGAGAAGGCTCTTTCAGAATTGAAGATGGTGATCTCGGACGTTTCTCCAATGGAGCTCGCGACGCCGGTAGACAAAACAACCGAAGACCTAAACTGTATATCCATCCAGTCTATATTGACGCATATAGTGTATGCCGGTTATTCTTATGCGAACTATATACGCAAATTAAAAAACGCGCCATTTAAACTTTGGGAAAAAGCCGCCCGCCCTGTTATAGCAGATTACGACGATGATCTAGACCAAATGTTTTCATACACCATTGAAACCTTCGGCTTTTTTAATGAAGAGGAAACAATGCAGCCAACCAGTAACAAGATTTTGACACACTGGGGCCAAAGCTATGATCTTGAGCAAATGTGGGAGCATGCTATTGTTCATGTACTAAGGCACAGAAGGCAAATAGAAAAATTTAAGAAAATAGTTGGGTGAATTTTGCATGCGTACAATAATCTACATGACCATTTCAGGATTTATATTAATACAACTTCCTGAACGGGTGAAGATTTTAAATGGTATCCATAAAATTATTATTCAAACAAACCCGGGGATTAAAGCTAAAGCAGAGCCGATGATGGGAAAAGAAATGATTGTTTATAACGCTCCCGGTACTTTTAATTATAGACTTTTCAGTGTAAAAAAATACATGTCGTCGTACGTAATGCCAATTTATGTTTCTGCAAACTTTGTACTCGAAGTATGAACCTTTTTTGAGGCAGCCAATTTTCAAAAAAGGTGTGTCAATTTTAAGAACGAAGAAGAAATGCCGCTGAACATTTTACACCTCTAATTCAGGATTGTTCAAGAATTGATCAGCTAAAAATCAAAGAAGACTACATTAAATCCAAAAAGTCTTCAGTAAAATAACCAAGGTGATAACTGGTGAAAAATCCCTTCACCATTCAATAATCCTTGTTCGCTATTTGTCCACCGCATTTATCTTATTTAGACTTGCAGGTAAAGCAGTATAATAGCCTGGTAATTGGTAAGTCATATTTTCAAACTCTGTTGCAATTGAAATGTTTTTAGAAAATTTATAGTCGAGTTGCAACCAAACATATCGG
>JAUZOE010000061.1 GCA_030706605.1 Bacteroidota bacterium
TCCCAACTACCCATTTGTCTTAAACCACCTTCCGCCACCTTCAAATGAATCCTCCTGGAAAAAGGATTAGAAATGTTTTTAAACCCATTCAAATAGCAACGCATCCCAAATTCACCATCTCCCATCCGCTGCCCTTCAAATTGCCGGTCAAATAAACCTGTTGTTTTGAAAATGCTTTTTTTAATTAGAAAATTACCTGTATCAATTTGATCCGACCACCTAAAAAAACTATAACTAATAGGCACCGGTGCACCTACAACTGAAATTGAAACACCAGAAGAAATATCCGCTTTGAAATAGTCCAGCGTTTTTATATGCTGTGTTATCCAGTCCCGTTCAATTCTTGAATCATCATCATAAAATAATAAATAGTCTCCTTTTGCTGTTTTAATGCCGGAGTTTCGGGCAAGCCATAATGCTTTTTCCTTCTGGTAGATCACTTTTATTTTAATGTTCCTGTTCTTGTAAAAATCTTCTTTGAAAGGTTCAGACTGATCAATTATAATAATTTCAAAGTTTCTATAATCTTGATTTTCTAGATCATTTAAAACATCCTCCAAATAAATATACCTGTTTAGTGTTGGTATAATAATAGAAACCAATGGATTTGCCTTTAATAAAGAACTTTGAAAATTGGCATACTCTTTATAACTAAATATTGATTTATATAAATCAACTTTTTTAGTTTTTCTTGTTTTATAAAACGCATAAAATTCTTTAAAAGGATTATGAAGGGAAAAAATCCTAATCAACAAAATATAAACAGACCAAAAGGACTTGTAGTATTTACGAATAAAATAATACTCATCGATTAAAGTCGGTTTGCTATTTAAAGTCGTAAGCTTATATTTCAAATCCGTTTTTAAAATTCCCTTATGCCACGCCTGGTAAGCAGCATCTAATTTTGAAATCGTTTCAGTACTATAATTAGGATCAAAGTCAAGTTGGCCTTTCTCGTCATCATTTAGTAAATTATAATCTACTTTATACGGTATTGTATTATTAACCGGTTGCAGATTAAAGTACCATGTTGGAGAGATATATTTAATGAAATTGAAAAACATAAATAATATTAAAATGCACTAAGCACCAAAAATCCTTTGAAATACTTTAATTTACCAAATATTCTTTCATCGTCGTTTAAGTCACGCCCGCTAAAAAAACCAAATGTGGTAACAAATGACTGCAGTTTTAAATTATTAAAAATCATATAGAACGGGTAAGATCTTACCCGGCATAAAATTTACTGAATTCTTTCCGCTGCACGTCCAAATTGAATTCCTGCTGAACTCTTTTAACTGCATTGATACTTATCTTGTCCCACTCAATGGGAGGCAGATTATACACCAATTCAATTTGCTTTGCAAGTAATTCCGGTTGCCTTTTCGCAATTACCCAACCGGTTTTTTCATGGAGCACATTTTCAGCCAATCCTTCGGCATCACTTACAATACATAACATGCCTGCTGCCTGAGCTTCAAGTACCGCGTTGCAAAAGCCTTCCTGTACACTGTATTGAATATAAACATCATGGGTCTCCATCAATTTTGGTATTTCATGGTGTTGAACTCTACCAACAAACTTCACTTCGTCTTTTAATCCAAGCTGAAATGCAGCATAAACCAATCTCTCATATTCTATTCCTTCGCCTGCAATGGTATACTGTATGGAATATCCACTTTTTTTAACTTTAGAAATAGCATCTAATGTATATTCCAGCCCTTTTTTCCAATGTAGTCTTCCAACTGTCAGGATACGGATCATATTATTTTCAAAGAAATTCCTTTTTAAAATGACAAAGTTCTTTACATCAATAGCAGGGGGTATTTTTACAGCTTCAATATTCCTGGGTAGCCCGAGATCATAGGCTTCAACCAACAAATCATTTGAGATCGTATGTATTTTATCAATGTTTCTCCAAAGCGTTTCATAACAGTTCTCATGTTGTAAAGGATAAATAGAAATATCATATCCCCTAAAACTAACAGCTACCTTAGCACCAATAGCCTTTCCAACCAATTCACGCTCTATACCCATTGTAGCAAAGCCAAAATGCAACCAATCTAATTTTTGGTTAAGAATATGACTATTCATTATTATGCGTTTTAATAATATTTTGAATGAAGTCCCACTATTTTTCTCCAATTTCCAGAACCGACAAGTTGCGTGAAATGAAAACAACAGAAGTTTAAACAATGTCTTCAAAGAGTTAAGGCTTCGTGATCCAATATTCCCCGAAAGATTTGGAGCATAGAAAACCTCGCATGGAATATCCCTTGATTTTCTTCTGTTTTGTACAAACAAACTTACTTTATGCCCCTCTTGTTTTAACCCTTTAATTTTATTTTGAAAAAAGGTTTCCGAATACGACGGTAGGGCAGGTAAGACTAATCCGATATGCATTATTATAATTTGATCCCGATGAACACTAATTCTCTTTTCGGTATTGCCAGTTCGCCAGTTGTATCAAACGAGTTTAAATCTATAATTTCCACCTTATTGAAAACTTTTTCCAATTTTTTAATGAAATCGATTCCGTAATCCCGGTAATGCCCGTTGTTTTTTAAATTTTCGAAATAAACCGTCCTGGCCCTTTTAAAATTCCCAGGGACCGTAATGATAACTTTACCCCCTTTTTTAGTTATTCTGTACATTTCAGAAAGCGCCTTAATATCATCCTGTACGTGTTCTATTACATGATTGCTTAATATCCTATCATACATATCATCTGCTATGGAGAGATTTTGAACATCCTGCTTTGGCAAATCAACATCCTCCAGAATATAGTCAGTGGTTTGGTACCTAAATGATTTGTTCTTGAAAATTGAATAAAATACAGGTTCCGGTGCAAAATGTAATACTCTACTTTCTGTGTCTAACCCTGAAATCTCTTTTTTATATAAAAACAAAAGGCCCCTATGCCTTGCACGTGATGAACAATACGGACAAACTGAATTAAAACTATATCGAAAACTATTTGACATATGAATAAATGAGCCACTATGATTTTCACAAAGAGGACAATAGTACTTCCCTTTTTTATTCAGTATTTTTTTCTTGTTCCAACTATTGAGAGATTCAGTCACTAAAAAATTAAATGCCTTAATAAATTCTCCCGATTTAAATTTACTTAAAACAGAAGAGGTAATCATTCGGATTGACTTTAAATGGTAAGGGGTAAAGCTACCAGGATTGTCTAATGTATTCATCTGGAATTATTATTTTTTAGCATGACACTCAAAGTAAGCAGCATGCTTACCGGATGACTCCAGTAAACATTATCTTCATTTACAAATTTTTCGTAGTATTTCTCTATAATTTGTTTGGGGACTATTTCCTGAAGCAAAGGATTTTCGAATAACCAGTGCCGTAAGTTCTGATCATTCTGAGCACCCAAAAATTGTATTTCCCAGTTTCGCTGTATCAAGTTTTTTTTTAATACGGTTTTACGAAATACGCGTTTCATTTTATTGGTAACCCTCCATGGAAGATGTCGGAATGAAAGATGCCTATGATAATTAAACAAATTATATGGCTCTTTGGATTGCCAGGAAATTGAAGCCAATTCAGGCGCATATTTTTTAATGTATTCAATTTGAATTTTTCTACCTGTTAAATATTTCTCCGGTACTTCGCATATGAATTTACACATTCTGTCATCATAGTATGGTAATTCGATCGGTGCATAATGGGAGAAAAAGCTCAAGTTAGTAGTGGTCCACCGGGTAGCCCAATACAAAGATTTAAAGGCACGAATATTTTTATTCGCATTCCCTAAATTAATATCCTTGTGCATAGAAGATATTCGTTGATCTAATAATTCACTGAAGTTACCCTCCAAACCCCATTCATGCCATAAATCGGAAGCTAGTTCCACTCCCCCCTTTTTTACAATTTTCTTTTTAATTGATTTTACTTGATCGCTAAAATTTAACTCATCAGGGACACCCATATCGTCAAAAAGCACATCTCCCCAATGCCCCAGCAAAAACACATCCCCTTTTTTGCTAAGATCTTCCAAGACTGCAATCTGCCTTGGGTGTGTAAACTCGGAATAACCATGATTAATGGCACAGGCTGCATCTATTTTGTCCCACAAATATCCGGGAGGAATCTCTAAATTATCAAAAGTCCAACCTGCTTTTTTTGCAATTTCCTTTCCGTACTTTGTCTCCTTAAAACTGCCTGCAAACCCATAGCTATAGCTATGTACACTAGCCCCTATTCTTTTCAGGGCAACAGCAAGGGTTCTGCTATCCAATCCTCCCGAAAGACCTAAGAGCACCTTTCTTCCATCAATTTGTTCCCTGACAATAGATTCAAATAATATTGCAAAACGATCCGTAATATCGGCCAGAGAAGTATGAACAGGCACATGGTACCATGGTTGCTTAACTTTAGACCCCCGCCATTTTATATTTTCATAAAACGAATCGTTACCCAACATAAATCCGGTGGCTAACCAGAAAGCAATTGCTCTCTTATCCAAAATATCCCCTACTTCTAATGGAAAACCTTGCAGAGGAATTAGATTGTATTGGCCTTTCGGCATTCGTTTTTCTATGATTTGCTTTTATAAATCATCCTTTCATAAAAAGCCTCATGCTTTAAAATCTCTTTCTCAATTGAAAATTCATTTTCTGCCAATTCAATAAATGTTTGACCAAGTCTTTTATTCGACTTGACTGATGCGTTCATGAATGTCTTCAATTTGCCAGCTAAAGAGAACCAATCACCCGGTTTGAAAAGATGATTCGGATACTTTTTAAGCTGATCTTTTATACCCGATATTGCTGAACCGATAACGACTTTGCCATTAGCCATTGCTTCCAGCAAGGCAACTGGTGAACCTTCCCTTCTTCCTTCGTCTAAGGTTGGCAATACAAAAATCTCTGAGTGGTCTAAAAAGCCACAGACTTCAGCCTGTTTGCCGGAAAAACGCACTTTCGCTTCCAGATTGTGTACCTTTACCCATTTACTTAATGTCCTGCCGTACTCATTTTCATTATCACCAACAAGCCATAATTTCCAATTAGGAAACTCTTGAGTTAAGGCTTCAAAGGCCTGCAATAAAATTTCTATCCCTTTTACCGGAACAAAATTAGCAACACAAATAATCACCCGGTCATCCGAGGCAGTTCTCATCTGCTCTCTAATTGTTAAGTCTCCTTCTTTAGAACCAAATTTTTGAACATCGACCCCTCGGGGAATCAACTGGATATTCTTATGATGAGAATAGAACAGATTTATCATGTCTGTGTTTTGAACTATTATACCCTTTGCCAGTGAAGAACGCAGTGTCCATGCCCGTTTAGATGATCCTCCCCAACTCATATTTTTTTTTGTAAAAATCCACGGAATTCCAGCCAGTCTTGCTGAAATGGCCTCCGTATAATCAGCACTGTAATGGAAACTGTGAATAAGATCAGGGTTGATTTTTTTCAACTTTCGGGAAACCTGCCAACTATTTTTTAATAATTTATCAATTGGCCTGGCTGGAGACAGATAATCAAAAACATAGACCGGAATTCCCGATTTTTTCACTACCTGGAAAAAATCACCTTTGTCATGTAAACAGGCGATATGTGGTTCGAATATTTTAGAATTTAATCCTGAGGCTAAATTAAGCAAAGCTTTCCCGCTGCCTGCAGTATCAAAGTTTGGTATGGTGAAGAGTATTTTTTTCATTAGAATCTGCCATCAAACTTACCTGTCTTCTTTTTCTGTTTATTTCCTTCAAATAATATATAAGCTATCAGCAACCCACTTAAAACAAAGATTAGTCTGCATCCAGTGAAGCTATATCTAAGAATTTGGTTACTACCGTAATTAAATAATAATATTCAAACTTAAAATGTAAATTTTCATACCATAACTAGAAAAAGACCAGGGAATGCAGTAGGTCGTTATCAATCTGAATTTTCGAAATATTTTCTTTCCGAGTATTATCTCTGATTATAGCCCCATTGATGGCAATGTATATAGAGTAAAAAGCGGCCATTTAAAATCGTTTTCTCCTTTTATATGTGAATAAAGCATTTGTTCAATCGCTTTTTTATTAAAGCCATAGCTGCTATAATTTCCACCTAGCAATCTTGATTCAAAAACCTGCTTTAGGTCTTCCTTAATCCATTTTGACAATGGAATAGTAAAGCCTCGCTTTATATTATCATCCTGCATTCCCGGAAATTCTTTTATCAAAATATCTTTGAGTAATTGCTTTTTGTTCCCTCCGGTATAACTTAATATGGGGTCAACCAGCATAGCTGCCTCAATAAACTTTTTTTGAAGAAAAGGGACACGAACCTCTAAACTATTTTGCATACTAGCCAAGTCGACCTTGCGCAATGTTTTTTGCATCATTCCATAAAATTCAGCCTTACGCATGTGTCCAATTAATTGTTTTTCATTCCGGGCATTAGGATAGCTATAGACATCAAATCCCTCAGGTAGTTTTGTGTTTGCAAGGTCAGGAGCTATTTTTATCAACCATTTTTTGCTGAAACGACTATGTAAGTTCTGGTGAGCAATTGCCTGGGTTTTGAAGAGAAGGACACTGTTAAATCTTTTATTTCCCGTTGTGTACTTATCGAAGCCGTAAATAGCTTTGCGTGCTAATAATGGCCAGTGTTGAAATTGAATATTTTTGCCCACACTCCAAAAACGCTCGTACCCAAAAAAAAGTTCATCACCTCCATCCCCACTTAATGCAACAGTTACCTCCTTGCGAGCCAATTTCGAAACAAGATAGGTAGGTAGAATGCTAAAATCTGCAAA
>JAUZOE010000062.1 GCA_030706605.1 Bacteroidota bacterium
TTCCCTGTTTTTTTCAGTGATATGTTCATGAATATTTTCCGCAAAAAAACCTAACGTAACAGCAAGAAATATCATTACAAATTCCAGGAAATATTCTTTGAATCCTTTCTTCTCTACGTGTGGGTGATGATGTACTTCCATTATTTGTTTAATTAACTATTATTTGATATGATATTCGCTTCTTAATGTTTCAAGCAACTCATGATTAGACTTCACATACTGGTTGTATAATATCAGGCGAAATCCTCTGATAATAACCAGGTATTCAGAAGCTATATTAGCAGCTTCCTGCCGGTTAAATTGTGCAACATTTATTATCTCAGGTTTTTTTATCGTCGATAAATCCAGCTTTTTATACCAACTTTCTATATATGGATTATTCAGTTTTTGTTGCGCCATCGCTGCTAATGTTTCAAACCATTTGTAGTCATAATGAGCAATAAGAAATGAATGCATCTTTGATTCCCTGAAGGCCTCTTCTTCATCATTCCCATTTCTCAGGTTAGCAATATCAACGCTGATGTTACCGATTTCTGCCTGCAGCCGGCTACTTCTAAAATAGCGCAATGCCCCTGAATTGGTAAGCTGATTCAGAACCCCGTCTTTTGGCTGAAATACTATCGTTAGGGTGCTGACAAAAGTTGAAGTAAAAGCGGGATAGAAGTTTGGAGAAAGATTTACAAGATCACTGTCGCTAACATAGTGCACAAAATATTTTATGTAATTTTCTTTTTCGAGCCTTCCCAATATCTTTTCATGAATATTAATAGAGTCTGAATAAATTTCCTTGTATAGGTTTTTTGCCAGTTCTTTTGCCTGTGATCTTTCAGAAATATTTTCCCGGATATTTTCTGCAAAAAATCCAAGCGTTACTGCAAGGAAGATCATTAAGAATTCTAAAAAATATTCTTTGAAATTTTTCTTTTCTACATGTGGGTGGTGATGTACTTCCATTGGATTAATTGTTAATGCCCGCGCGGCTGAATGTCTTTCGGACGGGGTTAATGGCGGATCTTCATTTGTTTGTTGAGAATTTTCCGGATCAACATTTGGCGTATTTATTTTTTCTTCTTCACTCATTATTCGGATAATATTCTTTTTTAATTGATGAAAGCAATTCTGCATTCTCATCCTTTAATTTCTCAAGCTCCATTTGATAAAAATTTATGATCACATTTCTTTCAAATAATAGATTATATAATTTTAAAAATTGGGCCTGTTCATCCTGGCTCATAACAGGAATGTGAGTGCCAGGTTTATAAAAATTTGTTTTGAGGGCATGCTGGTAAATAATGCTGTCCGGAGAAGGATAATAAGTATCATTTAAAAGATTGTTCTGTAAATCTGCCTGGTTTTTTTCTGTTTCCAATAACCTGGTTTCTAATGACCTGATGTCGGAATTAACTGTATTGTTATAATTTACAAGATAATTTCTGATTTTTTCATTCCTGATTAGTCCCAGGCTTCCCGAGCTTTCCATTTGTTGAAATGTAACACTGGAATATTTAAATACCCGGGAACCTCTCGTGTCATATGCCAACCTGTAAAATAATTGCTGCTGTTCCCTATATTTTCCCGATTTGATCAGTTCCATTAAAGAATCAATTTCCCTTTTACCGATTTGATAATCGTGTAGCCTTGATTCAACCATTAGAGAATCTGCAGTAAGATTTATTACCAGGCCACTTATATCAGCATGTTCTTTTTGCCTGTCAGACAAATATTCCCTGATATTTTCTGCAAAGAATCCCAATGTTACTGCAAGAAATATCATAATAAATTCTAAAAAATATTCTTTGAATTTTTTCTTCTTATGATGCATGTCGGGGTGATGATGTACTTCCATTTTTATTATTTATGTGATGCGTTTATTATTTCATCTGATGCCAGAAATAGGCAACAGTAAAACCAATCAAAATATACATCAGCATTTTAAATAAGTGTTGTTTTGTTTTTTCATTCATTTGAAAAATGATATTTATTGTTGATTGACTGAATAAGTTGTGTAGCCAACGTATCTGCATGAGTCAGAACATCGGAATAGCCATAGTTTCTCCCTTTCAGATTTACGAAGCTGTTGGCAAGTTTGTTTAAAGTAACAGAGTCTTTTACAAGCAATGGCATATCATATAAATCACTGTTTTCAATTGGAATGTTATTGCGAATGTTATCGTCAATTTTTTTATTGAATTCTTTTTCGTCGCTTATTGCATCTTCCTGCGCATAAATATTATCGGCTGCACCTTTCATAGCCCCGGTTCTTGCTTCTAAAATATTGTTTTGAACGTATGCTGCATAACCCACTATTTTTCTGGCGATATTTTTATCATCTATCAATCTTAAATTGCCTGAACTTTTTAATTGTTCAATAGTCGTTAACGATGGCTGGTATGTATATGACCCTGCATTTACGGGTGTATTCCATCTGCCCTGCAATACATAATTAAATCGTTTTGCTTCTTTTGCATTTATATAAAGAGAATCAAGAATAGGCCGCAAGTAATTTAGTTTTTGCATTAAGTGACTATACTGGGCTGTATCATATTGCAGCTCAGAAATCATTGAAGTAAGATATTCCCGCTCTTTCGATCTATCACCCAAATGTTCTCTGATACTTTCTGCAAAAAAGCCAAGTGTTACCGCAAGAAATATCATTAAGAATTCTAAAAAATATTCTTTGAAATTTTTCTTCTTATGATGCATGTCGGGGTGATGATGTACTTCCATATTTTCAGTTTTTGAGTGTTCAATAGCTTGCGCCTGTGAAGCATTTTCATTCCCATCCTCGGGAGTATCACTGATCTTTGGTACCTGATCTATATCCTCCTCTCCATTCATTGCTTTTATATTGCGTGAAGAAAATTAATCTAATTATACTGATAGTGGCAACTGTATCACAAACTCTGTAAATTCCCCTTCAACGGTATTTACCTTTATCTCCCCACCGTGCGCTTTAATAATATCATAGCTCAAACTTAATCCTAATCCCGTTCCTTGCCCGGTTGGTTTAGTGGTGAAGAAAGGTTGAAATATTTTATCTACTACTTTTTGAGGGATACCATTACCGTTATCTTTTACTCGGATCTCCACTTTACCACCAATCTTTTTTGTACTTAAGGAAACTGTAGGCTCATAATTTTCAATATTCAATTTCTTTTTTTCAGTCACCACATAAAATGCATTGTTGTATAAGTTGAGTAACACTCTTCCTATATCCTGCGGAATGATATTTAATTTACCAATACCTGTATCAAAATCAGTGCTCATCGTTGCATTAAATGATTTGTCTTTTGCACGTAAGCCATGATAGGAGAGACGCAGATATTCATCACACAATGCATTAATATCGGTTGGTTCTTTTATCCCTGTGCTTGAGCGTGAGTGTTGCAACATGCCTTTTACAATTGCATCGGCACGCTTGCCATGATGGTTTATTTTTTCAGAATTTCCTATTACATCATTAGCGATTGATTTTACTTCATCAATATTTCCTTTATCTGCTTCATCTTTTAATTCTTCCAATAATTCTTTATTCACTTCCGAAAAATTATTCACGAAGTTTAACGGATTTTGTATCTCATGTGCAATGCCAGCAGTGAGTTCACCAAGCGACGCCATTTTTTCTGACATGATCAACTGCCTTTGTGTTTTCCTCAGCGACAGTAATGTTTTTTTATTCATCCGGTATTGCCTGTAAACAAAAAATAAAGACACGCTGATAAGCAGGATGGCGATCAGTGAACTCCAGAGAACAGTATTTTTTGTTTTGATGTTTGCGGCTTGCACTGTAGCATGTTGTTTCAAAACATTAATGCTGTCATTTTGCGCTAATTCTTTTTCTTCATTCTCATACTGGGCAACTTTAAAAGGCCTGCTATCATTATCCTGTACATCAGTTAAATTAAAATATTTCCTGGTATAATCGTAGGCCAATAGCGCATTATGTTGCCGCCCATAAAACAGGGAAAGCTCCCTGAGGTATTTTAACTGAAGCTGATTTGATTTTACTTCCACTGATTTTCGATAGGCGCTCAAAAGATATTTACCTGCTTCCTCATAATTTTTTAAAGCAGAGTAATACTGGCAATAGCCGTAATCGAGTTCAAATGCGCCGTGGGCGCTGAATATTTTTAAATCGAGAGAATCTGAAATTCTTTTTCCATAACCGAGATTTTCCCAGGCATCTTTTAACTGGTTCAAACCAATGTATGAGAAAGCTTTTTCGAGATATGAATAAGCAAGAAGATCCGTTATCTGGTTATTGTTAACTAACAGGGATGTATCGGCGTAGTGCAACGCATCGTTAAACTGCAACAGGTTGCGGTTCATCACCGAAAGTGACTCATATAAAAAGATGAGGTTAAAGCTGTCTTTTGCAATTTTATTTAAGGGTAGCGCTTTATTAAAATATTCGGCAGCTTTTTTATAATTGCCCCAATCTGAATAGACCTGTGCAACCACATCAAGGTCGTTCAGGTACTCCTGCTCATCAAAGTTTTTGTAGATTGACCCCGCTTTTAAATAATTAGAGATAGCAAGATTGTAATCTGCCTTGTAATCATAATAACCGGCTATAGCATGATAACAGGGTGCGGTATTTTCCACCGGTCCGTTTATTAAATAATACTTTAGCTTATCAGTGTAATATTTTAATCGGCTGTCCTGGTTACCAACAAAATTGTACGACAGCCTTGTAAACATAAGCAGGTGGGGGATTTTTTTATGACTGATATCAAATAAAGTGATAGCTTTTTTTAATGCATTCTGCCCGTTAGTATAATCAAGTTTGTCAAAAAAATTAAACCCATCCAAGATACTTTTATAAGCATCAATGTTTTTGATTTTTTGCGATTTGCTTAATTCAATTAATGATCCAATATAGTTTTTGATTGAACTATCAGTTAGTAATACAGGGTTTATAAGCCGTATTCTAAGATCAATCAATTGGGGCAGCAACTTTATTTTCTCAGCATCAGTTTTAGCACTTTTTAAAGTTAGCACCAGCGAATCAATATTACAATTGTAGCAACTATCCTGAGCACAGGCATTATTTGCAAAAAATACTGCTGCTATGCAAAAAACAATTATTGTTTTTTTTAAAATTATGTTCATAAAAATATTTTATCAGGCATTAAGAGGTAAAATAATAATAAACTCACTGCCTTCTCCTTGTTTCGTTTCCACTTTTATTTCCCCACCATGCGCTTTTACAATATTATTATTAAAGATAATGTCAAATCCTATCTTTCCTTAGGGTTTCTTACAGTGGGGTAAGCAATTATGAACAATACAATTTTTCTGGAATCAATCGTCTGCAGATGCAGGAATAAAA
>JAUZOE010000063.1 GCA_030706605.1 Bacteroidota bacterium
GATAAATGGAACTGTCTTCCCATTAAGGTAGTAAACAAACCCTCCAAACCTTTTTTCATTTGCGGATGTTTTGTGGATGCCTCTAATCAACTTTTTGTTATGGGATATCTTGCTGATAAAGAAACTGTGAAGGGCGTGATTTATAAAATTATCAAAGTGTGATCTGACTCTATTATTAATTAGGTCATTTTTTGTGATAGGATTGCTGGTAATCGAAAGGCCTAATTTTACGTAAAAGCATTGTCGTTACTAAAGATGGTAATATAAAAATCAGGTATTATTTTGTTTACTGCATTTCTTCAGGCGTTATCGGCAATGAATGAATAATGATTAAAAATCTGAAATTGGATTTAAATACATAGCAGACCTTACCGGCAATGCTTCGTGATAGCCTATAGTCGGTTGGTTACAAGGCACAGTTTTCGATAATCAAGGATGTACAGCAATTTGGGTATTTGGGTGCCTCTTTGCATTGTGGAAGCGGTTGTACACTTGGCAATATGAATGGTCAGTTTTATTTATCCTTTTTCTCCACAGCATTTTGGACAGTAAATTGTAAAAGAATAAATATCTTAAGATGGTACCGGTACGATTTAATTTAAATTATTGCAAATTGCTGCTTACGTATATTGACCAGGCGCATTAAATGAGAGTTTGATATAGAAAAGTAACAAAGAAAAAATTAATGGCATTGTTATCAAAACACCAATATCAACAATCATCCGATCTTCAGAAAAGTTTTTTTTTAGATATTACAAATGATTGCCGGATTAAAGCAACGATTAACCGGGGCAAAACATTTCTTTGATATTGATGCTTTTCAAAAAACTTATTCATGTTGTTCGGTTTTAAAAATGTTCACTATACCCTTACCTATCTTTTGGATCGTTTCAATCCCTTTGTTAATTGGCTCGGTGGAAATGTCTTCAAAACTTTCATTATTGAAGTTATCATTAAATGTTTGCGGATAAATAACAATCTTGCTATTGGATGAAAAATGTTTTTCTAATTTGGAAGGAATATTTTCAAGTAAACTGATATAGGACGCTGAGCCTTTGCGCGCCGAAATTAAAATAACCAAATCATCTAAATGGATATGTCTGGATAGTACAAGAAAGTCCTCCCATGCATCAAAATGTATGGTGGAAATAAGTGCGGATAATTTAGCTTTTTTTAAAAGGTTTTCGACAGATTTTTCGGTAACCGGGTTACTGAACAATATTATCGGTATTGATAATTCCTGAGCCAGTTTGATAACTTTGTTACACCATTGCTCAAAGCCTTGCTCGCGCTCTGCGAATGGAGGGACGACCACCAGTATTCTTTTATGTAATACAAGTGGCATTTCCAGATGGCATATAAAAGTAGTTTTATCAGTTTTACTTAAAATACTGTCCATCTTTTCGCCAATTAATTTGTCGAGAATTCCTGAACGCTGTGGCCAGCCTACAATTATAATGCTCGCCATAATTTCTCTTGCGATACGTATAATACCGCTTGCAGTATTATGATCAATTGTGGCTATGGTATTCACTTTTGTTTCTGACGCTGATGCCTGGTTAACAAATTCTTCCAATTTATTTTTGGTTTTAATAATATTTTTTTCAGCTTCTTCATTGTTGGTAACTACTGATAGTATAGACACCGGGTTGACTGAATCTCTATCCTTGATAAATATAGAAAATTCAAGCAGTTTTTCAATAGATTCATTGTTCGATATAGGAAGTAAGATATGTTCATTGTTCAGGCCGCTGATCTTTTTCAAATCAGCAGAATCATCATCGGTTTGAAGTACTATTTCTTTGGCTGCCTTATCAGTAGCGAAAGAAGCCACGATGCAAGTAATAAGTATCAATATTATGGTTCCATTTAAAATGTTTTCATCCAGAATGCCGGCCTTATAACCAACTAATATAACCGCAAGTGTAGCTGCAGCATGAGCGCTGCTTAAGCCAAAAATAAGTTGGCGTTGAGCTTTTGAATACCTGAAAGCAAGTTGGGCAAAAAGTGAGGCTAACCACTTTCCTGTTAATGCTACAGCGGTTAAGGTTGCTGCTACGATCAGCGCCCCGGGACCGCTTAGGATTATTTTTACATCAACCAACATCCCAACACTAATCAGGAAAAATGGAATAAATAATGAATTACCGATGAACTCAATCCTGTTCATTAGAGCGGATGAGGTGGGAATAAGTTTATTTAGCGCAAGCCCGGCAACAAACGCTCCGATGATAGGCTCCACTCCTGCTACCTCTGCCAAGAAAGCCGAAAAGAAAACTACCGACAAAACGAATATGTAATGCGAGTGTTTTTCACTTTCTAATTTGCGAAAAAACCATTTGGCTATTCTTGGTATTACCAGGAACATAATTGCAGAAAATATTGCAAGGGAAATGCCGAGACGGATCCAAAAGTATTGGTTTAGATTACCCTGGTTATTCTCCATAATCACCGCTAATATCAGGAGTACAGCTGTGTCTGTAAGTATGGTTCCGCCCACGGTAATAGCCACGGCTTGATTTTTTGAAATGCCAAATCTGCTCACAATCGGGTACGCTAATAAAGTATGAGTTGCAAACATGCTTGCGGTGAGGAAACTGGCGTTAAAGTTATATCCCAGGAAATAGTAACAGGCCGGAAAACCTATACCCAAGGGCAATATGAAGGTAAAAAATCCAAACAACAGGCTTTTGTTTTTATGCGTTTTAAATTCATTCATATCCAGTTCCAGGCCGGCTATGAACATGATATACAATAAACCGATGGTTGAAAACAAATCAACTGCCGAATTTTTTGCCAGCAGGTTTAAACCATGTGGCCCAATAATTACACCCGATATGATTAGCCCAATGATACCAGGAATATTTAACCGTTTTAGCAGTATAGGAGATAGTAGGATAATTAATAAGATCAATGAAAAGATCAGTACCGGATTTCCAAGCGGTAATTTAAATTCGTGCATTACATTTTTAAAAAAATCTGTCATCTTTTATTTTCTGTTTAATGCCGGTTAGAAATGTTTTTCTGGTTTTTGATGCCGTCAGAAAGAATTAATGATGAAGGAATATCCGATAACCAAACACTTTTTGAATTGACTATTTTTTTCCAACTGACCATACTAACGATCATAAGATCCTGTTGTTTTAAAAATTCGTTATCAATCACCCGTTCATTGATCAGGCTAATGTGGTTCGGGGCAGTTTGTTCAATGGATCGGATAGACTCTTTCATTTCAAGATGATTTTTGATTTGGCCCGCTGCATCCAAAATAGTTACCTGGGAGCCAGAATTTCTTATAAGCCTCTGTGCATATTTAATGAGAAATGCGTCTTCAGGAGAAAAAATGGGTAAAAATATGTGATTTGTATTTTTCATTCCTTTATCTACCAAAACACCAGCAGGTACAGAAGTTTTAGATAATATTAATCTTGTCCTTTCATCAAAAGGAGAATTTTCAAATAGACTTTCTTTCCCTGTTACCTGATTTAGCAGCCTGTCAGGGTTAATGATTCTGGTGGTAAAGCCCAGTATTTTACCCAATAAACTGCCTTCAAAAATGGATGGCCCTACACCTACCAATAATAAATCATAATCTCCTTTATTGGCAACTTCGGCAATGTCTGAATTGATATCATTTGATGCCTTGAAAAGTGTAGTAATTTTTTGGTTCAGGATCTGAGATTCCTCAATGATAGGAGCAAAACACTCCATTTCATATTTCTCAACATTGTAATAATGCAATTCATTACTTGGCGTAAGATGCAATGCTGTAATCGATGCATTGCCATTCATTTTCTTTACAAGACCGTTTGCTATTCGAAGCAGCAATTTTCCTCGTTCCGAATTACCAAACGATACCAGTATTTTGAATTTGAGATTCTGGTTTAGTTCATGAGGGATTTCATCCGGCTTTAATTTAAATATCCAATTGATGAAACTCAGGGCAGGACCCGTAAAAAAAGTGGTTGTTAAGGCCATGATTACCAAAATGGTGAACATTTCCGGTGTTAGAACACCCAGGTCGTAGCCGATGTTTAACGCTATTATCCCCATTAACCCCCGTGTATTCATTAAAGCCCCAAGGGTAAGGCTATCTTTCCAATTTTGCCCCATGAATTTTGCTGCAAATGCACTTCCAATAAACTTACCGGCAAAAGCAAAAAGGATGATCAAGCCGGTCACTTTCCATAAATAGGCTTCATTAAGTAATCCTATTTCTGTCCTTAACCCTGTAAAAACAAAAAATAAAGGCAACAATAACACTAAAGCCACATCCTCTACTTTTTCGATAAAAATGTTTCTTAATTTTATGTTGTCAGGCATAATAGCACCGGCCATAAAAGCGCCAAAAAGCGCCTGTATACCGATAGTTTCCGTCACAAAAGAAGAAATGATCATTGTAATGAAGAAAAGCGCTACAACCGGTTTACTTAAATTTTCTCCTGAAACATTTAAGTCGCCAACCCGTTTTAAAAATGGGCGTACTACTTTTACCATCAGTACAACATAAACTAGGGCCAAAATAATTGTGTAAAATGAGCTAACCACGGAACCCGCTTTTACAATGGCAATTACAGCTGCCAATATGCACCATGAAGTAATGTCGTCAGCAGCCGCGCAGGTAATTGCGATTGTCCCTAATTTGGTTTTATGTATTCCTCTTTCCTGAACAATTCTCGCTAGTACAGGAAAAGCGGTAATGGTCATAGCTATCCCAATAAAAAGACCGAATGATAAAAACCGGGTGCCTTTAGGTGCAAAATGAGGATAGATAAAATACGCCAGTCCAATGCCCAATGCAAGCGTCATAATTATACTTGTATGACTTATGATGATCGCTTCTCTGGCTTTATTTCGAAGCACTTTAAGGTCGAGTTCCATGCCAACAACAAACATAAAGAATATAAGCCCGATTTGGCTTAGAAACTGTAAATTGCGCAACGAATGAACTGGAAATATAAAAGTAGAAAATTTTGGAAAATAGGCTCCCATTAACGAAGGGCCTAAAACGATTCCTGCTATAATTTCTCCGATAACAGATGGTTGCCCCATTTTTTTAAAAAAGATTCCAAATATCCTTGCTATGATAACAATGGTTATAATCTGAGCCAACAAGATGGCCAGAGGATGCTGCAGATTGTTGTCCATCGCCTCTATAAAAACATCCCATTTATTTTTGATTGATGCAGTGATAATAATATTCCTTCCCTGCTCTGATTTAGCTCCCAGTA
>JAUZOE010000064.1 GCA_030706605.1 Bacteroidota bacterium
AAGTAAGAAAGAAGAATAGTGTAAAAGCTATTCTTGTAGGTAAAATTTATATCCATTCCTTGAGTTTGAGGTTTTATAATTTCTATTTAAAAATCTATCTCAGATTTTTCAAGGGAAGCAGGATTGGGTAAGAATTCGTGACTGATAAGATGAAACTCACAATCGCATTGCAAACATAGAGCGCATTTTCTGAATTTGCAATACCGTAAAAATACGGTAGACATATTATTAAATAAAATCCAAGAACAAGGCCAATAAATTAAATGATTTATTGCCTAATAACATAAAGTAGTCTCATTTTAATAAATTAAGAATAAAATTTTAGATAAAATTAAATTAAGATAAAAAAATAAATATTTAGGTGCGCTTAATGGTCCCTGAGTAAGGAAATGTGCAGTTTTGTCATGAAGATATTCCTTAATCCCAAACTAAGGCCAGGCGGGGGGACCAGGTAGAATTAAAAAATTAAGATTAGTATTAAAAAAAATATTCATTTTATATTTATTTGAACTAAATAAGTAATAAACATTCTCAATTTATTAAAAATCACTGATTTAAGATATATTAATCTAAAATTATCACTACTCTTATCTATTGGTTCATAAAGAACCGGATCAGGAGACTAAACCAGTCTCGTATTCGGTTATTAAAGTTAAATTAATAGAATTTAAAAATATAATAATCAATCTATTATAACATAATTATCAATGCTAATTAAATTAGACATACTTATTTATGAATAATTTTCTTGAATGCTAATTGCCTTAGCAGGTAAGAACCGTACCTTTGCTTCACTTTTTTTATAAATCGGAAAAATGAAAAGAAATTTTGAATTAATATTATTTATAGCAATTGTCTTAATGTCATGCTCCTCTCCTAAGGCTTTGGAATATAAAGACTACCGCAACTTCTCTATTAAATCCCTTGGATTTAACAACTCGACTGTAAACCTTGATCTTGAATATTACAACCCGAATAATTTTAGAATGCAGCTAAAGAATACGAATCTGGATATATTTATAGATGGAAAGTTGTTGGGACATAGCTCGACCGATACTTTGATAAATATACCGCGCAGGGATACTTTTAGCCTTCCTGTACAATTTGATATAAATATGCAAAGCTTTTATCAAAATGCATTGAATACATTACTTGGCAAAGAAGTATTACTTCGTATTCAAGGAAAAATAAAAGTAGGAAAGGCAAACATCTTTATGTACTTCCCTGTCAATTATGAATCAAAAGAAACGTTTTCTTTATTTTAATTGGTATAAGGAAATAACCTGGAATTATAGATATATCCAACCATCTGTGATAAACAACAGTAGTCCTTTCTAAGGAGATCAAAAGATCCTATTTATTTCCTAACCGTAGAATCTTTCATCGGTATCATTGCGGGTTTACATGCGGGTAGGAGTTTTTTATATGCATCAGGTTCTGCTGATACATCATCGGCATCATAACCCATATTTGCCAATGCGGTTTTTATATTTTCAATATTAGTTCGGTTGGTGTACCAGGATACGGTAACAGTATGTTTTCTGTAATCAGCTTTTACTGAAGAAACTCCATATTCATGCACTAAAAAATTTTCAATGCCAGTTTTGCAGGCATCAGCCATAACTCCTGGAGTATGAATTACCGCTTTGTCAATTCCCTTGCCTTGCCCAAATGAACAATTGGAGGTGCTAACCAGTACTATCATTCCTAAAAAAAATGCTATCCTCTGCATTCTTTTTAAAGAAGTAACAATACACCCGGCTCTTTTGTTCTTAAAAGAAGATACATCAAAAAGGAAGCCAGTATTATAAAATGAAAGTCCCATTTTGTTGTGATTGTAACTAAATTAATTATAACCTCCTATACATCCAAGAGTGGTGATAATGACATTTTTTAAATAGAAACACTGCCAAACTGCTTTAAAAAACCTGTAAAGCGATTAAGACTTAACAGCCCAATTTCCCGGATCACTTCGCCAAATAAGCAAATCCTTTTGCTCACTCTCTGAAATAGATTTTTTAGAAATCGCAAGATCAATTAACGAATCATAATCTGTTAGTGATTTCAAGGTGATCCCATATTTTTTAAATGCATCTTTAGCCTGTTCAAATCCGTAATTAAAAATCGAGACCATTCCTTCAACTTCCAAGCCTGCATTTTTTAAAACATCAACTACCTGGAGACTACTCTTACCGGTAGAAACTAAATCTTCCACCACTACTACCCTTTTTCCTCGTTCATAGAATCCTTCTATCTGATTTCCCAAACCATGTTCTTTGGGTTTTGGTCTTACATAAATATAGGGAAGTTTCAGCTGGTCAGCGACCATTGCACCCCACGGAATTCCTGCAGTTGCAACCCCGGCAATAATTTCAGCCTTTTCAAAGGTTTGAAAAATAACATTGCACATTTCGGATTTGATAAAATCCCTCACGAAAGGAAAAGAAAGAATTTTTCTGTTATCGCAATAAATTGGACTCTTCCATCCGCTGGCCCACGTGAAAGGTTTATCAATACTTAATTTTATTGCATTAATTTGTAAAAGCTTTTCAGCTATCGCTTTTTTATCAGTCATGCTGCGAAGATAATAAACAGGTATGAGCTATATTACAATTTACTTTGAAGACAAACCGGTTTTTCTATGTGATGAGATTACAAGTCAAATCAACGAATACCGACACCATCCTGACGCGGTTTTTATTGATGAATTATCAACTGCTGCTATAAATTCCCTTTTACATGAAATAAAAAAGCCTCAGTTTCATGCAGGTATTATTTGCTACAAAGATTTCCCGAAATTAAAGGCTTATTTTTTCAAACATTTTCAATTGATCCTTGCTGCCGGAGGACTGGTTAAAAATAAACACGAAGAAATACTGATGATTTTTCGTCGTGGAAAATGGGATTTACCAAAAGGGAAATTAGATGAGGGTGAAACCTTGGAGCATTGCGCAAAAAGAGAAGTTGAAGAAGAAACAGGGCTTCGCGACCCCAAGGTTATCTGTCCACTAAAAGTTACGTACCACACTTACGTGCAATTTGGCAAACCAATCCTGAAGGAAACTCACTGGTTTCTCATGAAAACTTCCGGTAATGAAAAATTAATTCCACAAACCGAAGAAGAAATCTCAGAGATTACCTGGGTAAAAAAAGAAAATTTGAAGAAATATTCAGAAAATACATTTCGAACAATTGAAATGGTTTTAAATCAGGTCTGATACTCCCCCTGGCAGCGAAAAAGCAAAATAAAAATCCGGAATATTTGCAGGGTTTACAATCTTCTTTTCCTGCTTTCAATACGCCTCTCCTTCCATGGATAATATACTAAACTCCAGGTATTCCATTTTTTTGAAAAAATATTCTTCTCTAAACCCGGCACTTAGAAATATGTCTTTGTGCAAAGGATTTATATATACGACATACATTTTCCTATTACTTTCTTTCAGAAATGAAAGTATGTTTTTCACAACCGTTAGCATTACGACCTCGTCAAAAGGGTTGAAAAAAAAGAAACAGTTCTTATCTTTCTCAATTTTGTAATTGGCGGCGTCATCACAAATAACGTTAAAAGTAATACCCGGAAATAATGATTTGACCTTTTCGATATTTTCATCAGCTTCAAGGCACAACGCTCTTGAGAAATCAATACCTGTTATACTTTGAAAACCATGATAGGCTGCGACGACCAGTATTCTTCCTTTTCCACATCCAAAATCAACAAGGCCGCCGTTTACTTTTTCATCCCTGAGATATTCAAATGCTTTTTGAACCAAATAATAATTACTAGCCTGGTAAATAGAAGCATGAGACAGATTTTCACTATCAATGTTTTCATACTGAAGATTGTTGATTTTTATCGTCGCGATTTTATATTTTCTTTCACCTTTTATTTCATGATAAACAGTGAACGCAGCAAGCTTAAAATTCCAATGTCTTGCTATGAAATAAAAATAGTTAAAGTAATAGAGAAACTTCATTTATTAAAAAGTTATGCTTCTGCATTCTCCGAAAGCCTGAAATCTATAACCTGAAGCTGAAGATTTGTTTCACCATTCCATTCATTTTCATCAATGGAATAAACGATGTCTATAAGTTTGCCCAATTGCAATAAATGAAATTTTTCAGCAAGATTAAAACCAATGCCACTCAAAGTAATAGTCTCATTTTTAACTATAAACCGGATGTGATTTTCTTTTACCACTTTTGTCCCAGGAGAGCTTGTTACGTTTTTTGTAATAAACACCGGGCGCAAATTTTCAGGACCGTAGGGTTCCATTTGCTCCACAATTTTATAAAAGGCTTTATTCACATTTTTAAAAGTTATTTCTGCATCAATAATCAGCTCGGGAATAAGTAAATTAGGATCTATAGTTGTTGCAACTACTTCTTCAAACTTTTTGCCGAATGCTTCTACATTTTCAGGAAGCATAGACATCCCTGCAGCGGCAAAATGGCCGCCATAGCCGATAAGATGTTCACGACAGGCATGGATGGCCTCATATAAATTAAATCCGGGAACGCTCCGTGCGCTGCCGCTCACAACACTTTCGCCAAGTGTAAGAACAACCGTTGGACGGAAATAGGTTTCAATCAACCTG
Organism: Bacteroidota bacterium; assembly: GCA_030706605.1. Classification (GTDB taxonomy): domain Bacteria; phylum Bacteroidota; class Bacteroidia; order Chitinophagales; family Chitinophagaceae; genus Ginsengibacter. The sequence continues at coordinate 4,599 of JAUZOE010000064.1, forward strand.
CTGGCAACAATGCCAACAACCCCTTTTTGCCAGTGCGATTGAAAAACCACAGTCGTCTTTCTCGCCAACATTTCATGATTGCTTTCAATCATTGCTAATGCCTCTTCGGTTATAATTGTGTCCGCGTCCTTTCTATTCGTGTTATCAGTAAGCAACATTTCTGCATATTCTTTTGCTTTGGCATAGTCTTCCTCAATAAACAGGCGGACCGCTTTTGTTGCATCATCCATCCGGCCCGCAGCATTAACCCGCGGAGCGATAATAAACACCACGTTATTAATTGAAAACTTTTTCCCGAATTTACTTAATTCTATCAACGCCCTTATTCCTGCGCAAGGCGACGCGTTTAGTATTTGCAGGCCGTAAAATGCAAGAAT
>JAUZOE010000065.1 GCA_030706605.1 Bacteroidota bacterium
ATAACAAACTTCTCGCCTTTAATAAACTGGCAGTCTACCATGAATTTTTATTCAGGCAAATACAAGTAAAAGCAAAAAAGCTTTTACAAACAATTCAAAAAGAATATCAGTAATGAAACCAGTTAAAACCGTTTTTTTTCTTTTGGTACTGGCCGTCCAGTTTGCCAAAGCCCAGGACACCAGCGTAGTGGTGTCCGCCAATATGTTTGATAAATTTACAGATCAGTTATCATTAGCTAATAAGGAGGGCTGGATTTTCAGGCCGGGCAACGATTCCAACTGGGCTCAGCCGCATATTGATACTGCAGGATGGATAAAAATGAACCAAACAACTGACTTAAAAAAATATGCGGATAAAAATGACAGGGTGGAAGGCTGGTTCCGGATAAAGCTAAAGTTTGATAGCTCCCTGCTGACTAAAGAATTATGGATTGATTTTGCCAACTGGGCAGCAACACAATTTTATATCGACGGCAAACTTATGGCTACAAGAGGCAACACCGGGGATAATGGGAAACCGTTCGAGGAATATAATGATGATCTTGATCCGCTTGCTTTCACTATTAATAGCGACACGGTACACACTTTTGCTATTCATTTTGTAGGTTATCTTTCTCCTTTTCCTCCACATGATTTAAAATATAAATTGAGCTCATCTGATTTATTTATCATTGATGGCCCCAATCCTTTAATCACTATATCAAAGGTAATCGCAGTTATTTATTCATTTTTTAATACCTGGTTAGTTACTTGTGCAGTGTTGAGCCTGTTATTTTGGTTGTTGGCTTTTCAAAACCGGCGGGAGAAAAACCTCGTCCTGATAGCCCTTTGTACAAGTTTCTATACACTCTTGAGTTTTGCCCAGGCAAAAAATATTGCGATTGGCCTGGCCTATTACTTATCATTTTATATTTATGGTCAAATTACTAAAATTTCGCTTCTATTAATATTGCTTACTATTCCTGTACTCTTGATCAGGATTTTTAAAAGAAGGCTCAGCCGTAAACTAATCATCTTCCTGGTTACCTTATTCATTTTATATCTTTTGTTATTCTTCTGTGACATTCCAAAAAGGATCGGATCGATAATGGATACAGTATTTATTCTTTTCTCACTAAGCATTTCCATGTATTATATAATCAGCTCATGGAAAAACCTGCGTGGAGCACAATGGGCCATGGTGGTGGGGCTGTTCTTTTCCCTTTTCATATTATGTCTCTTTGTTGTATATCTTATAACATCACAGTCTTCAAATTACTACGTGGCCGCTACATTTTTATCATGCTTTGTTCTCTCATTTCCGCTCTCATTATTAGTTTATGTATCTATGCGATTTAAAGAAATGATACGGGAAGTAAGAGTAAATGCGGATAGGGTAGTACAGCTTTCAGAGGAAAAAAGAGTGCAGGCCGAAAACCAGCAACAAATGCTGCAGGAAGAAGTGAACAGGCAAACAGCAGAGATACGTCACACGCTGGACAATCTAAAAGCTACGCAAAAACAACTCATTCAATCTGAAAAAATGGCTTCGCTTGGTGAACTCACTGCAGGTATTGCCCATGAAATTCAGAACCCGCTAAACTTCGTAAATAATTTTTCGGAAGTGAACAGTGAAATGATCGATGAATTAAAGAATGAATTGGCAACAGGCAATTTGCAATTGGCAAATGAAATTGCTGATGACATAAAAAGTAATGAGCAGAAAATAAATCATCATGGCAAACGAGCCGATGCGATTGTAAAAAGTATGCTGGAACACTCACGAACCAGTACCGGCGTAAAAGAGCCAACAGACATTAATAAACTGGCAGACGAATATCTGCGATTGGCTTATCACGGTTTGCGTGCCAAAGACAAACACTTTAATGTTGAAATAAAAACTCATTTTGATGAAAATATTGGAAAGATAAATCTTGTTTCGCAAGACATTGGAAGAGTATTGTTGAATTTGTTTAATAATGCTTTCTACGCATGTGCTGAGCGAAGCCGAAGTACAGCAAACCAACAAAAAAGTGGAAATCCTATTTCGTATAATCCAACAGTTTCTGTTAACACAAAGAAAACGGATAATCATGTAATCATTACCGTTAGTGATAACGGTAAAGGCATTCCGCAAAATATTATTGATAAAATATTTCAACCCTTCTTCACCACCAAACCAACAGGACAAGGAACAGGATTGGGATTGAGTTTAAGTTATGATATTATCAAAGCCCATGACGGAGAGATTAAAGTGGATAGTAAAGAAGGTGAGGGAACAACTTTTATAATTGAATTGGCTTCGAAATGATATAAACAAGATTTATGAAAAAAAAATTATTACTGGTATTATTAACTGTTGCATCTTCCATGCACATAGATGCGCAGACTTCGCTACAGCCTTATGTGATCAGTTCTGACACTACAACACAGCTATTCTTGAATCATGATTATTGGCAGGCACTGGATGATGAAAACAGTAGCTTCACTATTCAGGAAGTGCAGCAGAAACCCCTATCTGATCAGTTTAATTATATTACAAAAAACAGTAAAAAAATTTCTACCCAAACAACCTGGTTTCGTTTCAACTTAGAAAATAATACGGGGAAAAACCTGAATATCAGTATAGCCTCCGATGCCGCACAAGCAGATTTGTATATTCCTGACAGTAATGGCATTATGCATCATTTTCTGACGGGAAAAGCAGTTTCCTGGCAAAGAAAAGATGGTTATAAAAAAGCGAATGCCATCCCTTTTACAATAATGCAGGGGCGGCAAAAAATGATTTATCTGAAAACATATAATCCTGCCTTTTTACCGATTTCTGATACTTTAAAATTTTCTTTATTTAATACTGAGAAATTAGAGAAATCAATTTTTAAGGACTACCAGGCCAATTATAACAGAACTTCTGATTGGCTGGGTTTGATATTATCCGGGATGTTTTTTTTGGCCGGTATTTTTAATTTGCTTTTGTTCTTTAGCGTAAGGAGGAAAACTTACTTGTATTTCTCCATATTTTCCTTATGCGCCACTTTATCGTATGCGGCACACTACAACAACGATATGGAGCACGTGGGGGCATTATCATGGCAGGTACTTGTAATTATCGCCTCTCTGTGGGCTTTTTTTCTATTCCAGTTTGTTCGCAATTACTTACAGGTATCCAAATATTACCCGCGCTGGGATAAATGGTTGAGAGTTAGCGTGGTCCTTCTGCTCGGGGAGGTAATTGTTAGAGCACTTTTTGCAATTGTTGAGCAGTCCATGCTTTTATATTACAATATCTTTAGTTTGATTTTCGTGCCGGTATTTATTATTTTCTGGGTAAGTTTTACCTTAACTATTTTCATTTTTTTATTCAAGCAGAGCAAAAAAAGCAGCATGTTTCTTATCGGGATATTGCCTTTTACGCTGGAGATCCTGGCCCAGCTTCTGTTAATGATAGGGGCTCTTTTCAATGTTTCCCTGAGAAGTGTTCTCAGTAATAGTAATAATTTTTTCGGTTATTTAAATGGTATTTGTTTGCTTTGGACGGCAGTGGTCATCTCATGGGATTTGTTTAGACAATATGCTTTGCAGGAAAACAGGATCGCACAGGAAAAATTAGAAAAAGAGAGATTGGCGAGGGAAAAGGAAATTCAAAAAAGAGAATTGATAGCCCAGCAAAAGATCGAATTGGAAAAGCAGGTGCTTGAACGGACTTCGGAATTGAAACAATCCCTTGAAAATTTAAAATCCACCCAGGCACAACTCATCCAATCGGAAAAGATGGCTTCCCTGGGAGAACTGACTGCAGGTATTGCCCATGAAATACAGAACCCGTTGAACTTTGTAAATAATTTTTCTGAAGTGAACAGGGAAATGATTGCGGAGATGAAAGAAGAAATTGCCAAAGGTAATTATGACGAAGTAAAATTGCTTGCAGATGATATTGAAGCTAATGAAGGAAAAATCATCCATCATGGCAAGCGAGCCGATGCTATAGTAAAAGGAATGTTACAACATTCGAGAGTTTCATCAGGTCAAAAAGAACTGATTGATATCAATGCTTTGTGCGATGAATATTTGCGATTGTCTTATCACGGCTTAAGAGCCAAAGACAAAGATTTTAATGCGGAAATGAAAACTGACTTCGATCCGTTGATTGGGAAAATTAATGTTGTTCCCCAGGATATCGGTCGCGTGTTGTTGAATCTTTTTAATAATGCTTTTTATGCTGTAAACAAAAGGCAAGAGGCACATGGCAAAGAGTATGAACCCTCTGTTTCAGTAACTACAAAGAAATCCGGAAATAGTGTGCGCGTTACCGTTAGTGATAATGGATACGGTATTCCCGAATCAATCAAAGAAAAAATATTTCAGCCTTTCTTCACTACAAAACCGACAGGATCAGGAACGGGATTGGGTTTGAGTTTGAGTTATGATATTGTAAAAGCGCATGGTGGGGAGATAAAGGTGGAGAGTAAAGAAGAGGAAGGGACAACATTTATTATTCAATTGCCAATAATTTTTAAGTAACATTTTTATCAAACTATTTCTAATTAATATATGAAAAAGATATTCCCGGCGCTTTTGATTCTATATTCTCTAAACACTTTTGCCCTAAATAGGGATAGTTTATTAAAAGTTATTCCAACTATTAAAGATGAGTCAGAAAGGATACATGTTATATATGAAATTCTCGCCGATAATAATGGAAGTGCCAGCGAACAGCTTTGTTATCACTGGAAGCTATTGGAAATAGCAAAGGAAATTAATGATAAAAAGGACGCGGTAGTTTAAAAGTTACAAACAATCCATAAAACGAAAAAGCCTCGTTATTACCTTTTGGCTGCATTGGATCA
>JAUZOE010000066.1 GCA_030706605.1 Bacteroidota bacterium
AAAATAAAAAGCCCGGAAAGTAAAAGAGCCAGTATTACTACCAGCTCTTTGTACTTACTAACCCATTAAATTCTATTGCTAAATTACAAATTGCAGGCAGATAAACAAATTAATTTTAGGAGATGTGAATAAATTTTATCTTACTTCAGCTATAAAGGGAAAACCCACTATAATTCTTCAATAATTGATTAACAGCCAGTTATAACTATTTTTGAAGCCTGCCGAAAATTCAGATAAAATTTTGCAACCTTATTTGGTTTATAATGTAAACTACTTTATATTTGTGCTAAATTTATAAAATGCATAAGTTATTATTTTTCCTCTTTATTTTAACAAGTTCATTTGCATTTGGACAAGTAAAAATAAATGGTAAAATAACAGACCATAAAAATAAATCCTTACCCGGAATTAGTGTAAGCCTCCTTAATTCTTATGATGGAGCCACCACGGATTCAGCCGGAAATTATTCATTTGGTACTTCAGAAAAAGGAGATCAAACTTTATCGGCAACCGGTTCAGGTTATCGTTCTTATGAGGAGAAAATAAAAATAACTTCGTCGCCCATCAATTTAAACATTGAACTCAAAGAGCTCATCACCGAATTAAAAGCAGTGGTTATCAGCGCAGGCACTTTTGAAGCGAGCGATGCTAAAAGAGCCACCGCTTTAAATCCAATTGACATTGTTACAACAGCAAGTGCCAACGGTGATATTACTTCAGCAATTAAAACGTTACCCGGTACGCAGCAAGTCGGCGAAAGGGAAGGACTTTTTGTGCGGGGAGGAACAGCAGATGAAACAAAAATTTTTATTGACGGAACGCTTGTAAATAAGTTTTTCTATAGCAGTGAACCTGGACAATCTACTCGCGGGAGGTTCAACCCTTTTCTTTTTAAGGGAACCATATTTAGCTCCGGCGGTTATTCAGCTTTATACGGACAAGCACTTTCTTCAGTTTTATCGTTGGAATCTATTGATCTGCCAGATAAAACTTCTGCAGATTTCGGCGTTTCCTATTTAGGTGCAAATGCAGGAATCCAAAAACTTTCCAAAAACAAGAAATCATCGTGGGGTATTACTTATGCTTACGCTAATCTTTCCTGGGTGTATAATCTGATCAAACAAAAATTCGATTACTTTAAAGTTCCAAAAACCAATGAGGCAGACATCAATTTCAGGATTATAACCTCTTCAACCGGAATGTTAAAATATTATGGCTATTTTAATTCCACTGATGTTGGTTTTAGAAGTCAGGATGTAGATTCTTTAAACCTGAAAGATGCTTTTGGTTTAGAAAATTTGAATATGTACCACAATCTTTCCTGGAAGGAATATATTGGAAACGGGTGGAAAGTAAATGCCGGGACTTCTTTCAGTACCAACAAAGACGATATAAAAACGGAAATACAGGATGAAAAAAACGTGAAGCAGGAAATTCAGGATCAACCGCTGTATGCCTATAAAAATTTTAATCTTACCAACAAAGGTTATTATGGAAATGCCAAAGTTGTATTTGAGAAAAAATTAAAATCACTAAGCGCTGTTCGATTTGGAATGGAAGACAATTACAGTGATGAAAAATCAATATATGACCAATACAATGACTACCGTTTATTACAAAGCGTAAAGGAAAATATTTTATCTGGTTTTGGAGAAGCGGATGTATATATAACCAACAATGTTGCCGCAAGAATTGGAACACGTGCCGAACACTCTGCTTTGCTCAACCGATGGAATGTGGCTCCCCGGATTTCATTCGCCTATATGTTTGCTGATAAAAGCCAGGTTTCGCTTGCCTATGGAACTTTTTACCAGGATCCGGAAAGAAAATATTTACCTTCTGTCAATGCGCTCCATTTTGCAAAAGCAACTCATTATATTGTTCAGTATGAAAAAATCACCAAAGACCGGACATTCAGAACTGAGTTGTTTTACAAAAAATACGACGACCTTTTAAAAACAAGTGGCGCTTATAATGGTACATTTACAGCCATCAACAATAATGGTTTTGGTGATGCAAAGGGTATTGAGTTTTTTTGGCGGGATAAGAAGACGATAAAAAACTTCGATTACTGGATTTCTTATTCTTACCTGGACACGAAACGAGATTTTTTAAACTACCCTTTTGCCATTGAACCTTCGTTTGTGTCAAGGCATACTGCCTCGCTGGTGATTAAGAAATTTGTTTTACCGATAAGAACACAATTTAATGTTTCTTACACCTTTGCTTCGGGCCGGCCCTATTACGATATTATTTACGACAGCAGTCATAACAATTACCAGATGATCAGCAATGGTCGTGCGAAAGATTACAACAATTTAAGTTTCAGTTTAAATTTTTTACCATCGCTCGGAAAAACAAAAGCGAATGCCTTTTCGGTATTTATACTCTCTGTTACTAATGTTTTAGGGTTCGATAATGTGTATAATTATAATTATTCTGTAAACGGCCAAAACAAAGTAGCGGTTACGCCACCCGCAAGAAGATTTTTTTACCTCGGGTATTTTGTAAGTTTAGGAATAGACAGAACCCAGGACGAAATTAGCAATCACGGGTAAAACCGCACACGTGTTAAAATATTTACCATAAATACCCCTAAAACCAGAAATCAAAAATTATAAAAATCAAATCAAGCAAAATGAAACATTTAATTTTAGTCGGCGCTTTTATTTTTTGCGCTTCCATCTCTTTTGCTCAAAGCAGCAAATATGAGACTGCCATGAAATCTAATATCAGTCAACTGGATTCAATAATGGCAAAAAATAATGCAGAAGAATTAGCCAATAATTTTATCAGAATTGGTGATGCTGAAAAAACACTATGGCTTCCCTACTATTACGCAGCTTATTGTAAGGTGGTGCAGGCAATGCAGGAGAAAGACAATTCAAAAAAAGATGCATTGGCAGACAAAGCAACTGAACTGATAACAAAAGCAGAGAATATCCTTGGGAAAGAAAATTCTGAAACAGATGTAATAAAAAGTATGATCGCCACTGCGCACATGACTGTTGATCCCCAAAACAGGTATATGACCTATGGTTCTGAAATAAATGAAAATTTACAAAAAGCCGAATCACTGGATTCTTCCAATCCCCGGCCTGTATTATTAGAAGCCGAAAATAAATTTTATACCCCCGAGCAATTTGGTGGAGGAAAAGAGGCAGCAAAAGAATACTTTGCAAGGGCAAATACGCTCGATCAAAATTTTAAGCCCGAAACTGATTTGTCTCCCAACTGGGGAAAAACAAGTTTGCAATATTTTCTTTCTCAATACAAATAAATAATTATGGAAAAAGAGGATCATCTGAAGATGACAGAAAAAGAAAGTCTTGAATTGATCGCTTCAATGATCAATAAGGCGAAAAACAGGGTGAATGAAACGGGAGTCATGTATTTACGATGGGGATGGCTCATTTTGATCTGTTGCATTGTGCAGTTTAGCGCCATACATTTCTTTAAATACACTCAGGGTTACTATATATGGTTCTCCACCTGGCTTTTTTTATTTTACCAGCTATTTTTCCCCGATAAACATAAAAAGAGATTCAAGGTAAAAACTTATACCGATGAAATAAATATGTATGTATGGATTGTATTCTTCATTTGCCTGATACTGGTTATATTTATCGGAATTCATTTTAATAGGTATGAAATGATATATCCATTGATATTAGCCATGTATGGGATGCCTATATTTTTATCAGGTATCATCTTAAAGTTTAAACCATTAAAAATAGGTGGAACAATTTGCTGGCTTCTTTCCATAATCTCCGTTTTTATAGTAGGCGATTATCAATCATTATTTATTGCTGCAGCCATAATTGTTGCATGGATAATTCCCGGGTATTTATTAAAGAAAAATTATAAGAAAGTAAACAATGCAGTTTAAAGAACTGGATCCGATATTACATTCGCAGTTGAG
>JAUZOE010000067.1 GCA_030706605.1 Bacteroidota bacterium
TAAATTTGCTTGTCATCCATACGATAAAGAAAAATGTCCTGCTCAAAATTGCGATGGGCTGTATACATGATATACCTGTCATCAGGTGAAAAATAAGGGGTTGAATTTTCAATTCCCCATATTTCGTCTTTCACTATCGGGGATGCCTTCATTGTTTTTAAATCCAGAAGCATTAATTGATCGCTTCCACAAAGGAAGACGGCTTTCGTTCTGTCGCTATTAAATGTAAGCCTTCGACAGTTTTTTGGTTCATTGGTAATCTGTTTTTCCGGCTCATCACTTTCAATATTTTTTGTATAAAAATTTTCAAAGCCTGCAGAAGTTTGTCCGAATAACAGTGTTTTATCATCCTTAAGCCAGTGAACGTCCATTATTCTTTCCCGCCCTGGCGTTTTAATTTCACGAATAAATTTCCCTTTACTGTCCGAAACAAAAAGTTTGCCTCTTGATACAAAAGCCAGCTTTTTCCCTTCAGAGGAAACATCAAAATCAGTGATGTTGCCATTTACATTAAAGTTTTGTAAGGTAGATAGTGTATTATTTTTAAATACCTTTAAGGGTATCTCTTCAGCGTGCTTGGTAGCAATGTTGTAGGAAAACAATTTAAAATCTTTTTCAAATACAATTTTGTCTCCTGCAGCATCAACAAAGGGATGCATCACCGAAGTGTTGAAATGGGTCAGGGCTGTTTTTTTGCCGTTTAGAAAGGTATACAAATTGTATTTACCGTTTGCTTCATCTGAAACAAAATAAATAGTTCCTTTTTTATCTACACTTGCCCACATGTCCTTGCCTATCCAGTTAGTATAGCGCATATATTTGCCTGTTATAGGATTATAAGATTGTATATCCGGGTTAAAGGGACCCTTGTAGCCAATGCGGTTGGAAAAAAAAGAGCTTTCAAAAGTGTCGTCAAAAAATATTTCTCCTGTTACGGGATCTTCAAAAGCATTGTGTGTGTAATCGAAATTGTTATTGCTGAAAACACGCAGAGGTGTACCTCCGTTGATATTCACTTTATAGGTAGACATACGGTCATACCTGTTGGAGGTAAAATAAATATACTTACTATCCCATGACCATGATTCCACATTATCATTAGCACTGTGAAATGTTAAACGCCTGATTACACCACCTTCCAGAGGGATCAGGTAAACATCGTAATTTCCAAATTGAGAACTGCTGAAGGCCAGCCATTTGCCATCAGGTGAAACCCTTGGATTGGTAGCAATACCTTCTCCGGCTGTAATGCGCGCAGAAATCCCACCTTCGGCGGGAGCTTTCCAAAGGTCTCCATCGTAACTGTAGATCAAGGTTTTTCCGTCAGGAGTAAGGGTAGGATAAGAAGCAAAATAAGGAGTGGCATCCTGTGCAATAAGATATTGTTGCGAACAAAAACATGCAAACAAAAGCAAGAAAAGTTTTTTCATTAATTCTATGGGATAAAAGTGTTTGAAAAAAAATAAAAATAGTTAAAAAGCAAATCTTGGACAGAAAATAATGATAAGCGGGTAAATTAACAATCTTGAAAATTTAATATTTTATAATTGGAATTATTGAGATAAAACGTATAAGAAGCCAAATTAGCAGGTAGCTACTTCATTTCCGGATGATAATCCTCCTAAATGCTGTGTTAAAGGCCTGTGCAACTACATGAGAAGACAGGCCGGAGAATCTTGGTAATCCTATAAATTTGAAAATCATAACCCTTTGTAGAGGGTAAGAATGACCTGGTGCGTTTTTTTTAAATTATTATAAAAGAAAGATTATGAAAAAAATTCAGATATGGCTATTTGCTTTGATACTATTTTATTTCAAAAATTTTACTTTTTTCATTAATAAAAATGCAGCCTGGGAATACAAGGCACAACAGATGATGGAAGCGCTGATGAACTTTCTCCTTGAAGGAAATATGAGATTATTTTATTGATCAATGAAATGGAAGGGATATAAGTAAATAAATCCAATTCTGTTTTTCGTTTAATAACTACGGTCTGTTTTATATTTAACTTGCTGGCGATTCCACTCAAATACTTGCTGAAGAAATTGAGGAAATAATACAAAAGAGAAAGAAGCCGTTAAGAATAGTTGATGATGTAATTGGGGTTAAAAAAATATTTAATCTTATAGTAAATAAACTTATTTTGTTGTTTTTTATTTTCTATTAGCAAAAGGCAAAAATTTGGAAACATTTAGTTTACCACATTGTCGGAAAACCAGGATTAATTCAATAGATATTTTACGAGGAATGGTGATGATCATTATGGCTCTTGACCATACCCGTGATTTTTTCCATATCAGTTCTGATCCTACCAATATTCTAACTACGACCCCCATCTTATTTTTCACCAGGTGGATCACCAATTTTTGCGCACCTGTTTTTGTTTTTTTATCTGGTACTTCGGCTTTCCTTTCAGGTAGAAGAAAGAGTAAAAAAGCATTGTCCATCTTCTTATTCAAAAGGGGTCTATGGCTCATCTTTGTTGAGGTGGCAATTTTTAATTTGTTCCTGACTTTCGACCCTTCTTATAGTTTTATTGCTGTACAGGTTCTTTGGGTAATTGGATTTTCAATGATCATTTTATCCGTAATCATATATTTACCTCTTCCTGTGATTTTTTTTACAGGTATGATCATTGTTGTTGGTCATAATTTTCTTGATGCATTCGATTATTCAAGACCAGCAATCCCACCGGTGTGGTGGGGCTTCCTTCATCAACAATCTTTTTTCCCTTATGGCCATAACCGGATCTTTGCTTTTTTATATCCGTTAATTCCATGGCCGGGTGTTATGATGCTTGGCTATTGCGTTGGTTCAATGTATCAGCAGAATTATGAAAGGAAGCGAAGGTGCAGGCAGTTGATGGCATACGGAATTATGATTACTATATTTTTCATTGCCTTGCGGTTCACCAATATATATGGTGATCCTTCAGAATGGCAGCAGCAAAAAAACTTTGTTTTTACGTTGCTTTCTTTTCTGAACGTAACAAAATATCCGCCCTCATTACTTTATTTAACTATGACGTTGGGACCAGCGCTAATACTGCTTTCATTATTTGAACGATTGAATGCGAAGTGGACAAAAATTGTTGCACTATATGGAAGAGTTCCTTTCTTCTATTTCCTGGTCCACTTTTTTGTTCTTCATTTCATTTGCATGGTGATTTTCTTTATAAACGGCCATACTTTGTCACAGGCCAATACAGGTCTTTTACATTTCAGGCCTGATGATTTTGGTTATTCGCTGGGAATCGTTTATTTAATCTGGGCTGCCGTGGTAGTTTTGTTATACCCTGTTTGTAAAAAGTATGATCGCTTAAAATCTTCCCACAAAATGTGGTGGCTGAGTTACCTATAACCTGAACAGATCTTTCATTTCATTCCAATCCCACCTCTGTATGCCTTGCAGGAATTTCCACATCGGCAAAGCCTTTACTTATTAATCGATTTTGGAAATCAATCTGTACGTCATAATCGCCATGCACCAGGAATAATTTTTTAACCAATTGCGGATCCTGGCAGCCAAGCCACTGGCAGAGATCATCGTAATCGCCGTGTGCGCTCATACTTTTTATTTCCCCGATTTCTGCATGCACTTCGTGCGTCTGTCCAAAAATACCTACCTCTTTAGGATGCATTTTCAGTCTGCCACCAAGGGAATTGGGTTCGCAGTATCCAGTCAGTAGAATGGCATTACGACTGTTTTCAATATTATTACTTATATGATGTTTTACTCTTCCAGCTTCGGCCATTCCGCTCGCTGAAATAATAACCATAGGATCGTCCCGGTAATTAAGTGATTTGCTTTCTTCTACTGATTTTACAAAATGCAATCCTTTAAAATTAAAAGGGGTATGATCCGATAATAATAATTTTTGAACTCTATTGTTAAAATATTGCGGATA
>JAUZOE010000068.1 GCA_030706605.1 Bacteroidota bacterium
ATTAATCAATACCCTAATTCCGCAAGAGTTGCAGATGCCAATAAGATCATTGCACAGTGCAGACAAAAACTAGAGGAAAAAGATTATCTGGCGGCAAAACTCTATTATAATCTTCAAATGTACCAGGCAGCTGGAATAGCTTTTACGAATCTTTTAAATGCATACCCTGATTCACCCAATGGTGATACTTATATGCTTATGGCGGTAAAATCATTCTACGAGTTCGCCAAATTAAGCATAGCAGACAAACAGGAAGAAAGATATGCAAAAGTAACTGCAGAATATCTTGATTTCGCAGACCGCTATCCCGAAAGCAAATTATTAAAAGAAGCTGAAGTATATAAAAACTTAAGTCAAAATAATATTAAACAAATACAAAATGAGCAAACTAAGACGGCAACAGAATAGCAACACCAGCAATGTTGTGGAAACCCAAAATCTTATCGATATTAAGAATAAAACAGGCAACTTATACGAGTCTATTACCGTAATTGCAAAAAGAGCTAACCAAATTAACATCGCCATTAAAGAGGAACTGCATAATAAACTTGAAGAATTTGCCAGCCATACAGACAGCCTGGAAGAAATTCATGAAAATAAGGAACAAATAGAAATTTCCAGAGCATATGAAAGAATGCCTAATCCTGCATTATTGGCTACTGCGGAATTTATGGAAGATAAAATTTATTACCGCAGAAATGAGGATACTCTTTTTGATTAAATAATTTTATAGTTCTTTTTCATAAGAAATGATAATTTTAATGGTGGTTGATTCCACCATTTTTATTTTATAGTATCTTTCCAAATAAAAAATAGTGCTTAAAGGAAAAAAGATTTTATTGGGCATTACAGGCAGCATTGCTGCATACAAATCTGTATTTCTTGTTCGTTTACTTGTAAAGGCAGGTGCAGAAGTAAAAGTAATTATGACAGAAGGCGCTAAGGATTTTGTAACTCCTCTTACTTTTGCTACACTCTCAAAAAACAAAGTCCTTTCGGATTTATTTGACGAGGATACCTGGGCAAATCATGTGATGCTGGGCCGTTGGGCAGATGCGATGGTGGTTGCGCCGGCTTCATGTAATACGATTGCAAAAATGGCAAATGGAATTTGTGATAATCTTTTATTGGCCGTATACTTATCTTCACAGGCACCTGTATTTATTGCCCCTGCTATGGACGAAGACATGTGGCATCATCCCTCAACTCATAAAAATGTCGGCACCTTGCAACAAAATGGAAATATTTTTCTGCCAGTGAATAAGGGCGAACTGGCCAGCGGGCTAACGGGTAAGGGAAGAATGGCTGAGCCGGAAGAAATGGTCAAATCTCTTACAGGATTTTTTGAAAAAAAAAATGACCTGAATGGGAAAAAAGCATTAGTTACCGCTGGGCCAACCTATGAAGCTATAGATCCTGTTCGTTTTATCAGCAATCATTCCAGCGGTAAAATGGGAGTAGCAATTGCAGAAGAATTGTATAAACGAGGCGCAGAGGTTCAGCTTGTTCTAGGCCCCTCAAACCTTTTGACCAACAAAGGAATAAAATTAAAGAAAGTGGTTTCTGCTGATGAAATGTACAAGGCCTGTATGAAAGATTTGCAATCGTATAACATTATTATCATGGCTGCAGCAGTAGCTGATTATGCTCCAAAAACAATTAGCACCCAAAAAATAAAAAAAAACCCGGAAGAATTTTCACTCGAATTAAAGAAAACAAAAGACATTCTTTTTGAAGCGGGGAAAAGGAAATCTTCCGGTCAGACTTTGGTAGGTTTTGCTTTGGAAACAAATAACGAAAAAGAAAATGCAATAAAAAAATTACGGCATAAGAATGCCGACCTTATTGTATTAAATTCAACCAATGATGAGGGTGCGGGATTTGGACTGGATACCAACAGAATTACCATTTTTGACAAGAAAGGAAAGGAATATAAATTTCCAACTAAATCAAAAGAAGAAGTTGCAGAAGATATTGTAAATACCGTTATCCAATATAGAAATGAATAAATTATTCCTGTTTTTATTATTATGTTTTTTTACCGCTGCTGGCCATGGACAGGAGTTGCGTGCCAGAGTGAGCGTAATAAATAACCGTGTAAATAACAGCGTTGATAAAAAAACATTTACTACTTTACAGACTGCCCTTAATGATTTTGTAAATAACAGCAAATGGAGCAATGACACTTATGGAGCAAATGAAAAAATAGATTGTAATTTTCTGCTCAACCTCGAATCTACAACCGAACCAAATGTTTACAAAGCCTCATTAACCATTCAATCAGGAAGGCCGGTTTTTAATTCATCCTATGTCTCTCCTGTAATTAATTACCAGGATAATGATGTAACTTTTAAATACGTTGAATTTCAACAACTGGAATTTAACGACACGCGCGTTTCCGGTACAGATCCTTTGGTTTCCAACCTCACAGCCGTAATTGCCTATTGGATTGATATGATCCTTGGTTTTGATTATGATTCATTTTCCCCACGTGGCGGAAATCCGTTTTTTCAGAAAGCCGAGAATATCGTCAACAATGCACCAGAAGGAAGATATATTTCAGGATGGAAGCCTTTTGACTGTACAAGGAACAGGTATTGGGTGTCAGAAAACCTCCTGAATGGCAAATACACTATTTTTCACGACGCAATTTATAATTATTATCGTATGGGAATGGATAAACTCTATGACCAGGAAGCCGCCGCAAGACTAAATATTTTAAGTGTACTTTCAATGTTAAATACTTTTAATACACAAAACCCCAATACGATGATCCTTCAGTTTTTCTTCCAGTCAAAAACTCAGGAATTAATTCAAATTTTTTCAAAAGAAAATCCGGCTGACAAAGCAAAAGCCCTGGA
Source organism: Bacteroidota bacterium (assembly GCA_030706605.1). Classification (GTDB taxonomy): domain Bacteria; phylum Bacteroidota; class Bacteroidia; order Chitinophagales; family Chitinophagaceae; genus Ginsengibacter. Next base: position 2,862 of record JAUZOE010000068.1, read on the forward strand.
ATATTTAAAAAGGCTTGATGTTTCTTCTGCAACCAAATATGAAGATCAATTAAAATGATTAAGATTTTTATCTACATTTTTATATCGGTTTGCCTTTTTTCATGCTATTCTGGGGATAGGGCCCCTGCCAATATTATCAAACCAAAAGAAATGAAAAGCATTTTGTGGGACGTAATGAGAGCACAAACACTTGCCCGGGAAACCTCTTTAAAAGATAGTACAATTGACGAGGCTGCCGAAATCAAATTACTCTCACAGAAAATCTTTGAAATCCATCAAACGGATTCAACTCATTTCATCGAAAGTTACAACTGGTATGTAAGACATCCGGATGTATTAAAGATTATCTTTGATTCTCTTTATTCTCAAAAGCAAAGAGAAACAGATCTAAAATTGAAAATAAAGGAAAATTTTTTGGGCCATCCCGTGAAACCCCTAATAAAATGAATAAAGTTTATAAAAATGCTGGTGAAGCTATATTTGATATTTCAAATGGAAATACTTTGATGCTTGGAGGTTTTGGATTATGCGGCATTCCTGAAAATTGTATTGCCGCTCTGGAAAAAAAAGGAGTAACTGATTTGATCTGTATCTCAAATAATGCAGGA
>JAUZOE010000069.1 GCA_030706605.1 Bacteroidota bacterium
AGATGCTAATAAGAAGTATCGTTGCGACTGCTGCGATAAGATAATAAGAATCAAAGGTTATAAATTCACTGATAGAAAGAAGGAGCGTATAGAAGACGATCAAAGCTAATCCGATCAGGATGTATTGTACGGGATGTACCGGTTTCTTTTGCATAAGCTCAATGATAAAAAATAGAGAAAAGGTAAGTCCGATAAAAAGAATTGCATATTTAATGCACCTGTCTGTTTTGGAATAACCGTCTGCGGGCTGTACCAACGCTACGCCAAATGCAATGCTGTTTTGATCATACTTGAAATTATTCAAAATAGTTCCGAAAGGAAGGTTGGCTTTATTAAAATTCCAGGTAGCGGTAAAACCACTATCACTGACTGATCTCACAGTAGGTAAATCGCTACCATCAAAAGAGGGGCTTCCCCAATCTGATTGTAAAGTAAACCGGCTGTCTCCTGCCAAAGGTGCAAAATGAAGTTGCTCACTGCCTTTTATTTTCAGGTTGAAGTGAAAGGGGATTTTCTTTTCTTCATCTGCTGCACTTATGGCAATCGGGGCCGAAAGCCCTGTTTCATTAATGTCATTGGAAGGCAGGCCGGGCGAAAGCTCATAATCTTTACCGTTATATTGGATAGTCAACTTTTCTTCTATGCCTTTGAAGTCTGAAAGACCATAGCATATCCTGGCATCTTGCCATTGAATGAAGCTGCTATCTATTTCTTTTGGAATTTTAAAATTGAAATTGCCAGTGTTTTGTAATGAAGACCTGTATAAAAGTACTTTATAAATGGAACGTAATCTCAGTTCATGTGACACCAGCCCGCTTACATCAAGCGAATCCGGTAAAAGGAAAAGATGTTCCAAATGTTCGATAACTTTTTTATCCTTATCAATAGTAACTATTTTATAGGGCAAAAATATGTAGGGCCCTGTAAGTACCTGAGCTTTTGCCCACCTGTTACTGACTTCCGATACTACTTCGGATTGCCTGTCCTTTCGTTCTTTTACCAGATTGGAGATAAAAATTGTGGGGATAAGCATTATTAATATTAAAACTCCAGTAATGGCTGCTTTAAAAGCAATCCTGTTGGAACCGGATGTTGGGGTTTGCGGCTTGTTGTTTTCGAAAGTGTTTGTTTCCATTTCTTTAAATTGTTTTGATGATTGACGATTGAGTGTAAAAAATGAGGAAAGTTGTTTAGAGGAAAAAAAGATGGCGGCCAGGAAACAGGCAGACAGGAAAGTTGTACTGATTAGTCCTGTAATAAACGCATTGCCGAATTGAGTATCTCCAATTATAATTGCCGAAAAGGCTCCATAAACCGCGCAGCAAAAGACACAGGATATGAAAAAAAATATTTTCTTGAATTGAAGTGGTTTTTTACTTTTTTTAATAATTGTCAGTGAAATAAATACAATGACCATTAATGGTAAACTTCCGATAAGTGCAACAGGTATCGCCAGAAAAGAAGTCCACAAAGGAAGATAGGGTTCTGTAATGCTATATAATAACCAACCTGCGCCAAATGCAATTCCTGTGAGGAACCAAATTTTTATTGTCAAAGCAATTGTTCGCATTTTTATAATTTAAAAGTACTTTGAAATACAAAGTAATACTGCAAAAAAATTATTTTACTGATCGGATCATTCTTTCCAGTGCATCCAGATGCAATTTAAAAGATTGTGAACCAGATTTTGTGATTAAATAAGTAGTGTTTGTTTTTCTACCGAGGAATCCTTTTTGCACTTTTATATATCCCTTTTCTTCAAGGGTTTTCAAATGGCTTGCCAGGTTTCCATCGGTAACATCAATCAATTCTTTCAGTTCATTAAAATTGATGGATTCATTTATAATGAGAGCACTCATAATGCCCAGCCGCACTCGACTATCAAAAATTTTATTTAATTGTTCAATCGGATTCTTCATGGTGACTTTTACCTTTTTAATTCATCATTTCAGGGGCAACTTCTTTTGATCCCCTTTCATATTTCCACCACATTAATATACCATAGATGATATGAAATATTCCAAAACCGATGGCCCAGCATATTAAACCCTCGTGATAAAGCCATAGGTTTATAATTCCAAGCAGGATCTCTGCATAACCCAGGAAGCGAACCTCTCCCATGGTATATTTACTTCCATTCACTAAAGCGAGGCCATAAAAAATAAGAGAAGCCGGAGCTATAAGTTGATATTGGTGTAACTGAATCATTCGCCAAAGCATGAACCCACCAGCAAGCATGGGCAGCATTGTATTCCACAATAATCTTCTTGCCGAGTTGCCCCAGATTGCAACGCCTTCCTTTTGGGTTTTCAGAAAAGTAAAAAAAGTTGCTGTGATAAAAGCAGCTATAAATACAACAGAAGCTATAATTAGAAGATCTTCTCTTAAACAAGATAGGCACATATCGCTTGCTGTATATGCCTTGTAATAGAGATTAATACGATACCAGGCAAACGTTGCTCCAATAAGAGCACAGATACCAACTGCGATACCGCTCAGCCCGCTCAGGCTTATGAAGCGGCTGCTGCGTTCCATGATGCGCTTGATGTCTTTTAGGGCCTCTAAGTTTTGGGATGAACTATCCATATAAAAGTGCTTTGAAATACAAAGTAAATATAAAATAATGAGGATTTCCTAATTTTATTTAAAAAAAATAGAAATTTATGATGACTTCATTTGAAAATAGACGGCATATGCTAATCCTTTGAAAACTTTTATTTTCAGCTATTTCTTTCTAATTTGAAAACAGCAATTGGAAATCCCTATTATTTATTCGTTTACTGTTGTTGTTGAAAATCAACTAATTTTTAATTTAAATTTAGTTAATTAGGCTGCTTCCAAATCAGCACATTAGCGAATTGACTTACCTTTGCAACCAAAATTTTTTAAAGTGATAATGCAGGCGGAAGGAAATACAAAACAAATCAACGAAATTAAGAAACGAAGAACGTTTGCCATTATCTCTCACCCGGATGCCGGCAAAACTACCCTGACAGAAAAGTTCCTGTTATTTGGCGGAGCCATTCAAACTGCCGGTGCGGTAAAAAGCAATAAAATAAAGAAACACGCCACCTCAGATTTTATGGATATTGAGAGGCAGCGTGGTATTTCTGTAGCCACTTCTGTGATGAGTTTTGAATATAAAGATATTTTGGTCAACCTGCTGGATACGCCCGGCCACAAAGATTTTGCAGAAGATACTTACCGGACATTAACCGCAGTAGATAGCGTGGTACTGGTAATTGATTCTGTAAAAGGGGTGGAAGAACAAACAAAAAGATTAGTGGAAGTTTGCCGAATGCGCGATACACCGGTAATTGTTTTTGTAAACAAACTGGATCGTGATG
>JAUZOE010000007.1 GCA_030706605.1 Bacteroidota bacterium
CTTTAGTGAAATAAAAAATTTGTTTTTAAGAAAAATACATGCAGTTACATTTAAAGGATTTTTGCTGAAACTATTAATGTTTATAGTAGCATTTACTTTTAATAAACTGACTTAATAACTAGCAACTTGAATTAATTAAATATTTAGTTTTTAAAAGAAACCTTTAATTTGGATAAATTAAACTTAGAATTTTTTATCCATTATAAAAAATGAAGCATTTTCTGAAAGACCTTTTAGCAGACCCCATTACCGGGGAAAATCTTATTGAAGAAAAAAGAGGTGAAAAATATTTCCTTTCATCAGGAGAACATTCTTATTTAATCAACGAAGAAGTCCCCATATTACTCCCGGATAATGAAATTAAAAATTCCAATTCCGAGCTACATACATCACTCAATTCAGACTTTAATTATACGGCCCATTACCAGGAAGATGCTCAATATTTTGATTATTTTATTGAAGCCGAGTCCGCTGCGACCAAAGAAGAGATCAGGCGGCTGCACCAGGTAATTGCCAAACATATTCCCGAAAAAGCCAAACTCATTTTAGATGCAGGCTGTGGTAATGGATGGGCAGCCCATTTTTTTTTGACAAAAGAAAAGAAAGTGGTTTCAATGGATATATCGCTTAAAAATCCAACAAAAGTATTAAAAGAATACCCGCATGAAAATCATGCTGCTATAGCTGGTGACGTTTATCATTTGCCTTTCAAAAAAAATAGTTTTGACGCCATCATTGCTTCAGAGATTATGGAACATGTTTATGATCCTAAACTTTTTATCAGCAAATTGCTCGAAGTGCTAAAGCCGGGGGGAAAATTAATCATTACCACTCCTTACAATGAAAAGATTGAATATTTTTTATGTGTGCATTGCAATAAACCGACTCCCCAAAATGCGCATCTCCATTCTTTCAATGAAAAGAATATTACTGCTTTTATCCCGGAAGAATTAGCTGATTTCAAAACCGAAAAATTTTCGAATAAATATTTAGTACGATTGCGTTTAAATTTGCTGATGTCATTTCTTCCGTTTCATTTATGGAAGTTTAAAGATTCTGTAGTTAATTCAATCTTCAAAAAACCTTTACGGTTTTTAATAGAATTGAATAAGAAATAATTTATTCAGAAATAAAAACACCATCCCATTATTACCCAAAACTATAAATCGCTTGCTTCCCGAAAATTTTCCTGGTTATTCTTAGGCAGGGTATTACCTGTAGCTGTACTATTTGTTATTACCATAATTTACTCAAGAAAATTGAGCTATGATGATTATGGCAAATTTCAAAGCGTATGGATGTACGCTAATATCATAAATATTATAATCAGTTTTGGTATATCAGCAGTCATTCTTTCCACCAATTTAAATTTCTTTTTTCTCTTTATAAAAAAGAATAAGAAAAAATTAAGCATTTTTTATTCAGCGTTATGGATTTCAGGATTAGCGGCATTTTTTTTATTCGCCAAAAGCTTTTCACCATCTTTAAAATTACTAGTAATTGGCTTTATCATTGTTCAAAATATTACCACCTTATCAGAAACTTTATTGATCAAACGCAAGGGAGAAAAAATTTCATTTGTTATCAATTTTATTTACTCGCTTTTCTTTTTTGGGTGGCATATTTATATTCTCACATCCGGGTATTCTTTGTACCACCTTGTTGAAGGCATTATTGCTATTTCAATTGTAAAATGGATCGTAATTATTATTACCCCCAAAGGCAATGAAGAGTATGCAAACGCCTATAATGAAAAGCAATTTTTAAATCATTGGAAATATCTTGGCCTTAATGAAGTACTCGGTATAATTTCAAAATGGATTGATAAAGTTTTTTTATTGTACTTGCTTACTACCACTGACTTTGCCATTTTCTTTAACGGTTGTTTTGAAATTCCATTATTTGGTTTATTGATCAGTGTTATGGGAAGCTTTTTAGCCATTGAAATTTCCGGCAATAATCTTCAGCCTGATAAAATCAAAAAACTTTTTCGGGAAAGTTTCCTTGTACTTTCTGCCATTGTTTTTCCTTTATTTTTTTTCCTGTTCTTTTTCCGAGGAGAACTTTTTTACCTGGCTTTTAAAGATAAATACAATGCCTCGTTACCTATTTTTGTAATCAGTATTTTTATTCTGCCTTTGCGAATCAATAATTACAGTGTGGTTTTACAATGCTTTTCGCAAGGGAAAAAAATACTATTAGGATCTGTACTTGATATTTTAATCACAATAATTTTAATTTTGACACTTTACCCTATAATGGGAACAAGGGGAATTGCGCTCGCTGCGGTAATTGCGACTTATTGCCAGGTAATTTTTTATTTATGGCATTCCTCTAAAATCTTACACATTACTATCTTTCAAATTTTACCTTTGCAAAAATTGGCCACCAGGCTACTGCTTTTAGCAGGTGGATATGTAGGCTTATTTTTTATTCTTGCAGGTCTTAAACTAAAAATGAAATTGTTGATCGCAGCTTTAATTACCGGGTTGATAATAATGGCCGGATTATTAAAATATTTTAAAACTTTTTCCCAAAAAGATCATGTTCAAAATTCATAAAATTAATCCAGGACTCAAATCTGAAATCAATACAGGGTTTGGTGTTAACTCCTCAGATTACGGAGGCAGGTTCCTGAATAAAAACGGGAATCCTAATGTAGAAAAAAAAGGCGTAGGGTATTTTGAGAGAATAAGCTGGTATCATGTTTTGCTGGATATACCACAATGGAAATTATTGCTGGTTATCCTGTTATTTTACTCTATTATAAATCTTATATTCGGTTCTCTTTATTTTTTAATTGGCATCGACAAATTAGGTGGAATTACTACAAAATCCCCGATAGAAGCATTTGGGGAAGCCTTCTTCTTTAGCTGCCAAACGTTTACAACTGTAGGTTATGGCAGAATAAGTCCAATAGGATTTTTAACCAGTGCCTTATCAGCACTGGAAGCATTAATTGGTTTATTGTCATTTGCGGTGGTAACAGGTTTATTATATGGAAGATTTTCGAGGCCTAAAGCCTATATACGGTTTAGTGGAAACGCGCTATTGTCTCCATTTCAAAACGGGTTAGCCATCATGTTGAGATTAGCGCCTTTTAAAAATACTACTTTAACCGATGCAGAAGCAAAAGTAACTTTAGGATTGGTTGTTGAAGAAAATGGGAAAATGGTCAATAAATTTTACCAGCTTCCATTAGAATATAAAATGGTTAACTCACTCACCTTAAGCTGGACTTTAGTACATCCAATTACAGAAACAAGTCCCTTTTATAATTTTACGGAAGAAGATTTTAAAAATGCAAAGGGAGAACTTTTGGTTTTCATAAAAGCATTTGACGATATGTTTTCTAATACCGTGGTTACACGAACTTCTTATACATTGAACGAAATTGTTATTGGCGCCAGGTTCAATCATATGTATCATAAATCTGACAGTGAAAATAAAACGCTGCTTCACCTCGATAAATTAAATTCTTATAATTTGGTTGATCTGGAGTTTAATGGGAAAAAACAACAAGACAATTAAAAATGTATTCGGTTTTGCAAAAAATAAAAATTAGCAACCTGATAAAACATTGGTATTAAAACGCACTATCTTAAAATAACCAAATATTTGGAGGAAAATTATCAGGATATTTACTTAATACAAAAGTACAATTATGAAAAAATTTTGGGATGAACGTTATGCTGAAAAAGAATTTATTTATGGTAAAGAACCCAATGAATTTTTTAAAGCCCGATTAGCTGAACTAAAACCAGGTAAATTATTATTACCCTGTGAAGGTGAGGGAAGAAATGCTGTGTATGCTGCAACACAACAATGGGAAGTAGATGCTTTGGATCAAAGCGAAAAGGGAAAAGAAAAATGTATTCAATTAGCCAAAGAGAATCAAGTGTCGGTAAATTATCAAATTTCTGATGTAGCTGAATTTGATTTTCGAGAAACTAAATATGATGCAATTGCATTGATATATGCACATTTCCCACCTGATATCAGAAAGAATATTCATGAAAAATGTGTTAAGGCATTAAAGCCTGGAGGTGTAATTATTCTTGAGGCCTTTAATCCGCTTCAATTAAAAAATTCAAGTGGCGGGCCAAAAGACGAAACTTTGCTTTATACAATCCCTATGCTCAAAAATGATTTCACTGATTTAAAAATAAAATACCTTGAAAATCTGACAACAAATTTAAAAGAGGGCAATTACCATAGCGGAGAAGCCAATATCATCAGATTAATAGCCATAAAATAAAAATGCAATTTCAATATTTCTACAATTTTCCCCATTAAAAATATGAGCAACATTTGTTTTTTAAATGACTACCGTCATTAATAGTTGAAATGAATAATTTCAACTTAGCATGGTAAATTTTAAAATCATTTAAAAATAATATCATGCCAAAGCCGCATATCATAATTCTCGGATGCAATTTTGCCGGGCTCACCGTGGCAAGATACATTCATGCATCAGTAAAACATAAAGCATCAATTACAATTATTGATCGGAAATCACTTCTCACATTTGTACCCAATATCCCTATACAGGTTTTAGCAAATATTAACCCTGCAATCGACCTACAATATAAGTTTATGAGGTACCTGGAGTACGATGGCAGTTCCTTTATCCAGGCAGAAGTTACTTCCATTGACCCGGAAACAAATACTGTACTTTATCAGCCTAACGAGAGACCGGGACACCCTGTCTGGAAAATCAAATACGACTACCTGGTTATTGCATTGGGTAACCGTTTGGCCTACGATACCATTGATGGATTTGCAGAAAACGGGCATAGCGTTACCGATACATTTTTGGGGAACAGGTTAAGAAATTACCTCCACAATGATTATAAAGGTGGCCCGATTGTTCTTACTTCCGATGTTTTTCATCAGGGCAAAAGTGATATGCTCCCTAAAGGTTTACCCGTTGCTATGACTGCCTGCGAAGGCCCACCGGTAGAATTAGCTTTTTCATTGGCGCACTGGCTCGAAAAGAATCATAAAGGCAATGCATCTACAGTTTATTTATCAACACCTGCTAAAGTAATTGCAGAAGATGCCGGTGAAACTATTTTACACCAATTACTGCCTATGATGCAAAATATGGGGTTTCATTATAAAGCTGACACACTTGGAATAAAAAAAGTTTACGACGGCGGAATAGAATTTAATGATGGCTCTTCACAGGAATCAGAAGTCTCCATTCTTTTCCCGGATTGGCAGGCACATCCATTTTTAAAAGAATTGCCTTTTACGGATAATATGGGATTTGTAGTTACCGATTTATACATGAGAAACCCTAACTACCAGAATATTTTTGCAGTTGGCGATGCGGCTTCTTTAACAGTCCCAAAAATCGGTTCATTAGGCCACATGGAAGCAGAAGTAGTAGCCAATGCTTTAGCAAAAGAATTAGGTGTTATTAGTGGCGAAGTAAAACCTGTGGAATTTGAATTACTGTGCATGGGAGATATGGGAGGAATAAAAGGATTTTATATGCGTACCAATGAGTGGTGGGGCGGTAAAGAAAGCCATTTAGAAATGGGGATAACACCTTATGCACTTAAAATGGGCTTCAAACAAATGTACTATACCCTGGGAGGCAAAATACCTCATTGGGGATTGGCGCTAAGCGAAATAATCGGTGATCATACCGTTATATAAAATAGTGATCCAACATTCTGCTTCAAGATTAGTGAATTCTTGCTAATGCATCATATGTCCTAAATGAAATAATAAATTTATTGACAATAAAGAGGCTAACGATATTGCTATCATTTTTTTTATGGATTAATCTAAAATGTAGTAGACACAAATAAGTTATGCTCAAATAAAAATAGCTTTGATAAAATACACTTATCAAAGCTTTACTCATTCGTTAACTTTGTAGCCATTTTAAACCATATTCAATGGAAACAGAAATATTGGCCAGGGCTCAATTTGCTTTCACTATTGCTTTTCATTACATATACCCGCCGCTAAGCATCGGACTTGGATTGATGTTGGTGATTATGGAAGGAATGTATCTTAAAACAGGTAAAAAGATTTATGAACAAATGACCCGCTTCTGGATTAAAATCTTTGCATTGATTTTTGGGATAGGTGTGGCGACGGGCATCATAATGGAGTTTGAATTTGGCACCAATTGGGCCACTTATTCAAAATATGTGGGTGATATTTTCGGGAGTGCGCTGGCTGCAGAAGGCATATTTGCCTTTGCCCTTGAAAGTGGTTTTCTTGGTGTTTTATTATTCGGTTGGAATAGGGTAAGTTCAAAGGTTCATTTTTTTTCAACTCTTATGGTATTCTTTGGGGCAATGTTTAGTGCTTTATGGATTGTGGTAGCCAATAGCTGGCAGCAAACACCGGCAGGATTTCATATTGTAGGCACCGGCATGAATGCAAGGGCAGAGGTTATAGATTTCTGGGCCATGGTGTTTAATCCATCAAGTGTGGATAGATTATTTCATGTGTTGATAGGAGCCATTTTATCGGGCGCTTTTTTGGTGTTAAGTATCAATGCATACTACATTTTAAAAAACAAATACCTGGAAATTGCCAAACCTGCGTTTAAAATGGCTTTGGTTGTCGCCACCGTTTTTTCAGTGGCCCAACTTTGGGCGGGAGATCGAAGTGCTAATGTTGTTGCTAAATACCAGCCTACCAAATTAGCCACTATGGAAGCGCATTATGATACCAGCGCAGTAGCTGATATGTATTTGTTCGGATGGGTAAATAATACAAAACAAAAAGTTACAGGAATAAAAATTCCCGGTGGGTTAACTTTTTTATTGCATGGCAATTTTAAGACACCGGTTACCGGTTTGAATGCTTTTAAACCTGAAGAAAGACCGAGACAGGTGAATGCAGTTTTTCAATTCTATCATTTAATGATTGCAATTGGCATTATATTGATTTTCCTTACTCTTTATGCAAGCTGGCAATGGAAGAAAGGCAAGCTTTTCGAAAAACGATGGCTGATGATTGTTTTTGCCTGGGCCGTTTTTTTACCCCAAATAGCTAACCAGGTTGGTTGGTTTACAGCTGAAATGGGCCGGCAACCCTGGGTGGTGTATGGTTTATTAAGAACATCAGATGCTTTATCAAAAGCAGTAAGTGCCAACGAAATTATTTTTTCTTTGATTCTTTTTACTTTGGTTTATAGTACTCTTTTTATTTTGTTTTTATACCTGCTTAATAAAAAAATACAACATGGACCGGTGGATTATGGAACCAAAGAAGATATTGAACAGGGTTCATTAAGGGATAATCCTTTGTTAACGCATTAATACAATGAAATGGAAACTTTTTTGGGGTTAGATTATAATTTTTGGTGGTTCCTGGTTTTTGGTGCCGTGATTAGTGGATACGCCATCCTTGATGGCTTTGACCTTGGCGCAGGAGCTTTACATTTATTTTTAAAAAAAGAAACCAGTCGGCGCATTGCTTTAAATGCCATTGGCCCCGTGTGGGATGGCAACGAAGTATGGCTGGTAATTGGTGGAGGTGCATTATTTGCAGGTTTCCCTGTAGCGTATGCCGCAATATTTTCAGCTTTCTATATTCCCTTTATGATTTTTTTGATAGGCCTGATCTGGAGAGGTGTTGCCATTGAATTCAGAAGCAAGGAGCCTGGCGTAAAATGGAGATTGATATGGGATTTTATTTATTCATTTGCCAGCATTTTAATTGCTTTGTCACTTGGTTTAATGCTGGGAAATGTCGCTTTGGGTCTCCCTTTAAATAGCCAACATGAATTTATTGGCAACTGGCTTTCTTTCTTTAATCTTTTCAGCATTATGGTTTCTGTAACCACTTTGGCGCTGTTTATGATGCACGGCGCCATTTACCTGGCCATGAAAACGGAGAAAAGGCTTTATACCAAACTAACCATTCTCGCAAAAAGTTTTACGGTTTTTTTCGTTGTCTCTTTTGGCCTTACCACCCTTTACACTTTATTATACATTCCACATTTAAGTGATAAAATAAGAAGCAATCCCGTTTATTTTTCTTTGCCGCTGATTATGTTCTTATCAATTGCTAATATTCCAAGGCAGTTGAATAAAGGAAAATACCGGTATGCCTTTATCAGTTCATCAATAACTATAGCCTCTTTATTAGCCATGGTGGCTTTAGAAGTGTTTCCGTATTTATTATATGCAACCAATGATTTAAAAAATAGCATTACCATCATCAATGGAGCTTCCTCGCAAGCAACCATGAAAACTTTGTTGCTGATAGCAGCCATTGGAACACCCCTGGTAGGTGTATATACAAGTTTTGTTTTTTGGACATTTAAAGGAAAAGTAAAATTGGATGAAACAAGTTATTAACTGGAATAGACATCTTTTTTAAAGTTTATTTCCTTTTGACAATTTTCACCAAAAAAATTGGCCGGTAAAATACCGGCCAAACAATTAATTAAGCGAAAAACTTTTATTTCTTTTTATTCGCTTTATACCTTTTATCCGGTGTGCCATCTTTTTTCAATGGCCCGGCTGATTTCGCAACGGTTTTATTTTCTTTGAATCTTTTATCTGCCGTACCATCCGCTTTTAAATGCTTAGTAGCTACCGTTTTTGTAGTAGTTTTCTTTTCATGCTTTTTTGCGACTGTTGCTGTAGTGGTTGCTTTTTTAGATTCTTTTTTTTGTTTTACCTGTGCATTTGCAAACCCAAATGAGGATGCAATTAATAGTGCTGAAATGAAGAATTTTTTCATTTTTATTTTTTTAAAATTTGAAATACAAATAAAGTATTTGAAAAGGATATTATATAAATACCATCTGTTAAATAAAATGCAGTTTTAAAAAAATTACAATTGTATGATTAAGCGCTCCTCAAAAGGTAAAAAACTGATGCCTTTAAATTATTAAAGAAAGATAATTCCGGTTTCTGTTATTCAATGAGGCAATTACATTTATACGTAATTTGTTCTTCTATATAGCCATTCTTATATTCAGCATCTCTTCAAAACAGTAATTCCTTTTTCCCCTGCAATAATGGCTTTATATGCCATCTCATAAAACAGGGAAGTCTCCACAATTCCGGGAATACTTTTAAATAAAGGGTTTATCCCTGGCAATTCCGGCCAGGTCTTAAAATAAACATCCAGCAAATAATTTCCATTCCCGGTTATCACCGGGCCATCTCTTTTATCATTCATCCGCATTATCATTTTTATTCCCCGGAACAGTTGCCCAATTTTATGAGGAATAAATGTAACCGCCTGTGGAAGGATTTCGAGTACAAGAGGATATTTTAAATCAAACTTATCTACCAGTTTTGTTTCATCTCCTACCAATATAAATTGCTTCGCCATGGAAGCCAGCAACTTTTCCATCATATGAATACCGCCACCGCTTTTCAGGGCGTTCAGGTTCTGATCAAACTGGTCGCAGCCATCAAAATAAATATCAATTTTTTTGAAAGATGCGATGGGCATCACAGGTATTTTATACTCTTGAAGCAACATCATAGTAGAATAAGAAGAAGTTACCAGCCTAATAGAGAGACCGTTTTCCATTCTCTCTTTCAGAAACTCGGCCAGGCTGGCCATGGTGGAGCCGGCCCCCAAACCAACGACATAATTATTCTTTACTAAAGTGCTGGCTTTCCTCGCTGCTTCCTGCTTAAAATTCATAATTACCTTTAAATTACCTGGTTAAGAAAAGGAGAAATCTATGGTTCTTTTCTCCCGCTGGCTTTGCATCGCTAATTCTATAATACGAACATTGTTTCTTGCCTGTAAAGGAGTAACGATAAGGGGTTCCTTGCCGATAATTGTGTTGTACAGATTGCGATAATACCCCGCATAATCTCCTTTCTCACTTTCAATCTTTCCTACAAAATGCTGTCCGTTTAGTTTTGTATTGATAGTTCCCCACATATCGGGAGGCTCCACACCCCAGTTATTTTTTGTAAGCGGGGTATAGCCGGCTTTGAGCGCTTCTTCCTGTACATCTAAACCATACTTCACAAAGGAGCCATTGCTGCCCGATAGTATGAAACGGGGTAATGGTTCCCTGACCAACATACCTGCTTTCAGTGAAACTTTTATCCCAGGGTAATGCAATATCAGTTCAAAATTATCTACCGCTTTGCCACCTTCTCTTTGTATGCGTAAGTCGGCAGTAACAGCATCGGGTAGCCCAAATAAAACCTGTGCCTGGTCAATAAGGTGTGCCCCCAGGTCATATAAGATGCCGGTACCGGGTGCATCTTCTTCGCGCCACGCACCGGGTTTCAGATAGTTTCTGAAGCGATCGTAACGGCTTTCCATCTCAACAACATCACCCAGCAATCCGTTTTTAATGATTTTTTGAACAGTATAAAAATCACTGTCAAACCTCCGGCTTTGAAATACAGACAATACCAGCTTGCGGCTTGCTGCTTCTGCTATTAATTCGTCTGCATTTTTGGTATTAATGGTAAAAGGTTTATCCACCACTACATTTTTGCCAGCCTGCAAAGCCTGTATGGCCAGTGAGTGATGCGAGGTATTAGGCGTAGTGATGATCACCAGGTCGATATTAGCATCATTAATTATATCTTCCGATGTAGGTACTATTTCCGCTTTCGGGTACTTTACCTTAGCTATAGCCACCTGCGCTGGTTGGGCTGCTCTTATTTTTACTAATTCTAATCCTTCTACGGTAGTTAATTGAGGCGCATGAAATGTCTGTCCCCCAGCACCAAATCCAATCAACCCTACTTTGATAATTTTATCCATTCATTTATTTTATAGTTAACAATTCCTATATCAACAGTATTTCCACAAATACATTGGCATCGCCGTATAATGAGATACCATGGTTTTTGAATATTTTAGTTACAACTATGTGTTCAAAACCAGGGAAGAAACTGTTTTTCTGTCATTTGCCATAAACACTTTTTATTGCTGCACTGGCAATTCTTTCATCTTCATCCTCAGCAAGGCCGCTTACACCAATGCTGCCAATTACAACTGAATCATGAATAACCGGAACGCCGCCACCAAAACCTGTAATACCTTTATCGCCCCAAAAAGCAGGCGGACAGTTATGGTCATTCATAAAAGCTCCCATTTCACGGGTTGTCTTTTTATCACGGGCAGCCGTATACGCTTTATTTTGCGCAATCGTTGACGCGGCACCACTTGCCTTATCCATCCTGAGAAAAGAAATAAGTTCACCTTCAGGGCCACAAACAGCAATGGCTACGTGCTTATTTATTTTTTTAGATTCAAGGATGACCGCTTCTATCATCTGAAACGCTTCGTCATAACTGATTTTATTCATTTGATACATACTTTACTTTTTAGTAGGTTTTAGTTAATCAATTTTTATTCATCACCTTTAGCAATTAACGTTGCTATTATTTTTGGCAGAGTAATACCAGCAATAAATTTTTATAGCTGTCGCTGGTCTCCCGACCGTCAACAGATCATTACTCCATTCCTTGGTTAAACATACAAAAATAATTACTTATCTTAACTATTATTAATTGCAATAATGAAAGTTTATGAGCACAAAATGTACGTTCACAGATATTGAAGGCGTTTATTTTATTACATCAACTGTTGTTGATTGGATAGATATTTTTACAAAAAAATTTACAAGAATATTCCCTTTGACAGTTTTAGGTTTTGCCCGAAAAAGCAACGATTACAAATTCATGCGTGAGTACTGATGTCTAACCATTTTCACATGATCTCTTCTTTTATCAATAATAATAACTCAGGTGGGATAATAAAAAATATTAAATGCTTTACTGCAATTAAGTTGGTGGATGCCGTCATTAATAATCCGCAGGAAAGCAGGAAAAAATGGATGCCTGATTCGTTTGAGAAAAATGGATTGAGTAATAAAAGCAATTTTCAGGCTCCAATTTCGGGAACATGAAAATCATCAGGTTCTCCTGGATAGCGAGAGTGTCCACTCCTAAAAAGATAGGCTGCATATCATGCAAGTGAAGAGGATGTCTCTCCTCCCGTAAATGTTCTCTACAATTATTATCATCAATTTTCCTTGCTTTCCTGGTCTGGTGCTATCTCTTTATTTTCAGTGACACCTGATACGGTTGCGGGTTTATAATATTCCTTGTCTTTTATTTTACCAAAGTTTACCAGTAGTAAATAAATCGCTGCAATGAGGCTGATATAAACAGCAAAAGCCATTATATCAAAAACACCGGGAGCCATGTCATTAATGCTGCTCGACATCTGGTTGTACATGTCGCCGTAACCTTTTGGAGCATCAGGAATATCCGGTTTCATTTTAAAATAAAGACCAATAATGCCTATGATAAAATATAAAGCCGGAACAATATGTGCTGGTTTATAATATTTCTCAAACTTCTTGCTTCCGGTAATATTTTGATTTAAAATAACAACTCCGCTCAGGGGAACAAGAATGGCAAGTACCATATAAAAGCGTCCAACTCCACTGATGAAATAAGAAAATATTCCCGGGGAAACGCCTTTGGCGGTAAGAGAAAAACCCGAGAGGGTAGTTGCCGTAAGATCTATCCAGGGGAAAAAATAGAAAAGAACTAATATGGCTGCTGCAATATTGGTTCATGTAAATTTAATTTTGCTCATAATATGTAGGTTTTATGTTTATAGAAAATCTATCTAAACAAGCTTGAAATAAAACTTAAAGCCAGGGAGGTGATACCAGGAAATATAGCAGCATGCTTTTGCTTCAAAAAATTTGTTTTTCCAGAGGGGAAAATTTTATTGAGAAAAGCAAATAGAATTATAAATATAGAAATTTTTGAATAATATGACAAAAAAATATGAATTAATAATCTAAAATTTACATGGCAAACCGTTCCCTTCCAGGAATTAGGCCAGGGTTCCTTTGGCAAGATGTCTCCTGAGTTACTTAAAGAAAAGGCACCTACCGGCAAATTATCATTACAATTTTTTTCACCGAACTTGCGACTAAGAAAGTATTTCAATGAAACAAAAGATTTTATTTTTCATGTGCCTGTTGGCCGCTATGTTTACTGAAGCCCAGGTGAGTCCGCAATTGTATAATAACTGGCGGGTAGTCCTGGAACAAAAGGACGGTAAGCAGGTACCCTTTCAACTGGAGCGAAAGCAGGAACAGGGCCAACCAGTTTTATATGTTATCAATGCCACGGAGCGGATACGAATCACCGATGTGAAAATAGCAGGCGACTCCATGTTTTTTACGATGCCTGCTTTCGAATCTTCTTTCAGGGTAAAACTGCAAACCAATGGCAACCTTACCGGCACCTATGTAAAAGGTACTGCAGGCGAAACTCAGTATTGGCAGCTTCATGGATATGCCAATAACAAAGATCGTTTTAGCGCCCGGCTGGGTGATGCAAAAAATAATATTTCTGGCAGGTGGGATGTCAGCATCACAAGGGCCAATGGCACCATCCGCAAAGCTGTCGGCATTTTTGAACAAACGGGAAATAAACTTACCGGGAGCTTTTTAACACCTTCTGCAGATAACCGCTACCTTGATGGAATTGTAACAGGAGACTCTCTCAAACTATCGGGTTTTGATGGTGATAATATTCATTTATTTGAAGCAAAAATTGATAATGATAATACCATTTCGGGCGGTGTTTTTTATAACGGTTTTACGAAAAAAGAAACATGGACGGCAATAAAAAATGATGCAGTTGCCTTGCCCGAAGTAGATGATCCAACTCATTTAAAGCCAGGAGCAACTCAACTTAATTTCACCTTCAACGACCTGCAAGGCAACCCTGTATCGATACATGATAAAAGGTTTAAAAACAAAGTGGTAGTGATACAAATCATGGGAAGCTGGTGTGCTAACTGTCTTGATGAGACGAAATTTCTTGCCGACTATTATAAGAAGAACCGTTCAAAAGATGTAGAAATCATAGCCCTGGCTTATGAACTGACAACCGATATCAACAGGTCAAGAAAAAGTGTGGCTAAATTTCAGCAATTATTTGATGTACAATACCCGATGCTGATCACAGGGGTTGCTTCCGGGGATGATAACAAGACCGAAAAAACATTACCGGAACTTACCCCCATCAGGTCTTTTCCAACAACTATTTTCATTGATAAAAAAGGAAGTGTCAGGGAAATACACACCAATTTTTACGGGCCGGCCAGCGGCAAATATTATATAGAATCTAAGAATAAGTTTTACCAGGCAGTTGACCAGTTACTTGATGAAAAGCCATAGACAGGCTTATGAATGAATATATGTATTATCAATCGTTCCCGGATTTATTTTGTCACTTCCTTTTTCCATAAAAAGAAAGTGACAAATCGTTCTATGCTTTCGACAGTGCTCTAATATCTTTTACATCCAATACATTTTTAGAATAGCCTACAGTTAAGGCGTTGATCATAGCCTGCCCCACTTCATGAAGGCTCAACACTCTTCCGGGAGCAACCCATTTAATGACCTTCACCAGGAATTTAAAGAGCGGCTTCCAGTTCTTCTGACCAGGGAAAGGCTGCATCACACCAGGCCTGAAATTATATTCACCTTTAAACCCCAGCTTTGCCAGATCGTTTTCCGTTTTGCCTTTTACCCGTGCCCACATCATCCTGCCTTTTTCACTACTGTCTGTATGGGCGCCGGACACATAC
Organism: Bacteroidota bacterium; assembly: GCA_030706605.1. Classification (GTDB taxonomy): domain Bacteria; phylum Bacteroidota; class Bacteroidia; order Chitinophagales; family Chitinophagaceae; genus Ginsengibacter. The sequence goes on from JAUZOE010000007.1 coordinate 14,599, forward strand.
GTAAACACCATATTGCTGTTAATTGCAAGCAACGTCTTTGCAAAGGCAAGCGTAGTATCATACGTTATTCGGGTGTACTTGTCTTCTTTCATACCTACGGAGCTTATACCGGCACAGAAAAAACAGCCATCATAGCCCTTTAGGTTATCCACAAACTGGTTTAGCTTAAGGAAATCCGGAACAATCAGCTCTTTTAATTTGGGATGCTGCAAGTTGTAATGCCTGCGGTTAACGATGAGTACCTCACTTACAGTTGGATTTTGCAAACACTCAAACAAGACCCCCTCCCCCACCATACCCGTAGCACCCGTGATGATTACTTTTGTACCCGTCATTATTTTTTGTTTTTATACAACGAAGATCGTTAGAAAAATGGGATGTAGCTTTGTTTTTGTCATAGAAATCAACGAGATTGATAGGATAACAGTAAAAATCAATCATAAAAAACAGAGAATAAATGAGGTTTATCATGGGTAGTGTAATTTTTTCTATGTTTAGTGAACTTTAAATCTTTTGTATAATTGAATTGTAGCACAAAATTTGCCCGGAGTAATTGTCAATAAATAAAATAGCTTACCTCATAGTCAAAAATTTTAGAACTCATGTCTCATAAAAGAATTTTCCTGGCCCTTGTAATTTTATTTGGCATTTCATGCCAGAAAAAAAGTTCTTTGGGGCAAAATACCTCAGATGGAACTTCACAGAGTGCATGGGTAGCCACCCAACACAATAACAATACAAGATCAGGTTACAATGACCGGGAAACAATATTGACCACGAACAATGTCAATAAACAGCAATTTGGCAAACTCTTTTCCCTGAGTGTTGACGACCAGGTATATTCGCAACCCTTAATTGCAGGGGACATTACCCTATCCAATAACAAACATAACGTTGTTTACATTGCCACGGTGAATAATACAGTATACGCTTATGATGGTGATAATGGCCAGCTATATTGGCAAAAAAATTACACTGCCCAGGGAATGAGGCCACCACGAAATACAGATATGACAGGTGCATGCGGAGGATATTACAGTGATTTCAGCGGCAATATTGGTATAGTGGGTACTCCTGTTATAGATTCAGCCACACTAACAATTTATTTTGTTGCAAGAAGTACTGATGGCACTAATTATGTCCAGTATTTACATGCGGTAAATATTCTAGATGGAAATGAAATGCCCGGAAGCCCGGTAAAGATAACCGCCACTTATAATGGAAACGGGGGTGGAAGCGTTAATAATGTGATCACATTTGATTCGCAAAAACAAAATCAACGCCAGGCATTAACGTTATTGAACGGTATCGTTTACATAACTTTTTCATCGCATTGCGATTGGGGACCTTATCACGGATGGATACTGGGATATAATGCAACTACACTGCAACAACAAATTGTTTACAATGATACACCCAATGGGGATGCCGGTGGTATTTGGGAAAGTGGCTCTGGCATGGCTGCTGACAACCAGGGGAATCTTTATGTTGTAATAGCTAATGGCTCTGTGGGTTATAACAATGATCCAACGAACCTTATCAATCGCGGGGAAAGTGCTTTGAAACTGACTCCCACTTCAACATCCCTGAAGGTTAATAGTTATTTTACTCCTTTCAATTATCAATATCTTGAAAGTAATGACTTTGATTATGGTTGTATGGGAGCATTCTTAATTCCGAATTCTAATTATTATGTTACGGGTGGCAAGGATGGCTCGTTTTACCTGTTAAATAAAGACAATATGGGTGGTTTTTTACCTTCAACTAACAATGTGCAGCAGACAATAATGCTTACTCAAATTCCTGCAATGCATTGTCAACCTTCCTACTATAAAGGATTGTCAGGTGAATACGTTTTTTTGTGGTCAGAAAATGATCAGCTCCGTGCTTTTCCTTTTATTCGCAATACCAACTTGTTTGATATTTCTCACGTAATTACATCGTCAGTAATCGGACCTTCCGGCGAAAGTGGTGCTATATTATCTGTTTCTTCTAATGGAACGAAAGATAGTACCGGCATCCTTTGGGCATCTTATCCTTCCAACGGCGATGCTAATCAGTCCGTGAGACCTGGCATTTTACGCGCATTTGATGCTAATGATATTACCAAAGAACTTTGGAATAATAATCAGGATGCAAATGATAATTCTGGTAATTATGCAAAATTTTCGGCTCCCACTATTGCTAATGGTCATGTTTATTTAGCTACATTTTCAAACCAGGTAATTGTGTATGGACTTAAATAATTTTTCATAGATTGCGTTATAAAAATAATTTATCTTTTCTCAACCTGTAAATTATACCTGGCAGGAATCATTAAACTCTAAATTTTTAGAAATTCATTGTATGTATAAATTTAAATGCTGTTTTTTGTTTGTTGCTTTAATAGCTACCAACATTTTAAAATCTCAAACGGTAACACCAACCTATGCTGAAAAATTAGGTTTTCCCAAAGGATCCAAAGTTTTAATAATACATGTAGATGATGCAGGGATGAGTCACGATTCCAATGAAGGAACTATTGAGGCAATTACTAAGGGTGCCGCTACTTCTACAAGCGTTATGATGCCTTGTTCATGGGTACCCGAATTTGTTCATTTTTTAAAACAACATCCTGGTATTGATGCAGGGTTGCATCTTACCTTAACTTCAGAATGGAAAGATTACAGGTGGGGTCCCATTTCAGGAAAATCGGTAACTCCGAGCCTGGTGGACAAAGAAGGAGACTTATGGCGTTCTGTTGCAGAAGTAGTACAGTATGCTTCAGCAGATGATGTCGAAAAAGAAATAAGAGCACAACTTGACAGGGCACGTACCATGGGTTTTGAGCCAACACATCTGGATTCGCATATGGGAACTTTGTTTGCATCACCCGAATTTCTTAAAAGATATATAAAGGTTGGGATAGAAAATCATATCCCCGTTATGTTACCTGGCGGCAATGATGTATTAATCCAGGAAGAAGAACACTTTTCGGATATTGTTATCAAACAATTGCAAAGCTTAGGGAATACCTTATGGAATGCGGGTTTACCTGTATTGGATGATCTGCATAATTTCAGTTATGGCTGGAAAATACCCGAAAACATTGCCAATGATGATGATAAATTGCGTGATTTTAAAACCGAAAAATATATTGCTGCCTTAAAATTGCTACAACCCGGCGTTACCATGATGATCATGCATTGTACAGATCCTTCTGAAACTTTTAAATACATATCAGACTCCGGGCCACTTAGAAAATCTGACCTCCTGGCAATGCTCAATCCTAAATTTAAGCAGGCCCTAAAGGATAACGGCATTATAGTTACAACATGGAGGGAACTGATGGAAAGAAGAAAGAAGGTTAAATGAAATTTGGAATGAAGGATTAAAAAATTTCAAATAATAAATAATTAACTCAAATCGCTGTCTAAAAAAATATATTAATTGATTTAAAATAATCAAAAAACTCTTAAAGTTGCCTCTTGTTTATACGGCCTTTAAACTTGCTTACTCCGTTCATCAGCACTTCCACCACAATCCTTCCCTTAGGCAGGTGATACGGTGAATACATGAATGTCCCATTCTGAACACTTTTATACTCATGTTTTTCCCAAATGGTACCATCAACTGTAATCAGCACTTCCATGTCACTCAATTTATTTGAGACTACACTTAGTTCTGTTGTGTCCTTTACCAGCCTTGGATACAACGAAAAAGCATATTTAGCATTAGTGGTATCGGTAACAAAATCAGGAGAGGCTGTAAAACTCAGATTTTCTCCATCCCCAAAATCACTTTCAAAAGTGTGAATCAGGTTACCTTTTGAGATTAACAATTAACCGATCCTAAAATAAACACAAGAAATAATAAGCGTATCATAAAAAAATATTAAACTATTATCAAAGTTGAAACTTCTTTTAAACTGTTCACTTCGTAAAATTTACCTGTCAACCTGACCCGGAAAAATTGTATGGAGCAAAACTTATTATTACTCACTCATTACCACATCTTTCCTTCTAGCTTCAGGTGTAACAATTAATTTAGTCACTTTACCATTCTTATAAACACATTCTACTGTAGTATTATACGGTGCATTCAGTTTGAAACTCACGTCCCAGTTTTTAGGCCAGGCAGGTAGCAATCTTATTTCTTTATCATCACATTGCAATAACATCGATTGTGTTGTCTTCAGCAAAACACTTCCATGGTCCTGGTCGGGTACCCAATCATAATTCGGTCCCCAAAATGCCGGAAAGCGGTTTTCTTTACTCCAATGTGAAGCCCTGTTAATAATACCATTTTTTGCATCATCGGCTTTGCCGAGCAATGCAGCCCAAAGATCATCCTGGCGCCAACCTTCATATCCTTTAGGATCCCTGTAATCCCAGGCATTTACAGCCAATTTCATTTCGGGCTTGCCTAATCCATAAAGTCTAAAAGGGAACACTGCATAGAGTTCGGGATTTTCTACATTAGATTTATGCTCAAATTTTTCTGCGGGGGCCAGCATCTTTTTATTTTCAAATTCACGTGTAGGGATATTCGGTATAATCTTCTCCATCTTAATTACCAGACTTTTTAATCGCTGTGGAACCAATTCCGATGGCAGCTCTTTTATTTTTTTTATAAGATAATGTACTCCTGCAATTTCAGGTAAAGCATTGGTACAATTCCACCAGGTTTCCAACGCCTGTGACGGCTCAAATTTTAAATGTCCTGTTTCGTCTAAATGATAATGCTGATCAAAAAATAATAAAATTTGTTCCGTTAACGGCAACAAGGTATCTGTAGCAAATCTTTCTTGTTGCGTGTATTCATAATATTCAAACATTAATGAAGACAACTCCAGTCCGCTTACCCATTCCCGCTTATGCCAGCCACTTGCCTGCAGCCTGTCTGTTGTTTCATCTAACGGTTTTTCTCCCCATGTTTCAGTAAAAGTGCTGCCCCAGAAATAAGTACATTCGGGATAATAGGCTCCCTCGTGATGAAAAGAAACTTGCGTCCTGTATTTTTCTAAAGACAATTGTGCAAAATACGTTTTAAACAAAGGGCGCATCATTTCAAAGTCTCCGGCTGCAGCCATTGTCCAATAAGGCAATCGTGTATTCTGCCACCAGTAACCCGTTCCCCATCTGCGGTAATCGGCAAAACCTTCTGTTCCCGGGTAATCCACCGTAAAAATGGAGCCGTTGAATTTAATAGGATACTTTCCCCTTCCTGCACAACCATTAATAAATCTTTGAAGTGTGTATCCTCGGGTTATGACCATTCCTGTATTTTCTTTTCCCAATGGGGTTTCAACAGAATCATTATTAGAAATAGTAAGCCAACTCCTGTTCCAAAACTGATGCCACCAGTTTTCATGTTTCTGATAGAAATTGTTGGTATTTACCATTTGCTTTTTACCAATTAAATTTTCTATTGAGGCTACCCATTCGATAGACGTGGAAGGATGTTGAGTAAGTACAGCAATCTGCAAATGTCTTTTTCTCCCTGAATTGCTTGCCAAAGTTGAATCATCAATTTTCTTAAAACCATCTCCCTCCATCATAGCTCCGAAGATTCTATCCTTTAAAGGATTTTGTAATGGAAAATCTTCCAGTCCCTGCATTTTCAAATTCAATCTAAAACCCGAAACATCGGGATTGTGATGATACCAAACGATCGCACCAGGTTCTTTCATCAGCACATCAGGCTGAATAATCGTAGGGCCATATTCTTCGGGGAAATAATTCAAATCGCTGATCTCTAATTTTTTCATTGTGTCAACCTTATTTCTCCATATTTGCGTATAGGCAGTAAGGTGAGTTGTATTAGGAACATCTGCATCGAGGTTAATTACGGGATGATTCGCATCTACCCAAACATTTATTTGAACTGCCTTTGCACCACTTCCGGCCCGGATACTTATTTTACCATTGTAAATATCCAGTGTTTGAATAAATGTTTTTTCGTCTTCAAAGGGATTGGGAGATACATTGACGACCACCTTCCCAATTTTTAACAGCCGCCCGTTTTCTCCCCAAGAATCTGTTTTACTAATGTAAAAACAAATATTTCCATTTGCCTCCGTCCAAACATTTAAACCAATATCTCCATTTCCTAAAGGCATGCTGGCATGAGAGCTGCCACCAACAGTTTTCCAAACAATATTATTTTGCTGAATAATCCGGGCAAGCTTTCCATTTTGCGCAGTACAATTTTTTTGCATAAGAACAAAAGCAAGAAAATAAATGCTGGTATGCAAAATCAATCGAAACTTATATTTTTTCATAATCATATTTTAAAACTGATACAGCGATGAGTCATAAAATTTAACCCACAAAAGATTTAGCTGGCAACATTAAACAAAACATTAGTCGGGATCATTTCTTTTTTTCCAGCACTATTTTGCCAGGAAACTTTTAACTCGTTATCCCCGCCTGCGTCAAAGTAAACAACTTTTATTCTATGGTACCCTTTTTTCAAGGCTGCTCTGCCAGGCCTTTCAATACCGCGATGTTCACCATCGTTGTTCACCACTTCTTCGTCATCTATAAATAATTTACTGCCATCATTAGAATAGGTAAAGAAATTATAGATTGCCTCTTTACTTATAGCAATATATCCATCAAATTGTAGGGCATACTTTTCTTTACGCTGTTTTACTTTTTCAGTTATAATACCTGATATCCCTTGTTTTATTACAGGTGAAGTTTGAATAGATTCCAGACTAATTGTTCCATCAGGCTCATAATATTTCCATGAAATCCCGGTCTTCAGATTTTTCATTTTAGTTCCCTTTAACCATGGATAACATTTTATTTCAGCAGAAACAATATCACTGGGAAGTAAGTTTGGCAACAAAGTAATCGCTTTTACAACAGAAGTTTTATTTATGGAAAATGGGGTCGCGTATAATGATGAATTGCCGTTAGGGGTGCTGCCATCTAATGTATAGCGTATCTCACCACTATTATTTTTAGAAAAAGCTATAACAGGGTTTACGGAAGCTTCTGGATAAGACACTTTCATAAGGGGTTTATGCGCAAATTTTCCGTAATTCAATATTTTTAACACAAAGGCGTAAGGCGCATTTATTTTATTAGGATCATAACCGGGCAAAGAAACCACTACGTCTTTCCCCTGCTGTTGCCATAAAAGATTTTCTTTTGTTGATAGAAAATTTATAGTGGTTCCTTCGGGTAAGGTAATATCTTTTAAAACTATTTTTTTATCATCCGGGTATTTTGGAAAAATGGCATATAATGAATTGGCGGTTGGGTTATATGTATAAAAAATTTCTTTCACGGCATAGCCGGAGTCTGGGTCAACAGTGATTTTCAACAGCAAGTCATTGTCGCCCTTCTTAGGTTTGTACTCCCTGTTCCCTTCACTCCATTGTGAAGATACCTTCCATCTTTCTGTATTATAGATGGCTTCTGAATTGATGTCCATCCAACTACCAATTTGCAATAAACGTTCCTGCATGATGGGTGGAATTTTTCCATGTGCATCAGGACCTATATCTAATAAAAAATTTCCACCACGGCTTACTTTATCTATTAATTGAAGCACCAATGATTGAGCAGAATTATAATCCCATGCATCTTCCGCACGGTTATATCCATAGCTGGCTCCCATGCCGCGGCTCTCTTCCCAGGGATGGTTTTCAAAATCAAGATCGGGCTGGTATTCCGGCGTGTACACGCCACCGTGATGAAACCGGACACCGCTTCCCCACCGGTCATACGTTACTACCTTGTCTTTAACCGGGCTGTCATCATACAGCCATGCAAGGAACTCCTGCGATTTCCAGGTGGATGCCGGCGCATCCCATTCTCCGTCTGTCCAGAATACATCAGGTTTATACCTATTGATGAGTTCTTTCATTTGCGGCCACATGTGCTGACTCACATACTTGTCCCTGTCACTTAACCATAATGGGTCATACCATTCATACAGGGAGTAATACATACCTGCGTGTACGGAGGTTTTACGAAGTGCTTTAAAAAGGTCGCCCAGCAAATCCCTGTGCGGCCCTGCAGATACTGCATTCCATGGGAAACCCCAATCCCTGTCAGCCTCTTTGCTGGGCCACAAACAAAATCCATCGTGATGCTTTGATGTAAGCACAACATATTTGGCACCAGACTTCTCAATTAATTGTGCCCATGCATCCGGGTTAAATAATTCAGCATGAAAGTTTTTCACCAGGTCATAATAAGAACGGTCACCGAAATTTTCGTGCTGGTATTTTATTCTTACTGAATCACCACTCCTCAAACCATTTTGATACCATTCGGCATATTGGCCCTTTGAAGAATATCCCGGAACAGAATACACTCCCCAATGAATAAATATTCCAAACTTCGAATTGGTATACCATTGCGGCACCGGCCTGGTATCAAGAGATTCCCATGAAGCGGTGTATTGTGCAAAGTTGTTGCTATAAAAAAACAGGAAAATGCATACCAATAAATTTCTGAGAATAATACTTTTTTGAATTTTCATTGTGAATCGTTTAGATGGAAAGAAGTTGATCAAAGTAAAAACAATTTATTCAATAAATATCACGCAACGGCGCATGATAATATAAGGTACTAATCAGTTGTTGCTACTGCTGTTGTCGGAGTTTCCGCTAACAAATTTTATTGCGAACAATCATTGTCAAAATACAAGTTTTAGATTTGTCAATGTTTCTGAATTATGATTCTGAAATCTTAATGGCTACTATTTTTATCTGGCACAATATCAAAAGGAATTATCGGAATTCCCCAACGGGTATCTTCTACAAAATATTTTTGAATGGAATTAATCAATTTTGCAGTTTCCTTATCATTGGACGCTGCCCTGTAGTTAAGTAATTATCAGAATTTTTCTTTGGGGATCATCCTTGCTATGAGGTCTTTTACTCTTTCTTTTATTGGAAGCTTAGGATTTTTATAGGGCAGTATTGTTTGAGAAAAAGCTATTCAACTAAACAATATCAGGCTAAAAAAACAAGAACTTTTTTCATAACTTTCCTATTTTTATTTCGTCATAAATTTCCACGAAAAATTACTGTACGACCATATATGGGCGCCTTTAGGAATACTCACTTCCCCTTTCAACTCTCCCATACTATCTTTTGTAACCGATAATTTGATGCGTGTAAATTTTCCTTTTTCATAATCGTAACTTATTCCATCATCATCATACAAATTATAGCTGCTTTCCTTATAGCCATAGTATCTTATTTCGACAGGCAATTTTTCTGAATCTATAGTTGTCACCGGAGGCATCATAGGAATAATGCCGCCATCCCGAACATAAACAGGGATGATATCCAAGCCTGGAGCAACAGTAATTACTTCTCCTTCACCGGCATATTTTCCTGTATAAAAATCGAACCATTTGCCTTCCGGCAAAATTACTTTCCTGCTTTTTTGCCCCGCAAATAAAGGAGCTACCAGCAAATTATCACCCACCATAAACTGATCTTTTATTTCTTGCTTAACAGCTTTTGCATAAGGGTTATCGGTTGAATTCAATGCCCCGCCAGAAGTTGTGACAGGGGCATTAAATCCAGGTATAAGATTCATGGCTTTGACAGGTGGCGTACCATAAAATGCATAGTCAGCAAAGCTTGTATAGAGGTAAGGAATTAACTGCATCCTCAGATCAGCAATATCCTGCACCTGCTTTTCCACTTCAGGAAAAGACCATGGCTTGGTACCATCAGCCCATGCATTGATCATGGCAAGCGGGGAAAAACAAACCGTTTGCATCCGCCTTAACCATTCCTCGGCTGTTGGTGAACTGCGTACTTCAGGTGTCCACAATACTCCTATAAAAGAACTGTTGATTAGTGCAGTAATAAAATCAGGGTGACTGTAATAATCATTGTAAATAACATAAGGGAAAGATGATGCACCTGCATTGGACGCTCTCACCAATCCATACGTTCGTATATTTTGCTTACGGTATAAATCAGTGGCCATCTTCTGCATCATCAGGCCGTAAGTTTGCCGTATTTGTTCCGCTGAATTACCGGAAGGAAACCTGGCAACATCCGGCCACAGCCATTCATCAAAACCATCGTTCTCATCCATTTTAAAACCACTTACTCCTCTACTTAGTAAATGTTTATACAAATGATCTCCGATAATTTTCTGTGCCTGGGGCATAGAGTAATCGGGTACTAATCCTGCCCATACCGTAAAAGATGCTGTGTAAGGAAAAATTTTTTTGTATAGTTCTCCATCTGGAGAAATGTAAGGATTCATCCACAGGTTAACATGGATGCCCCTTTGTTGTAAGCTATCGATAAATATTGCCGGATGAGGGAAACGATCCTTGTCCCATTCATAGGTGCAGGGGTATGATTTGCTTTGCCAGCCAGGCTCCAGCCCGATTACACTTAAAGGAAATTTATGTTCCGCATATTGTTTCACTTCATTCATCACATCTTTATCACTATATAAGGTTGGTGTACGATGCCAAAATCCCAAACCCCATTTGGGTGGCAGGCAACCGCCACCGTTATATAAATTATACCGGCGCACCGCGTCTATCATGTCCGGGCCGCCAAATACAAGGATCTCAGCACCCTCCGCAGGCACCAGCATTTCAATGTTATCTGAGTAGGGATTAGCCTCCCAGTTTTTATCCGTATTTCTGTCCCGGACAGCAGGCGGATGCTTACTATCCCGTTCCACCGCAGTACCTACCCACACATCAATATACCTGGCAGCATTAATCAAGACTCCATAACCATTCGATGAAACGTAAAATGGCACCGGCGCATGGGTGCGACCGTTATCCTGTCCTCCGTAATGATCAACGTGCAGGCGCATAATGCGACCTCGTTGTTCAACGGTTTTGAAATTTAAACCCAAACCAAAAATCTTTTCTGCGGAATCCAAAGGAAACCGCAGGTAAGTTTTGCCATCTACCAGAGTTACTTTTATTTCATCGTTTGGTAAAGGGAAATTTACCGGCGGCATAGAACTTAAGGCTGCTATTTTTGGATGTAAACCTGTGACAGTATAGAAATTAAATTTATCCGGCTTACCTACTTTAGCGCTCCAAACTCCGGGTGCTACAACATTCCATTTTAAATTGGTTTGCGCAATTGCAACTATAGTTGACAAAACAAAAAAGGTAAACAGGTAATATTTCAATTTTGGAAAGATCATGCTAAATAATGTTATTTAAAATTTTATGGAATCTTATTATATTAAAGGTAAAATCAAACTTGCGAACAGATCATCAATTATTCTTCTCTTTGCTTATTTTTTTTACCTCGATTTTCTTTACATCCGTTTTCACTTGCCCTCTTGTCATATTTTCAATATTAACTAAAGGTTGCCAATCTGTATTGAATTTATTTTTTTGCATGCTCACATTTTTACAGGCTGTTAGTTGTACTGATATTTTATTTGTGCCCGGTTTCAAAAAGGGGGTTTGATTAATTACACTGTTACTGAACACCCAACCTTCAGTATTTCTTGCTTTAAGCAAAGGGGTTATTGGTTTTCCATCCTTCGCCATACCATATTAGTTTGTTATGATTATTTTGTTTTTCAATCGCATACCATGAATCACGATTCACATCGGCAACTACTTCCGTTTTTGTTTTTGAAACTATTTTCATCTCCGACATGGTTGGCCTTTCAAAATCAAATTGCAAATCTTTCACTTTAAAATTGCGACACCGATCTATTGCCATCAGCATCATTTTTCCATGATACACCACCAAAGTATTATTTCCTTCCAAAGTGATATTGGATAAATTTTCGAAAAGCATTCCGATCGTTTTCTCTCTAGATAAAGTGCCATCTTCTGTAGCGTTCGAAATATAAAATTCCCTGCGTTCAGCGCCGTCCGGCCAGATATCTACTCTCCCGCCGGGAAAACGAATGGTACAGCTATCGGTGCCCCTCGTATCTTTTATAGCCTGGGCAATCGCAGCGGAAGCATTTTGGTATGAATTGGAAACGACTCCATAATCTGAAAGGTTGATTATTTTTTGAGAAAAAACCGGAGTCACACTTATCAGTATCACCGTTATGCCTACAATTATTTTATTGAAGCGCAGTAACCATTTAATTGTCATTTTCATAAAACCTGCTTAATTGATATGAAATTGATTCATGCTAATTCTTATTCCTATTTAAAGAATTTTATGCCATTTAAAACCGGGATAATCATCTTTGCCAAAAGGCGACTTAAAAAAAGTATGGTTTAATATGTACCATAAACAAGATAATACAATGCACACTAAAAGAAACAATAATGCAGTAGTCTTAACTTTCAATCATTATTCTGCCCGAAATGATAGGCTACTCCACCATACAGAATATTTGGAGTTAATGATAAGTTGGAATAATTAGAGAACGTTCCCCAAACAGAATAGGATACATTTACTTCAAACCTATTACTTATAATAGCTCCAAGACTTGCAGAACCATTCAACCACCCTTTTTCAAAAGGATAATAATTATTAAATGTTTGGGTGGTATTGGTAGACGGTGTGGTCTCAACATATTTATTCACACGACAGGAAGCTAAGTTATAGCAAAGTTTAACCCCGGCATAAACTTTATAAGAGTTCCTTTTCCGTAACAAATTATAGAGAAAAGAAACTGAAGGCGTAATATTATTTAATTTTAAAGAATACGTAAGCTCCTTTACCGGGGACATAGAGTTATCTGCTCCGGTTTTATTACCGTAATAATTTAATGAAGAATACGTAAGCTCAAACCTAATCATAAAATCGTTGAGGTTCCTACCCGAAAAAACATCCATGCCAATACTAATTACAGGGGAAATCTTCTTTGAATAATTCAAATCTGATATATCAGGAATATCCTGTAAACTTAATAAAAAAAAAACTCTTTACTGTTTACAAAAAAGAAAGGCTGGCCCATTCGGGCCAGCCTTTCTTTTTTGATATTTTCCTTTTAAAGACTGTCTTTAAAAATCACTTTTAATGTTGAGCCCACCATAGTGGAGTCAGTATTTCATCAGTTCCGCCTAAATCAGTAACAGCCTGGTTGTAACCGGTTACATTGCTGTTTTTCAATCCGGAAGGATATTTCATGCGTTGAGGGAAAAACGCCACATTGCTGGTCATATAATTTGAAGAAGTTAACGTCGGCAATGTTTGTATCGGTCCTTCAAGCACTACATTTTCAAAGAAAGGCAATCCAAGCCTTCTGTGATCACTCCATGTTTCTAATGGCAGCCAAGGAGTCTGAGCTATGAATTTTTGAGTTATAATTTTTGTTAGATGGTCATTTCTTACTGCACCATTTTCATACAAATTATTTACAGGATAGTTTATTGCAACTGTTCCTGGTGCCCCTGTCAAACCATCTACAAAATTCATCATGTGAGTATTTCCCGGCTCAGTAGTATTTGTCCAACTTACCGAGGTGCCATCCCTGTTATAATCTGTAGAAGCTAAATAAGTTCCCAAATAGCTAGAGGTTCCCCAGTATTCAAAGCTTTTAGCAATGCCAGTTTCATAGGCAGTTTGTGCATCTACCGGAGTAGTCCATCCCCTCACAGCTCCTTCAGCCAAAAGAAAATAAGTTTCCCATGGTCCAAAAAACACTCGTTTGGCGGTTTGTGTCCTGAATTGATTTTTCAAAGATGGAGCCATACTGGTAGTGCTTCCAATATCTTCTCCTTGAAAAAGTGTATTGTGCCAGTCGCCTTTGGTTCCCCAGTTGCCATCAGGTGTTGGGTTCCAGGTATATTTACCATCAATTGTTTTTATCACATTATTATTTACATCTTTTACATTGCCTGTTGTAGTAGCGGTAACATAACCTGCACTTGGAAATGAGGCATCCTTACTATTACCGGGCATATAAAAAATCTCGTATGCACGTGGATCTATCGTATAGGGCAATCCGTCTAACCAATAACCTGAAAATGGATTGTTTGTTTTGGTAGTTAACTGAACAGGATAGTATTGGCCGGCATAGTCAGCGGGCTTAAGTCTAATCATTGCGGAGTCCTGCTCTGCCGGGTCGGAAATTACAGAAGGAATCTGCGCCTGTGATGTAACGCTTCCGAGGTTTACGACCAGGTTATTGAAGGTAACTGCTTCCGGTGCCTGGTACCAGGAACGGGAATACATTCCCGAAAGATCATCCCATCCTTTTTTTTCCTGTATCTGGAACGTTTGTGATTTATCTGTAAGTAAGCTACCTGTAGCAGCATCTTCAAATTCTGCCTGTGCTTTTGCAGGATCAACTTCTGATAAACGCATAGCTAACCTAAGCCGTAAAGAATTACCATATGCCTCCCATTTAGTAAAATCAAATGCATAAGCAGGATCTTCTTTTGAAACATCTGACGGAACTGAAGTGATTGAAAGATCCATTTTAGATGTGGCATCTTTCAACTCATCAAATAAATAATAGTAAACAGATTTTACATCATCAAATTCAGGGTTTTTACCCTGAAAAGCTGTAGTAGGCATGGGGCCGAAACAATCACTCATTTCGCTTATCAAATAAGCCCGCCAAATGCGTGCAACCTGCATCAGATTATTAGTGTACTCTTTTTGTGTTCCAGCAGTAATTTGCTGGTTGGCTACATCTATGGCACTATTGATTGTGTTTAAAGCCCCGGATTGATTATCGTAATATTCTCCAATCCATTCATCGCTATAGCTACCCCATGAAAATGTGGCACCGTCAGCATCGCTGATCTGATGGCCTGCCGCTGCCCAGTAAAGTATAAACGCCCTTTCTGAAACTCCGGGATTCATTTGTGCATGAATAATGGAATTATCAATGAAATACTCTACCTGTACCTGGTCAGCACTGGCTGCCGTAGGATTCGTATTTATATCTGTAATTTTTTTGCAGGCAGAAAATAACAGGATAACTGTTATGTATAAGCCCGATTTTTTTATTATTTGTTTCATTTCTTTAAAATTTTATAGTGAATTATTAGAACCCTAAAGATAAATTGACGTAAAATATACGAGATGTAGGCGGGCTTGCGTTTTCAAAACCTACAGAAGGTGTACCGGTTGCATAAACGGATTCAGGATCCAGCCCATGCATGTGGCTGCTGATTAGCCATACATTATTGCAGGATACGGATACGATCGCCTTTTGAATAAAAGAACCGTTTAACATCGTCTTAGGGAAATTGTAACTTAATTGAATATTTCTTATTCTCACATTGGAAGCATCATACAAATTGATTTCTGTGATTCCCGCATTTCCGGAACCTGCAGTGGCTCCCCAATATTGCTGCGTTGAAATTTTATTGGTGTTTGCTACATATTGATTGGTATTTGGGTCAACAAGCAATACTCCCTTCACTATCATCGAATCTCTTGAACCATTGTTTACAGTAATAGCAGCAGTTCCGTTTCGTTCCATATTATCTAAAGTTTGAGAAAATATCTTTCCGCCAAATCTTGCATCAAGTTGTATTGAAAGCCCAAAACCCTTATAAGAGAATGAATTGGTAAACCCTAATAATGCAGTTGCCTGCTGGTTTCCTAATCTGGATATATCAGTAGTGGCTTGAGGTAGCCCGTTAGCGGTTAGAATAAGCTGACCATAATTAGCATCTTTAGGGTCTGTAACTCTGAGTAACTTGGTACCATAAATCTCGCCATATGGTTGCCCTGCAACAGCCAAAATCTGGATATTATCAAAACCACCACCAGGTAACTGATACTTGTTTACATCAGGATAAATAGTTGGTACAGTAGTTTTATTGTGAGAGAAGTTAACACCGAGCGTCCAGTTTAAAGATTTCGGATTATCCAGGATTCGGGCATCAGCACTTACTTCTATACCTTTATTCTGAACATCACCAGCGTTAATTATCCTGCCACTGTACCCGCTCAGCGGATCCATAGGAAGAGTAATTAATTGCCTGGTTGAATTCGATTTATATAAACTTACATCTATGCCAACCTTGTTTTGAAAAAAACGTAATTCAGCGCCTGCTTCATATGATTTAATCAACTGACTTTTTACACTATCGTTATACAGAGTACCGTTTCTTCCTGCAGTGGTATTGCCGTTAGGATCTGTACCGATATAATATGTATTATAAAGATTATAGGGATCCAGATCACTTCCTGCAGCAGCATAAGATGCTCTAAGTTTTCCATAACTAAGCCAGGAAGGAAGCCTTCCGCCCATTTGATCAATCATATCTGTAAACACATAAGAAAGACTTACTGAAGGATAGAAATAAGAATTATTTCGTGGGCTTAATGCAGATGACCAGTCATTACGTAAAGTACTGTTCAAAAACAAATAACCATCATAATTTAATTCTACGGATCCATAAAGTGAATTGATTTTCTTTTCGCTAAATGCCTGTGAAACACTAGGATTGCCAGCAGAATTATTCACAGAAAACAAGTTCGGAACCTTTAAAGTTCCGGCGCTGCCATTGAGTTGGGAAGATTTCCACTCCATCAAATTTCCACCCACCATAACAGAACCTCCCAATTTTCCAAACAGGTTATCTTTTTTTGCAGTTAACAATCCGCTATAATTAGTTTGCTGATATGTTTGCCTTCCTAAACCATAACTGCCCGTAGTACTGCTTGGACTTCCTGCATATAATTTCGTTTCTGTGCTTGTAGTATACATATCTGCACCCGCGGTTACTTGCCCCATAAGCCACTTCGTAAAATTATGTTTAGCAGAAGCATACATAATAAAACGGTTACGGGTATCTGAATTTAGGTTGTATTTTGCTGTCCAGTAAGGATTTGCACCACTTCCCTTTTGCCACCAAAACATATTTCCGCTGGCATCTAATGGATTTTCAAAATTGCGAATATCCAGTGTTCGCGGTAAATTATTTATGGTACCAAAAATACTATAGTCTTGCCCTTCAATGGATCTGTTATTTGCTGTAGCATCTATAAACTGAACTTTAGTATCCAATGTCCAGTTTTCATTATTGCCAAATTTAGTTACTGCCCTGGCAGTAAGGTTATTGCGTGAAAGCTTTTGTCCCGGTATCATGCTTTTATCATCAAAGCGATTGTAAGAAGCATAAACAGAAGTTGAATTTACTTGCTGCTGAAATGAAATGTTTTGATTAGAAATAACCCCATTGCGAAAGAAATTGGCAACATTATCATAAGGCTGAAGTTTTACCTGCTTACCTGACCAATCTGTTACTGTTTGCCCATTTATTTTTGGTCCCCAACTGGCGGTAGAAACAGAATCGTAAACACCATTGCTTCCTTGTGCATATGAATTTTGCATATCCGGACTGGTAAAAATGCTTTCAAATCCTACAGATGATGAAAGGGTAATTCCTAAACCGGGTTGCTTTTTACCAGTTTTTGTAGTAATTAAAATAACCCCATTGCCACCGAGAGAACCATATAAAGCAGCTGCAGCCGGACCTTTCAACACACTAA
The DNA here is from genome assembly GCA_030706605.1 of Bacteroidota bacterium. GTDB lineage: Bacteria > Bacteroidota > Bacteroidia > Chitinophagales > Chitinophagaceae > Ginsengibacter. Next base: position 31,982 of record JAUZOE010000007.1, read on the forward strand.
TGGAAGCAATATCATCGGGATTAATATCGCTCAAACCATTACCCATATCAAGCGATGTATTATAAAAGCCATTGGAAGCGCCAATGCCCACGCGTCCTGTAGAATTATCCATCGGAATTCCATCTACTACAATAAGAGGTTGCGAAAGTCCGGTTAAAGAATTATTTCCACGCAATAAAATTTGAGAAGAACCTCCGGGTCCATTACCTGCACGCACAACCTGCAAACCTGCCACCTTTCCGGTAAGATCGTTCACAAGATTGGTTTCTCTGGACTCCACAAGTGTTTGTCCTTTTACTTCCTGTATAGCGTACCCCAAAGATTTCTTTTGCCTTTGAATACCCAAAGCGGTTACTACTATTTCATTCATGCTGTTTACTGAGGGTTCCAATATTACATCCAGAACAGTATTTTGGCCAACCTGAATTTCCTTTGGGCTAAAACCCACTGAGGTAATTTGCAAATCATTCGTAGATTCAGCTTCTATGCTAAACTTTCCTGTTCCATCAGAAGCTACTCCGTTTTTTGTTCCCATAACTTTAATCGTTGCCCCCGGAATGGGGTTACCGCTATTGTCTTTAACAGAGCCGGTAATCTTTCTTGCCTGTGAATAAGCAAGAGTACTCAACATGCCGAAGAATAAGCACAAGAGTAATCGAATTGTCTTTCTTTTCATGATAGTTGTTTTGATTTGAAATTTGATATATAACCCTTAAAGATTTTGTACGGTATCGGTTATTTTGGTACGTGTTAGTTCTAATTATTTTATCAGGACAGTATATTTGAAAAAAGCTGCTTCGGAAAATTTATTAAAAACAATATGTTTATTTTACTGCTAAAAGTTTTTTGATAAAAGGTTTCCGTTCATAATTTTCCATTACAAGTGCTGCAGCCCCGATCAATTCAGCGTCCATACCCAAAGTTGATATTTCAATATCTGTGCTTTGATAAAGCCTGGGAATACAATGCTCACTTAATGCCTGTTGAATTGGTGCCAACCAAATTTGCCCAGCAGACGCCCCTCTGCCACTAAGGATTATCTTTTTAGGATTAAACAGATGAATCAAAATTGCAATACCCTTCCCGATATTATACCCGGCTTTTGAAAAAAGCTCTGCTGCAAACTGATCGCCTTCCTTAACTGCTTTTATAATACCATTATAAGCCAGTTCAAGATTTTCGAAGGGTAATGATTTCATTCTTGATAATCTTCCCGACTTAATTCCCTCTCTTGCCTGTTCTATAATTAGTAACAGGGAGGTTTCTGTTTCTAGGCAACCTACCTTTCCGCACCAACATAATTTCCCATTTAAAAAAAGTGGAATATGGCTAAATTCTCCTGCAAAGCCTTCATGCCCCCTGAATAATTCTCCATTAAGAATCATTCCAAGGCCGATTCCCCATCCTATGTTTACTACCATTGCGTCTTTTTCACCCTTTGCACAACCAAAATAATACTCAGCCAACGCAGTAAGGCTTGAATCATTATCTATGAAAACCGGCAATCCTGTTTTTTCTGCAATATATTTTGTGATGCTTTTGTTATCCGGTAATTGTAAATATGAATAATTAATGCCCTTTTTTACATCTACAAAACCCGGCATTCCGATTCCCACTCCAACAAATTTTTCTTTTGGTATGCCTGATAAATCAATTACTTCTGCAATTTTTTTCTGCAGCACCTCAATTGCCTGAGCATTATCCGGCAATGGCAAAACAAATTTTTCAATTGGTGATACAAATTTGTTTTGCATATCCATGATAGCAATTTTGGTCACAAACTGATCCATAGCAACCGAAACCACATACATCTTATCTGTTCGAATTGAGTAGGTTAATGGCCTTCTTCCTCCCGTGGAAGGAGCATACCCGGTTTCTATAACTAAATTTTCAGCTACCAATTCTTCTATTAAGTTTGAAGTTATAGGAAAACTCTTGTGTATCTTGCCGCTCAAGTCTACACAAGACAGGTTATCATTAAAATATAACTCTTTCAAAATTTTATTTTTAAACAATAGCTTCTTTTCAGTCATATATTCATGATATTATGCAATTCCTTCTTCTTAAATTAATGTTACCTTTCTATTAAATAAAAGTTAAAGGTAGGAGAACTTTTTAAATAATTAAATAAGTATCTTCTAATTTTTAAATTTTTATTTTAATAATGTATACATTATTTAGTTTCCATTTGATGTCACCATCATTATTGGGAACTATTTGAATTTATTTGGGGATAAAAAGGAGAATATTTTAAATTATTGGCCAGGAAAGGAGATTATTTTAAAACATGGTTGTGCCGGGAGTTTACATTTTTGCATGAAACAGCAAATACAGGAACAGCGGAAATTAATATTCTGGTCTTTGAAATTATCCGATGGTGAGCTAATTATTAATTTAATACTCCCTGGCCACGGCAAAATTGCAGTGGCTTATCCAGCTTCAATTTAAACACGGTCATATAGGGATCCTCATTTTGAGTGGGTACATTTATAAAGATTAATCCAGGCACCGGACTCCATGAAATCTTACCGACTATTTTTGGCTTTAGGTGTTGAGAAGTTCCTAGTGCCTTTATATCCTTGATGGTATTCATTAATCCTTTAAGCATCAAATTTCCCGGAGTTTGGCCAGAAAAAAAATACAACAATCCGCGCTATCTTGAAACGATGCATTTTATAAATTATCAATTCGACACCAGCTACTACCACCAGATTTAATTTATTGGATTTACACTTCTGATTCAACCTCCCAGCCCAGGAATTATCAAATTTCAGCAAAAAATGTTTAGAAATTACTTGGAAATGAAAAAGGGTTCCGAACTTAAATAGCCTGAAACCCTTTGCTGTACTGTGGGAGCACACGGGTTCGAACCGCGGACCCTCTGCTTGTAAGGCAGATGCTCTAAACCAACTGAGCTATGCTCCCTTTTATTTTGGGATTGCAAATATAAGAGAGTAAGGTTATCCAAAAAAATTTTATATTTAATTCTAACACAAAAATTATTACAGCCCAAAATTCTGGTCTTTACTTTAAATAATATGATCATAATCCGGATTCCCCAGATAATATCTCTTTCGTTAATACCAAGAACTCAACTTTTGCGTCGATACAACAATTAATTATAACTATTTCTCGGCCAAAACTTAACCGGCTCACCTGTATCATCTTTATATTCTTTCCTGAGATTTTTTAACTGGGTTAAAAGATCCTGAAGCACCTCTTCATAACCGGGCTTTACCTCCATTCCTTCCTCTACAAAAAGATTGTCCATTTCATCGGGGTCTTTTTGCAAATCAAAAAGTTCCCATTCATTTATGGTGTAATAATATATCAGCTTGTATCTTTCCGTACGGATTCCATAACACGGCATTGCCCAATGTGGTGGTGCAAATTCATAATAATGATAATACATGGATTTACGCCAGTCGGCCGGTACACTTCCCTTAAACAGGGGTACAAGGCTTTTGCCTTGCATATCAGCAGGTATTTTCACATGAGCCATATCCAGAATTGTAGGAGCATTATCAATATTCACCACCCAGGCATCACTAACACTGCCAGGTTTTATGACTCCGGGATATCGTATCATCCAGGGAACTTTAAGGGCTTCTTCATACATAAAACGCTTATCAAACCAACCATGTTCACCCAGGAAAAATCCATGATCTCCCGTAAATACTACTATGGTATTCTTCGCCAATCCGGATTTATCCAGGTAATCCAATAGCCGCCCCACATTGTCATCCTGGGCTTTTAATGTAGCCAGGAAGTGCCTCATCAATTGCTGGTAGCTCCATTCTCTTCGCTGACGCGGAGTAAGATCTTTAGGAGGGTTAAAGTCCATCATATCCTGTATCCGTTGATGTGCTTCTCTCGCTGCGGCTGACCTGGTTTTATAATCATCCCAAAAAGTTGCGGGCTCGGGGAAATGTACACTATCATAAATATGCTCATATTTATGTGGTGGATTAAAAGGACGGTGATCATTGAAAAATTGTATCGCCATCAGAAATGGGCCATCTTTCATTTCTTTTATCCCTTTTATAGCCAGGTCTGTCATGTTATCTGTTATATAGCCGGGATAACTTTTTTCAATAATCTCTTTGCTTCCTAAGCTAGGATTTTGAAAATAACCATTCGCGTTATAATAAGGCCCCCCTGCGCCATTCTTGAAAACAAAATAATCAAATCCGGCTGTTCCCGGATTGGAGGGAGTTCCATCTTTATTTTCCAAATGCCATTTACCTACAATGCCGGTTTTGTATCCGCTTTGCTGCAATATTTTAGCAAAAGTTTCCTGGGTAGCATCAAAACTACTTCTTGTCATTCCACCTGTAGTTCCACCCGGATTAGATACCATTCCGTTAAGATGGCTATACTTTCCTGTCAGCAAGGTGGCTCTGCTGGGAGCGCAAAGTGCATTGGTACAAAAAGAATTTCGAAATAACATTCCTTCTTTTGCAATTCGATCTATATTGGGTGTTTGAATCAAAGTGCCGCCATAGCAGCTTAAAACTTTTAAAGGAAGCCCTTCGGTGGTAATCCAAATGATGTTAGGTTTTTCGTTTGGCTTCTCAGGAGTATTACTATTTGAATAAGCTTTTGTTTCTTTGACAAAGGATTTTTGAGTCCAGCCGTTTTGAATTATAAATGTAGCAATAAGAACTCCCAGGGACAAAACACTTACCCTTTTTATTATTTTTCTCCTAAAAATTGATTTTTGCTTTTTATCCATAATTACTTGTTTTTTCAATTTAGTAAAGAATAATATTAATACAAAAATTCATTTCACCCCACCTTTAGAGAATATCAAAATTCATTCCTTTCCCTTATGTCTTTTCTCTAACACCTCAATTACATCATCAAGGGTTTTATTTTTTGCCTGCAACAAAATAAGGTAGTGAAACAATAAATCTGCCGCTTCATTTATAAATAATTTTTGATTATTATCTTTGGCTTCTATAACCAATTCTACAGCCTCCTCTCCTACTTTTTGTGCCATTTTATTGATGCCGCTTTTAAATAACGTAGAAGTATAAGAACCCGAAACAGGGCGTTTTTTTCTGCCTTCAATAATTTTTTCGAGTGCCCGCAGGAAATCCTCAGAAGTGTTTTCCTCATTAAAACAGGTCTCAGCACCAGTATGGCAAACATTTCCGTCCGGCTTTGCAGTTATCAATAATGTATCAGAATCACAATCCGATTTTATATCTACAACATGTAAATAATGCTTACTGGTTTCACCTTTCACCCATAAACGATTTTTACTCCGGCTAAAAAAAGTCACTAATCCTGAATCTATTGTATCCAGCAAAGCATCCCTGTTCATGTAGCCAAGCATCAAAACAACATTGGTTGATGAATCCTGGATAATAGCAGGAACCGTCTGTGATGATGATTTTGAAAAATCAATTCTTTTTACTAATTCTGAATAATCTTTTTTCATGAGTGAATTTTAATATTAAGCAGGGACTAATCCTCCGCTAAAAGTGGCTGATTTTACAACCTTACATTTATGTTTTGTTTTAATAAAAAAGTTTTCAATTCAGGTATTTTAATTTCTCCAAAATGAAAAACACTTGCCGCTAAACCCGCATCAGCATTAGCAATTGAAAACACATCTGCAAAATGCTGCATCGTACCGGCCCCTCCTGATGCAATTACCGGCACAGATAGTTTTTCGGAAAACAAAGAAGTTATATCTTCTGCAAAACCATTTTTAGTGCCATCGTTATTCATTGAAGTCAGGAGGATTTCTCCTGCACCAAGACCTATGGCTTTCTTTGCCCAATCGAATGCTAAAATACTTGTTTTTACTCTTCCCCCATTTAAATAAACATACCAATTTTCATCACTTTCTTTTTTGGTATCAATGGCAAGTACCACACACTGGCTTCCAAATTCATTCGACATAGAAGTGATTAACTCCGGGTTTTTAAAAGCGGCTGAATTCACCGAAATCTTATCAGCTCCATTTTGCAATAATTCAAATGCATTCTCAACCGAGGTAATGCCGCCGCCGACTGTAAAAGGTATATTAATATTTGCCGCTATTCTTTTTACGAGTTCTACCAGCGTTTTTCTTTTTTCGATGGTAGCCGTAATATCCAGAAATACTAATTCGTCAGCGCCCTGGCTTGAATAATACATTGCCAATTCTACAGGATCGCCGGCATCCCGGATATTTATGAAATTAATTCCTTTAACGGTTCTGCCGTTTTTAATATCAAGGCAGGGAATTATTCTTTTTGCAAGCATTTATTAATTTTTTAAAAAGCCTTCAATTTGTTTCATCGTTATTTTTCCTTCATAAAAAGCTTTGCCCACAATAGCACCTTTGCACCCGCTTTTCTTTAAAATAACCAGGTCATCGAAACAGGCAATTCCTCCGCTGGCAATAAGATGTAATGAAGGAAAATTATTTAAAATCTCTTTGTATAAATCTGTTGATGGACCCTGCATCATACCATCTTTTGAAATGTCAGTGCAGAAAACCTGCAGGATACCTTTTGCGATCATATTTTTTATAAAATCAAATACACTTATCCCGGTTTCTTCTTTCCATCCGTGGATTTTAATTTTTTTATCCAGCACATCAGCACCGGGCAAAAACTTTTCAGGGCCAAAATCCATAATCCACTGAGCAAATAATTCAGGATTTTTTATGATTACACTTCCTACACTCACCATTGAAGCGCCGGCATTAAAAACAGAAGTAATGTCGCTGGTATTTTTTAACCCGCCTCCAAAATCAATAACCAGGGAAGTATTTTTTGAAATATTTTCAAGAGTCTTCAGATTCTTTAATCCCTGTCCATTCGCTCCATCTAAATCAACTATATGCAACCTCAACAACCCTGCATCTTCAAATTTTTTGGCTGCTTCTAAGGGATCATCATGATAAACCATCTTTTTTGTAAAATCGCCTTTTTGCAACCTCACACATTTTCCATCAATTATATCAAGAGCGGGGATTATTTCCATTTAAATAATATTTATAAAATTTGAAAGTATTTTTTCTCCTGTAGCAGCAGACTTTTCGGTATGAAACTGGACTCCATAAAAATTATCTTTATGAATAGCCGCACTAAATGGTATTATATAATCAGTGGTAGCAATAGTTTGAGGAGAAAGCTGTGCATAATAACTATGCACAAAATACATAAAAGAATTTTCTTTAATTCCCTGCATCAACGAAGAAGAAAGGTTATAGATATTGTTCCAGCCCATGTGCGGGATTTTAACCGGGACAGCATTTTTATCCCGCAAAGACTCATCAAATTTTTTAACTTCCACATCAAAAATACCAAGACATTTTGTATTTCCCTCTTCACTAAAATTACAAAGCAACTGAAGGCCAAGGCAGATGCCCAACACAGGTTGTTGTAAGGAAACAATCAATTCGTCAAGCCCGGTTTTATGCAAATATTCCATAGCGGAAGAAGCGTGCCCCACACCAGGAAAAATCACTTTATCAGCAGCAGCTATTTCCTTATGATTATCCGTAACCTTTGCGTTTACACCCAAACGTTGCAAAGCATATAATACACTTTGCACATTGCCGGCATTGTATTTTATAATGGCTAAGTTCATAACAATCCTTTTGTAGTAGGTAACGAATTATTTAACGGGTCTCTTCTTACAGCCATTTTTATTGCTTTTGCAAATGCCTTGAAAATGGCTTCAATTTTATGATGCTCGTTGGTTCCTTCTGCTTTAATATTCAGATTACATTTTGAAGCATCACTAAATGATTTGAAAAAATGATAAAACATTTCTGTTGGCATTTCTCCTATTTTTTCTCTTTTGAATTCCACATCCCAAACCAGCCAACTTCTTCCACCAAAGTCAATGGCAACCTGTGCCAGGCAATCATCCATAGGTAATAAATAGCCATATCTTTCTATCCCCCTCTTATCTCCTAATGCCGCTAATACGGTTTCACCCAAGGCCAAAGCCACATCTTCAATAGTGTGGTGTTCATCAATATGGAGATCACCTTCGCAATGTATTTTAAGATCCATACCGGAATGTTTGGCAACCTGGTCAAGCATGTGATCAAAAAAACCTAACCCGGTTTTATTATCTGCCTTTCCACTGCCATCGAGATTAATTTCGACCTCTATTTTAGTTTCATTGGTATTTCGTGAATGAGAAATTTTCCTTGGAGGCAATTTTAAAAAAGTATAAATATCTTCCCAATTTTGCGTTTCAAGCGCTATTACTTCTTTTAAAGCATTTTGGGTAACTGTTATTTCATCATTGCCTAATGCATCATGATTATTAATCCAGAAAGCACGACAACCCAGATTTTTAGCCAATTGCACATCAGTAAGCCTGTCACCAATCACAAAAGAATTCTCTAAATCATATTTCTCTTTATCAAAATATTCTTCAAGCATTCCTGTGCCGGGTTTGCGGGTATGTTTATTCTCATGAGGAAATGTCCTATCTATTAATATTTCTGAAAAAATAATGTCTTCATTTTCAAGAGCGCTCAAAATAAAATGCTGTATTGGCCAGAAAGAGTCTTCAGGAAATCCTTCTGTGCCCAGTCCATCCTGGTTAGTAACCATCACTAATTCGTAATCAAATTCTTTTACAATTTTAGTCAGGTATTTAAAAACCTTAGGATAAAATTCCAGTTTTGCAAAAGCATCGAGTTGGTATGTTGGAGGCGCTTCTCTAATAATGGTACCATCCCGGTCTATAAATAATACTTTTTTACGCATAATTCTTTAAAGTTTTAATTAGTGTTTCATTTTCTGCAGGTGTTCCTATGGTTATTCTTATGCAATTTTCGCACAGCGGCTCTTTAGTCCGGTTGCGGACAATAATCTGATGAGCCAATAAATATTGGTATAATTTATTCGCATTGTCGGTTTTTACTAAAAAAAAGTTAGAGTCAGAAGGGTAAACTTTTTTTATAAAATCAAATTCTGATAATTGTTGCTGAAGAAGGCTTCTTTGCTCTACTATAATTTTTATGTGTTCGTTTACTTCTGCAATATTAGCCAATGCTTTTATTCCCAGTTGTTGTGATGCCTGGTTAATATTATACGGAGGTTTCACTTTATTAAAAAGATCAATGATTTTTTCTGAAGCAAAACCCAACCCAAGTCTTAAAGCCGCAAGTCCCCATGCCTTTGAAAGTGTATGCATCACTATCAGATTCTCATATTCTGTAAGTTCCTGTATAAATGGTTTTTGACGCGAATAATTAATATACGCTTCGTCAATAATAACGATTCCCGAAAAATTATTCAGCAGGAATTCAACATCCATCCTGTCCATATTATTCCCCGTAGGATTATTAGGAGAACAAATAAAAAGCAACTTGGTTTTTTCATCCACTGCTGATAAAACACCTTCAACATCCAGTTGAAAATCTCCCGTTAAATTAACTTCCCTTGCTTCAATATTATTAATATCAGCACCTACTTTATACATGCCATAAGTAGGTGGGCAAATAATCACATTGTCCATACCGGGTTCACAAAAAATACGATATGCCAAATCAATTACTTCATCACTACCATTGCCAATAAAAATATTCTGAGGAGGCACTCCCTTTATTTTTGAAAGATCTACTTTCAACTGCCATTGCAAAGGATCAGGATAGCGATGAAAATTTTCATCCAAAGGTGACCCAAAAGCGTTTTCATTAGCATCTAAAAATACAGAAGCCTCCCCGGTAAATTCACTCCTGGCTGAAGAATAAGGCTCCAGGTTTTTTATATTTTCTCTTACGAGTTTATCAATATTAAATTCAGTCATTTTTTATTTTTTTTTCAGGCGAATAGTAACTGCATTTTTATGCGCATCAAGCCTTTCTGCAGATGCCATTAGCTCTATGGCAGGCCCGATATTATTGATCCCTTTTTGAATAATTTTTTGAAAAGTAATTTTCTTTACAAAACTATCTACCGAAACGCCACTGTACGTCTTTGCAGTTCCGTTAGTGGGCAGCGAATGATTGGTGCCTGAAGCATAATCTCCTGCACTTTCAGGAGAAAGATTGCCGAGAAAAACACTTCCTGCATTTTTTACAAACGCTGATAGTTGTTCCGCTTTTTGGGATGCAATTATCAAATGCTCAGGAGCATATTCATTTAAAAAATCGAAAGCCTCTTCTTTTTTATTAATCACTATAAATCTCCTGTTCAGAAAACTTTGTTCAATAATGTCTTTCCGGGGAAGTGAAGGCAATTGCCTGTGAATTTCATTCACCACATTTTTAATAATAGTTTCATTTGATGCTACCAGTACTACCTGGCTGTCAGCGCCATGCTCGGCCTGGCTCAAAAGATCTGCAGCAACAAAAGCAGGAATGCAAGTATTATCTGCATAAACAGCCAGTTCGCTCGGTCCTGCCAGCATATCAATAGCCACTCCATCCATGTTTACTAATTTTTTTGCACAGGTAACATACTGATTTCCCGGCCCGAATATTTTATCCACTTTGTCAACAGTTTGCGTACCGTAGGCCATTGCAGCAATTGCCTGTGCACCACCACCTTTATACACGTTTTTAATCCCCAGGATATTAGCTACAAATAAAACCGCAGGATCTACATTCCCGCTTTTGTTAGCCGGCGTGGTAACCATAATATTTTTACAACCTGCAATTTTTGCCGGGATAGCGAGCATCAATAAGGTAGAAAATAAAGGAGCACTCCCACCGGGAATATATAAGCCAATCTTTTCGACAGGCACACTTTTGCGCCAGCAAACCACGCCGGGCGAAGTTGCAATTTTCTTTATTTTTTCAACCTGTTGCCCGTGAAATTTTTCAATATTTTTCTTAGCAAGTAAAATTGCTTTTTTCAAATATTTATTAATGGTTTTTGAAGAATCCGCAATCTCCTGGGGAGTTACCCATAAATTATCAGGTGCAAAACCATGAAATTTTAAAGAATAATTCTTTACCGCTTCATCGCCTTGCTGCTTTACGGTATTAATAATCTCTAAAATAGTTTCTTCCAGGTTCTGGGCATCTATTCGTGGCCTCTGCATTAATTGGGACCATTCTTCTCTTGGCGGTTTTACAATAATTGCATTCATGTTTATTCTTTTTATAAAATCATTTTTTCAATAGGTACAATCAAAATCCCTTCTGCTTCAAAAGATTTGAGTTTTTCAATCACCTGCCAAAAATCACTTTCTTTTACAACACTCTGGATACTGCTCCAGCCGGTTTCTGCCAACGGAACTATTGTAGGACTTTTCATGCCCGGCAATAAGGAACAAATATTTTTCAATTGCGAATTGGGGGCATTCATCATAATATACTTATTGTTCTTAGCTGCTTTTACAGCATTTACCCTTAATAAGAGGTTGTCAAGAATCTTTGTCTTTTCAGCATCAAGATTTCGATTAGCTACCAGCACGGCTTCTGATTTCAGAATGACTTCCACTTCTTTTAACCCATTTGTAAAGAGCGTGCTTCCGCTACTTACCAGGTCGCAAATGGCATCAGCAAGACCTATTCCAGGTGCAATTTCCACTGAACCACTTATCTCATGAATTTCGGCTTTTACATTATTTTCATCCAAATATTTTTGCAAAAGGATGGCATAGGAAGTAGCGATTTTTAATCCCTGCAAATCTTTGGGACCAGAGTAAGCCATATTTTTCGGAACCGCAATACTTAATCTACAACGACCAAACCCAAGCTTGCTTACGACCTCAACATCCTTATTTTTTTCAAGCAAAACATTTTCACCAACAATACCTATATCAGCAACATTATCAAAAACATACTGGGGAATATCATCGTCCCGTAAAAAATAGGCTTCCAATGGAAAATCGAGTGCAAAGGCTTTTAATTGCCGGTTCCCATTGTTAAGTTCAATACCACATTCTTTTAAAAGTTGCAGTGAATGATCATAAAGTCTCCCCGATTTCTGAATAGCTATTTTTAGCATTGTGTTTTGTTTAGAATTAAATTTAAAAAATAAAAAAGGCTCACTTTTCAGTAAGCCTATTATTTAAATATGTTTCATTACATACAAATCAACACGGCTTACCAATGGGTAATAAATGATGATGATGTATGTGAATAGTTTGTTTCATTTGAGGCACAAAGTAATGAATGAAAATTTATATGAACAAAAATATTTTGCAAAAATTTAAAATGGTGCTACAGAAATTCCCAATCCATTTCCACTGGCATAAATAATTTTCCCAAAATCAAATTGAACTCCTTTTGCTACATCATCCGCTAACAACAAAGGACCATCCATATCTGCATAATCGATTAATGGCAATAGTTGTGCAATAGCACCTGAACCTATTGAACTTTCATTCATAGAACCAACCATTACTTTTAACTCTAATTCACGGGCTTTTGTAATCATCCGCAATGCAGGAGTGATACCACTGCACTTGGTCAACTTAATATTAATACCATGGAAAAAACCTTTGCATTTTTCCACATCCTGCTCCGAAACACAACTTTCATCAGCAATGAGTGGCAAAGGCGAATGTTCGTATAAATATTTCATTCCTTCCCAGTCGTCTTTTGCCAATGGCTGCTCAATAAATTCTACATTTAAGCCCGCAAAAATTTTTATCTTTTCCAATGCCTCCTCAGCCTTCCACGCTGCATTGGCATCTATCCGAAACGCAGTATCTGTATGTTTTCTCAATTCCTGCATAATCTGGATATCTTCCGTAGTTCCTAATTTAATCTTATAAACAGGCCATGGCGTTTCTTGCATTTTTAAAACCATCTTTTCGATAGAATCAATACCGATGGTGATATCAGTAAGAGGATTTTTTGAAATATCAAGATTCCATAAACGGTATAGTTGCTTTCCCCGCATCTTCCCAAAAATATCCCACCCGGCCATATCAAGTGCACATACTAAAAAAGGGTTTTTAGGAAAAAGATGATGCAAGTAATGCCAGTATCTTTCAGGTTCAGTAAAGGCTGCCTTTTCAATTAATTGTTTCTTCGTTTCAATATCTGCAATCATCTGGTCAACAGAAACATTGTAGTAAGGTATGGCGGGTGCTTCTCCATAACCTTTTATCCCAAAAAAATCAAGTTCCACTAATAGTGCAGGCTGATGTGTTTTGGTCCCTTTTGAAATAGTAAACGGATGCCTGAACTGCAGGTTAGAGCTTTTATATTTTATATTCATAAACCCTTGCCCAACAGGAAAACTGTAAAATTTCCTATTTAAGTTTTTTTGATTTAAAAATTTTTAATCAATCCTCATCTTTTTATAACAAAAAATAAACCCAGACTATCTTTTAGTAAGTATCACGAATTTCTGTCACTATCTGTAATGTAGTTTAATAATTCTTCATTAAAATCATTTTGTTTCAAAAGATTTTCCATATTCAGATGTATCCGATAATGCCAGTAATGGTCAGAATCTGCAGGAATATTAATTCTTTCGTCATGAGGATTTTCCCGCCGAAGTTGTTCGTCCATACCTAACAGGTCTGATAATTGAAAAATACTCCACATCGCCGGTGAATATAGATGCTGCAATATTATCTCCTTATTGATCCAGCCTTCACATTCATGTGGTGCTTCGCCATAATGCCCCAGCATATAATTATAAAAATGCTGTGTCTTGTCATAGTCTTCTTCCCACCACCCCCTTATTGTACTCATATCATGGGTAGATGGCGTAACTATTGATAAATACAAAGCGTCTTTGGGATGAAAGAATTCAGTCCCGGTATCCTTGGGCATTCTTTCTATTTCAAGTCCTAATATTCCCAGATTATTCATTACCTCCGGCACACAATGAGGTACCATACCAAGATCCTCGCCACAAATCAACATATTGGTGGTACGTTTCAACTGCGGTAGTTTTTTCATGGCTTCTTTTTTCCAAAAATTATCCTGGCGCCGGTAGAAATAGTTGATATAAAGCTCTTCCAGTTGCCGCTGTGTATGTTGATCAAGATGAGCAAAGGAAGAGGTTCGGTCCATAGCAATCCTAAAATGAAATTTCTGATCTTTAGAATTTTTCTCTTCCAGCAAAATCACATTACTGATCAAATCAAACAAACCTTGTTTTATGATACTCTTTTTCTGTTTTTCATTTGAAAAATATTCAGCCACTTTGGCCTGGGTATTTACCTCTTCTTTCAAATGGTAATAACCACTGTTAGAAAGATCCAAAAAAGTATCTTTAACTTCTTCTGCTTTTTCATGAAAAATATTTTGAAGTATTTCGTCTGTGATAAAAGGTTTACAATACCGATCTCTATCAAACCATATATGATAGTTATGAAATTCTGAAATATCGACAGGAATGGCCGGAGAAAACCTTCCCAGAATTCCCTCCACCGCATTCATCGGGATACTCCATATCCTAAAAAAACCAAGAATATGATCAATACGAAAGGCATCAAAATAATTGCTCATCTGATCAAATCGCCTGCGCCACCATTCAAAATTATCCAGCTTCATTTTTTCCCAATTATAGGTAGGGAAGCCCCAGTTCTGGCCCTTTACTGCAAAATCATCCGGCGGTGCACCTGCCTGTTCATCCAGATTATACAATGATGGATTCATCCACGCATCGCATCCATAACGATAAACTCCAATAGGTATATCTCCTTTCAAAATAATATGTTGCTGATGGGCATAATCAGCTACTTCTTTCATCTGCAAATGCAAATGATATTGAACGAAATAAAAAAATGCGATCCCATCATAATACGATTTTGACGGCGCTACAAATTTCTGAATAGCTGATTCATTATATACCTTATGAGTTTTCCATTTGGTAAAATCAGGCGTCTTATATTTATCGCGTAAATAAGAAAATGCCGCATAAGGCACCAGCCAATGGCGATTTAATTCAAAAAATTCAAAATAATTCAGATCATTTTTAAATTCATTTTTGCACGCCAGGTACAATTCTTTCAGAGCAGACAATTTAAATTTCATTACCTGCTCATAATCAAATTCTGCCAGATCATTCAATTGCTTTTGTTTCCTTTTCAGAGGCTTTACAATTGAATTGAATTTCTTTCCGGCAACTTTTTCAAGATTGATGTATAAGGGATGCAAAGCAAAAGCAGAAATTGCTGCATAAGGATAAGAGTCGTGCCAATTATGATGAGCTGTGGTATCATTAACCGGCAATAGCTGAATTAATTGTAACCCTGTTTTTTTAGCCCAATCAATTAGTAATTTAATATCGCTAAATTCTCCCACTCCAAAACTTTTTCGTGATCGTAAGCCAAAAACAGGAATAGAAACACCTGCACCTTTCCAAAGTTTTTGGGGATAATTGACAAATCCGTCATGAAGAATGATCAATGCATCTTCATTATCATTTTTTTGTAAAGACCTGTTTTCGCCATCTTCATACCGCACTACTTTTTTTTCATTGAGGTTGTATATACCATATTTATAAGTAGCCGGCCATTCATTTTCTTCGAGACAAATATTTGCGACAAACCAGTTATTTTTTGGGTATAGCAGTACAGGGTTTTCGGTATCCCAGTTTTTTAAATTTTTGGTAGACCCACATAAAAAGATAGTCTCTCCGGGCTGAAGCAAAGGCGCTTTTACCCTAAACTCGTGTGTAAATTTTTTGAGCTTACTTATTTTTGTTTTGGTTACAGGTGGTAATAAAATTTTACTGAATGCCCGGGTAAAAAAAACATTTCCGATATTGCCTGCCGAATTCCACGTATCAGTTATAGTAAACGATTTGTTTTTATAAACAGATAAATCAATACTCCGGTTTTCTTCGCCATCAAAGATTTCCAGGCCGTTTTTATCTTTCAGAATATATTTATAAATAATGGTATCATCAAAATCATCCGGCAATTCTAAAGAACCATGCCAAAATTCTTCATTAAACCAGGAAAGTGCAACGGCTTTTGAAGAATCGTTATCGCCCAGGTATTGGTTATTCCCGGAAATAAATATATCCTCACCGAATACTGTGCGATATTTTAAATAAAAATTGATCGTCATTGTTTACTTATATATAGAACCGGCAATTTAATCTGTTTGCATTAAATTAAAGAAAGGTGCAAATGCAATTAATAAAATGAATATAAAACAAAAATATATAACCAGGTTATTAAGAGTATTGCAAATGTATTTTTTAAAATTTAACCAGGCAGAAAAAAAGAGGTTGAATACTCTTCAACCTCTTTTTTTATTAAATCTATCTATTAAACCAATTTATTTTACTTCTTCAAATTCAGCATCAGTTACATTATCATTTGCACTGGCATCTGCACTTTCGGGGCTTGCTTGCTGCTGTGCACCACTATCAGCTTGACCATTTCCCTGTCCTGCGCCTGCTTCCTGGGTAGCTTTATACATCTCTTCACTTGCCGTAGTCCATGCAGCATTTAATTCTGCTACAGAAGTATCAATAGTGGCTACATCCTGGTTTTTGTGTGCTTCTTTCAGTTTTGCCAAAGCTGCTTCAATCGGCCCTTTTTTATCTGCTGAAATTTTATCCCCAAATTCTTTCAATTGTTTTTCCGTCTGGAAAATCAAACTATCCGCCTGGTTTACTTTATCTACTTTTTCTCTGGCTAATTTATCACTTGCTTCATTGGCTTTAGCTTCATTCTTCATTTTCTCAATTTCTTCTTTGCTTAATCCGCTACCTGCCTCAATACGAATATTGTGAGATTTCCCGGTTCCCTTATCTTTTGCAGAAACATTCAAAATACCATTAGCATCAATATCAAAAGTAACTTCTACCTGTGGAACACCACGTGGTGCCGGTGGAATACCATCAAGATTAAATGTTCCTAAACTTTTATTTTGTGAAGCCATCGGACGTTCGCCCTGGAGCACCTGGATTTGTACACCCGGCTGATTATCGCTGGCAGTTGAAAACACTTCTGTTTTCTTTGTTGGTATCGTAGTATTGCTTTCAATAAGCCTTGTCATAACTCCACCCATAGTTTCAATACCTAAAGAAAGCGGGGTAACATCCAATAACAATACATCTTTGATTTCACCGGTAAGAACACCTCCCTGAATAGCAGCGCCAATAGCCACTACTTCATCCGGGTTAACCCCTTTATGTGGTTTTTTCCCGAAGAAATTTTCTACCAGGTCCTGAACTTTTGGAATACGGGTAGAACCGCCCACAAGAATAACTTCGTTGATATCATCTTTTGTTAAACCGGCATCTTTCAATGCAACTTCACAAGGTTTCAAACAACGTGACAAAAGATCATCGGATAGTTTTTCAAAATGTGCCCGTGTTAATTTTTTTACCAAATGTTTCGGAACGCCATCCACTGCAGTAATATAAGGAAGATTAATTTCTGTTTCGGTAGAAGATGACAATTCAATCTTCGCCTTTTCAGATGCTTCTTTCAGGCGCTGCCAGCTCATCGGATCTTTGTGAAGATCAATAGCTTCATCTTTTTTAAATTCAGCAGCGAGCCAGTCCATAATCACTTTATCAAAATCATCACCACCAAGGTGAGTGTCACCATTAGTGGATTTTACTTCAAAAACGCCATCGCCTAATTCAAGAATAGAAATATCGAAAGTACCACCACCCAGATCAAACACAGCAATCTTTTGGTCAACACTTTTTTTGTCAAGTCCGTATGCCAAAGCGGCGGCAGTAGGTTCATTAATGATACGACGAACTTTCAAGCCTGCTATTTCTCCCGCTTCTTTGGTAGCCTGTCTTTGCGAATCATTAAAATAAGCAGGAACGGTGATCACTGCTTCAGTTACTTCCTGTCCAAGATAATCTTCGGCAGTCTTCTTCATCTTCTGAAGAATCATTGCAGAAATTTCCTGGGGAGTATATTGCCTGCCATCTATATCAACACGAATGGTATCATTGTCGCCTTTTATTAATTTATAACTCTGGTGAGTAGCTTCAGTTGTTACTTCATCCCATTTGTGCCCCATAAAGCGTTTCACACTCATAATCGTATTTACGGGATTGGTAATCGCCTGCCTTTTCGCAGGATCACCTACTTTTCGTTCGCCGTTTTTCATAAAAGCAACTACCGAAGGTGTGGTGCGGCGGCCTTCATCATTCGCGATTACTACCGGCTCATTTCCTTCCATTACTGCCACGCAACTATTTGTAGTTCCGAGGTCAATTCCTATAATTTTTGCCATAACTTATTTTTTTATAATTAATTACTCATCGACAAGGTTTGTGCCAATGGATAAAAATGTGCAAAATTGGCAGAAACTATCAACAAAAAGATGTCCCGATTACAGATCACGTACATTCCTTTCAGGCCTTACCTGTGGAGCTATTTCTGTAGCAAGCGATCTAAACGTAAAATGCTTTTGGGATAAATAACTAAAAGTGACAATGAATACTGTAGCAATAATTTTGGCAATGGTAGGAAAAAAATGCAGGTACTGAACCAATGCATTAATAATGGCATAATTGAGCGAAAGATTCACCGCAACGATTAAAACATACCGGAATAACTGTATATAGCTGCGTAAATAGGAAGAATTGAAAACAATGAATTTGTTCAGCAAAAACCCAAGTGGAAATGTTATACAAAATGCCATCCCTAAAGCTGCATTATAAGGTTTTAATGAAACAAAACCCAGGTCAAGAATATGCTGATGCAATATATAATTAAAACTTACATAAAAAAGAGTAATGTCCAGCAGCATATTACTTCCACCACAAACAGCATAACGAAAAGTTTGCAAAGGCATCAACTTCCTGAAAGGCGGATAGAAATAATCTATAAAGGAGATAATTTTTTGTCGCATTACTGCTACTGATCTTTTTACGTTTGGTTTTCTAAATTAAAATTCCCGGCTGTAGCCGGGAATTTTTTATACAATTCTGTAATTCATTTTAATACATACCGTAATCCAATTCCCAGTGATAAATTAGATCCCGTAGAAGGTGCAAGGTAAAAGAAAGGATCAAATGCAAGACTCACATCAATAGGCGCATCTGCAAATTTATAATCCACACCGCCGGTAAGTCTTAAAGCAAAAGAAGTACTGTTATTATTATATCTGCCTGTGCCGAAGCCCAACATACCACCACCTCCAACAAAATAATTTAAACCTTCAGCTCCTGTTATCGGACCCTGGTATTCATATAACCCTTCTATACCCAAACCTCCACTAAAAAAAAGCAATGAACCTTCCAAAGCTGTATTGGAGGAAGCCATATGGCGAATATTCAAGCCTCCTATAGAACCATCACCTGTATAAAATTTGGCACCTAATGCAGTCTGGTATGTTTGAGCATTTGCCGCTGTAACCGCGAGGCAAATAAATGCGAATAATAAAAGGGGTACTTTTTTCATAAATAACGTTTTTGATTTTTCTTTTTGACAATATAATTCAGTTGCAAAAGTATTGAATGCAAAATTCTAGCCAAAAGGTTTTAGCTTTTCATTTACAAAAAATAAATATACAACGAGATGATCTATTTATGATTAAAGTGAAAAGACGCTACTCCGGCAATAGAATTAAAAGAACCCGGGTTACCTATTATCCCTGTTGTCTTCAGACCCGGGTACATGATGAATTACTCTTTGCGGAAAAGGTATATTGATATTATTTGAAGTAAATAATTCAAAAATACTTGTCCTTATATCACTCTTAATATTTTCTACTCTATATACTTCCTCTGACCAAAAGTGGACTGAAAAATTCAACGATGAATCGCCAAAATCATTAAAACGCACAAACGGGGCAGGATTTTTCAAAACACCTTCCTGGTTATCTGCTACTTCTTTTAAAACCTTTTTCACAAGATTGACATCTGAAGAATAAGAAACCCCTACCGTAACTTCAAACCTGGACGCAACAGCATTGTGTGTCCAGTTGACAAAACGGTTTTTGGTTAATTCTGTATTAGGCAATATGATATATTTATCATCTCGTGTAAGTACGGTGGTAGTGCGCAGGTTAATTTCCTGCACTTTACATACCAGTTCATTTACCTCGATGATATCATCCACTTTTATTTTTGATTCTACCAAAAGAATAATACCTGAAATAAAATCACTGAAAAGATTCTGAAGCCCCAGGCCAATACCAACCAATAGTGCTGCTGAACCAGCCAAAAGCACCGATAAATTAAAATCCAATATCTGTAGTGCAAACACCGTTGCAAAAACCAATATAAAATACTTGATTAAAGTATAGATGGAATATTTCTTAGCAAAGTCAATTTTAGAAGTGCTGTTGATTGCTTTCTTGATAACCCTAAGAATAAGATTTACAACAATGATTAATAAAAGAAGCCCCAGTATGGAAGAAACGGTCAGTTTAAAATTTTCAAATTCCAGTAAAGTATAATTAAAAAAATCTTTCATGCAATTTGATTTTATTGGAATTTACCTTTGATTAATTTGAAGTTCACTTCTATTCACTTTACTTTTTTGAGAGAAGGGTTAATCAGTGTACAATTAAATATAAGCAATGCCATTCAAATTACTGTAAGAATTTGTTTCCTGTATTTGCATTGTGGGAAATACCTGGCACACGCTTTCAGTAAACTGCCATCATTGTTTGCAGAATGAAATCAATTATACAATTCTTCCTGCAATACTTTTATCCTGTCATCTTCCAGGTATTCATCGTAGGTGCAGAGACGATCTATAATTCCTTTGGGAGTAATTTCTATAATACGGTTGGATACTGATTGGATAAACTGGTGATCATGGGTGGTCATTAAAACAATACCGGGAAAATTGATCATACCATCATTAAAAGCCGTAATACTTTCAAGATCAAGATGATTGGTAGGCTCATCCAGCATTACAAGGTTAGGATTTTGCAACATCATCCTGCTAATCATACATCTTACTTTTTCACCCCCACTGAGTACATTGGTTTTTTTGTTGATTTCATCGCCGCTGAAAAGCATTTTCCCCAAAAAACCTCTTAAAAAATCTTCATCAACATCAGTATAATGATCAGGTACATATTGCCTCAGCCAATCCATCAGGGTAAGATTTCCGGTAAAAAATTCAGTATTGTCATTAGGTAAATAGGCAGTAGTAATGGTACTCCCCCATTCAAAATGACCACTATCCGGTTTCATTCTATTATTAATAATTTCAAAAAATGAAGTGAGGGCCACCGGGTCTTTGCTTAGAAAAGCAATTTTCTGACCTTTTACAACATCAAAATTTATGTTGCTAAAAAGCGTTCTGCCATCTACCTTTTTACTTAGCTTCTGCACATTTAATATCTGGTTGCCAGGGTCCCTTTCAGGTTTAAAAATAATACCAGGATATTTACGGCTGCTGGGAGTTATATCTTCAAATACCAGTTTATCCAGCGCTTTTTTCCGGGAAGTAGCCTGCTTACTTTTTGAAGCATTAGCGCTAAATCGGGCAATAAATTCCAGGAGATCTTTCTTCTTTTCCTCCGTTTTCTTATTCTTGTCTGTTGCCTGCCTGGCTGCCAGTTGGCTACTTTCGTACCAGAAAGTATAATTTCCTGTATAGATTTTTATTTTTTGTTTGTCAACATCAGCCACATGTGTACATACCGCATCTAAGAAGTGACGATCATGACTTACTACCAGTACAATATTTTGGTAATCCGCTAAAAAATTTTCGAGCCATGAGATGGTGGATACATCAAGATTATTGGTAGGTTCATCCAATAATAAAATATCCGGGTTACCAAAAAGTGCCTGGGCCAGTAAAATACGCACTTTCATATTAGCAGCAATATCTTTCATTAACGTCTCGTGCAGTTCATCAGGCACTCCCAATTCATTTAGTAAAGTAGCGGCATCACTTTCTGCGGTATAACCACCCATTTCCCCAAATTCCGCTTCAAGATGTCCGGCCTTCATGCCGTCTTCTTCACTAAAATCTTCCTTCATATATATAGCATCTTTCTCCTGCATTACCTGCCACATTCTCTTGTGCCCCATCATTACAGTATGCAGGGCCGTCACTTCGTCAAATTCAAACTGATCCTGCCTTAGCACTGCCATACGCTCGCCGGGAGTAATACTTACTGTTCCCTTATTGGGCTCTATTTCCCCGCTTATAATTTTTAATATGGTTGACTTTCCTGCTCCGTTGGCTCCTATAATGCCATAACAATTTCCCTTAACGAAGTTGAGATTTACTTCATCAAACAAAACCCTTTTACCATAGGCTAATGTTACATTATTGACACTTATCATACTGCTTCAGTTTTTTTTGAAGCCGCAAAAGTAAGATTTTAATTTTTTTGATTACAGGGAAAGATGAATTGTTTGGATAATTAATGACTATTAAAAACTAACATGTGAATAACTATTTCATAATCATTGCCGGGATTGTTTTTCCGTGTATTAAACCACGACATCATGGGGTATTCCTCAATATCCAATTTAAAGAGTTATTCAAAAGCCTTTTTTATAAAGAAGTAAAGTTAATTTTGCCATTCATTTTTTTATTTATGTTTTATATATGCCGTTTACTAATTTTATACAGGAAATAGTTATTAAAAATTTAACCGACTTATATAGTCAGCAATTCAGTGAAAAAGATTTTCAGATCAATGAAACCAAGCCCGAATTTGAAGGCGACTATACAGTAGTGCTTTTTGCGCTGGTCAAAACTTTAAAAAAATCACCTGAAATCCTGGGAAATGAATTGGGCACTCATTTATTAAAAAGCTATCCTGATTTTTTCTTCGGTTATAATGTCATTAAAGGTTTTTTGAACCTGGAAATTACTGAAAACCAGTTGACCCTGTTTTTGCAGAAGAATTATAATAAAGACAGCTTTGGTAAAAAACCATCGAATCATAAAAAGGTAATGGTGGAATATTCTTCGCCTAATACCAACAAACCGCTACACCTCGGGCATCTGAGAAATAATTTCCTAGGATGGAGTATTGCGGAAATTCTAAAAGCCAATGGCTATGATGTAATCAAAACTTCAATTGTAAATGACCGGGGGATTCATATTTGCAAAAGCATGATTGCCTGGCAAATGTTTGCCGAAGGCGCCACTCCTGAATTGACTCATGAAAAAGGAGATCACCTTGTAGGCGATTATTATGTAAAATTTAATGATGAATATAAAAAGGAAGTTGGGCAATTAATACAGGCAGGCAAACCAAAAGAAGAGGCAGAAAAAGAAGCACCAATAATGAAAAAAACACAGCAGATGCTGCTGGGATGGGAACAAGGCAATCCTGAAGTAAGGGCACTTTGGGAAAAAATGAATAGCTGGGTCTATAAAGGTTTTGATGAAACTTATAAACGCATCGGAAGCGATTTCGATCATACCTTTTACGAAAGCAATACTTATCTTTTAGGAAAAGATTTTGTGCAGGAAGGTTTGCAAAAAAATATCTTATTCAAAAAGGAAGATGGCAGCGTATGGGTTGATCTTTCGGACAAGGGACTGGATGAAAAATTAGTTTTGAGAGGCGATGGCACATCGGTTTATATTACACAGGACATTGGCCTGGCCAAACAAAAATTTAATGAATATAATTTAGATAAGAGCATCTATGTTATCGGCGATGAGCAATTGTATCACATGAAAGTGCTGAAAGAAATCTGCAGAAAATTGGGGATGCCTTTTGCTGATGATATTTTTCATTTAAGCTACGGAATGGTGGAATTAACCACGGGTAAAATGAAAAGCAGGGAAGGTACCGTGGTTGATGCCGACGACCTGGTTGACGAAATGATTGCTACCGCAGAAAAACATACAGAGGAATTAGGGAAAGTAAAAGACTTTACCCAAGAAGAATTAAAAGACCTGTATGACACTTTAGGTTTGGGAGCCATGAAGTTTTATTTATTAAGAGTGGATCCCAAAAAACGCATGATCTTTAACCCGGAGGAGAGCATTGATTTTCATGGATTCACCGGTCCTTTTGTGCAATATACTTATGCCAGGATTCAATCTATTTTAAAGAAAGTGGAAAGTGAGCACCTTGCAATTGATCATATACAATTGACAAGGAATACACTTCTTCCACTTGAGCGGCAATTAATTATTTTGCTGGAAAAATATGTCAATGCAGTTGCTGATGCAGCCACAGAAATGAATCCATCAATTATTGCCAATTATGTTTTTAACCTGGCCAAACTTTTCAATTCTTTTTATGCGGAACATTCCGTTGCCAATGCAGAAAATGATCAAAAGAAAGAATTGCGTGTTACCCTAAGTGTAATGACCGCAACAGTTATAAAAAACGGGTTGCAACTTTTAGGAATAAAAGTTCCGGATCGCATGTAATATTTTTCTTTCTAATCAATACTGAACATTCAAATAAAATGGACAGAAGGCTACACCTTTCCCCTGGGTTAGGCTATACACGTCATGATTTTTTCTTCCAGGGTATTTTTTTGAGTATCGTTTCCCAAACAGGCAATACATCTGGCGATAAATCAAAATAAACGATAGCGCCGCCATACAATGCGACAAACACAATGGTCTTAATCATGATTCCCCCAAAGCCGTGAAATGAAATAAAGGAATAATAACAAATACAAAAACTTACAAAAGCCAGGATAATTGCATAAATCGTTTTCCGGCTAAAGGGATGCATATTGAATTTTCGTTTCAGAAAAATGATGCGGATCGTATTATAAACCGACAGTGAAATTAAGTTGGAATAACCGGCGCCGATTATTCCGAAATGCTTTACCAGGATATAGTTGAGTGGCACTACCAAAGTCAATAAGATCATGCCACTTATAAATTCAAAACGCCAGTAAGTAGAAGTTCCGATTATGGTAGAATTCACTCCTGTTCCCAAATCTACTACCCGTGCTATTCCCAAAAAGAAAAAAATCCATTCCGATTCCAGGTAGGCGGGCTTTAATTTGAAAGTGTTTACTGCATCCTGGTAGCTGAGCCAGACTACCAAAAATATCCCCAATGAAGCAATCAATAAATTAATACCTGAACGTTGATAAATTACATTAATCTTGTCATAGTCCTTATCTTTCCATGCTTTGGACAGCACAGGAATAGATGCTGCAACAGCGCCCCGCTGAGGAGCCTGCACTAATCCTGCAACTACATTTCCCAACGCAAATATTCCCGCAGAAGCAGTTCCCAAAAGCGACATGATAATAATAGTATCAATAAATGAAGCTATCATAAAAATGGTACCTCCAACGTAAACCAACGAAGCCATAGAAACCATTTTCTTATAAAACTTTTTAGTAACGCGGCTAATGGTAAATGTGATATAAAATTCCTTTTTCCATATTAAATAAACAAGCAGCACCAGGGCCACCACGCCATAGCTGAAGGTGTACATCTTTATAAACGTATCAAAACTGTTGATCAACTTAAAGCTCAATAAAAAAATAAGAAATAGGGTAAGTAACCTGAATAGAAGTTCTCTTAAAAAAGTAGTGAAGATCGATTTACGGATATTCCACGCAAAAACCTCAAGTATGGAAAAAATAAGAATAGAGAATCCAAAAGGAAATACCCATAAATAGTATTGAACAAATTCTGGCGAATTACCTTCAAATTTCCTCACTACCAGGTCCCTGAATACATACCCGGCAAGGATAACAAAGCAAAATCCGACCAAACTAACCAGGAAGGCCCAGGTCAAAAGATCATTTTTCTTTTTTGGCAGGTTATCATTATAATAAGGATAGAATTTGTAAACCACCGATACCATCCCGAGATTGGCAAAAGCAAACATCAGGTTGCCAACAGCTATAAAAATATTCGTTAGTCCATATTCTGAAGGAGTAAATGCAGAACCCTGCCTCGTAAAAAGATAAGTATTGATAAAGCCGATAACAAAACCGGAATAAACAAACAATGTGGATATAATGCTTTGCCTTCGTACCTGCGACATAGATGAGATTAAGGCTCTAAATTAGGAGTAAAATTTTTGTTGGCAATATTTTAAAGATTTTTGAAAGTTCCACATCATTCTGTACCTGCGCGATTTACTTCTTTAATACCTACGTAAAAATTTTCATCCACTTTTATTTTATTAACTCCTCTTGGCACCTCTTGAAATTGTTGAGTAGGATGAATGAAAATGAGATTCCCCTTTTCATTATAAATTTTTACAGGCATGTTAAAACCATTTATGCAATTACTCCACCGGTAAAAGAGTTTTCCGTTTACCGATTTATATTCCAGTTCGGGAATTTCGGTGGTACGTAAATACTGGTCAAACACTTTTGAAAAATCAATCCCCGATTTTTTGCTGATATAATCTTCAATTTGTTTTGTGGTAACAGTTTGATGATAAAATGTTTGATTCATCCCTCGCAGAATACTTCTGAACAAGTCATCATTGTTGATAATTTGTCTTATGATGTGTATCATATTAGCGCCTTTATAATACATATCTCCACTCCCCTCTTCATTTACCCCATAATGTGCTATTATAGGTTTAGCATTACTGATATTTTTTCTGATACCCACCACATAATCCGTTGCTGCCTGCCTGCCATAGTAATATTCAGTAAAAAGAACTTCGGCATAATTGGCAAACGATTCATGAATCCACATGTCTGCCAGATCTTTTGAAGTAATATTATTGCCAAACCATTCATGGGCGCTTTCATGAACAATGATAAAATCCCATTTTAATCCCCACCCGCTTTGGGAAAGATCATGTTCGCGATAGCCATTCATATACCCGTTTCCATAAGCAATAGCGCTCTGGTGTTCCATTCCAAGGTAAGGAGCATCTACCAGTTTGTAACCATCTTCATAAAAAGGATAAGGACCAAACCAATATTCAAATGCCTTCATCATTCGTGGCGCCTCTTTAAATTGTTTTTTTGCCTTTGCAAGGTTTGAGTCCAACACCCAATAATCCAGGGTTAAATCACCTTTTTCACCTTTGTATATTTCTCCCCAATGCACATATTTACCAATGTAAAAAGAGATGTCATAATTATTAATCGGATCCACTACCGCCCAAGTATAGGTACTATTTCCATCACCATCATCTTTAACACTCCGAAGTCTTCCATTACTTACAGTAATCAAATCCGACGGGGCAGTAAAATGCATTTCAGCGCTATCCGGTTCATCACCCTGGTAATCTTTGCATGGATACCAAACACTGGCACCCAAACCCTGACATGCAACTGCTACCCACGGATTTCCTGCTTTATCTTTGGTCCAGATAAGACCTCCATCCCATGGAGCATTTTTAGCAACTTTAGGTTTACCGTGATAATAAACAGTAAAAGAATATGGAGTTGATTTTGTTTCTTTCACATTATAAACAAGAGGTCGATTTGATTTTTTTAAACTGACAAACCATACATTACCTTCTTTTATAAAACCAAGTTTTTCCCTGGAAGGTTTTCTTATTCTACTATCCACATCCATTGAAACCAATCCCGATCCATAATCCGCTATCACAGAATCCATAATCAATGGATCCTGTAAATCGATCTGAAAATAATCAACATGATTTCTATTCAGTTCTTTATAGCTGATAATATTATAACCACTAATACTGCTATCGGGTAAATTAAATTTTACATATAAATCATATTTAGTCACATCCCACCAACTTCTTCCGGGACCATTGCTGCCGCGTAATGTATCCGCATGTGTGAAAGATTGCCCGAAAGAAAAATTAAAACCAATCAGCAATAAATTTAAAACCACGATTATCTTTTTCATTTACTAAATTTATTTTTTTTGAAACAAATATGAAGTTAAAAATACAATTGATCGTGCCTTCTGTAACATATTTAAAAAACGAACTACTTTTTTTACTCTCAGTGATCTTGTTGTTTTTCACCTCATGTAGTCATCATGAAAATGTGAAAAATATTTTTCATTACAATGAGCAATCCGGCATTGCCACACTTGACCCTGCATTTGCCAAGAATCAATCTATCATGTGGGCAGTGCACCAGATTTATAATACACTTGTGCAGACAGATAATCATTTGAATATTGTTCCATCACTTGCAAAAAGCTGGGATGTATCTCCCGATAACCTGACTTTCATTTTTCATTTACGCAACGATGTCTTCTTTCAGGATAATGAGACATTTCCCGGCGGGAAAGGAAGAAAAATGACAGCTAAAGATGTGGTATATAGTTTTGAAAGAATTCTTGATAAAAATACTGCCAGCAGCGGGGCCTGGATTTTTAATGGGAGGGTAGATACCGTACGGCCTTTTACCGCCATTGATGACACTACTTTTCAATTAAAATTATTAAAACCCTTCCACCCGATTATCGGGGTTATGAGTATGCAATATTGTTCCATAGTTCCCAAAGAAGTAGTACAAAAATATGGCAAAGATTTTCGCCGGCACCCCTGTGGCACCGGTCCATTTCAGTTCGTAGCCTGGGAAGAAGGACAAGCCCTTATTCTGAAAAAAAATCCATTGTATTTTGAAAAAGACAGTACAGGCCAAAGACTTCCTTACCTGGATGGAATTAAAATTTCCTTCCTCGAAAATAAAGCAACCGAATTTTTAGAATTCCAGGAGAAACACCTTGAATTTATTAATGATATTGACCCTTCTTTTAAAGATGAAGTGCTTACCAAAAGCGGCACTCTCAGGAAAGACTGGCAGGGGAAAATCGTATTGGTAAAACATCCTTATCTCAATACAGAATACCTCGGTTTTTTAATGGATACCAGTTTGAGTATTGTCAATAATTCCCCGCTCCGTTTATTAAAAGTGAGGCAGGCCATTAATTACGGGTTCAACAGGAGAAAGATGATGGTATACATCCGTAATTCTATCGGTACACCTGCAGAAAGTGGCTTCATTCCCGCAGGCTTCCCTTCATTCGATTCAACTGCGGTTATTGGCTACCATTACAATCCAGCAAAGGCTTTGCAATTATTAAAAGAAGCCGGTTACCCGAATGGAAAAGGGCTGCCCGCTATCAAATTATTAACTGTCCCCATTTACTCAGACCTGGCCAGTTATATTGCCAACGAACTCGGGCAAATTGGCATTAAGATACAGGTAGAAGCTATTCAAAAAAGCTTGTTGCTTGAACAAACTGCCAAATCAGAAGCTTTGTTTTTTCGTGGAAGCTGGATTGCCGATTACCCGGATGCAGAAAATTTTTTAAGTGTTTTTTATGGGGGAAATCCTGCTCCTCCCAATTATACCAGATATAAAAATTCAAAATATGATAAATTATATGAAGCTGCATTAGCAGAAAAAAATGATTCCATCAGGTATAAAATTTACCAGCAGGCCGACCAATTAATAATCAAAGATGCGCCCATAGTACCTTTGTGGTACGATATGGTAATTCACCTGGTACAACCATATGTAAAACATTTTCCACCCAACAGCTTAAATTTGCTTGAATTAAGAAGAGTAAAACTTGAAAAGTAAATTTTCGTAATAAGTTAAACTGCGAATAAACTACCCTGTTATGGCTAAAAAAACGTACATTACAGCTTTCTATATTTTATAATTTTACACATAATGTTGGCTATTCTTTTATTTTTCTTTTTGCACTGGTTTTTTTCTTTGTTTTTTCATTCATTTTTTTTACACAGATTTGCTTCTCATCAGATGTATACTACCAGCAAACGCTGGGAAAAGACTTTTTATTTTCTAACCTGGTTTTTTCAGGGATCATCTTTTTTAGTACCGAGAGCTTATGCCGTAATGCATCGTATGCACCATACTTATAGTGACACTGAAAAGGATCCGCATTCACCCCATTTTTTTGAAGATATTTGGCAAATGATGATGCATACTGCCCGCATTTTTAATGCTTTTGTAACCGGCAAAAATCTTCCTGACCCTGAGTTTACTAAAGAATATCTACCGGTATGGGAGCGGCTTGATAAAATAGGCAATCACACAATAACCAGGTTGGCCTTTGGGGCATTTTACATTGCTTTCTATTTCATTTTTGCACCTAATTACTGGTGGTTTTTATTATTACCTATCCATTTTTTTATAGGCCCTATACAAGGTGCTATTGTAAACTGGTTTGGCCATAAATTGGGATACAGTAATTACGAAAATGGAGACCATTCAAAAAATACAACACCTTTCGGATTTATTTTAATGGGAGAATTATTTCAAAACAATCACCACTTTGCCAAGCAGGATCCAAATTTTGCTAAAAAATGGTTTGAGTTTGATTTTACTTACCAGATAATGAAAGGACTTCATTTCATCAGAATTATTAAATTAAAACCAATACCTGTGCCTGCAGATTAGCTTGATATGGACACTACAGCACTGGCATCAACCCAATATATATTTATAACTACCGATATCCACGAATCATTTGTTTGATCGAAAACATGCGTCTAAATGAAAAACAAAATAAAATTTGCAAAAGCAAAAGAATTAGATTTTTATTCCACATTAAATAAAAGAGTTGACGACTATTTTATTTTAAATAAAATATCTAAAAATGCCAATTGGGTTATGGTATTTAAAACTTTTTTTTATTTAAGCATATTTATTGCTACTTACCTGCTACTTATTTTAAATGGAAACAGCATCATTATCCAGTTTTTATTTTGGGGTATTATAGGATTTTTCACTGCTTTTATCGGTCTTAATATTTCTCATGATGCCATTCATGGTTCTTTGTCAAAACACAAAAGGGTAAATAAATTTTTAAGTTATACCTTCAATATCATAGGTGCCAACGCTTATATATGGAGCATCATGCATAATATTGTTCATCACACTTACACGAATATTGAAGGGCACGATGAAGATATTGAATCAGTTCCATTATTAAGATTGTGTCCTCACCAAAAATTAATGAAAGTACATCGCCATCAATATTGGTACGCATTTTTATTTTATGGTTTCGGCTCTCTCTCATGGGTTTTTATAAAAGACTACGTAAAGTTTTTTAAAAAGAAAATCGGGAATTATGATAATAAAAAACATCCTAAAATTGAATACTTTAATTTATTCTTTTTTAAAGCAGTTTATTATACCATCTTCCTGGTGCTACCACTTATCTTAATAAATGCTACCTGGTGGCAAGTACTATTGGGGTTTTTTGTATTGCATTTTTGCGAAGGAATTACAATGGCTGTAATATTTATGCTGGCACACGTGGTTGAAGAAACAGATTTCCCTTTACCAACTGAAACCGGGAATATCACCAATTCATGGGCAGTTCACCAGTTGTACACAACGGCTGATTTTGGCCGGGAAAACAATGTCTTAAATTTCTTATGTGGTGGCTTAAATTTTCAAATAGAGCATCACCTATATCCACGCATCTGCCATGTACATTACAAAAAGATATCAGATATTGTTAAAAAAACAGCAGAAGAATACGACCTCCGTTATAATGCGAATCCAACTTTTGCCGGAGCTATCAGGTCGCACATTCGTTTACTAAAAAAATTAGGCAGGCCCGAATTAGCTATAGTGCCGGCTTAATAATTGTCCTTACCTGATTTAAGACTGGTTACTGACTGGAGCTATACCTTTTCAAATACAAGCCTGAAGTGATCCATAGTTTCATTCTCAAAACAAATTTTGTTGGGGCTAATTTTGAAAACTTCTACCTGGTGACGAAATTCTTTATTAAAAATAAATTTGGGAATAAGCGAAGCGTATAAAAAGTATTTCTTTAAATTAAATTTCCTGAACTTGATTCTCCACCTTTTAATAGTTTCAATATAATCACTTCTGCCACTGCTTTTTGATATTAATTTAAAATAAGGTGCTGCATTTTTTATTACCTGTGCATCACCATAGGGTAACCAGGATCCCGGGAATTGTTTTACCATTAAAGCCATCGCATAAGATGGAGAATCTTTGGGCGCGTCTACACTTACTTCTTCCAACGGCATCATATTCTTATCGAATACCATCGTCTGCATATAAAACCTACCTCCCTGGGGTAATAAGTCATTTAATTCTTTAAAAAAATTATGATATACCTCATCTTGTTTCCCGGCTTTATATTCTTCTATGGAACAAAAATGCTCTAATCCACCAATACATGTTATTGCATCAAAACTACCAAATATGTCCGGGGTAATCCTTCTGCAATCCATCACCTGCACATCCAGACCATTCTTTACACAGGCAGCAGCCTGCCCGGTAGATAGAGTAACACCAGAGCCTTTAGCGCCCCGTCCTTTAATATAATTAAGAAACGGACCCCATCCACAAGCCATATCCAGCACTTTGGAATTATTTTTTATACCCAGGCTATCAGCAATAAACTGATGTTTATTTTTTTGCGCATCTTCCAGCGACATAGTAAAGTCTCCATTAAACATTGCTCCACTGTAATCAGCCATTTCGCCAATGCTTAACCGAAATATTTCATCAATAGTAGTATAGGTAAAATCAAGATCATTTTTTGTAGCCATTATGAAATATTTATATTTTGATTGCAACTTTGTGCTGCCTCTCAATGTAGGCAGATTTTTGCACTTTAAATCATAAAGTTACCAGATAGTGATCCGGACTCCTGCCTGTGGTATCAGCATAGTTGTTCTCGAATTCTTTTCATCAAAAGAAACGTTCGCATTATTATCAATGTAAGGATTGGTAAGGTAACTGCTATAAGCGCCTATTAAATAGGCTGCTTTCAATTCAAGCCCGATACCATCGCGCCTGTTCAGGGGAATATCTATTCCACCAGCTAAGCCATAAGCTACAGCCCAATGCGCTTTGGTAGAATTGGAATAAGAAGAATTATAATCGCTGTAATAGGTGAGACGCTCCACACTTACTGTCGAAAAAAAGGCATTCCAGCCCCCAATCAAATCAAGAAAGGGTTTTATCTTACCCGGCCTTGAAGATTGTAAACGTGTAACAAACATTAAAGAAAATATATTGCTGGCAGCATCTACTCTAAAGTCATCATAAAAACCATTGATGTAACCGGAAAAGTATTGGGTAGCCCTGCTCTTTTCCTGCATCCCTAATTCAATACCAAATTTTAATGGTAGATTTTTACCAGGCTTGTAAAAAAAATTTGTCCTTAAGCCAAAGCCTGCATCAGGATTTTCATTTCTATAATCCTCCTGGGGCAAGGTCAACTGCGCATCAAATGATAATGAAAACTTTTGCGCCAATAAAGATGAATTGATAAAAACAATCAGCAAAAGAGTCAATAAATATTTCATTACTAATTGTATCATTTTTTCAATTTATCAGCAAACACTTTTTTCAATTTATCCATCTTAGGCTTTATTACAAAATAACAATAAGATTGAGAACTGTGATTTTTATAATAATCGCGATGATAATTCTCTGCTTCATAAAAATTAGTAAGTGGCTCAATAGCAGTTACAATAGGTGAATCAAAGGCGCCGCTTTTATCTAATTGCTCTTTATATTTTTCCGCTTTTTCTTTCTGTTCTTCGTTATGATAAAAAATTACGCTCCGGTATTGCGGCCCTTCATCATTTCCCTGCCTGTTGAGTGTGGTAGGGTCGTGGGTACCCCAATACACTTCTAACAACTCATCAAAAGTAATTTCAGAAGGATCGTATTCTATTCGCAGGCATTCTGCATGGCCGGTATTTTTTTCACACACCTGCTCATAAGTTGGATTTACAACGTGGCCACCACTGTATCCGCTGGTCACTTTCTTCACTCCTTTCAGTTGCTGAAAAACCGCTTCGGTGCACCAGAAACAGCCATTGGCAAATGTGGCTATTGCTATATTTTTATTTTCTGACATAGATTTCTTGTTGTTTTATCTTCTTATTTCCAAAGATAAGTTTTGTAGTTTTTTTTATTGATAAAATAATATTAACTCGTGCGAACTAAAAAACCAAATTATTACAAAAGCAATGGAGTTTTGAATTAAAAATACGCTCATAACAAATTTGTAACTAAGCAGATTGTATAAAATAAATAATTCTTGTCAGGTTATATAAAACGCTACGACTAATTATAGAAACACAAAACTTTAGCAAAAGAAAAAAATGATTTTTCCCCTGGCGCTCGTCATGAATCTTTCTATTTCTGCAAGTTCCTCCAGGCAAAATCTCTTGATGAGAGAGATGAGAATAATTATATAATCCAGGAAAAATTAACCAGCTTAAAGGAATCAAATTTTGAGTAAGTTTGACTACATAAACTTTAAGAGTTTTTCAATTTAATTTATATCGTTTAAACAGGAAGGAAGATAAATCTAAAAAGGAAGTAGTAATGTATCAAAGTGATCCGGCTATTGTAATTAAATCCTGGGTTGAAAAGTTTTCTGACAAAATGTATTCCTGGGCCTTTTATAAAACCAATAGTAAAGAAACCGCTGAAGACCTGGTACAGGATACTTTTTTGGCAGCCTATCAATCTTTGGAAAAGTTTGAAGGAAAAAGCAATCCTAAAACATGGCTTTTTGGAATTCTCAATAATAAAATAGTCGATCATTTTAGGAAGTCTTATCGTAATACTGCCATAAATGAAAGTGACTCAAAACAAAATTCCTCGTCCTCCTTTTTTGAATCATTTTTTGATACAGATGGTAAGTGGCTGAAAGAACAGCAACCGCATGATTGGGCAGATGAAGGCGTGAACCTGCTGGATGATGAAGTATTTATTAAAGTATTACAGGCTTGTATGAATAATTTACCATCTTCCTGGTTCTCGGCAATCCAGTTAAGATACCTGGAAGAAAAAAAAGGAGACTTGATATGTCAGGAATTAAAGATCACTAATACTAATTTTTGGCAGATATTACACAGAGCTAAGTTACAGCTTAGAAAATGCCTGGAATTAAATTGGTTTAAAAAGTAGAATAATGAAAAAAATATTAAACCTGTTAATGCTTTCATGCAAAAAAGCAACGGAGTTGATAGAAAAGGGCTTATTGGTAAGGCTTTCTTTCAGGGAAAAAATACAATTGCAATTGCATAAGAGCATGTGTAATGCCTGTACAACTTACGAGAAACAAAGCAAAAAAATGGATGAAATCCTTCATAAACATATTCATGATGATAGTACTGACTCCTCCGGTATTATTCAAAATGAAGAATTAAAAGAAAAGATCCTAAACAAACTAAAATAGCATTAAAATCCTTTAACCATTTCATTGCTGCATACATTAATATTAATCACCAGTACTTTTAAAAGAAAATGATTTTTTGCTGACTAAACCATTTTGTAATCTTTGTTCCTGCTACCACCAACTAATTTTATTAGTTCAACCCTGATTTTTAAATTCTCACATACTTCTTATGCCTGTTTTTCTTATTTAAAATAATGGCAAAGTTTCTTTTCATGCCCCTGTTCTCCAGGGAACAACAGTCTTCTTCTTTTTCGATCTGAAAAAATTATTTTCTTCTGTTTGTCAGGTTTTATATAATCCTGCGACTCTTCCTGTATAAAATCATTTATAACAAAAAACTTTTCAATCATGAAAACAAAAAAATTAAGATTACCTGCTCTTTTATTTGTAGCAGTAATGATGACAGGGATGTTCAGTTTTACTACCGGCGGACTACAAGCCCAATCAATTAAACCGGTAACCGTAAAATCTGCAAAAAATTTTGACGAAACTATCAGTGCAATTAAAAAGGCTGTTTCGGGAGGCAGTATGATGGTATTATCAGAATTAAACCAGGGAAAAATTCTCTCTATGACAGGGTTGACCATCAATGCACATTCATTTTTTGTTGGCAATCCTAATGTTGGTAAAGAGGCTTTTTCATCAGACCCTTCTGTTGGACTTGTAATTCCAATTCGAATTAATGTATATGAGCAAAATGGAGCCACCTATATCAATTATTTCAGGCCATCTGATCTTTTCTCTTCTTTTAGTAGCCCTAAAGTAAAAATGATAGCCGGGAAACTGGATGGGAAACTGGAAATGATGATGAAGATGATCTCTATGTAAATAACAAGAGAGGCGGAAAAAAGTATTTTTCCGCCTCTCTTATTTTTCAGAAATTTTTAAAACATACAAGATGATACAGGATAAAAAAAAATTGGGGATAGTACTGATTGTTCTTATACTTTCCGGCATTGCACCTAACTTGTTCCCAATTTCTCAAACAGGAACAGCACCCCTTTCTTCTCTTGCAACAAAATTTCTTATTCCTTCGGTAGTCCTTATTTTTATAATAATCGGCCTTGCTCATTTATTAAAATATACAAACCTGAAAAAACAGATAATCAATTGTATTTTAGCAGGTATGGTGGCCACCATTGGATTGGAAATCATCAGGGAGATTGGTTTTAGGCTTGGCGGGATGCCAGGTGATATGCCTAAATTAATGGGAGTTTTATTACTTGACAGGTTTGCTGACGGACCTGATTTTTGGTCTAACCTGGCAGGCTGGAGCTATCACTTTTGGAACGGTGCTGCTTTCGGAATAATATTTAGTTTATTATTTGGCAGGGGGAAATTGATGACCGGAATATTTTATGGTTTCCTTATTGGTATAGGTTTTATGATAAGCCCCGTAACCAGGACATTAGGAATAGGAACCTTTGG
Organism: Bacteroidota bacterium; assembly: GCA_030706605.1. GTDB lineage: Bacteria > Bacteroidota > Bacteroidia > Chitinophagales > Chitinophagaceae > Ginsengibacter. The sequence goes on from JAUZOE010000007.1 coordinate 68,318, forward strand.
ATTGCAATTTAAAGATGGATACCAGTTTATGATTACGGTTACACTTGCTCATATAGCTTTTGGTGGCATCCTTGGATTCATTATTCATAAAATAAATATCGGGCAACCTAATATATTCAAAAGAATCAAAGATGCTTTTATCAATATTAACTAACCCTATTTACATTCATATTTAAGGAATTACGTTTTCTATACAAAAGTTTCTTTGCTTAAAGAAAACGTAATTATATTTCGAAGTTTTTATTTATTTCTGGTTCATAAATGATGGTATCCGTACTTTTACTACTACTAAATATTTTCGTAGTACTTAATAAATGAAACTTTTTCCACCATCAGCGCCTCATCAGCTTGAACTTGATAAAATTAAAATATTACTCGCAGGACACTGCCGTTCAGAATATGCACGTAAAAAAGCAGAAGACTTAAGAATACATACCCGCAAAGAATTTATAGAACCGCAATTACTTCAAACGCATGAATACAAATTATTGTTTCAAAATTATTTGTATTTCCCCGATGATGCCGTTTTAAATCTTTCACGCGAACTGAAACTTTTAAGTATTGATTCTTCCATTCTCACCGGCGAACAGTTTTTACAAATAAAAAAACTCGCCCTCGCCATACAACAAATTTTCCGCTGGTTTTCTCCCGACCGCAAAGTGGCTTACCCTACCCTGTCATTGATTATTGAAGACACTTATTTTGAAAAAAATATCGGGCAGATGGTAGATGAGATATTAGATGAATACGGTATTGTGAAAGACAGCGCATCAGAAAAGCTGGCAACGATAAGAATGTCTTTATATAAAAAAAGGACAGAACTTAAAAGGCTCTTCGACCGCATTGTAAGCAAATTAAAAAAGCAGGGATACCTGGCAGATATTGAAGAAAGCTTTATCAATGGCAGGCGTGTGCTGGCTGTATTGGCGGAGCAGAAAAGAATGATAAAAGGAATATTGCATGGAGAAAGCGACAGCCGCCGCACTTCATTTATTGAGCCTGCAGAAACGGCTCACCTCAATAATGATATTTTTTCTTTGGAAAATGAGGAACGCAGAGAAGTGAATATCATCCTGCAAAAACTTACTACAAAAATGCGGGCTTACCATTCGCTTCTGAGCATTTATCACCAGGTGATCGGGGAATATGATTTTATAAGAGCCAAAGCAAAACTGGCGCTGGAATACAATGGCAACCTGCCGGCACTGCATGACAAAGCATTACTTAAATTATCAAATGCGGTGCATCCACTGCTTTTTATTTATAATGAAAAACTGCAAAAGCCTACCATACCGGTCAATCTTTCGCTGGACGACAAGAACCGGATATTGGTAATCAGCGGCCCCAATGCAGGGGGCAAAACGGTTACGTTAAAAACTGCAGGTCTTTTGCAAATGATGTTGCAAAGCGGGCTATTGGTTTCATGTAGCCCTGACAGTGAGTTTGGCATTTTCAAACAACTGATGATCCATATTGGCGACACACAAAGCCTCGAATTTGAATTGAGTACTTATTCGTCGCACCTGATCAACATGAAATATTTTATGGAAAATGCCAATGGAAAAACATTATTTTTCATTGATGAACTGGGCAGTGGCAGCGATCCAAACCTCGGAGGCGCCTTTGCAGAAGTGATTATGGAAGAACTTGCCAAGAAACATTCACTCGGCCTGGTAACTACTCATTACCTCAACCTGAAAGTAATGGCCAATAAAGTGAATGGCATCATCAACGGAGCTATGGCTTTTGATGAAAAGAATTTAAAGCCATTGTATAAACTGATTACCGGGAAACCCGGAAGCTCCTATACCTTTTCCATTGCAGAACGGATAGGCCTGCCGCAACATTTAATCAATAAAGCGAGAAAGCTGGTAGATGAAAATCATTTCAGTCTTGATAAATTATTAAACAGCACCGAGCAGGACCAACAATTAATACAAGCAGAAAAAAAGAACCTGGCTAAGTTGGTAAACGAAAATGAAAAGTTGCAGAAGGAAATGCAACAGGTGATTCATAAAGAAAAGCATCAACAGCAAATAGAATTACTAAAAGAACAAAACCAGGTAAGCGAGGCAAAGATTACTTACCTCAAAGAAATGGACCGAAAACTGAAGACCATTTTAGCGGAATGGAAAAAAACAGATGATAAAAATAAAGTAATCAAAACGATGCAGGCATTACTTTTTAAACAACCCGAAAAACAAATACTGAAGAAAAAACAAAAGAAAATCGATAGTAAATATATTGAAATCAATGAGCCGGTAAAGCAGGGAGACAAAGTGATGATGAAAGCCAGCCGGCAGGTAGGTGTGGTGATTAATATCGTTAGAAAGAAAGCCATAGTGCAGGTGGGTGCTGTACCCATAACAGTGAGTATTGAAGACCTGGTGGTAGTGAAGGAAAAACTTCTGCCGACATAAAAGATAGCTATCTGTATACATGAATGGATTGCTTGTCACTTTTTCTCTTGAAAGAAAAAGTAACCAAAAAGTTCAAGAACAACCCAATCGCTCTGCGTGTTTGTTCGGCCTACGCCACCGTACCTCTTCAATGAATAGCAGCCGCGTCCTGCAACCCCACAAAGCCAGGAGAAGACTCGGCCGGGGTGAGATTTATTTTCAATAATTAAATATTTAGTTTTCTTCTTAGAACGGAATCCCAAAATTTACATAGCTCAATACTTTTTTCGAATTACCACTATACATTAAACTAAATTCCAATGGGCCGATTGGGGTATTATATGCAAAGGTAGCTGCATAGCCAGTGAGCCAATTATCAAATTTTAATTGACGATCTTCACTTATAAAATTATTGACCAGCGCATTTGCTTTCGCCATTAAGTACAGGTTTTTCGTTAGCTGGTAGTTGAAGCCAATTAACAGCGAAGCAACGCTCGGCGTACTTACAGTAGTTTCATTAAGTCCTGCAAATAAAACCTGGTTTCTTATAGTTTTGGTCAAACCTCCGATCTGGAAATTATTTACCAGGTTTTGTTTGTAATTAAAATTGATGCCTGATTGAAATAAAGTGAGAAAAGTAAGATTTTTTAGTATTGGAGTATACGCTTCTGCATCCAAAACCATTCGTTGATAATTATCATAATTGATTCCTACGGAATCCACATTTGATAAGAGGTTCCCGTTTAAATAAAAATTTACATTAGGATTTTGGTTATATACCATGCCAAATTCTGCATTGATTTTAATTCCTTTTTTGGGGTATACACTTTTATCTAATGTATTGGCGTTAAAATATACAAATGAAGTTAAAAAATCGTTTCTTCCCTTTGCCTCCAATTGTGATTGAATCAGGGGGTTGAATCTTATTGATTCATAACGGCTCCCAATACCCGCAGTAAAGCTGCGGCTTCCTGAGTATTCAGATTTTACTTCACCTTCAAAATAATATTGCCTATATTGACCACTTTTATTAAAATTATCATAGCTGTCTGTCTTATAGCTTTCAAATTGCAATTTAGGTATAAGCGCTATGTTTTTATTATTGCCGAAATATTGCAAATGCTCACCCCTTAATCGAAAATTTTCCCCAATATTTAAAGTGAGCAGGCTTCTTGAATAAGGTGTAAAGAAATCGCGGGTAGTTAAGTTGGTGATCACACTTATGCCGCCAAATTCATTGTAATGTAGTCCTAACTTGGCGTAGGTAGAGGGATTCTCTTTTACATTGAAAATAATTTTTGAAGAACCATCGGGTTCTGGTTCTAAAAAGTAATTGATACTACGGTAATAACGGGTACCGAAAACCTTTCGGATGGCTTTTGAAATCTCCGCTTCAGAATAAAATTTGTTGGTATGAAAGCCCATGGCATGAATAAAATAAGTTTCAGTTGTTTTAACAAGACCTTCAATTTTATAACTACTGATAAAAACAGAATCTCGTTTTGGAAGCCGGTTTGTATCCGGAATTAACGTTCCATAAATGCTGTTTAAAGAATCGGCAAGATGCTTTAAAGCGGGATATAATTTTCTTCCTTCGTTGTTGCCAATTTCTATTATTTTGTCTGCCTTATTAAAACTTCCCATAGAGTAATCTTCTAATGGCTGCGAAACAAATAAATTGCAAAGAGGCACTTCCTTTTTATAATCTTCCGCTTCTTTTAAAAAAACAAGTTGTAATAAAATATCTACAGGGGTTTTTAATTTTTCTTGTGGGTACAAACCTGCCGTAACACTGCTTCCTATAACAAAATCAGCGCCCATTTTTTTTGTATCTATTACCGGGAAATTTCGTGTTACACCTCCGTCCACTAATGCATGTCCTTCGTAATCAACTGCAGAGAAAACGGAAGGTATTGCCATGCTTGCCCGTACTGCCGTGGTGATTTCTCCCGAATCTAATACAACAGCTTCGCCGTTAGAAATGTCGGAGGCGACACATTTAAAAGGAATGGAAAATTTTAAAAAGTTTTTTATTTTATGAACCGGGTAATAAAGTTCGGCTAACTTAAACCATAGCTCCTGTCCGTCAAAAAAGCCATTGGGCAGTTTTAGCTTATGATTGATATAAGGCAGTTCAATAGCATATTTTCCATACTCTTCTTTTTCTTCCATTGATAAAGAACGAAGCGAAAGCTGGTTACTTAACAGAATATCCCAATCCAGTGTACGCGCCATCTTTTCAATCTGATTTCCGGAATAACCTATTGCATATAAAGAACCTATAACAGCGCCCATGCTGGTGCCTGTTATGTAATCGATTTTTAGTCCCGCAGAATCTATGGCTTTAAGAATACCAATGTGTGCAAGCCCCTTAGCACCGCCTCCGCTGAGGGCAAGTCCGATTTTAGGACGATGATTTATTGGTTGCGCGGAAAGAGACAAAGAAAATGACAAAATACATAACAGAATAAAAAAAAATTTCATTAAAAGTTTTTTGTTCATGGGTATTTATCTCCGTTAATTTATTATTGAAAGAAAATAATCTGAAATATTTTCATGTATAAAAATAAGGGCTGATAACCACTTCCTCCCGAAAAACCAATGAAAAAATTATTATGGAAGACATTAAAATGGTTTCATAAAAAAACGAAAGTTCTGATTATTTGTTTGTTTACTGAAAAAAGATTGTAATTATTTATAGTACGGACGTTGCATTTGTAAGCGGAACGTCCCGTGCCGGAGACGCTCCAGAGAAAAATAATAAAAATGATCACCTTAGGCTGTAATATATATTTGATGATCGGGTAGTGAAATTGATGCAGCCGCGTCCTGCAACCGCACAAAGCCAGGAGAAGATACGGCCTGGGAGGAAAACCTTTTGTTGGCTGTAGGCGGCATTAACGCCTTAATAATTTTCTTTTAATGAACAAAATTCTCAAGTATTCATACGAAGAATAGAACTCTAAAGTATTTGAAATATTATTCTCCATATTTATCAATTCTTTTAGAATGATTTTGCTCCTGCGAAATTTATTTTTAAAATATGATATGCCGAAAATTGGATGATTGTCTAATAATTTAGAGAACTCATAAGATAGTTCCTTTTCTTTTGAAATTGGCGAGGCTGTGTTACTACTACTTACAATTTTTATCTTGACAGGTTTATAATATTCTTGCTTTTTAGGAGGTTCAAATAACTCTTCGAGTAAGCGAATTGTTTCTGGCAAATATTCTTTAAGTGTCTTTAAATATAAATCAATTGCATTCTTATATCTTGGATGTTCATTTTGTCTTAAGAAACACTCCCTTAAAATGTCTGGCTTAAATAAATAATCTTCTTTTGCAATTTTATTGTAACGCAGTTCGACAAGTTTCACAATTTTGGTAAAAGCGATTCCTTTGTTTATTAGGTTATTGAGTTCTAATAATTGCTTTTGGTATCGTTTTAAAACCGTTTTAATCTTACTTAAAATTATGTCTAGATATTTCACTAAAAAACTTCGATGCCTTTCAATAATTTCATCAATACTATAGTAAAGACTTTTGGATGACATTATTTTTCCTTTGTCATATAAAATATAGTGAATCATACCATTCTTAAACTCTCTGCCAAAAAAAACTGAAGATATAAATTCGTTTGTACGAGGATTTCTTCGAATGGGGTGTCCTACTAATTCGTTCCGAATTTCTCTGTTTGGGCTTTTATCTATTTTACTGCTCTTTGGCAAATTGAAAATATAAAGTAATTCATCAATTAAGTCCTGATGCGTATAAATTAGTTGCAAAAAACCTACAGATTGAAATATACTTTTCTGAAAAGTTGACTCATATTTTACATTAGAAAGATTGCTTAAAGTGTCATTAAAATAACTTAAAATATCGCCGTAATAATTTGTTTTGATTTCATCAGTAAAATTAATTTGGTCTTGGCAGAACTTATACTCCCAAAAATAATTATTCCAGGCATCGGTAATTTTCTCTAGTTTGTCGTCAATGGTTTGCATTAGTGAAGTGTTTCAGAAGCCTTACAGCCAACGTTAGGGCTTGCTGCTGTGCTGGAATTTTATATCATTCAGCCCAACCGTTAGCCCAATTGAAAAACTATTGATGAAGATATGTACAAATGCTCAATAATGAAAGTCCTGCCCGAACTGCTGCTGATAGCATTACAAAAGATGAGGATTTGCAGTTTAGCCAGCATAACAGCAAGCTGCTTTGTTACCTGCTGTTGTTCTTCTTTCCATATACTTCAATATTAAATTATCCATTTAATATTCTGGTTTCCATATTCACGATTAATTGAAGTTTCTACTATTCCACAAAAATTTCTTATCTCTCTTTTGCTATAATTTGTCCCAAGCCACCAACTATTGGGGAGTGGTCTTGTGCAATCTGCCTCAAGGTCTGGTCTGTTTTGATACAGTCCTGACTTTTGTTTAGAAATAAGAGAGCGTGAACGACCTGTAGTCTGGGTTTGAATTCTGTTCAAAGCATTTGGAAATTGAGTGATAGCTAATTTTAAAATGGCTTCTAATGTTCCTATTGAGTTTCTGGATGCTTCAAAAACATTATTATTAATTAGAACACCTCTAAACTCATCATGTCTTGAGTTACGACCATTACCTATGTTACGACCATTAGTAATAGGTTTAATTTCTTTTAATGGCTTTTGGTTGTTGTTTTCTATCTGAGTGTCTGGTGTCTTATTTAAACCAATTAAAAAATTTATGATTGTTTCTTCTGATGGCTCATAACCACATAAGTCAGCAACTTTCTCTGCAATCAGCTTTACAAGTGTACTATCCTTGTCTTGTAGCAATTTATTCCATGCTGTCGGTATGGAGGCGTTAATCTCTTTGTTTTTGTATTGCTTGTCATAATCTGATTTTGCTTTTTTAAAAGCACTACCATCTCGTATAGCTTCGTAACCTAAATAACTACTTAAAATTTCAACTATTTCATTTGGCTCTCGCTCTAACAAATCTAATTTGTAAAATCGTCTTTCCGTTAAACTTCCTCGTTCTGCGGGAAGATAAAAATGCCATTCTTGTCCATCTGTCAGAATTGCAATAGGTATGCCTGTCTTGAATGAGTATATAAGAACTTGTTCGTCCGTATTAACTGCTTTACCAAGTGCTTTAACCTCAATAATAATTATGGGCTTGTTGTCAGGATAGCATAATGCAAAATCTATTTTCTTGCCCTCTATTCCATATTGAGGCTTTACTTTAGTTGTGTCAAATACATTCCAATTTAGTGAATTCAATATTCGCATTACAATTCCATTCGTTACTTCTGCTTCGTTTAGAAATTCACGCTGTTTGATTGAAGTAATAATTTCTCTTATTGCCGTTTCAAAGTCCATAGTTTGTAATTTTTTGCGGTCAAATTTGTTGGTGTGTCGGTCTTAATAGCAGGTAACAAGTATGTATTTACGCTAATATACGCTATGCTATTTCATAAAACAATTTATCTTATCTATTTTTAATCAGGTGTTTATGAAAAAAAACGCGGGTTTCTATGAGTAGCACAAATACAACCCAGGTTTGTGTTTCTTCCACTCTGTGTTTTCCTGGCGCTGGCTATGCACGGACCTGGAAGGAATTTTAGAATTACCAATCCTGTTCATCCTTAAATCCTGCGAATCCTGAAAATCCTGGTTCTGACAGTTTTAGAAGTGTACACTAACTGTAGTATTTAAGAACTCGTAATTTCCCTATCTCTGTCAACTATTTTCTACAAACAATTGAGCCACTTTCTACAAAAATCCTTTTATATCCTTTTTACTTTTATATCAGCCTTAGGGCTAACATCCAATATCCGGAAAATTTAATTATAAAACTATTTAAAAAGATTAAATCACACCACCAGCCGTTTTATCCTATGAAAAACACCTAAAGAAGACAGACTGAAAACAGCTAAAAAAGCGATCGCAAAAAGTGATCGCTTTTTTAGTAAGAAGGAAACTGGCTGTTCCCTTTTTTATTCTAAAAACCGGATTTATCATAGCTGATTTTTAGATCTCCGTAATTGAATTGATCATTTTTCGGTTGCAATAACCAGAACTATCCAGGCTTAACCATTTGAGCGGCAGCAAAAAATACGGCTTATAGATTCTTTTACCCCGGATATTTCCAGGGCTAACGCCTTACTACTAATTACAAAGTTTTATTTTTAGATGACAGAATATTACTATTTTTGATTCATCTTAAGCTATTAAGATTCCGATTGTTAGACACATTGAATCATTATTTTTCATCTTCAAATAATTAAAACAATGAAATATGCTCTTATTTTATTTGCAACGGTTTTGATTTCCTTATCAATTATATCCTGTAAGGATACCACTAAAAGCGGAACCGAAACAGAAACGCAAACCGCAGCCACACCAAAAACAGACATCAGTAATTTCCTTGGCCAGTGGACTATTGATATCGAAGGCGGCAAAGTAGGCTGGCTTGAAGTGCGGCAGGAAAAAGATTACATTGATGGCGATCTTATGTGGATTGGGGGAAGCGTTTCTCCGGTGGCAGATATGTTTATGGACAATGATGGTCACCTGGTTGTTACCAGGGTTGATAACAGACCCCGGAAAGAAGATCAAAAGGACAATCCCGAAAACAACCGTCAAATCACCAATTGGTTGAAAATTTCCAAACAGGGTGACAAAATCGTTGGATACTTTTACAGGCCAAGCCGTAATGGGATTGGGATAGATTCAACTTCTTTTTCCGGAACAAAATTATCACCACCACCGCCAGCACCAGACCTGACCAGCCTCAAGTTTGGCACACCCATTACCTTATTTAACGGCAAAGATCTTACCGGCTGGAGGCTGATTGATGAAAAAGATAAAAACGGTTTTTCAGTAAAGGATGGCATACTGACTACAGATCCGGCCCAGGTAGAAGGACAACCGCATATCAGCTATGGCAACCTGAGAACTGATAAAGAATTTAATGATTTTAACCTGAAGTTAGAAGTTAATGTGCCTGCCGGAAGCAATAGCGGGGTTTATCTTCGTGGAATGTATGAAGTACAGGTTTTTGATTCATACAAAAAACCGCTCGACTCACACAATATGGGCGCAGTATACAGTCGCATAACTCCAAGTGTAAATGCCGAAAAGCCTGCAGGAACCTGGCAGTCATTGGATATTACTTTGTGTGACCGACATGTAACCGTTATCCTGAATGGTACAAAAATAATTGACAACAAACCCGTTTATGGACCCACCGGAGGTGCCATGCAGTCGGATGTAAACGCCCCCGGACCAATTTATTTACAGGGAGATCATGGAAAAGTTGAGTATAGGAATATAGTACTGACCCCGATTGAGAAATAATATTTAGAATTGATCATAAAATAAAAGACACTTATTCTGCTCTTGATAAAAAGATCAGAATAAGTGTCTTTTTTATGCTCCTGATATTACTTAGCTTTTCCCGGAAGAAAAGAAACAAGAATCCTAAATACTATAATAGATATAAGTTGATCACATCCTGATCGTTGCTAAAACAGGAAAATGATCAGAAGGATACTTACCATGATAGGTATCCGTAAGTATTCCCCATTTTTGTACGGCAAATTGCTTACTGATAAAAATATGATCAATTATTTCATCACTTGCTGTCGTTTTTCCAAAGCCATTAAATGAACCATTGTTCGCATACGGATGCCGGGCTTCTTTATAAGTATCTTTAAGAATTCCGGAGTTAGCAATACTTTTATACCATTCGCTATTATTACCTCCATTCAAATCGCCCATGAAAACAACAGGATTTTTACCCGCTATACTCATTATCTTTTGTAATATTAATTTGCTGCTTTCATTTCGTGCCAGGTCTTTTTGATAATCATAATGAGTATTGAACACATAAAATCTCTCATTAGTTTTCCTGTCCATCAGATAAACCCACGAACATATTCGATTGCAACAGGTGGCATCCCAACCAAGAGAAGGTTTATCGGGGGTTTGGGAAAGCCAGAAATCGCCATGATCAAGCATTGTAAACAGGTCCTTTTTATAGAAAATCTCAGAATGCTCTCCTGCATGTTTGCCATCATCTCTTCCGATTCCATAATAACTATACCCGGGAAGTTCTCTACTAATATCCAACACCTGGTGATAAAGGCATTCCTGTGTTCCAAAAATATCAAAATCATGAAACCGGATAAGTGCCGCAATAACGGGGTAACGCTGTTTCCATCCATTACCATTCAATGAATCCCCGCTGTTATTATCATTGCGCATATTATAGGTTGCCACCGTTATAGTTTGTGCTTCTGTTGCAATAATTGAAAAGAATAATAACGTAAAGAAAAAACACTTTTTGATTCTCATAAACCTTTAATTTTTAGTTTAACCCCTCTGGGTATGCAATGGCAATATACTGCCATGCATTTATTTTACATTACCCGCCTGCCTTTTATAATTAACTTAATATTTTCCTTGCATATGCTGCGCATTTAGCTACTTCCTTAGCAGCGTCCGAACCTTCCGGCACGTCATATTCAAATTCAATATCGGCGTAAATAGGCCATTTTTCTTTTTTCAATAATAATAAGATATCGGCAATGGGAGTTCCGCCTTTTCCCCAAACTTCATTGGTATTGGGAGGTGTAGCTTTTGGCCCGGTTTTATCTTTCAAATGAATACTAAAAATACGTTTATGGAGCCGTTTAAGAACCTCTGTCGGGTTTTTCCCTGTGCTGCCAAAATAATGCCCGGTATCTACATTCAACATGATATTGGGAGAGTAGGCAAGAAATTTATCAAAGTTCCAGTTAGGATCTTCGGGTTGCATATGCTGGTGAAAAATAGCATACATTTTATGCTTTTCAGCGAATGGAGCAAGGCGCTTGCAGGCTTCATCACTAATTTCATTGGTTACTCCTTTTGCTCCCATGGCCCTGGCCGCATTAAAAGCATAATCAATTTCTCCGTCAGTCCACCTGGCTGGTGAAAATTTTACGATATGGATATTGATACCGGCATCGTTAAATATTTTACGCAGCTCAACATATTTTTGCATAGGAAGCGAAAGCCTCCAATTACGTTGTGCTTCGATGGCATCAGCCGCTTCTTTCTGATATGCTTCTTTTTGTTCTGCAGTTTGAGTAGTGCCGCGGGGCGGTCTTGCAGGCGATTTTGGAATTCCAAGATAATCTTCGGCTACATCACTCATCAATTCAAGATTCCTGAGACCTGCCATCTTACAATAACGGATTATATCTTCCGGACTCTCAGGCATGCTCCTCCAGCTATAGGTAATAGCCCCAACCCTGACTCCACCAAAATCGGCCCCGGATTTTAAACCGGCAAGATCAGAAAAGCTCTTAAAGCCATAATTAAAAGGGATTAATGCTAATGCGCTTGCTGCTGTTGCAGTGTTTAAAAATTTACGACGTGACAACTTCTTTTCCATTAGTTTTATTTTTTAGATAAGTATTAAGTTAAATAAGAGTGTTATTGTTTAGTTGGCTCCCATTCATCAGTACGAAATGAAGAAACCGGAAGTCCTTCAGTACTGAATAAATTACCAACTACGAAATCCTGGAACGCATACCGCACCGCAACAGGTTTAGATACCTGGGGTGAAAATAACGTTATTCCAGCCCCGGTAATATTGGCTTCAGCAGGAAAAAACCGCTTGTTAGCACCGGCTACTTCAAAACATGATATTTTTTCCCCGAATGAGGTGATCCCATTTGGTGCATGATCAAAAGTCAGTTTAACAACTTCTCCATCGATATTCATTTCTTTTAAAACAGGGCTTTGGCCGGTAATTCCTTTAATACCATATGTTCCTTCTAATGCCAGCATAGCCAGCCGGTTTGATCCCGTTTCTTTGTGCTTAGGATGTATAATGTCCTTCTCTCCAATATCCATAATGCAAGCCATGCCAATATTGGGAATAGCGGTCGAAGCTTTTAACTGTGCCTCCCGCAGATATGCAGAACTAAGTCCCCCGGGGCCGTAATCAAAAGGTGCAATCTGCATATAGTAAAACGGAAATTCACCAATCCCCCAAAGTGAACGCCAGTTTTGAATAAGTCCGGGCATTAGCTTTTGATATTCCTTAGGTTCGTTTTTGTTCGATTCGCCCTGGTACCAAATAGCCCCACGAATTCCATAACCAACTATTGGATTAATCATTGCATTGAACAATACGGTCGGTGTTTGTGGTGATAAATTTTCAACCGGTTTTTTCTCCGGAAGTTTTACCCAATCGAAATTTTTACATCCGCTTTCACTGATCCATGGCTCGATACGCGTGCCTCCCCAACTTGTATTAATAAGACCAATCGGGACCTTAAGCACTTTATTCAACATCAGCCCGAAATAATAGGCTGTGGCGCTGAATTCTGCTACATTTTCCGGTTCGCACAAACTCCAGTTTCCAGTAAAATCATCCAACGGATCAAGACTGGTAGCTTTTTTAACTGTGAAAAGCCGGATATTGGGATTTGTAGATAAAGCAATTGCATCCAACGAACCCAGGACAGGCTGGTTCCTGTACCCTTTCATTGGCATCTCCATATTCGATTGCCCGGAACAAACCCATACTTCACCAATGAGCACATTTCTCAATATGAAAGGTTTCCCGTCACTGATGATAACTTCATATGGCCCACCTGCCTTTGGGGTAGCTACTTTCAACTTCCAGCTTCCATCGGCAGATGCCCTGGTTTTATAGCTTTTGTTGTTCCAGGAAGTAGTAACTTTTACGGATGAATTTTCCGAGGCTTTGCCCCAGATGGCAGCGTTAGTCTGCTGCTGCATCACCATATTATCGCAAAAAATAGCAGGTAATTTTATATCAGCAAAGAGTTGAGCTGAATACAGAGCGCTGGTCAAAAAAATGACCAGGACATAACAAGCATTTCGTTTCATTGTGTTTTTGAATAAATGGATATATAATTTACATCCATAAATATAAGGCATTAAAATATCACCCAAAAAATAAATTGCTTTATTGAACAACAGCATCTGATATCGGATAGTCTTTTATCAGTAACTAATTCCTATCTGAACTGAAATTCACACTAATTAATCTCAGTACATTGTTCTTTTACATTCCAGCCATATAATTCTACTAATGCTTTTTCATTACCAACCGTCGTATAATCAATAATTATTTTTTTCTGTTCTCCCGGTAAGACCGAAATATAATTGTCACTATAGAATGCAGGTAATATCCTTTCTTTTGTTGTAGCATTTACGAGCGAAAGCCTGTTAAAAAATGCTATCGGGTTATCTTTTGCATTACTGATTATTACTTCAACTTTCCCTTTTTCTGTCTGGTTTGCTTTAATGCTCACTGCTGCTTTTTTCATTTCCTGAAGGCCGAAGTAGTTGCCTGATGCATCAGGCAGCCAATATAAATTATCATTCAGCAAATTTTTGTTTTCATCAAGCAATGACAAATAAAGAAATACTCCTTTGTCTTTGCCTAATTTGTCCAATGCTCTTTTTACAGAGAGATATTTTTTGGAACAGGTAGGCTCAATCTCTGAAAACACCTGGGTGAGCAAAGTTTCTTTGCCTTCCATATCATAGGCTTCTACCTTTAGCATGATATTATGCTTCGCTGTAAAAGTATTATTGGCAATCATTACCATTCCGTCTGCCGGGTTATACATAACATGAAATGGTGCACTACCGTTATGCAGGCCATATAAACATGCATTAGGATCTAAATAATAATCATACATCTGGCCACGCATTGCAGTCCATGGATTTTGTGTTTTCCAAATAATTGTCCCCGTGTACCATTCCCACATATGTGCGCTGAAACCTTCCATCAAAGCGCGGTATTGATCATAATTCAACAGTTGAGCTTTTTGGGAAAAATCTTTTACATCTTTTGGTTTGCCGTAGTCATCAATATATTGATCGTAGCCAATGTATTTGTGATATTGCCAGACAGAATCAATTTTTCGGGAAGTGTAATCAGGCACTGTCATATTTTCTTTCGGAATAAATCTTTCCAGGGATGTGTAATCGCCTATGCCTACCGAACCGACTTCTGAGTTAAAAGGAAATGTTTGATGTTCCCAAAAAGTTTTTACATTTTGAATTCCATAAGGACCATCGCCATTGCCACCAAAAGGATTATAAGACATGCTGTCTGAATTGGAATATTCGATCAGGTATCTTGTGCCGTCTAATTGAGGCATTATTGAATCACGCATCGCAACAAGAATATCTTCAGGTGGTGTTATCTCATTGCCGCCACACCACAATGCCAATGAAGGATGGTTACGAATCATCTTCACCTGGTCTGCAACTGATTCAAGAAATAATTGATGATCATCGGGATACTTCCTTCTTGTCAATTGGTCCTCTTTTTTCTTTGGGTCAAGCCAACGGCCATTGCAATCGCCGGAATTCCAGAAATCCTGCATCACCAGTAAACCATATTTATCGCAGGCATTATAAAATTCAGGGCGCTCAGTTAATGCACCACCCCAAACGCGGATTAGATTTAAGTTCATGTCGCGGTGAAATCTTATTTCAGCATCATAACGTGCATCAGAAAAACGAAGCATCTCGTCGGAGATTATCCAGTTACCTCCTTTAATAAAAATCCGCTGGCCATTTACTAATACTTCACGGCTGCGCGTTTCGGTATTCCAGATTGCATTTATTTCACGAACGCCAAACTGTACATGTTCTACATCACTTGTTATGGAAGCGTCAGTAATAAACTTTACATCAATCCCATATAAAAATTGCGCACCATAACCATTAGGCCACCAAAGTTTTGGATCCTGCAATATATGATCCGGCATGGACACCGTAATATTTGCTCCTGGTGCAATAGAAACAATTTTCGATATTTTCTCACCATCTAAATCATACTGTAACACTCCCTGTATTTCTTTATCACTTGCATTCAATAATTCAGCAGAAACTTTGAGGGTAGCAGGGGCTTGCTTTCCTGCAACCCATCTTTTCCCCGGCACTAGTGTAATCACATGAACATTCTGCACATTTATAGCATTTGTTTTCTCAATAGTCACTTTATCCCAGATTCCTGTATTACGATCTCTCACAGGTTGAATCCAGTCCCAGCCGGCAACATATTGGTGAGAAACATTTTTTGCAATAGTACCATCTCCTCCCTGTCCACCATTAGGATTGCCGACAGGATCGGGAGGGAACACAATTACTGCTAACCGGTTCTTACCATCTTTAGCGAGCCATTTGGTAATATTATATTCCTGTCGCAAAAACATTCCATAAAATCTTTTATGATTCAATTTATGCCCGTTCAAAAAAACATCACAACTATAATTGATACCCCTGAAGTGAAGCCATACCTGATCTTCAGCGACAACGGGTTTCTCTGTAAAATCTTTGACAAACCAATAAGTATAATAATCCATTCCTGTATTATAGATGTCAGGAATCTTTTCATTATTCATTCCATAAAAAGGATCGGGAATCATTTTATTATTGAGCATAGTGGTAAGAACCGTTCCGGGAACTGTGGCTTTCATAAACCCGGTTAGTCTGTAAGATGGCTCTGAAATTTTTCCACCATCATCTTTTACATTTTTTACGTTAATGCATTTCCAGCCTTCATTTAGTTCATATTTTTGAGCATGAACTGAGAATGAAAATAGACAAGCTGCTAAAAAAAATAAATTAAAGATTCTCATATACTTTTTGTTGATAAAAAATATATTTCCGGCAAGTGTTTCATTTTTATCCATATTTTCTGTTTTTAAAAATTCCCGGTTTGCAAGAATTCCCGATAATTGACTTACTAAAACAAGAATGAGCCTGTTAAAAATAGCAGCAAAAAAATAAGAACGAAAGAACCAATTTTGAATTCTAAATCACTAATCTATGAAATTTAAAAAAAGTGAGAGATGTATTTACGGGAAAAGGAACCACAATATCATGGAATAATTCCTTTGAATATAAAATCATAAGCTTACTAAAAATGAACTTTATAGCTTTAAAATCGATTCAAAAGCAACTACTCTATTTATCTTTATGAAATAAATAAAACTTAAATTATTACTGTTTCAATACAGGATTATTTTATAAAATCTTAATGCTTTTTCACTACCAAAACCTGGAAACTACCAGTAACCATTGGTGGTCGTCTTTCTCCATTTACTGCAGGTTTAAAATCGGCAGTGGGTAAATAAGCAATATGAGTAGCTGGGTCAATTGTCATTGTTCTGGCACCTCTTTTTGTTGGCACATTTTCTAAAACCTCAAATTTATCTTTTGAAATTTCTTTAATTACAGTAAGGGTTCCTTCACCATTTGATGAATAAACATAATTCAATTTAGGATCAAATGCTGTACCATCACAGCCATTACCAGTTGCTGCAGTACTAACCACTTTCCCGTTTTCTGCATCTACCACAACAAGCATTTTATTATCACATCCGGCAAACAATCGTTTTGTTTTTCGGTCAATTGCTAACCCGGAAGGAGATTCACCCGGTGAAACAGACCAGGTATTTTCTACATTCAAATTCTTTATATCAATTTCACTTATTGCACTTTTATTTTCAATATTTACAAATACCTTACCCGCACCATTGCTCACTGCAGTTTCGGGTTTGCCGCTCAGGGCAATAGTACCCATCACTTTATCTGTTGAAGGATCAATTATTGAAAGGCTACTACTTCTGCCATTGCAGGTAATAATTCTTTTTGAATAATCATCATAAAAAATCGCATCGGGATTATCGCCCGTTGCTACCTGTCCTAATATCTTATTAGTTGTAAGATCAAACACAGTTACATTATTCAACCTCCCATTACTAGTATACCCTTTGTTCAGGGCATTTACAAAAGCAATCCCATGAACACCTGTAGTATTGGGAATAACGCCAAGTGAATCACCATTTCTTTTATCAAGGATATTTACCTGGTTGCCATGTGATACGTACAAATTATTTTTATTAATGGCGATATAATCCCACCCGCCATTGCTTGCAATATGAAAACTATCTGCTAAATGATATCCCGATAATTGGGCAAATGTGTTTCCTTTTAATAAGATCAAAAGCGAAAAAGTGATTAGTATTTTTTTCATTGCAAAAAGTTTTTTTATAAAATCATCTCAAATTAAATACTAATTCTGAAGACAATTTGAAGTTGTTATTTTTAGTATTATCTCCTCTCCCACCCTTTACATACTATTGAATAAAGATTTTTACAATGGCGCACCAGAATTAAATAACATTAATTTTCCATTTTTCATTTTCTCTTCATGTTGGGGTTTTAGGTTTGCCGTGCAATCAATTATTAAACACTAGAACAAAAAACATGAACACCGGGAAAGAAGAAAAAAGTAATTTTTCAAATTTCATTTTCCCTTCATCTTCGGCTTCTACTTTTGTTTTTGTAATTATTAAACGCTTAACCTTAAAAACAAGAATCATGAAAAAGACATTATTAATTTCGACAGCTTTCTTTTTGTCAGCAGCTTCATTTGCTCAAACAAAAGTAACCAACAGTGAAGCCCTTAAAGGCCAAACAGGCATTCAGCATAACAATGCCGGTACCCAGGTGAATAGTTCAGAAAACGCTTCCTCTGCAACCACTATTCATACCGATATTGTAAAGAATGCAAAGAATGGTTCCACCGCTAAAATAAAAGAAGAAAACCAGGCGATGGCTGCTGAAAAACAAGCTTTAGCTGCAAAAGCTAAAGCAAAAGGCCAACAGACTGCAATGACTGCGTCTCAGTATCATTCTGTTTCAGCTTCAGCAAATTCGAATTCAAGTGCAAATGCGTCTGTGAACGACAATAATCTAAAAGGAAATTCGTCTATTAACGGTAGTGGAAGCGCATCCACCGGGCAAACAAACATTAGTACCGGTGAATTGAAAAGTGGTGTAAAGCAAAGTGTTCATGCAACATTAAAAGGTGCTAACCGTTCGCAGGTAGCAGTTAATAGAACTGCTTCTAATTCGACCACTAAGATCAATGCTGCTTCAAAAACAGCAGTGCGTACGGGAACTGCTTCTGTTAAACAGGTTCATGTAAAACCTGTAAGAGTAAAAACAGGTGTACAAGTAAGAACTGTTGCCGGAATCGGGATCAAATAAAATATCACTACAGGTTTTGCAACACGTTGCAAAACCTGTTTTTTAAATTACAAAAATGAAAAGAAGATTTATTTTGAAAGGGTTCATAGTTATTTTTTGCATGTTGACATTCCCGCAGTTGACAATGGCAAAAGGTGGTAAACCTTTACCCGGTATAAAAATGGATTATGGAATGATCACACGCGTGATTGCAGATACTACACTTCCCGAAACAGCAAAAAAATCTACCGATAAGAAAGAAGGAAAATCGGATGAACAAATCCCGGTGCAGGTAGTTAAAGTAATTCCACTTGCAAGACGACAACCCATACCTGTTCCGGTAAAAGTGAACGTAAAACCGGTTAAAATCATCCAACCAAAAATTATTAAACCCGTTATTAAACCTGTGATTAGAATACTTCATTAGACTAATAATATATAACCTCATGAAATCAATTATTTTATTTACTATGCTCGGTATGAGCAGTGCATTTTGTTTCGGACAATCCGATAGCACAGCGAATGATAGCATCCCGGCAAAATCTACATTAACCCTGGCTGCAGTGTATGCAAATGATGCCAGTTATTACGGACAAAAAGCACAGCAAGCAAACCCTTACGTTGCAATAGCAGCCAATTATCAGCTAAAATCAGGATTTTATTTTACTGCTCAATCCTATAAACTTTTAAATGACAATACGTCTCCAGTTTCAACAACCGCTATTGGTGCAGGTATTAATTTTAAACTCGGTAAAAAGTTGACAACGGATTTAAGTTACAGCCATAGCTTTTATCCTTCTTACTCACCATTACTCCAGGCTGCCAATGTTGATAATGCTAGCCTTGTTATCTCGTACGATGGTTGGATAAAACCAAGTCTGACCGGTGATTATGCTTTTGGCAAAACAAGTGATGCTTTTGTGACAGGAGGACTTTCGAAATCAATTAATCTTTTCAGCATTAGCCAAAAGGATATTGTAACGGTTAGCCCTTCTGCAGATGTGGTTGCAGGTACCCAGCATTTTTATCAAACCTATATCACGCAAAAGAAATTGCATGACAGTATTTTAGGAATTGCACCAATTCCGGTTTTGGGTAATCCTTCTTCAAGCTATACCGATACTGTTGCTACAACGAGCTTTAATGTATTATCTTATAATTTTAAAATTCCACTTGCTTATAACAGATCTCATTATGTACTTCAGGCAGAGTACCAGTTGTCTTTATTAAGCAACCACGTAGCAGCAGCTAATAAAGTAAATTCTTTTTTAACTTTCAGTTTTTATTACCAGTTCTGATATTATGAAAACACTGATCATTGAAGATGAAAGATCGCTCGCGCGTGAAATCAAACTTTTTTTAGAAAAAGCATTTTATCTCTGCGATAGTGCTTATAATGTTGCTGAGGCAAAAAAGCTGATGATTGATAATGAATATGATTTTATTCTGCTCGATCTTGGCTTACCTGATGGAGATGGCCTAGAACTTTTAGATGAGACTAAAAAAATGTGCCCTTCTGCATCCTATATTATTCTTACCGCACGCGGTGATCTTGAAGATCGTATAAAAGGATTGGATCTTGGTGCTGATGATTATCTTCCTAAACCTTTTTCATTGCTTGAATTGCAGTCAAGGATGCAGGCGATCACACGTCGCAAATCCGGCAATAATGATCCTGTAATGGAATTAGGTGATTTTAGTATTGATCTTAATAAACGAACAGTTTATTTTGAGGAGAAAGAGATAGAATTATCAAGAAAAGAATTTGACCTGCTGAGTTATATGATCCTTCACAAAAACAGGCCCCTTACGCGGTTGCAATTGAGCGAACATATATGGGGAAATTTTTCGGACGATGATTATGATTCAAATTTTATTGATGTACACATTAAAAACATAAGGAAAAAGATGAGCGCTCTTGCACCGGTTGATTGGTTGCAAACGCTTCGTGGAATTGGTTATAAAATAAAAATTTAGTAGTGAAACTGCTTTCAAAACTTACCCTTTTTATCACGCTTTCCAAACTGCTGATTGTAGTGTTGTTCGTGTTGCTGCTTCCTTCATTGGTGGGCTATGTAAGTTTTCAATACAGTAATTATTACCTGCGGCAACAAAAGCAAAAAGTTCTTTCAGAAATCAAACAAAATGGCATTGACTATTACCTGCAGGGCGACAGCGCTTATGCGAGTTATACCATGTTGAAGGAAGAATATATTTCCATTCTTCCTGCAGAAAATGAAATGGTTCGCGATACTATTGAAACTTCAAAAAGGGTAGTAGGAGGGGACACACTTACCTATCGTATTTTAACTCATGAATTAACCGGTGCTCCTAAAAATTATATTCTTGAAATTGGGAAAACCACTTCTACCATCGGTGAATACAATAACCTGTTGCAGCGCTTTACCTTGTATATTTTAATCGGTTTGATCGCTTTAAGTATTGTGGTCGATCTTATTTATACCAATATATTAATAAGGCCGCTCACCAAAATTGTAAAGACGAAATTATTGAACCGAAAATTTCCATTTAAGGAACCGCTTTCTCCAATAAAAACATCTACTACTGACTTCCAAATTCTAGATCGTTCACTGATTGACTTAATGGAAAAAATTCATGAAGCTTTTGATAAAGAAAGAGAATTTACATCTAATGCTTCACATGAACTGATGACTCCCATCAGCATCCTTCAATCAAATGTTGAAAACCTGATGATGGAAGAAGATATAAGTGATGAGATGCAGGATAAGATATCTGCAATGATGCGAACGCTTAACCGCCTTAAAAAAATTGTGAATTCGTTGCTTTATATTTCGCGGATAGAGAATGACCAGTTTGCAAAAAGCGACACAGTAAATGTTCATGAATTAATCACTGAAATGATGGAGGAACTTTCTTACCGGCTGGAGACTAAGTCCATTCAATTTACCAATACAGTTTCAAAAAATGTAAAAATTAGACAAGTAAACCACGATCTCTTTTTTCAAATGCTCTACAATCTGGTTAACAATGCTATCCGGTATAATAAAGAAAATGGAACCATTACTTTGAGTGATCAATATATACGCGGGAAGCGCTACCGGTTATTTATAATAGATAGCGGCGCCGGTATTAAACCGGAAGAAATGGGAACCATTTTTAACCGATTTAAAAAATCAGGTAAGGCTGACAGTGAAGGATACGGGCTTGGCTTATCTATTGTAAAAAGTATCACACTATTCCTTGGCTTTGAAATAAAAGTTAGCTCCGAATACGGAAAAGGAACTGTTTTTAGCATAGAGATTCCACAAGAAAAGGTAGAAATATAAGATATAAGAAAAGTGATAAAAAAGAATCATTTATGGTTGCAATAAAGTTTTCCTTAGAAAGTCAATATGCATTTATCCCAAAAATTTCTCTAACTATCCTAATTCATCAATCTTTCTCATCTGTGGCATCCTTCGATATATTCTCCGCATCTTCAAGCCCGGCATCATCCGGCTCTTTTATCTTTTCCGTTTCCGCAACCTGTTCTTCTGCATAGGGAGCCTCTTTTGGGCGAATAAAATTATAATAAGAAAGAATAGCCCGGCGTAATTGTTCGGCCAATACTAATTTGGGATTATCGCTGCTAAATGCAAAATCCGTGCGCTCATTGGGATTATAATCTTTGGCAAACAAGATATCATAAGTATGAAAGAAACTCCATTTCCCGATATTGAACAATGCCTTACGACGAACAAGAATACTGCTAAATACTTCACTTTTTTTCCGGGTTTTGATGCCGATGCAAATGCCAAATGTCCTGGTATCATCATTATTCAAATACTTTACAAGGTGCTGTTTCAGATGCAAAGCTTCCAGGCTGTTATCTTCTACCTGGAAGTTAAGTTCATTAGCTGCATGTCGCACATTAATCTGGTATTTATCCAGCAGGTAATTCCAGTCTTTCCTGTTTTTTTCACTGATCCCTTTAATGATAATCGATTTCCAGGGAGTGGAACACAATTGTCCTGTTTCTGTTTTCAGACACAGACGACATATTTCCTTTAAAAATTGTATGCTGAATAATTCATCACGCCTGTAAATTCCCAGCCAGTATTTATCATTATATCGATTGAACCCTTCATAATAAGGAAGATTAAAAAGGGGTAATACCAGTGGAACATCAACTGGCTTAGTATTAAAATCATTCGTGTTTACTTTCGCATACAATTCATCGCCGCTGGCCTCATCATTATCATAAAACTTTTCTTTATCCTGTAAGATCGTTTCTTCAATACATAACGACATACCAGCTAAGTTTTTTGTATGAAAAAGCTCCCTCCACTCGTACACAATGTTTGTCTTTGGAAAACGAATAAACAAATACCAGAAATGCGGGTCAGCCGGAGAAGCCACCCAATTAATATTACCCGTAAGCATAGGTGTGAAACTTTGGCTGGCATCACTAATGTTTATCTTCAACCGGGGGGTGTAATTAAACAATTCAAAAATTTCATGATATACATTGGCCTTCAGCCAGGTATTCATAATAAATACCTCTTCTGCAGGATAAGAACTGATGATATTTGGAAATTCTTCGTCATTAACCTCATAGCGGATGCCCAACATGTCAAGTTCTGCAGTAAAATTATCCAGGTCTCCTATTTCAAGGTCAAGTAAAAGTTGCTGGCGCAAACCAAACCTAACATAGATCAGACCCGATTTCCCCGCTGCCAGCAAAATGTTGTAAAGATCCACGTGAGGAATAATTCCTCCTTTAAAATTAACTTTAATAGTGTTGATATTTTTCATGGCAATCGTTCTGGGTTTTGCTGGTATTAATTGAGTAACCAGATTTTGTTCTTTTATCAAATATCAGAATTTTTTCGGGAACCGTATCAGCTTTATCCTTTGAAAAAGGAATTGCACAAATGGTCTGCAGCGGGGTATTTTTTATAAATGAAAAAATCATGTTTGATTCTCGATTGCCTTAACCCGATAACTGTTTTATATGACCTATAAAAACTGTGATTTATCTGCCAAACCTGATTTCCAAAAAATAACTTATTTTACTATTTGGAAGAATAATATTTGTCTCTCCTGATGATCTGTATTCCAAGCCAGTTGAAACGGCTTTGCTGATAATATTGAGGAGTTGTTCGAATGTTTCAAGAACCTTGATTAAGGAAAATATAAATTAAATCTGATAATAAATTTACAATGGAAATACCTACAGACAGGCAAATTTATGAAGGTGAAATAGCAACTTACTGGTTTGACGAAGGCATATTGGTTTCGCTTTCTAAAAGTCCTAAACGCACCGTAGCAAACATCACTGGCAATGTAGCTTTAGTGAAAAGTATATCCGGCAATAAGCGGGTGCCTTTATTAATTTATTTATCCGGTTCCCCTGTTCCGGATAAAGAGACACGAAAATTTGCTTCAGAACAATTGCCAATTATTTATTCAGCAATGGCTATGATTTCTAAACCAGGGCTTTCAAAATTTATTATGAATATCTTATTCAATTTGAAACCTCCACCAATACCTATGAAAAGTTTTACAAACGATGAAACAGCGAAAGAATGGTTAAGGCAATATGTTTAAAATGAGACAATACTGAACTTTAAATTTTAATTTCCTGCCCTTCTTTCAATTTCTTTTTTACCACATCAAAAGGATATTTCAATGCCAGTTCCCTGATCTCGTAACTAAATTCAGAAAAAGTTTCTTCCCATAATTTCGCCTCTTCGGGGGTATAAGAATAAAATCCCTGCCCATTAGCTACACCTTTGCCTCCAGCCTTAACAATATCATCTATCAATTTAGGCATTTCAGTGCTGTTAGAAAGAGTAGGGAATATATCTTTTATTACATTATGATACGCAGCTACACCAGTTAAATCCATCCAGCGGAAGAGACCTACCAAAGTCATCCAATATCCTGCGTTATTTCTGCATGCCCTGTCTACATCTTCAACACTTGCATATCCATTCTCAACCAAATAAAATGCTTCCCGGTACATTGCGTACATGATACGATTAGTAATAAATCCCCGAATGTCCTTTTTTACCAGAGTTGGTTCCTTACCCCATAAATGAGAAAGTTCATATAAATATTCTCCCTTTTGAATATCACTTAGATCACCGCATATGACTTCCAGAAATCGTGTAGTATGAGAAGGTTCTGCCCAATGTAAGCCCAAAAACCTTTCAGGACGAGTAGTGAGTTTTTGCAAAATACTTATAGGAATAGCTGAAGTATTACTGGCAATAAGTGCATCATTTGTTATTTCCGCCTCAATCTTTGAATATACTGATTTCTTTATATCCTCGTTTTCAATAGTACTTTCGATTACCAGTATGCAAGGTTTCAGTGAAGTATAATCTTCGGTGACAACTAGGGATTTCAAATAATATTCCGGGGCTTCTTTAACAAGCCCCTGCTCACGGGACTTTATTAAATGATTTAATATTCGTGATTCAGCAGATTCCATATCACTACTAATAGGGGCAACAGCTATCACCGGATGCCCAGCCATAAGCAGGCAAGTAGCAATACTACATCCCATAAGACCCAGCCCAACAACCCCCACTGGAATTTCTTTAGTTATTATTGACATGGAACATCGCGTTTTATTGGTTTATATAAGCCTTTAGCCAAAGTACATTCTTAATATTAATAAACCATTAATTATAGTAGAGGCACAACCTTCCCGGTTCTTACTGATTCATCACATGCAAAGGCTATCCGCAGACTATTTACGGCGTCTTCGGCGTGAGAGCTAAGATCGATATCCTCAATAATTGATTTCAGAAAATATCTTTGTTCGCGATTACAAAGTTCCTGGTGATCAGGTTCGTCTTCCAGGTTTATCCATGTATCCTCTTTAGCAAACTTTCCATTTACATCAAGGTCAGCATGATGAAAGCGGAGTGATTCTGTTTTCGTGTGTGCTTCAATGGAAGAAGATTTCCCGGATCCTCCGGCTTCTTTAGCCACAATAGATACAGAACCTTTGGGGCCGATAACATCTTTCACGAAAAATGCGGTTTCACTAATCATTGGACCCCAGCCAGCTTCATACCATCCAACGGAGCCATCTTCAAAACGTATTTGCAACTGCCCATAATTATAATTACCTGCAGGAATATCTTCAGTAAGCCTTGCTCCAATCGCATATACCTGGGTCGGCCTCGAACGCGTCATCTGGCACATTACATCAATATAGTGTACCCCACAATCAACAATAGGACTTAAGCTATTCATCAGGTTGCGATGAAGCGTCCACATGTCCCCATCACTTTGTTGATTAAGGTTCATCCTCATAACAAGCGGCTTACCAAGCTCCCCGGTTAATTCAACGAAGCGTTCCCATGAAGGATGATGGCGTAAAATATAGCCCACCACCAATTTCTTATTTGCTTTTTTAGCTGCCGCCGCAATACGTTCAGACCCTTCAACAGAATCTGCCAACGGCTTTTCTATAAATACATGGCATCCATTTTCAAATGCTTTCATAGCGAAAGCTTCATGAGTGTCAGGGTAAGTAGAAATACAAAGAGCATCCGGGTGGCTCGCTTTAATAGCTTCATCGATATCACTAAACAATTCATATTTATTGTCAAACCTGGCATTCAATTTTTCCTTAGACTTCCCCCTTGAAACAAGTCCGCAAATCTCAAAGCCGTCAATAGTATGATAAGCCATCGCATGGGAAGATCCCATATTTCCGCAACCTACTACAAGAATGCGTAAAGGCTTTTTTTGATTTTCCATATTCTAAGTATTAAGTTTAATAAGTAATCAATTTATTCTGATAAATTCTTAACACGGATATTTCTGAACCGAACTACGTCACCATGGCCAAGAAAGCCGATGTGACCTGAATCCCGCTTCAAGCCAGGATGGTCTCTATGATCCATCGTACCATTTTTTCGTGCTTCCGTAATATCACCATCCATAATCACGGTACCATTTAATATTACTTTTATTTTGGGGCCTTTAGCAATCACCTCTTCATAATTCCATTCACCCACTGGTTTCAGATAACCACGCTTTGCAGGTATAACACCATATACAGAACCGTGATATTGGTATGGATGTAGGTCTTTATACATATCAGCATCATTATCTAATATTTGTAATTCCATTCCTACATAGGCTGCGTCTCCATGCAGAGGAGCCCGGATTCCTAAGCCATTATTGGCACCGGGAGTAAGCTGAAATTCAAAGCGGAAATCAAAATCACTATATTCCTCTTTAGTATATAAGTTGCCAACGCTGCCACCTTCAGGGCGGGTAACCAAATTTCCATCTTCCACCAGGTAGTTTTTTGTGTTACCAGTCCAATTAAACATATTAGTACCGTCAAACAAGACCTTAAACCCTTCCTTTTTTTCTTCATCATTCAATGTAAAAGGTTTGGGGCTTGGGATTTCACGAATATAAATGTCACGATAAAACACATGTGTACCATGCGCCTGTAATTCAATCTGTTCCTCAGGAAATATGGGAATATTGCGATCCCAATAATTTTCCAGAACCACATTATCCACTACCAATTCTCCATTTAGATAAACGGTTACACGATCTGCTTTCATAATGATGTGGAAGTTATTCCAGTCACCAATGGCATTGTCAGCTAATTTCAGAGGTTTACTGGTGTGGGTCTGGTTATTGTATAATCCTCCAGATCCTACTTCAGCTCCTACGTTTGTACGCGAAGTATCCCAAATTTGTACCTGGGGAGATCCCCGCAGATAAATACCTGCATCACCATCTTTGGTGATTTTCCAATCTACAAACATTTCAAAATCGGCATACTTTTTATCCGTACAGATATTCTCGCCTTTCCCTCCAAAATTCAGAATGCCATCTTGTACATACCAACCCTTTCTCATGATGCTATCGGCTTTCGCCTGTTCTTTCACTAACGTATCTTTATTCATTTTGGCACGTACTATCGGGTTAGCTACCAATCCTTTCCATCCGTCAAGATTTTTACCGTTGAATAAAGCGACAAAACCCTCGCCTGCAGGCATCTCTGCCAAAAATTTTCGCATGGCTTCTTTTTGGTAGTCGCTATCGGTTCCTTTTATTACTGCGATGGTTTTATTTAATAATTCCCTCACTACAACTCCATAATAATTCTTATCAGACAATGCGATATTCATTACGGCATGGGCAGCTTCCTGTTGCAAGGACGGGTCATCCAGGTATTCCCCTGCGAATACCAAAGCAGGAAATGTCCTTAACTTTCCTACCTCCTGCAATATTGGCTGCTGTTGTGCAGTGGTTTTAGCAATTTCCATTGCCTTACGCAACATCAGCAATTTCTCTGCATCGGCATACATTCCTATATTTATTGAATGGATAATTCCATTTAATGAACGGTTTACATATTCACCGTTAGCATTTTCAGAACCAATCCTGTAAAGAGCATTTACAGCACAGCTATCGCTCCATTGAGATAAAGCATCCAGTGCAGCATTTTTTGTAATAGCATCTCCATTTTCAAAAGCGTCAGTAACGGATTTCAGCGATTCATTACCACCACCAATACCTGCAAGAATATTAAAGAATAACGGCCTCTTATCTGCGGGGGCTTTGGACATATTTTCTAATGCAACATCTGCCTGCTGCGATTTGCCCGGAATATCACTCAACGCTTCAATAATTGCACCCTGAAGAGCAACTATTTCGTTCTCATCAGAGGCACCTTCCAACAAAGAAAATAGCTCAGGCAAATTGTCTTTACTTACCATTGATTTTATAGCCACCAAAGCTGCTGAACGTACTATTGTGTCATTACTTGTTAATAAAGGAAATACTACATTTACCTTGTCGTGGGCTGCACGCTCTCCCAGGATATCTACCAGGGCAGCTTTTGCATTTCCCTGCATAGAGGGTATTGCCTCTGACACTTTATTTACTACACCACTCCCTTTCATCATATCAATTGCATTTTTTATTGTGGTTATTTCTTCCACACTGGCATTTTTCATTTTATCAAGAATAGCAGGCAATGCCTTTTCCTCACCAATTTTTACGGAAGCGGTGATGGCCGCCTTACTGATACGGCTGTCTTTACTTTCTATGGCATCGAGCAGCGTAGGCAGGGCAGTTGAAGCCTTATTATTACCTAACATTGTAATGATCTCAGATTGTATTTCCGAATTAGCATTTTTAATCTTTTTTAACCATAGTGCCGTTGTTGCCGGATTGATGTTGTTGGAAGCAAGTCTCAATGCAGCAGCACGGTATTCAGGATTATTATCTCCCACAGCTTCAACCAATATTGGTGTACTTTTATTACCCTGTGCAGAGCCCAATAATTCCATTGCTGCAATGCGAGTATGTACAAGGTTATCCTGCTTCGTATTTTGCATTAATACACTTATCCCTTTCTTCGCCAGGGTGAAATTTCCCTTTTCTATCAAATGTCTTAAGTATAGTAAATAAGAATCAGTAGCATTGGTATAGTCAAAAGTAAAACCACTATTTTTTGCAGCCTTTTCCAATATGGATGCTGAAGATGGAGCAGCTATATTGGCTAATGCATTCAAAGCCATTTTACTCAACATTTTGTCTTTATCACTTACTAAAGGCGTGATAACAGGAACAGCTTCTATATTGTGGCTTTCTCCAAGAGCCTTTACAAGGGATAAACGACAGTTTCCACGGCTATTTTTTAAAGCCATTAACAATGCTTTATTCGCTGCGGGTGACTTGAATTTTATTAATGCTCTTGCAGCAGGATCACATAATTGATCCTGGTGCAAATAATTTTTTAAACAAGATACTGCCTCGTCACTTTGCCCTACTATTTGTAGCTGGCTAATAATGAATGCTCCATTTACTTTGTTAGTAATCTTTTTCAAAGCCTGGCACAAGGCATGCTCACTCATTTTCCGCCAACCCTCCCTTCCAGGCTGGGTTACGTAATAAGAAAATCCATTGATAGCATACGCCACTCGAGAATTATCTCCCTCACCAGGAGCTACAAGCATCCCAGCCATTTCAACCAGACCCTTTTCGCCCATAGCAGCAATTTCTTTCATCGTAGCAGCTAATTGAACAGAATCTTTAGCTGGCATTTGCCCCAATACATCACTAACCTGACTGGTTAACGTTTGCTGATCTTTGTTAGCCTGAGCCATAATAACCGGACCACACATTACAATAGTAAGGAGTGTGAAAAGAATTTTCTTCATAATTATAAGCTTAATAGGATATTTATTTAAATAAGTTTCTTATTTCAAGAGTTAAAAGAATCCAATAATAATCATTGTTTGATGGGTAACTCGTTTATATTGTCCATGGTTCTCTTAGAGGAGGATAAATAAGACGATTTGCACCTTCATCACCTATAAATTCTTGTTTTATTGGATCGAATTTTAAGGAGCGACCTAAGCGAAGTGCCACCAACCCCATATTTACAATCGTGCAGGAACGATAACCATTTTGTTCATTAAGGGCGAACTTTTTGCGCTCTTTTACCGCTTGCACAAAATCTGTTACCTGCGGCTCCGGATCAGGAAACGCTGCCAGTTTCTTTTCCAGGCCAGGAATATCAGAACGGAAGCCAGGATACAATTTTCCTTTAGGCCCTTCTATATAAGGAACTTCGTCATTTCCTTCCCCATCCAATACTATCTTACAGCCATCTTCATAGGTATAGGTAATCCTGCGCCATGTACCTACTGCATCAGGATGTTGCTCAGGTGCATCTATTTCTACAGAAATCGGACTAGTGTCATCTTTACCCAGGAAATATTGTACAGGGTCCATATAGTGTTGTCCCATATCACTTAATCCTCCACCATCATAATCCCAATACCCTCTGAAAGTCTGGTGTACCCGATGCGGGTTATAAGGTTTGTAAGGAGCGGGGCCAAGCCAGAAATCATAATCAAGTTCCGGGGGAACCGGCATAGGATCGAGTTTCGTTTTTCCAACCCAATAAAATTTCCAGTCGAAGCCGGTAAGTTTACCAATGGTTACGGTTAAGGGCCATCCTAATAATCCACTCTCAACAAGTTTCTTTATAGGTTTTACGGTAGTACCCATACCATAAAAATTATCTTCAAACCGGAACCATGTATTTAAGCGGAATATACGGCCATGCTCCTGAACTGCTTCTACCAATCGCTTTCCCTCCCCGATGGTATGCGTCATGGGCTTTTCGCACCAGATATCTTTACCGGCACGAGCCGCATCTGCGGCAATAATGCCATGCCAATGGGGTGGAGTAGCTATATGAACAATATCAACCTCCGGTAACTGAATCAATTCACGATAGTCAGAAAAAGCTTTGACATTTTTGTCTTTCAGGATATCCAGTCCCTGTTGCAAATGATTCTTATCAACATCGCAAATAGCTACCACCCTGGTACCAGCATACGCAAAATGCCCCCGTCCCATACCTCCAATACCAATAACTGCCTTGGTAAGTTGATCACTCGGTGGAGTATATCCCCTTCCCAATACAAATCTTGGAACAATGCTAAACGCAGTTAGTGCGACGGTAGATTTTTTTATAAAATCCCGCCTGGTGTTAGTAGTCTTTTTCATTCTTGATTTATAAATGATAGTTTAATAGATTTTACGATTATAGAAAAGTCCACCTAAATCCTGGCCATGATAAAACCCGAATCTACCTACCGATACCTAGTAATAATTTGTCTAAAAATAATTCAAAAGGAACTCCAACATGCTTAATTTAAACTGCTACATAGATTAAGTTCATAAAATCAAAATGTACAAGTTATCAATTTGTTCCACGAACACTTCCTTTATCCCAATAATATATAATGATTGACAAATATAATCATCCAGGAATTAATAATATAGTAAATAAAGCAAGTTAAATTATCAAAAAGGAATTTACGACACTCCGGCATTTATAACAATTTAGGCAAAAATGAACTACTTTAGTTTGATTAAAAATACTGATACAATTTTGATTAAAATAAAATCAAACCCCATCATGAAATTTATCTTTTTAGCAATGTTAGGTTTTGTTTTCACCAATGCTTATACTCAGAATTTCGTACCAAATTATGATGAATCAAAAATACCAGATTATGTGTTGCCCCAACTTTTAATCAGTAAGGATGGGAGTAAAGTTTCCACAGCAACTCAGTGGAAAAATAAAAGAAGAAATGAATTGCTCGCTAATTTCCAAACTTATATTTATGGTAAGGTCCCAAATGGAGATGTAGATGTCCAGACTCAATTGATAAAAAAGCTGGATGCCTTTGGAGGGAAAGCTATAATGAAAGAGGTAAAAATAACCTTTAGCCGGAATCAGAAGAAAATATCTATGAATCTATTGATTTACCTTCCAAAGTCCGGGACTAAAGTTCCAATTTTTCTGGCCCTGAATTTCAATGGAAATTACACTATTATCAATGATCCTAATATATCACTCACTACAAGTTGGGTTCCCAATAATGAAAAGTTTAATATTACTGATCATCAAGCCACCGAAAGTTCACGGGGTTCAGCTCACAGGCGTTGGCCTGTTGAAGAAATTATTGACCATGGATACGGTTTGGCTACCATTTATTATGGAGACATAGATCCTGACAAAAATGATTTTTCAGATGGGATTCACCCACTTTTTTATACCCCGGGGCAGGTTCACCCAGCAAAAGACGAATGGGGTTCAATAAGCGCATGGGCCTGGGGATTAAGCAGGGCAATGGATTATTTAGAAAAAGATGATAATATCGATCCATCTAAAGTCATACTCTTAGGGCATTCAAGGCTTGGTAAAGCTGCCCTTTGGGCAGGGGCTACAGATGAGCGTTTTGCCATTGTTATTTCTAATGAGTCCGGTTGTGGTGGAGCGGCAATATCAAGAAGAAAAATTGGCGAAACCGTTGCAAGAATCAATACCTCTTTTCCTCATTGGTTCTGCGATAATTTTAAGCAATTCAACAACAACGAAGACGCATTACCAGTAGATCAACATATGCTAATCGCTTTAATTGCCCCAAGACCTGTATATGTTGCCAGTGCAGAAGGTGATAAATGGTCAGACCCAAAAGGGGAATTCTTTTCTGCTTATTATGCTGGCAAAGTTTATCAGTTATTTGGTTTGACAGGGCTTCCAAATGATAAAATGCCCAAGGTGAATAGCCCGATCATGAGAACAGTAGGATATCATATACGAACAGGCAAACACGATTTAACTGATTTTGATTGGAATCAATACCTGAAATTTGCCGATTTGCATTTTAAGAAATGACGATTTACCCAATTGCTAATTTTTATTTTTAGCATAATGATCAATAATCTTATGAATATTCTAAAGGAGAATGGGCAACAAATGAGCTACATAGAATAATAAAATAAGGGAAAGGCAAAGAGAATATAAAACTTAAGAATATATTAGTATTATTCTTTTAAACTGCTAAATATCAAATCTTCCAGAAAGGCAATAATTTTTGATTCATCCTTACTATTGCCAAAATCAGTGAGTGAAGGAAGATTATTCATAAAAAAATTCTGAGCGTGTGCTATTTCAATAATACTGCTTGATAATGATTTTGGGTACTTGTAATTGGGGTTACATTCCAGGATAATATCACCAATTTTTGAACAAAGATCTTTGTAGGGATTAAACAATTGATCTTTATTATCCTCAGATACACGCTTGGTTAAATATGTCTTGGAGCCTTCTGTAATAATAATCTGGTGAAGAATACTTTCATTAACATAGCTAATGCTAATATCATCTTCTACTGTTGATGCTAATAGTCTGATTACACGTTTCAATTTATCAAAAGGATCTTTAATATTATTGACATGAACAACGAGACGATATTGAAGCCAACTCCAATACCAGGCAGTAATATAAATCAGAAGACGATGCTTATTTTCAAAGTAGCGGTAAATACCAGCCTCCGTTGTGCCAATATTCTCTGCCAGTTTTTTAAAAGTGAATGATTCAAAACCATTTTTGTGTATTAGTTGAATGCTATGCAGTATTATATTTTTGCCTAATTCAGTTTGCTCCGGATCTCTGAGAAATAGTTTCTCGTTCATTTTTATTTGAAGTTGCAGTTCCATATTTTTTGTTTAAAATATTTCTTTATATTTTTTATGCATCGATCGCATAATACCTCTGAAATATTTCTGGTAAAATTAGTTAAATATTTTACAATTCAATTTGATAGTATTACTATCTTAAAAATTAATTTGTTAGTTTTAGAACAACCAATTAAGTCTTTTTTGAATCATATTCTGATAGCAATTTAGATTGGTTAGAACCGGATAAACGACAAATGTGTTTTAGGCGTTAAGCAACTTTTAGAAAAGGGCGAAAAAAGCTTAATTTACATATAAATTTGAATTTTAGCCCATCGATATAAAAAGAGAAAAATTACTGATACAAATCATTATTCTTTGTGACCATTGTCATAAGTTTTGAAACAAATTTAATTTTACTTTGAAATACAATCAAATATAGTAGTAATGCTATCATTAAAAAACATTAAAAAGATACTCATTCCAACAGATTTCTCTGATACTGCCATGAAAGCTGCTCAATATGCCGCAGAAATGGCAAAGAAAAGCGGGGGTGGTATTTTTTTACTACATGTTATTGAACCTGATATTGACAGTATCAGGCAGCCTTACCCCTTACATGATAGATTGCAGGAAGAAATTGCCAATAACAGATTGGGGGAACTGAATATATTGCAGAAATCCATTAATCAAATGTATCCGGATATTAAAACAGAAATAGAATTAGCGAAAGGGACTATCACAAACTCTGTTCTTGATTTCGCAGAGAGCAATAAGATGGATTTGATAGTGATGGGTACTAAAGGAGCTACCGGACTGAAGGAAATATTTATGGGAAGTGTGACTGCTGGAACTATTAGAAGAACGAAAGTACCCGTACTGGCCATACCTGAAGAATATGTTTTTGATTTGCCGGATGCTATTTTATTTGCCACCAACCATTTTGAAAAAAACACAAACCTGCTGAATAAGATTGTTGAAGTAGCAACCCTTTTTTCAGCCGATGTCCATGTAGCAGTTTTTGTAGATACTGATACAGTTGAAGTTTCTGATTATGTACATAACACCCAGCAATTAAACCATTATTTGGATTTTTTAAAGAAAACTTACCCATCTATTGTCTTTAAAGCAGAACTACTGGAAGGAAGCGAATTTGAAGAAACCGTAGAAAAATATGATGTAAAAAACGAAGTGGACATGATTGCCATGATAACCTATCCAAAGAGATTTTTGGATAGGCTGATGAAAAAAAGTGTTACAAAGAAAATGGCTTTTCATTCGAAGATTCCAGTGCTGGTAATTCCAGCAAAGTAATTGTTGGATGTTGATTAGCCGGTTGAATTCATTCAATTCTATTTTTTCTTACCCCCGCAACCCTTTGTTAACAGTTTATTGGCAGAGTAATATTAAAAAGCTTTTATAATAAATAAAATATGACAAGGTTGAATAATAAATTGTACAACTTAATGAATTGAACCATGAAAAAATTTTTAGCCGTTTTTGATGGATACAAAATGAGCAAGAGCTCTTTGGACTATGCCATACAATTAACAAAAACCGCCAATGCTCATCTCATAGGAGTTTTCTTAGATGAGTTCATTTACAGAACCTATAGTGTAACTAAAGTGATAAAAACTTATAAAGACTATGAGGCAGTAATAAAGAAACTCGATGAAAAAGACAAAATACAAAGAGATAAAGCAGTGCTCCAATTTCAAAAAGCTTGTAATAAAGAAAAAATTTTATTTTCTATTCATAGGGATAAAAGCATTGCCTTGCAGGAACTGAAGCATGAAAGCATGTTTGCCGACATTATTATCATTAACAAAAACGAAACGTTTACAAGATATAAAGAGGGACTGCCTACACGCTTTATGAAGGATTTACTTGGTGATGTACAATGCCCTGTGCTGGTGGTACCCAATATTTCCAAATCAATTGATAAAATTGTATTGCTGTATGATGGCGGACCTTCTTCCCTGTTTGCGATAAAAATGTTCAGTTATTTGTTTGGCAACTTCCAGGATTTACCAGTCGAAGTACTTACGGTAAAAGACTACTATATGGCAACGTCACGGGTGCCAGATAATAAATTGATGAGAGAGTTTATTAAAAGGCATTTTCCACAAGCAACTTACACCGTTACTAAAGGAATTCCGGAAGATAAAATTATTGGCCATTTACGTAATCATAATGAAAACGAACTAGTGGTATTGGGTGCTTACAGGCGCAGTGAACTAAGCCGTTGGTTTAAAACCAGTATGGCTGATACATTGATGAAAGAACTAAATACACCATTATTTATAACACACAACAAATAATTCATTCATACTATTTAAAACTTACAGTCATGCTTGCAACACTATCAACACATAAATTGCTCCCTGCCATTTATGAGGAAAATATCAGCCTGCGGCAAAAAAAGCAACTGGCATATAAACCAATGCAGGCATTGCATGAAGGAAATATTGTAGTACAGGAAATAACTAAACCCCGTCCGTATTTTTCCTCATTGGCTTTGGCAATGCCTTTTCAACCTTCAATGTGGAATGAAAAATCTATCCATTCAGTTTTTAATAATGTCATTGAAATTGTAAAAACAAAACTGAATGGACGTTATAGTGAAGGATGCAGTATTGCAATAGTTACCCGGCTGGAGAAACTGTTTGCACAATTAAATTTTAATACACACCGAAAGAGCCTTGCTATAATACTTTCCCCTGATGATGAAAAACTATTTTATTTCAACTTCCCGGTAAAATCGGTTGTTTTTTCCAGCAGGTTTGTTTCGCCGCTTGATTTGGCAGTTAACATAGATAAGAAAGCTGATTTTTATTTATTGGTCTTGGAAAATGATATGGTAAGGATATATGAATACAATAATAATTTAAAAAAAATATTTGAACAATCAAGTACCGCAAATGAAGAATTAATTTTCAAAAATGTATCTTTTGCAATCGGTTTATTAAATGGCAAAGATGAAAAACCTTTTATCGTTACCGGTAGTCCGAACATGGTTGAGAAGTTTTGTAACAGTGCATTTTATACTAAGCAATTGTTTACTCTTTTGTATGAAACGGGACCATTTACCAATGATATTATTAATTCGCTAGTAACGGAAATATCCAATCACTGGGATTACTGGCATTTGAAATTTATAGCAGGCCAGGTAGTGTATGCACAAAAAAATAATACTCTTATCTCTAACGTTGAATCAGTTTTGCAGGCTTTACGCAAAAACGAAGATGGATTATTGCTAGTGGATAGGCATTTAAAACATCAACTGCAGAGTTCATTAAAAACAAATAGTATTATTTTTCAGTTAGCAAATGATTTGATACATCAAATTGAAAAGTTTCTGACAAGAGGCAACCGTATAGAAATTACAGAAACCAGGTTACTCAAAGATAAAGGCGGGATTGCGTTGCTGCGGAATACAACAAATGGAGTTTCTGGTTTGCCTTTATATAAAAGTAGAAGAGAAATACAGCATGGAGGAGAATTATTTTAAGATAGACTAAAGTAATGATTTAAAAGAACTTGTTATAAATGAAAAGAACTATAAACCTCTTCACAATTAAAGGAATTGTTATTAAAATGCACTGGACATTTTTAATTCTTCCAATTTGGATTATTGCAGCCAACGCAGTAAAGGGGTTTACCTGGGCTAATATTATCTGGTCTCTTATTTTTATCTTGCTGGTATTTCTGAGTGTTGTTATACATGAACTGGCGCATTATTGGGCAACCAAAAGATTTAAAATCCAGACCAAAGAAATAATCTTGATGCCTACCGGCGGCATTTCATCCTATGAAAACTTCCCTAAAAGCTCAAAAGAAGAATTACTCACAACCCTGGCCGGAACTTTGGCAAATCTGGCTATTGCTGGCTTACTCCTGCCTTTCATACAAGACCACGAACCAATTTGGGCAATAACAAGTCATTTTGATATTGTTCACGGAAATGATTTACTGTATAAACTTCATATCGTAAATCTGGGACTATTCGCCATCAATCTTTTACCAGCCTTTCCGCTTGATGGTGGACACATACTCAGAGTATTGCTTGGCTTAAAAATGAATTATTTTAAGGCAACCCGTATTGTTGTTGTTGTTGGCAAAATCCTTGCTGCATTTTTTTTAGTGACAGGTATTTTTTATTTAAATCTGTTGTTGCTGGTTATTAGCCTTCTGATTTTTGGTGCCGTGGAATCAGAAGAGTATGTACTTCATCTGCGTTCTTTGGTAAAAGGATTAACATTTGGTGAAGTAGTAGTAAATGATTATCAAAAACTTCAGGCACAGAGCACTGTGCAGGAAGTAATGGGTACATTAATGACAAATCATGTTAAACATTTTTTTGTGATGGAAAATGGAATACCTATAGGGACTGTACACCGGATGAGTATTATTAATGAGGCTGCTGAAAAAAATTATACCTGTCCGGTTAAAAACCTGATGAAAGAAAACCTGATTTATTTTAATTCAAATGACAAGGTCGAAACAGGTTTTAAAACACTGGTCGCTTATCCTTACAGCAATTACCCCGTCATGCAGGACAACCTGTTTACTGGAGTAATAAGCCTGATGTGCATTTTGGAACACCTCATGCTTCATCAACTTACTCCGAAAGAACATCAACGGTTAAAAGCGTTGATTAAAAAAATTTAAAATCATAAAAAACTCTATTAAATAAAATCTAATTACATGAAAAAGCAAACAGGAATCTGGATTGATACAAAAAAAGCAGTGATTGTTTTTCTTGATAAAAGCGATCATATGCTTAAAACTATTGAGTCAAATATAGAAAGCAGAGAAAGAATACCCGGTGAAACAAAATTGCTTACCCGGTTTGGAAATCAATTTTTAAATTTTGAAAAGAAAAAAGAAAACCACCGGGCAAATGAAATAAGAGAATATCTTAAAAAGGTCACAAATGAATTAAATGACACTGATGAACTTGTTTTGATCGGCCCGGCAAGCATGAAAAAAGAACTGGAAAAGATAATCCTGAAAGACACCACGAAGTCATTAGTAATTAAAGGGGTTGAACCGGCAGAAAGCATGACCGAAAATCAAATTGTTGCATGGGTTAAAACCTATTATCAAAATAAAAATTGATCAAATAAATACATTTTATGTTTTACGAAGAATTATATCCTGAGCTGGGAAAGCTATTTTTCTATATAGCAGCTATTGATGGAAAAGTTCAGCCTTCAGAAAAAAAAGCGCTGCAAAATCTTATTCAAAACAACTGGAAACCTCTGGAAAATTCTACTGATAAGTATGGAACTGACCAGGCTAACCTGATTGATTTTGCATTTGAATATGAAGAAGCTGAAGGATCATCTGAAAATATCTTACAATCATTTGAAATATTTTACCAGGAAAACAAAAAAAAATTCAGCTCTGCTATTATCGACAATATTTTGTTAACCGGCAAAGCCATAGCATCTGCTTACCGGGGTGAAAATAAGGATGAACATCGGGTATTGAAAAGATTAATTCAACTGTTTGAAAATTAATTTAGCATAAAAAATCTGTAGTATTTTATTGATAATAAGCCATAATTGGTTTTTCTCTGGATACAGATTGTGAAAACGATACCAAAGTGATATACACCAATCACAAAGCAGTGACTGTTAACCCGGCAGCTACTGAAATAGACCTTTTGGGAAGGTTGGTGCTGATACTATTGGCACTTATCAATAACTCCGGAGTAAGAAGACAAATGGATTTTATGGCTGTTGCTGCATTAACAAAAAGGGACAATTCTAAAACCATGCCTATTTTAAAAAATAGCATAGGAGTGGTTACAACAAAGACGCAGGTACATCATGGAGTTAAAGAATTTGAAGTGTCTGATTTATTTATAGAAATCTGAGGTAACGGACATAGCTTTAATGAACATAGCCCAACCAATGCATAGGAAATAACTGAGAATGGGAATTATTAGAAAGTTTGAAAAATTAAAAGGGTTTAAATAAATAAATGAATAATTTATACCTGAACATCATCGGATTTGTTGCCTGTGCCGCCGTTATAATTCATAGTGGCACCAAACTTTCCTATTACGGCGATAAGATTTCCAACCTCACCGGAATGGGCAAGGCCTGGGTAGGACTTATATTGATGGCATCGATAACTTCCTTACCTGAGTTAATAACAGGGATTAGTTCTGTAGCCATAGTTAAAGCACCCAACCTGGCAGCCGGTGATATATTTGGTAGTTGTGTATTTAACCTCCTTATACTTTCTGTATTGGATGCCCGCATAAAACAACCCCTTTTTTCAACGGTTAAATCAAGCCATATTGTAGCAGCAATTTTTGGAATTATCTTATTAACGGTGGCAGGTATGGCTATTTATCTATCACATGAAATCCCGTCAGTCTTATGGATAAGCAGTTTTAGTTTCCTGCTTTTTGGAGTTTATCTCGTAGCAGTATGGGGGATTTTCAAATATGAACAAACTTCTATTATTGCATCATCACCTGTAATAATTATACCATCACCTATACAATCTGTCAACCTTAAAAAGGTAATTGGAAGATACGCTCTCCATGCATTAATAGTAATTGGAGTAGCTTTATTTCTTCCTTATTTTGGTGGGCATATTGCATCACAGACAAGGCTGGGCAATTCCTTTTTTGGAACATTGTTTTTAGCTGCTGTTACCTCTTTGCCGGAGTTGGTAGTTTGTTTAGCTGCGTTAAGAATAGGTGCATTGGATATGGCCGTTGGAAATCTATTAGGCAGCAATGTATTCAATATATTTATCCTTGGTATAGATGATGTTTTTTACAAAGAAGGTTCTTTATTTGAAGCCATATCACCTGCTCATTTGTTATCCGTATTCATTACCATCATTATGACGGCAGTTGTTGGATTGGGTCTTCTTTTTAAACCGAAGAAAAAACAAATATGGTTTTTAAGTTTCGATACTTTTATTATTCTTGTTTTATATCTGGCACTTATCATATACTTATTTGTAAAAAAATAAAGACCCCATATGAACTGGCACAGACTAAGTAGTAAGGAAGTTTTTGAATTGCTGGATAGCAGGCCACAAGGTTTGACTATTGCAGATGCAGAAGAAAAATTTTTGCAGTATGGCCCTAATGAATTACAGGAAGGGAAAAAGAAAAGTATAGCCGGTATGCTGCTGGCACAGTTTAAAGATGTAATGATTTTAATTTTGCTGGCGGCAGCAATAATATCTGGTATCATTGGCGACCTTAATGATACCATTGTTATTCTTGTTATCGTTTTATTGAATGCGGCAATAGGGTTCTTCCAGGAATACCGTGCAGAAAAAGCCATGCAGGCTTTAAAGCAAATGGCTGTTACACAAGCAAGGGTGTTTCGGGATGGAAACATCGCCTGGCTGCCTGCCACCATTTTAGTGCCGGGCGATGTAGTGTTATTAGAAGCAGGTAACGCAGTTCCTGCGGATGTACGCATCATTGAATCCTTCAATTTAAAAATTGAAGAAGCAGCGTTAACGGGTGAATCATATGCAACCGATAAAATCACGCATTCGCTGGAAGCAGATGATTTGCCGTTAGGCGATAAAAAAAATATGGCTTTCAAAGGTACATTTGTAACATACGGCCGTGGCACTGCTGTAGTGATTGCTACCGGTATGCAGACAGAATTGGGCCGTATTGCTAAAATGTTGCAGGAAGATGAAACACTTACACCACTGCAACAACGCATGGCTTCTTTTGGAAAAAAACTTTCTGTACTGGTTCTATTCTTATGTATTTTATTTTTTGTAGCAGGATGGTTACGGGGAGAAGATATTGTAAGAATGGTACTCACCAGTATATCCCTGGCAGTGGCTGCTATACCGGAAGCATTACCTGCTGTAATTACAATCTCACTTGCTCTGGCTGCAAAAAGAATGATTCGATTTAACAGCCTTATCAGAAAATTGCCTGCAGTAGAGACTTTAGGATCGGTCACTTACATCTGTACCGATAAAACAGGTACGCTTACCAAAAACAAAATGCATGTGGAAGATGTGTTTGTAAACGGAAAGCTGTATGAACGAAATGCCTTGTCAACTATCAAACATGAGGAAGATGTAATGTTATTGTTGCATGCTTTCGCACTCAATAATGATGCTGTTGAAGGGGCTGATAAAACAATAAAAGGAGACAGTACCGAAATTGCTTTGATGGAAGTATCAAGGGAACAAAATATACAATCGGATACATGGCCCCGGTTAGCAGAAATTGCTTTTGATGCCGACCGGAAACTGATGACCACTTTTCACCGGCATAATAATAAAATAATTTCCTTCACCAAAGGAGCACCAGATATTTTATTGCAACGATGTGTAAATATTGATTTACCCGCCATGCAAAAACAGGTGGATGATATGGCGGCTAAAGGCCACCGCATACTTGGATTTACTTATCGCTACTGGAATGCATTGCCCGGAAACCCGGATAGTGAAATTGATGAAAATGGTTTGCAGTTTTTAGGCTTAACCGGCATTATTGACCCACCACGGGAAGAAGTATTTGATGCGATAGTCCAATGTAAAACTGCAGGTATCGTACCTGTAATGATAACCGGCGACCATCCGCTTACAGCAAAGACCATTGCACAACGCATTGGCATTTTAACCAGCGAAAAAGAATTAGTTATAACCGGCCAGCAACTTGCCGCTTTAGATAACGATAGTTTTCTGGCTAAAGTGGAAAGGATAAAAGTATATGCCCGTGTATCACCTGAACAAAAGTTACAGATTGTAAAAATGCTGCAACAGAAAGGCCATTATGTTGCAATGACAGGAGATGGAGTAAATGATGCACCTTCATTAAAGCGGGCAAATATTGGTATTGCAATGGGCATCACGGGTACAGATGTTTCTAAAGAAGCCGCTCACATGATTTTGCTGGATGATAATTTTTCAACCATTGTAAAAGCAGTAAGTGAAGGAAGAAGAATTTATGATAACATTCTCAAGTTTATCAAATACCTGATGACAACCAACTCCGGTGAGTTATGGACTTTATTGTTAGGTCCGATGATTGGTTTACCTGTTGCACTATTGCCTATACATATCTTATGGATAAACTTAGTTTCTGACGGTTTGCCTGCTATTTCATTATCATTTGAAAAAGCGGAGAAAGATATTATGAACCGGCCTCCTCGGCCACCACAGCAAAGTGTTTTTGCTAATGGCAGGGGGCTGCATATGATATGGGTAGGTATGTTCATGGCAGGTATTGCCTTGTCTGCGCAGGGCTGGGCTATTAGCCATGGGTTACATTGGCAAACCATTGTTTTTAATGTGTTGTGTTTATGCCAGATGGGTCATGTACTTGCTATCCGGTCTGAAACACAATCGTTTTTCAAAATAGGCATGTTTTCAAACAAACCACTTATTGGCTCAGTGTTGATAGCCTTTCTCCTGCAATTTGTTGTCACCTATACACCCTTTTTACAACCCATTTTTCAAACCGAATCTTTAACATTGAATGAATTTTTATTGGTTGGGGTTACCTCATCATTGGTTTTTTTTGCAGTTGAAATTGAAAAAGTAATTTCCCGGAAAAGAAAAAACAATACAAATTGAACAAAATCAATAAAATAGGTCTTATGCATGAAAGGGATTACAAAATAAATTAGGTTCTTGAAATAAGGAAACTTTGAAGTGCAAATAAATTATCCACTTAAAACAAGAACCATGAACATAGCTAATCCCTTGAATTTTGCAGGCCAAACACTTGATGTTGGATTGGACGTAAATAAAACAAATTTGCGGATTTGGGATACAAATATCTTTGAAAGAGTTAGGCATTGAATGTATTATAACCGTGTCTTTTGTCCCCCCATTATTTAACACCAATCTATATTTAGAAAATAGTGTGCTGGGTTTAGTTTGGCTTTCTGTAAAAATCAGATTTTTCAGGTGTACGCGGTTGATTTCCTAAAATTATATCGGCCGCCTTTTCTGCGATCATCATAATTGGTGCATACAGGTTTCCGTTAGTTATATATGGCATCACACTTCCATCTACTACCCGTAAACCCTCAAGGCCATGCACCCGCAAGGTTAGTGGATCTACGACAGACATGTTGTCCGTACCCATGCGACAAGTGCAGGATGGATGCAAGGCTGTTTCTGAATCACGGCTGACCCAATCCAGTATTTGCTCATCGGTATCAACGGCAGGTCCAGGGGAAATTTCCCCACCATTAAATTCATCCATCGCCGGCTGATTCAGAATTTTCCGGGCACAGCGGATGGCCTCCACCCACTCCTTTCTATCCTGATCTGTAGAAAGATAATTAAACCGAATGGCTGGCTTTTCCTTTGGATCCGGTGACTTAATCAGGACAGATCCACGGGCATCAGAATTCATTGGGCCAACATGGACCTGGTAGCCATGCCCCCCTGTTGGCGAACTACCATCGTATCGTATAGCCACAGGCAAAAAATGAAACTGAAGGTTAGGGTAAGCAACCGTTTCATTACTTCTGATAAATCCTCCTCCCTCAAAGTGATTAGTTGCCGCAGGTCCTTTCTTAAACAGCATCCACTGTAAACCAACCAGGGGTTTGTTATACCATTTCAATGCCGGCCATACGCTTACCGGCTTTTTGCAGGAATATTGGATATATACCTCCAGGTGATCCTGTAAATTTTGTCCAACACCCGGGAGGTTGTGCAGTGCCTCAACCCCGGCCGATTTCAACATTTCCGGATTTCCTATTCCTGACAATTGAAGAAGCTGGGGAGAATTGATGGCGCCTCCGCAGCAGATAACCTCGCCTGCCGTAATGGTATGCAAACTATTTCCTTTCAAAACTTCTACGCCAACGGCACGCTTCCCCGAGAAAAGAATTTTGGTGGCAAGCGCATCGCAAATTACTTTAAGATTTTTTCGTTTCCCCAACACCGGATGCAAATAGGCTGTTGAGGCAGACCAGCGCCTGCCGTTTTTGATGTTGCGGTCAAACATGCCAAAACCTTCCTGTTGAAATCCATTGACATCATCTGTGAGCGGATAGCCTGCTTGTTTGGCCGAATCAAAAAATGCTGTAAACAAGGGGTTGGTGGCAGGCCCGGTTTCCAGGTGCAGCGGACCGTTACCACCACGAAACAAGTTTGCCCCGGCGGTTCTGTTTTCAGATTTTTTAAAATAAGGAAGGCAATGGGCATAATCCCACGTTTCCATTCCCGGATCCTTTGCCCACTTTTCATAGTCCAATGGATTACCCCGAATAAAAATCATTCCGTTAATGGAACTGGAACCACCTAAGATTTTTCCACGGGCATGATACACCTGACGGTTATTCATGAATGGCTCAGGCTCCGATTGGTAT
The DNA here is from genome assembly GCA_030706605.1 of Bacteroidota bacterium. Classification (GTDB taxonomy): domain Bacteria; phylum Bacteroidota; class Bacteroidia; order Chitinophagales; family Chitinophagaceae; genus Ginsengibacter. The sequence goes on from JAUZOE010000007.1 coordinate 113,134, forward strand.
TTCCAATCATAAAATTTACTACCAATCGGATAAGTAAGCGCAGCTGGCATATGAATAAAAATATCCCACCAGGCATCTCTTCTTCCCGCTTCAATCACCAACACTTTATGGTCCGGATTTTCACTCAGTCGGTTTGCCAGTACACAGCCGGCAGACCCGCCTCCAATAATAATTGTATCAAAAATTTTATTCATTTCAATTTTATCTATTTCAGTAAGGAGATTCGACATTTCCCAATTCTACATAAACACTTTTTAGCTGGGTATACTGTTGAATAGCAGCAAGGCTATTCTCCCGACCCAGACCTGATTGTTTATATCCGCCAAAAGGAAGTTCGATAGGTGTTATGTTGTAATTATTAATCCAGCATGTACCTGCCTGTAATTGATGAATTACCCGATGGCCGCGTTTTATGTCATTCGTAAATACACCTGCTGCCAGTCCATAGGCGGAATTATTCGCCCTTTCAATTACCTCTTCTTCTGAGTCAAAGCAGAGTACGGTGAGCACCGGACCAAAAATCTCTTCTTTGCAAATTTCCATTGCATCATCGCAATCCGTAAAAATTGCCGGCGCCAGGAAATTGCCGGAACTAATATCCCGTCCTTTGAAATCTTTTTCAGGTCGGAAGCCTCCGGTCAATAAGGTTGCGCCTGCAGCTTTTCCTGCATCTATAAACCGGGTTACTTTTTCCAGATGCGCCTTACTGATTAATGCGCCCATCTGGGTATCGGGATCTGCCGGGTCACCCAACCTGATTTTTTCAGTCCGATCCTTTAGCTTCCTTAAAAAGGAATCAAAAATTGGACGATGCACAAACACCCGTGTACCATTTGAACAAACTTCTCCCTGCGTATAAAAATTTGCCAGCAAGGCTGCTGATACAGCATTATCTATATCTGCATCTTCAAAAATAATTAAGGGAGATTTTCCACCTAATTCAAGTGTCACCCGTTTCAGTTGAGTTGCTGCACCGGTTAAAATTTTTTTACCAGTTGAAACTGAACCTGTCAATGAAATTTTTGCTATACGCGGATGATCTACCAACATACCTCCAACCCTGCCATCACCCTGAACTACATTAAACAAACCAGGCGGGGCATCGGCTTCCATAAATGCCTTAGCTAATTCAAGTGCAGTGGCCGGGGTGAGTTCGGAAGGTTTAAAAATCATTGCATTGCCGCAAGCCAACGCCGGAGCCGCTTTCCATGCAGCAATCTGAATAGGATAGTTCCATGCACCAATTCCCGCACAAATACCCAAAGGCTCGGGACGCGTATATCCAAAGGCGTTTTTCAAATCAAAAAACTCCCCATGTATGCCACCCGCCATTCCTCCAAAATATTCCAGGGCATCTGCAGCCGAACTAATGTCCACCGCCAGTGATTCCGAAATGGGCTTTCCGACATCCTGGGTTTCTATAAAAGCAATTTGCTCTAACCTGGATCTTAATACATGAGCTGCTTTTAACAAAACCCGGCCACGTTCTGCTCCTGTTTTGGTTTTCCAGGTATGGAAAGCCTTTTCTGATGAATTTACCGCAGCTTCAATATCCTGGGTGTTCGCCTGGCAAACGGCTCCCAAAGGATTATTATTAGCTGGATTATAATTTATCCAGGAATCCCGGTTTGAACCTGTAGTTAATGCGCCGTCTATAAACTGAGTGTACACCATATTCTTTTAAGACATTCTTTGTCTTTTAATTGATTTATAATAATAAATGAACACACCAAAGCCAATCAAACCAACTGTATAAATCCACGCTGCATACTGCTGATACCATTCCGAACCATAGGTTGCAGTACGGGGCCATGACACATTAATAACCATAAAAGTGCTCCAAATCAGTGCCAAAATATTAACCGGGAACCCCCATTTGCCCAAATGAAACCTGGCGTCGGTACCTACTCCATTCCGGGCTGATGTAATCCTGTTTTTCAGTTGAAGTGCCACCACTATCCAATAGGCCAGATTAGCCCAAAGTATGGCGATAGAGGTTACCAACTCAAATACTTTTGGAAATTGAAGATTCATCGCCAAAATAATGATTGCTCCCAATCCACAAAGCAGGGTAGCTAAAACAGGAGTTTTTGTTTTTGAGGAAACTTTCGATAAGGATTTACTAAAGGGCAGGCACCCATCACGCCCCATGGCGAACATTAATCTTATTGACCCGGAGTGAACTGCAAGCGTGCACACAATTATGGCAAAAATAACATTACAAAGAAAAATCCTGCCCGTAGTTTCACCCAGGACTGATTTCACCAACATAGGTAACCCTCCGTTTATATTTCCCAATTCCGGCATACCCAAATCCGGAGCTGCCATCAAAGCAAAAAGTAATACCAGTAATCCAGCAAATCCAGCGGCAAGAAGCGCCTGCAGGATCGCACGGGGAGCTTTTTTACGCGGATCATGCGTTTCTTCAGCCAATGTTCCGGCAGTATCGAATCCATACAAAACATAAGAGGCTGTCAGGGCGGCCGCTGCCATTAAAATTGTCACATCAGGAAAAGACTTGAACCCAGATCCGGTATTTTTAATGTGTACGACAGCTTCGACCGGAGATCTTACTTTATGTAAAAACAGAAGAAAGATCAGCAATATAATTCCAACCAGTTCGGTAAATACACCAATATTATTGATCAGTGCCAGTAGCTTAATTCCCCTGGCATTGATTATGGTACTTATAATAACCAGAATTGACCCCAGCAAAATGGCATTAATAGCAACCGATTTTGGATCATTTGAGGTTCCAATTACCTGGAAGGAACTCGAAATTTGGGGTAGGCTCACCTGTAGTGCCATGGCAACAGCAGCAATAGTGACAATAAGACAAGCCAGGTAAATCCATCCTGTCATCCACCCAAGGAAAGGGTTTCCGGTAAACTTTGCCCATTGATAAACCCCGCCCGACAAAGGAAAACGGGAAGCCAGTTCTGCAAAGCAGAGTGCCACCAGCAATTGACCCGCCAATACGCATGGCCAGGTCCAGAAAAATGCGGGGCCGGCAACCCCATAACCTAAATAAAACATCTGAAAAAGACCGGTAAGAATAGAAATGTAAGAAAAGCCTGCAGCAAAACTTGAGAAGCTACCCATCGAACGCTTTAATTCCTGACGATAACCAAAACTGGCAAGATCGTTATTATCAATAACCGGAGAATCCTTCATATTTGAATTACAGGTTTTGGTCTTCTTAATTAACAAATCTAACGAACGGGTTCGCCTATATTAAATTTTTATAAGTCTACCCGATTTTTTTGGCCTTTGCTCAATGAAATATTGAATAGCAAACTTACCTTTATGTTTTAATTTAGTTTTTGGATCTGACTCCAAATTATAAAAAATATCACAATCTTACCTTTTTATTTTAATTTAGTTTTTGGATTTATTCCAAATTTTAAAAAATATCACTATGCCCTTAGCCGGAATTGACTCAAACTTCACTCTACCTCCGCGCTTTTATACAAGCACTGAAATTTTCAATGACGAGCTTGAGCGGATTTTCTATAGCCGATGGATTTATGTTGCTTGTGACGCGGACGTTCCAAAACCAGGTGATTATGTTACACTAAAAATCGGAACGCGGTCCTTTTTTCTGCAACGTTCGCAAAGCGGGGAGGTGCGGGGATTTTATAATGTATGCCGACACCGTGGCCATGAACTGCTTCAGGGGGAGAGAGGCAACCGCAAGGGGCTGTCCTGTCCCTACCATAACTGGACGTACGACCTTGATGGAAAGCTGCTGCGTGCCCGCGGGATGGCTCCTGATTTTCCCACAGAAGATTTCGGACTTAATCCAATTGAGGTCGCCGTGATCGGAGGTCTTATTTATGTTTGCCTTACCACGCCTGCACCCAATGATATCGAAGCTGTGCGCACAAGCCTTACGCCTTACCTGGCTCCATACGAGTTACGTAAGACCAAAATAGCCTATCAAAAAGATATCATAGAAGCCTGCAACTGGAAACTAGTTATAGAAAATAACAGGGAGTGCCTGCATTGCGACAGCAATCACCCTGAACTGCTGGTACCATTGTACAGCTCAGGGTTTGGCAAGGGCCTCGACAAGGAACATTTACAGCCTTCGGAGCAACGCTTTCAGGAAACACTCCAGGAAAAGGAAACGGAGTGGGAAAGCCTCGGGCTTCCGTACGAGTTGCTGGAGTTCCCGGAGGGTCTGTGGTTCCGCACTGTTCGGCTACCATTGGCTAACCAGTGCATTTCCCACACTCTGAAACCTGAACACGCTTGCAAAAAGCTTCTTGGCAATTTCAAGCAGCCGGAGGGAAGCGGACTTTCTTTGTGGACCCATCCGAATTCGTGGAACCACTTTTTGAGCGACCATATCGTCACGTTCGCAGTCTTCCCGCTTTCGGTAGACCGGACACTGGTGCGGACCAAGTGGCTCGTTGCGGCTGATGCAGTGGAAGGTGTTGACTATGATCTTGTCAACCTGACCAAAGTTTGGACCGAGACCAATGCACAGGATCAAAGCCTGGCGGAAGGGACTTACCGCGGCATTTGTTCCGGTGGCTACATACCGGGTCCGCTAGCCGACGAGGAATACCTAGTGAAGCAGTTTCTCTCCTGGTATAAAGATCAACTCACAGAAACCCCATTGCACTGATGCCAAAGATTGTAATCATAGGAGCTGGTATCGTTGGTTGTTCATTGGCCGACGAACTCACCGAACGCGGGTATTGCGATGTAGTTGTCATTGAAAAAGATAAGCTCTGGAAGCCAGGCGGCTCTACATCACATGCGCCTGGCGTTGTTTTCCAGACCAATGGGTCGCGTACCATGGCGCAGTTCGCCCGCCAGACGGTTGAAAAATTGTATAGTCTTCAACATGGTGGCGAGACTTGTTTCCTCAAGGTGGGCAGCCTGGAGATCGCAACAACGCCTGAGCGCCTGGCTGATCTTCACCGCAGGGTGGGACTGGCCATATCCGCCGGGATTAACGCACGTGTAATACCTCCGGAGGAAGCGTTGAAATTGCATCCGCTTCTTGTTAGTGATAAGATGCTGGGTGCACTATACGTTCCCGATGATGGGATCGCCCGGGCAGTAATGGCTGACGAAGTGATGGGTGAGCGGTCGATCAGCCGCGGAGCCCGATTCATTGCAGAATGCGAGGTCATTGCCATTGATCAAAGTGAAGGCCGCGTCACCAGTGTTCAAACCACACAGGGATCATTCCCGGCGGATATCGTTGTCTCCTGCGCTGGAATATGGGGACCGAAGATTGGGGCAATGGTGGGCATGTCGAAAGCCATACAACCACTGGCGCACCAACTTTGCTATACTGTTCCGATGCCTGAACTGGCCGCATATAAAAGTGAAGCTGAATTGCCCGTGCTCCGTCACCAGGGTTCGGATCTTTATTTCAAACAGAGAGGTCAAAGTCTCGCGGTTGGCTGGTACGGACACCGGCCACTTCCTGTGAGGGCTCAGGACATCCTTCCCTCTGAGCTTGCTGAAGTAATGCCGAGCCAGGTGCCGTTTACTCCTGAGGATTGGAAGGGTGCCATGGAGCATTCGGCTGAAGTCATTCCCGCACTGAAAAGCACCGATATTGCTGAATCGATGAATGGTTTGTTTTCCTTTACTGTTGACAACTTCCCATTGATGGGTGAGTGGTCAGGGTTGAAAGGCTTCTGGGTGGCTGAGGCCGTATGGGTCACCCACGCATGTGGTGTGGCACGTGCGATGGCTGAGTGGATCGTAGATGGCCACCCCGCATTGGCAGTGCATGAATGCGACGTTAACCGGTTTGATACCCACCAGTTGGGTTTAACACATATTGAAGAACGCGGTGCGCAGAACTTCGTGGAGGTGTATGACCTGCTGCACCCGCTGCAGCCTATGGAGTCGCCGCGTCCCCTCCGCACTACTGGTTTCTATCAGCGCCAGCAGGAACTTGGTGGCTTTTTTCTTGAAGCTTCCGGCTATGAGCGGCCGCAATGGTACGAAGCAAACGCCGGTCTTGTCGGGCGCTTTGAAAGTCCGCCGAGGGATGAGTGGAGTTCAAAATTCTGGTCGCCGGTGATTGGTGCGGAAGCTTGTGCGGTCAGGGAAGGTGTCGGCCTGTTCGATATCACAACCCTGAAACGCATTGAAGTAACGGGCAAAGGTGCTTTGGAGTTTCTGGAGCGATTAACAACAGGCAACCTGCGTAAGAAGCCCGGCTCCATCACTTATTGCCTGCTGCTGAATGATAAGGCTGGCATACTGAGCGACATCACTATTATGCGACGTGGTGAGCACGACTTTTTTATTGGCGTAAATAGTAATACTGATATCAACTACCTCAGGCAACTTGCGCCAGACACGGTGCATGTGCAGGACGTCACTGCCGGAACCGTTGGGCTGGGGCTCTTCGGACCTAAGGCGCGGGAACTCGCCCAGTCTTTAACCAGGGACGACCTGGGCAACGAGGCACTCGGCTACTTCAGGCTAAAGAGCACCTATCTCGGCCATGTACCGGTAATGCTGTGCAGGCTTTCCTATGTAGGTGAACTTGGATATGAGATATACACTACCGCAGATTTTGCGCTGAAATTATGGGATACACTGTGGCAGGCAGGGAAGGAATTCGGGTTGATTGCAGCCGGTCGTGGAGCATTCAACTCCATGCGCCTGGAGAAAGGATACCGCAGTTACGGCACTGACATGAACAGTGAGCACAACCCCCATGAGGCGGGGCTGTCCTTTGCTGTCCGCAAAGGAGGAGGATATAAGGGGGCGGAGGCCTTCACCGGACTGGATCCAAATGCGCTAAGCAGGCGGCTGGTATGCCTGGTACTTGAAAACCCACAGCATGTGGTGTTGGGTAAGGAGCCTATAATGCACCAGGGCAAGGTAGTAGGCTATGTCACCAGTGCCTACTTCGGTCATACCATAGGTAAGCAATTAGCTTATGCCTGGGTTCCCGCAGCACTGAGCACGCAGGGTACGGGCCTTTCTATCCGATATTTCGACCGTGATTACCCAGCCACCGTAGGACAGGATCCGCAGTACGATCCACAAATGACAAGATTAAAATCATGACGAATACGAACGATACATTGGCCCCGGGCACTATAGGACGAAGGCGGGCAGCCGCTCTGCCCGAGCAACCTCCGCAGTTGTGGAAGTCGGTGAAGCCGAAGAAAGCTTACGATATAGTCATCGTGGGCGGTGGTGGTCATGGATTGGCAACCGCTTATTACCTGGCAAAAAATCATGGCCTGACCAATATTGCCGTTGTCGAAAAGGGCTGGCTGGCCGGAGGCAATACGGCCCGCAATACCACCATCATCCGGTCGAATTACCTGTGGGATGAATCGGCAGCAATTTACGAGCACTCCCTGAAATTATGGGAGACGCTGGAAGAAGACCTCGGCTATGAGATGTTCTTTAGCCAACGGGGAGTATTGACGCTTGCACATTCCGTTAGTGATGTTCGATTGAAACGAAGGAATTTATATGCAAACGCCCTCAACGGCATTGACAGTGAGTGGCTCACCCCGGAAGAGGTGAAGAAGCTGGTGCCCATTATCAATATCAGTGAAGACGTGCGATACCCGGTGCATGGTGCTACCTACCAACCACGGGGTGGTATCGCTAAACACGACTGGGTAGCCTGGGGCTATGCAAAGGCAGCAAGCGATCTCGGGGTGGATATCATTCAGGGCACCGAAGTAACAGGTTTTGATATCCGAAATAATAAGGTCCATGGGGTACATACCTCCCAGGGCACCATTGCTGCCGGAAAGGTGGGGTTGGTTGCAGCAGGTCATTCCTCACTGCTGGCCAATCTCGCCGGATTCTCCATTCCAATCCAAAGCAGGCCATTGCAGGCGCTGGTGAGTCCACTACTTGAACAGGTGCTCAATACCGTAGTGATGAGCGGCGCCGTTCATGTGTACGTGAGCCAGGCACATAAGGGGGAGTTGGTAATGGGGGCAGGCACTGATGCCTTCAACTCTTATGCACAGCGTGGCGGTTTTCATGTAATTGAACACCAGTTGGCCGCAGCACTGGAATTGTTTCCTATCTTCTCCCGTGCGCAGGTGCTGAGAACCTGGGGAGGTATCGTTGATATCGCTCCTGACGCTTCACCGATTATCGGCGTCACTCCGGTAGAAAACCTGTTTATCAACGCAGGATGGGGAACAGGTGGTTTCAAAGCCACCCCCGGTTCTGGCTGGGTAATGGCTCACACGATAGCGCACGGCACTCCGCATGAATTGAATAAGCCTTTTGCGCTCGACCGCTTTTTAACAGGGCATCTTATTGACGAACATGGAGCAGCCGGTGTTGCTCACTAAAAAATTGATTGTATGTTGTATATTCCTTGTCCACACTGTGGCCTGCGCAATGAAACCGAGTTCCATTACGGAGCTGAGGCCGGCGTAGCTTACCCGGATCCCAATGCCCTGGCCGACAGCGAATGGGCTAAATACCTGCACATCCGGGCTAATCCCAAGGGCTGGCTTGCCGAGCGTTGGGTACATTTTGCCGGATGTGGCCGGTGGTTCAACTTATGGCGCAATACCGTTACCCATGAGATCGGACCGGCATACCTTCCCTTTACCGAACAACCAAAAGCACCTGGTAATATCGGGCAGGAGGGCCCAAAGGCATGAGCGAAATTTCATTCATTTTTGATGACAATATCTGCAAGGGACAACAGGGTGAGCCGATGGCGGCTGCCTTATTACGTAGCGGTTTACTTTCAATAACCAACAGCACCTACCATAGCCGTCCCCGGGGTGTGATTGGATTGGGGGTGGAGGAGCCCAATGCACTTGTTCAACTGGTATCGGGTACGCAGGAATCAATGCGTCCGGCTACTATTATTGAAGTAGCGGAAGGGCTTAATGCACGCAGCCTTACGGGCATCGGTGCGCTGCCTGAACTTCCGGACGAAGCACGCTACGACAAGACCAATCGTTATGTTGATACGCTGGTGATAGGAGCTGGGGTTGCCGGACTTAAAGCAGCTGATAAAGCGATTCAGGCAGGATATCAAGTTTTGTTGATTGACGACCAGCCGGGACCCGGGGGACATCTTCGACACCTTGGTACCGGATTACCTGTTGCTTTGCGGGATGTTCTTACGAATAACAAACTCACTTATGTACCCAGGTGTACTGCCGTTGGTTTGTACGACCAGAATTATATTGTGGCTGTTGAACGGCGAAGCGATCACCTGGGAGGTGCTGCTCCGGCCGGACGTGCACGCATACGTGTATGGCATATTCGAACCGATCGGGTAGTGCTGGCACCAGGTGCGTTTCAGCGCCCCTTGATCTTCGCCAATAACGACAGGCCTGGCATCATGCTCTCCCATGCGGCAGCAACTTATGTTGCTATTCATGGTGTGCAAATCTTTAAACGTGCTGTTGTGGTTACCGTAGACAACCAGGGCCATCGTGATGCACTCAGGCTTCACCAGGCCGGTGTGCCGGTGCAGGCCATTTATGATGTGCGGCCAGCTGCCGGGGGCGCAAGTGTTGATGCTGCAAAAGCGGCGGGGATTCCGATCCGGTTCCGTACGACTATTCTCGACACCGTTTCCAATGAAGAGGGGACATTGCAAAGTGTAATCATACAAGATCTCGATACAAACGAAATAGTTGAAACAACTGCCGATCTGCTCGCCGTTTCCGGGGGCTGGACTCCAATCGCAGACCTGGCCACCCATATTGGTATTAAGCCGAAGTGGAGTGAGGAACATGCGGCCTTCCTGGTACATCACGGTACCGACCAGCTCCAAACAGCCGGTATGCTGGCCGGCGACTTCGGTGGTGACGACGATCCGGCGGTTTTCTTTGGTCCGGCGCTGGATGATGAGCAGGCCCGTCACGCGTACATCGACCTGCAGCGGGATGCAACATTGCATGAGCTGCGCCGTGCCGTTGGTGCGGGTTTGCACAGCATTGAACACATCAAACGATACACCACCATCGGCACTTCACACGACCAGGGCAAAACCAGTGGCATGCTCACCATCGGTGCACTTTGCCAATTGAATATTAATTCACAGGGTGGAAATTCCGGTCTGTCACCTGCAGATGTGGGTACGCTTTCTTTCCGTCCACCGTATGTGCCAGTGCCGTTCGCTGCGTTGGCAGGACGTGAACGCGGACCGCTTTCTGATCCCATCCGCATTACGCCGGTTCATCAATGGCATGTTGAAGCCGGTGCAATATTCGAGGATGTGGGGCAATGGAAGCGCCCCTGGTACTTTCCTAAGCAAGGAGAAAGCATGGAAGATGCCGTTCGCCGTGAGTGCATGGCAGCCAGGGAGGGCGTGGCTGTGATGGATGCCTCCACCCTCGGAAAGATTGATATCCAGGGTCCTGATGCCGCTGTTTTCCTCGACCGCATTTACACAAATATGTTCTCCACATTGCCCGAAGGGCAGTGCCGTTACGGATTAATGTGCAAGGCTGACGGCATCGCGTTTGATGACGGCGTCACCACCCGCCTGGGTAAAAACCATTTCCTTATGACCACCACCACAGGAGGTGCCGCCGGGGTGCTTGCATGGCTGGAAGAGTGGCTACAGACGGAGTGGCCTGACCTGAAAGTCTATTGCACGTCGGTTACCGAGCATATTTCGACGATTGCGCTGGTAGGCCCGAATAGCAGGCAGCTCCTTCAGGAACTGGTAAAAGACATTGATCTCTCAAAAACTGCATTTCCTTTCATGCATAGCCGGATGGCAACCATCGATGATATACGGGTGCGCATTGCCCGAATCTCCTTTTCAGGAGAGCTCGCATTCGAGATCAACGTTGCCTGGGGCCATGCCCGCTATATTTGGGAAAGGTTGTGGACGCTCGGACGTCCTTATGACCTTACTGCCTACGGCACAGAAACCATGCATGTGCTGCGGGCGGAAAAAGGCTACATTATCATCGGGCAGGACACCGACGGGACGCAAACGCCTTATGACCTTAACATGTCCTGGGTTGTGTCCAAAAAGAAAGAGTTCATCGGCAAGCGCTCGTTCCGGCTGCCCTATCTGCAGGCAACGGCAAGACCACAACTGGTTGGCCTGCTGCCAGAGAACGGTGAAGAAGTCATTCCGGAAGGCGCATACATCACCGAACTGAACGCCCACCCGGACGAGCATGGCAAAACCAGCCATACCGGTTTTGTGACGAGTTCTTACTATTCTCCAACGCTTGGACGTGCGTTCGCGCTTGCACTGGTGGCCGATGGCCTGAACCGTATGGGAGAAGAGGTGGCTGTGCCCATTGGGAAAAAAGTGCTGCATGCCACAATCTGCGATTCTGTATTCATTGACAAGGAAAACATCCGAAGAGACTAATTAAAAGCCACATATGATCACCAAAGAAAGTCCGCTGAAAGGAATGAACATAGGAACCGCCGCTACGGTGGCGATTCGCGAATTGCCAGGATTGCACACCATCGATCTTCGGGTGGCGCCCGGGACCTCAACGCAAGCCGCAGTCGCTGAAGCGCTGGGCATGGACCTCCTCGGGAAGCCAGGCCAGATACTAAAGGAGTCAATATCCGGTGGAGGTGATGCTCAAGCCCTGTGCCTTGCCCCTGACTGGTGGCTTATTATTGGGTTCCAGGAAGCTGAGTATAAGCTCAAACTGCTGCAATCGAACAACCACTATCATTTCAGCGTAGTCGACGTCAGCGGCCAGCGAACTACCATTGAACTTGAAGGACCTAAGGTTCGTGAAGTGCTCGCTCACCTTTGGGATCAGGATCTCCGCGAAAAAAGTTTCCCTATCGCAAGTGTCTCCCAGGGACTCATGGCAAAGGCAACGGTGATCGTCTGCCATATTGCTCCGTTTCGTTACCGCGTCATGGTCCGAAGTTCTTTCGCTTTGCACTTGTGGAAGGCTCTGGCAGACGCGGCGGAGGAGTGGATGTAAGCAAGGATATTTCTTCAGGCAGAGTTGGCCGCGAAGTATTTTAAACTACCACTTTGTTGAAAACCGCATTGAAGTTTGGAACGGTAACATCGGGATCGACAGTCTTTAGAAAGGAACGACTCCAAGTACCCAACATAAACTTTTAGACTTAATTGTAAATAATTTTCTTATCAGAGCAATACAGCTAAGCATGCTGTCTACCCATTATTATTACTAAAAGACCTTCGCTTAAATCAAACTCATACTATTTAAATAATCAAATAAACATTAGATTTTGAATTTGATTTTACCCCGAGATAAATCTATTTTTGGAACAAAAATTCTAAAACCACCGATTTATAAAGTGCACCTTGATAAAGGAGATGCTAAAAGACCTCGCCCCGGATATGTTTAAGAATTTGGTTTAGCAGAATTAAAAAATACAAAGTAAGAAAATATGAATTTAAGATACGTCCTGGCCATCATCAGCATTATATATGGCACAGAAGCAGGCATGGCGCAAGCCAACCCTGCAAATAGTTCTTTTAGTTTTGAGGGAAAATATTTTGCCGGCAATGGTGATACAAATTACCTGGCTTTATTAGATAGCGCTTATAGCTTGTTAGAACCCAACGCTGAAATGGAAAACCTAAGTATGTTATACAAACAGGATTGGGATGGTTTCGTGGAAGGTCCTACCTGGAATGCCTGGTGGATACAAAATTCGTTCGGACCCACTTACACTATGCTACCGTTTATGGATAAAGCCTACCAGACTTTTATCTATAATTCACAGGATATGTGGTTTAAAATGCAGGGTAACGGTGTGCGTAAAGATAATAATGGTTATGTAGGGCCTAAGGGGGTTTTATGTGATGCAGCCACCCCAGATGGGGTTTACTATAGGCAAGGAGATGGAAAAGTAGATAAACATGACTGGTGTTTCGGATTTACCACGGCAGGTATTTTACTGGAATCGGAACTAATGCTTATCCGAAGAGATAAAAAAGAAATTGACCATTATCTCCCAATGTTGGAAGAAAGTGCTGATTTCGTGGACAGCAGACGTGACACTATAAAAAACATGTTCCTGGTAGGCCCCGCTGCCAACCTGCTGGCCCCCAGTTATGCCGGTACCGGAAAATTATTACCGGATGGTTCATATGGCAAAGCTTATCTCGCAGAAATTTCCGTTAACTATATCGCCGCTCTGAACCGCCTGATCGAATTGGAAAAAATTATGGGCAGAAAAGATAAAATAAAATTGTACAGCCATCGTCTTGACCTTGTAAAAAAGGGCTTGCAGAGTTTCACCACACCGGAAGGGTATTTTATCCGCTCCATAGATCCGGATGGAACGAAACATGGCGTTTTTGGCGCTCCCAAGCACGGTTATTTTGAATCAACCCCTAATCATGATGCTATGGCATTCCGGGTGGTGGATGATCGCAAGGCCAAAAAGATTTACAACATAATTAAATCTATACCAAAGTTGCGTCCATACAAATTAATAATCCCCAACTATCCGGCCTATGATGATATGTACGAATATGATGGGATCTTTAAAAATGGCATTTGGGTAAATGGCGGAGAATGGACCACCTGCGAAGCACGTATGCAACTTGGCTATTACCGGGTAGGTGCATACCAGGATGCTAAAGCTGCATTTGAAAAAATATTACATATGGCTATCAGTTTTCGAATGGATAACCCACTGTCTGATTTTGGCAATAGACCCTATCAGCCTAACCTACCCATTAATGTCGTGTATGATAACTGGGGAGTACCCGGCGGATTTTTACGGGGCCTGTTTGAATATATATACAGTGCCGAGGGGTTAAGGCTATATCCTCATATTCCTCCTGGTATTACCACATTACAACAAAAATTTCCGATATATTTTGGGAGAAAAAAAATATACATTGCAATAAATGGTAGCGGTAACATTAGTTCTGTCACAGTGAATGGTAAGCCCACCAAGGATTTTACTAAAAAAAGTATATTTCTTCCGCTGGACGCAAAAGTGGGAATTATACATGTTTCAATCGGCTTGGGTGGGAGCCCCACTAAAGAATCAGTAATCAATGAAGATCAGCAGGACAATCTAAAACCAGTCATCTCTATGGATAATGATTACTGGAATATTGATATGCTTAGAGATGTTGCTCATGCCACCTCTAAAACGACTGTTGCTGTTTTAAATAATATTAAAAAAATGTCCCGGTTTTATTCTAAACTGGTCGAAAACAATTTGCAGGAAACCTATGAGGCTAAGCATGCTGCTTTGATATTGGAGGTTGTAAAAACCATTTTTGAGCGCAGAAAGTTAAAGAAGCAAAAAAAAATAGAGTTATTGCCTGAGAAATCACAGGTAGCTGCAGACAATTTATATATCAGTACGGTAAACAATTTAACAAGTGGACTTATTCAGCTTCTTGAAAAAGAAAAAAGTTCTTCTAATAAAGAAGAACGAAAAATATATTTGATATGGAAGAGTATTTAATGTTAGTTATTCACAGGAATCACAGTAGAGGTTATCTGAATTTATTGAAGAGGTAGCAGGAGATTTTAATTTTTTTATGAAACATGTCATTCCATGCTACGAAATGTAGATTTCCTTAATCAGAAATTTTCACAAAACTCATTCAATAAAATGAATTTACTTGGATGAATACCAAACTGTACTGTATCAATTTTTTCAGTTTGATACCTTAAATCCACAACGTTATAAAATGATAACCAAATTGATAGCAAGAAATAGCATATTAAAAGATACATCAGTTACTTTCCGATACAAAACTTACTAAAAATATAATTTAGCCTGTCTTCATTGGTGACTTCACCAGTAATTTCACCGAGATAATGAAGACTGCGATTAATGTCAATAGACAACAGGTCTCCCGAAATATTAGTAGCTAACCCTGATTTTATGTCCTGAAGACTTTTGAGCACTTCAGTTAAAGCCGCATAATGGCGTGCATTTGTAATTACTATATTTTCATTGTTGATAGAAGTCCCGCCTGCCATTGCAAACAGTATATTCTTCAATGATTCAATACCTATTTCTTCTTTTGCCGAAATAAATATTGCACCGGCAAATTGCTCATGTAATTCTTTTTGTAAAATATCTGTTTTATTGGCTACGAGTACTGTATTGGGATTTTGCCCTTTAATCTCATCTTCAATTAACTTAAGTTCCTCTACTTCCATATTATTCGCATCAAATAAATACAATACTATATCTACCTGCTTTATTTTTTCTTTGCTTTTCAAAACACCCATATTTTCAATAATATCCTCCGAATGGTCACGTATCCCGGCTGTATCAATCAGTCTGAAAAGAATGTCATTAATATTGATTATTTCTTCTATTGTATCTCTTGTAGTTCCTGCGATTTCGCTTACTATGGCCCGGTTTTCATTCAATAAAGTATTCAGCAGAGTTGATTTCCCCGCATTGGGTTTTCCTACTATGGCTACACTTACCCCATTCTTGATAACATTACCAAGTTTAAAAGAATTGAGTAATCTATTTACTGTTTTTTCAATGTCCCTGATGAGTATTAAGAATTTATTTCTGTCTGCAAATTCTACATCTTCTTCACTGAAATCAAGCTCGAGTTCAATAAGAGAAGAAAATTTTATCAATTCTTCCCTCAGTTCCCTTAATACATTGGAAAAACCACCACGCATATTTTTTAAAGCTGCATTTTGTGATGCTTTGGTATTGCTTGCAATCAGGTCACCAACTGCTTCAGCCTGGGTAAGATCCAATTTTTTATTAAGAAATGCACGTTGGGTAAATTCTCCTGCCTTTGCCAGTCTTGCCCCGTTACGGATCAGGGCATCAAGCACCTGCTGTTGTACGTATACTGAACCATGACAACCGATTTCTATCACGTCTTCGCCTGTATAAGATGCAGGATTTTTAAAAAGTGAAATCACTACTTCGTCTAAGATATTTTCATCCTCTTTCAGATAGCCCACATGCAATGTATTGGCAGGTTGTTCTTTCAAAATTTTAGAGGGAAAAAGCTTTTGAATAATATCAAATGCCTGGCTACCGCTAATACGCAAAACACCTATGGCGCCTATTCCTGGTGGTGTGGCAATTGCTACAATAGTATCGTCCCATCCGGATAATTTAGTATGCATTGTGTAAAGATAAGTTGCATTATTGAACACCGTTATTAATGTAATAAATGTTATCCCTTTTCATAAAACAGCTATAATCATTCTGTGATGATGAATGATTCGGAATGGTTAATAAAGTTCAATTTTGACATAAAAAAAGAGATGCTGTTTTAGCATCTCTTATAAAGCATATTCTATTAAAATTATGATTATTGATCTGGATTGGTCAAAGTTACTGGTTGTAAACGATAAGCATTTACAAAACGGCCATTTTGCTGAGCAGGAGTCCATTTTGGCCCTTTTCTGATAGCATTCACAGCTATCTCAGCCAGTTTAGTTCCTTTCATTGTAGTTGCCTGAACGTCGCTTACAACCCCATCGCGATCCACAATAAATTTCACTACACAGGTTCCAAAGTTATTTGGATCAGTAAGTTCATCCTGATCTCTCATGATAGCTCTTTGTACATATTTAGCCCAGGCTTGGGGGCCACCAGGAAATTGAGCTTCAATCTCCACCTTTGTAAAAATCTTATCAGGGTCTTCTTTCTTCTCAACAGGTGCTGCAACAACTTGAGTTCCCTGCAAATCTGACGGAGGTGCTACTATACCCAAATCTTTAGTTCCTTCCACAGTTTTCACATCCACTTTTGCTTCTTCAATTTGTTTAACCTCTGGTGGTGGTTTTATTACTTCTTCATCTTTTACCACTTTGGGAGGAGTAAACTGAATAGTAGCAATTGGTGGTGGTGGTGGTAATTTTGGTGGTGGTGGCGGCGGTGGCGGCGGCGGTTCATCTGGTTTTATTTGTTGCAACACTGTTTCTTTTACAACCATCTCTTTTGATTTATCTTTAGAGCCTATTTTATCAGCTATCGCTGACCCTATTAATAAAAGCAAAATTAAACTGATCGTAAATATTAATGCTTTAGAAATCCGCTTGTTATAGGTTTTGCGCAAATCATAAGCTCCATAAGCCTTATTCTTTCCGTCAAAAATAATATCAAGAATATCCGATTTTAATATTTGATTAGCTTCCATTATTAAATTTTTTAATTAGATCCTGATTTTTAAAATTTTCATAAAAAATTATTGAACACCACCCGATTTTTCTGTTTGCTGTATTTTGTCATATTCATCGGGGGTAGGATCAACCATGGCATACCTGCTTATATCGTCTATATTCATTTCATCCAAAATATCAACGGCATTTTTATAAGTTGCATCTTTATCGGGCTTAATAATTAAGAAAAGATCTTCAGCAGGGGTCGACTTCTTTTTATCAAGAATAATCTGCCTCACCGCTTTGTACCCGGTAGTTTGCATCTTCGACGGATCATTACCAAAATAATAATAAATTACATTCCCCTTTCCAAGCATCAAAGTCAGGGAACCCGACTCTTTTACTTTTGTGTTATCATCAGGATTCTTCGTGTCTTTGGGCATCGATAGATTCATTGATGTGGGCTGAGACATGGTAGTGGTAAAGATAAAAAAGGTAATCAGCAAAAATCCAAGATCCACCATTGGAGTAAGATCAACACGGGTAGATTGTTTTTTACTTTTCTTTACACCAGGCCCTTTTTTATGACCACTGGATTTTACTTCCATTTCTGCCATAATACTATATTTTTAATTTTTTTAAATAATTGCTTTAGTAATGTACTTATGTCGTTGTTTATTTAGTTCCTCCGCTCATTTTCCCTTCCATATTCTTTTTGTATAACTCAGTTCCGGGCGGCACATCCTCTGCATTGGTAATAAGATTGTACTTATAAATGTCATTTTTCTTAAAAGCATCAATTACAGCACTAAAAGTCGGATACTTGGCTGCGTCATCTCCTTTTATCAAAAAATTGGTTTTCTTACCAAGATTGGCATTTACTGCTGCTGTAATCCATGCCTGAAGTTCATTATTAGTACTGTCGTATGGAACACCGGGTAATGTTATTTTTTTAAGTTGATCCGCATCTAACCTGGTAAACTGGTTTAACTGACTTAAAGGAACGCCAACAAAAGTAGCTTGCTTAAAAGCTTTTATATCAGCCGGGGAGAAAGTAAGATTTCTTTCTTTGGCTAATTCATCCAGCACATCTTCTTTCATGCCATCATCCATATCTATAAAAACCTGGTTATTTTTATTAATAGTAACATTAAAATAATCCTTTTGCGGAGCATGTTTGTTAGATACAGAGCTTGGAGTTGTAACTTCAATAGCACTTGAAGGTTTAAACTTCGCTGCTAATATGAAAAATGTTAATAGCAGGAAGGCAACATCACACATTGCCGTCATGTCAACTGTGGTACTTCCGCGTTTTATTTTGGCTCTGGCCATTATTTAATTTTTTTATACTAGTAATTAGATTCAATATTCAAAGAATTCCATAAAATTACTTATACAAAGAAGCAAAGCTTTGTGTTAAAGTAAATCCGGATTCATCAATACCGTAGGTGATACCATCAATTTTAGTGGTAAAAATATTATAGGTAATAATTGCAAATGCAGATGTACCAATTCCTAGAGCCGTATTATAAAGCGCTTCAGAAATACCTATTGATAATTCCCTTGCTGCTTCACCACCGCCTGATTCGCCCAGATTACTAAATGCACGAATCATCCCTACCACAGTTCCTAATAATCCAATAAGCGTTGAAACAGAAGCAAGCGTTGAAAGAAATACAAGGTTTTTTTCAAGCATCGGTAATTCAAGAGCAGTAGCTTCTTCTACTTCTTTTTGAATAGCCAATACTTTCTGTTCAGTATCCAATTCTGTTTCACTTATCATTGCTTTGTATTTGCGAAGTCCTGCTTTCATTACATTGCCTACTGACCCTTGTTGTTTATCGCATTCAGCAATTGCAGCATCTACTTTTTTATCCGCAAGATAAAATTGTACTTTTCTGATGAATTCAGCATTAGACCCTTTCCCGTTTGCTTTAGCAACCGTTAACCATCTTTCAATTACGAAAGTAAATACGATTAAAAAACATCCAATCAAAAGTGGTACAATAATTCCACCTTGATACATTCTGGCTAATGAGCCTTTAGGACCTTGATGATTGGGCCAGAATCCGCCACTAAGATCAGGCGCTGTAAAATTACTGGCAGATCCAATAACAAAACGCCAGATAGTATAACCGGCTAAAATACAAATAATGGGTGCCAGCAAAGAAATGATATTGCTTGACTTCTTAGCCTGAACCGATGTGGTGGCTTTCACAGTAGAGTTTGCAGTTGATTTTAAATCTGCCATGTTGTTGGTTTTTTAATGTTTAAGTTTTAAGATGTAGTTTAAGTTCTTTGTTTGATGTTGCAATTCTAATGAAAAAATATTTTACAAATCGCATTCTCGTGAGAAATATTTTTAAATCGCAGCGCACAAGTTAGTAAATAATTGAAAGTTAATGATGTGTTTAAAAAAAAAAATTGAAGTTAGCTTATGCAGTCGTTTTTATGAATGATATTTTTAAAAAATATCATTCAATATTATGAAATAATACTCAATTTATTCAAAAAATATGGAAAGAAATATTTTTCAGAAGTAATTTATTGGTTACAGTCCATCTTTTTTTGTACTTCGAAAGCAATTTATAACCTAATTGTGTAGTATCAATTTTGTTGTAAAAAGATTATCTCAATTACTCATATCTCAAAGCTACTATGGGATCAAGCCGTGCTGCTTTAACAGCAGGATACAGGCCTGCAAAAAGCCCGACTGCTGAACATACTACAATTCCAATCAATACCCAAAGCCAGGGAACCACAAAGCCAGTATGAAGAAATAACCCTACTACATTGCCTACCATAACACCAAGAATGATTCCAAAAATAGCACCTATTAAACTTATAAAAACTGATTCAAATAGGAATTGAGTACGAATACTTTTACGGGTTCCTCCGATTGCTTTTATCAATCCGATTTCCCGCGTACGCTCATTAACTGCCACCAACATAATATTCATAAGCCCAATAGCAGCACCAAATAACGTAATTAACCCAATAAAAGCAGCGGCAGTAGTGATAGCCCCAAGGCTGCTCATGAATACTTCCGCTATACTATCACTTTTATCAATGTAAAAATTATTCTCTTCATCGATAGCCAATTTGCGTATTGGCCTGAAAGTACCCGTTGCCTCAGAAATAGCAGGTGCCAGTTCATTGACGTTATTCACCATAACGCCAATATTATAAGTGGTCCCGTCTGTCGGGAACAGCCGCCTGATATTGTTATAGGTAGTAAGTACCACATTATCTGCATTAAAAAAGGCACTGGAACCTTTATCTTTTAACACACCTATAATCCGATATTTGATACCGGCAACTTTTACTACTTTATCAATTGCGCGTAACGTATTGTCTCCATATAATTTTTGGGCCACACTATTCCCCAATAAACAAATGCTTCTTCCGCTTTGCACATCCAACTTATTAAAATTTCTTCCACCTGCCAATGTATAACCACTTTGCAAAAGGTAATTCTCGTCAACCCCTTGCATAGAAATATTAGGATTAGTCTTTATTTTATCATTATTCACTACCACACCACGTGGGCCACTTAGTGAAATACTGACCTTTGCCGGGAATGTATATCTTTCTTTAAAAAGTCTGGCTTCCTGGTAAGTGATAATTTTATGAGCATTCGATTTCTTTTCTTTTAAGGCATTTCGGCTTGTTTTTTTTACTTCCCTTTGACGAGGGCCCATATGAATCATCCTATCATTATACTTTATACTAAAGGAATTGGCCCCCATGGTAGAAAAACTTTCTGCAAGACTTTGATTCATGGAAGCAATGGCTGTAATGATTCCTATAAGTGCCATAATTCCAAAAGCAATAATAGCTACAGTAATACCCGTACGAAGTTTATTACTTTTTACTGTACGAAAAGCGAGTGAAAGAGAATCTTTTAATTGCATACCATCTTAGGAGGTTTAAAAATTAATTCAACTAATAAACTGATGGTGAAGTTACAATATCAAAACAAAATAAAGAGTACCGTTCCTGTATTAATAATATATCCAGTCAATTACTAAGCCAGGGAGAATACCAAGGAGAATAATAAGCCCCGCAATAATAATATGTATCCATCTGAATGCGGGGGTAATGGGCATCTGTGCATTTATTTCGGGAGTAGGTTCCTTAAAATAAATAGCCTGTATTACCCTGAAATAATAAACAGCACTAATGGCTGCACAAATAACGGCAAATATCACCAGCCATATCTGATGCCCGTCTTTCACTGCAGCCATCAGCATATAAAATTTTGCAGTAAACCCGGCAGTCAAAGGGATCCCCGTTAATGATAAAAGAAATATAGTACAGGTTAATGCCAGCGTTGGCTGAGACTTACCCAAGCCATTAAATCCCGCAATTGAATAATCAGACATTTTTGCTATTACGCTAAAAAGACCAATAGACGCAAGACTATAAGCTGCAGCATATAACAGAATACCTTCCCTCGCTGTATCATTTAAAGCAAAAAGCGCAAACATCATAAACCCCGCCTGTGCTATACTGGAATAAGCAAGCATTCTTTTGACACTTTGCTGAAATACTGCGGTAACATTCCCAATTAATAATGTGGCTGCAATTATAATTACAACTAGTGTCTGCCATTGGGATTGCATCGCCCCAAAAGAATATTGAAAAAGATGGATGAATGCAATAAAACCAGCCACTTTTACAATGGTTGACATAAATGCGGTGACTACTGTCGGCGCCCCGTCGTACACATCAGGCACCCAGAAATGGAAAGGTGCTGCAGATACTTTGAAAGACATCGCTACCAGGAGCAATACCAGGCCCGCAGCTATAAGCACCGGTAAATGACCTGTTCCCAGGTTGATCGCATCTATATAAAAAGACCCAAGACTATTACCGCCATAAATTAAGGCGATCCCCATAAGCATAAGACCGGTAGAAAATGCACCCATCAAAAAATATTTCAAAGATGCTTCATTACTTTTTAAATTTCGTTTATCACTTCCAGTTAGTATATATAAAGGAATAGATAAAATTTCAATTCCCAGGAATAATAACAGTAATGTATTGAAAGAAGATACAATAGATACGCCGCATAAAACAAAAAATATCAAACTAAAATATTCTGAAACATGAATACCAATTTTCTCAAAATCTCTTCCACTTAAAAGAAAAAATAACAAAGTGCATATAAAAACTATTGTATTAAAATGAAGGCTGAAAGCATCAAAGCGCAGCATTCCCTTTGTGTCAACATGAAATATCTGGTGCCCGAAAAATTCAAAAATATTGGCGACTATAATAATTACTATTCCTGCAATAGCCCAATACTTTGGCGTAGTGTTTTTCTTGAAAAACACGCCTCCAAACATCATAATCACTCCCCAAATTGCAGTTAATATAATTGCGTTCATAATTACCAAACCCCGTTAGAGGCTTTTATTTATATTGTTATTAAAAAATATCTTCAAAAATAAATGGTAAAAAATCATGTTAAAAACGAAATATTTTTAATTACCCTGATCTATTTTACCGAAATATGAGCCAAAATATTGCTAACTGTTCCTTCTGTTAAATGCAAAACCAATGAAGGATAAATTCCCAATACCAGAATAAAAATTACTAAAACAGTTAATACCATTTTTTGCAAATTACTCATTGCACTGGCATTTTCTGTGAGGCTGTTCATTTTACCATAAAAAACATTCTTCATCATATTCAACATATAGACCGCAGATAAAATAACACCCATACAGGCAAAGGCTGCATACCATTTATTAAAATGGAACAAACCAGTAAGCATTAAAAATTCACTCACAAAAGAATTCGTTAGCGGTAACCCGATGTTGGCCAGTGCAATCACTAAAAAGAAAATTGAAAGCATTGGTGATTTTTGTGCCAAACCTCCCAGCTCCGATATTTTTCTTATGCCTGTTGTTTTATTAATAATGTCAACAATGATCCAAAGTGCAAGGATATTGAAACCGTGATTTAACATTGCCAGCATAGTACCTTGAAGTGAAGTAAAATTTCCTGCAAAAATTGCAGCGCCCATTAACCCAAGATGGGCGATGGAAGCCCAGGCAACCATTCTTTTAAGATCATCCTGAACTATGGCAATACAACTTGCATATATAATACCTATTATAGCAAGAATAATTACTACATGATCAAACTTCGCAGCCGCAGCAGGAAATACCGGTATTAGCCATCTTATCATAGCAAATACGCCCATTTTAACCATTACGCCACTCATTACCATTACAGCTGGATAAGGCGCCTGCTCATAAGAATTAGGTTGCCAGGTATGGAATGGGAATATGGGCATTTTAATTGCAAACGCAATGAAAAATAACCAAAACAACCAGCTTTGTTGACCTGGATCTAAAACTGCCTTATAAAAGGCAGCTATATAAAATGAATGCGCAGAATCTTGTGAAAAAGAAGGAGTATGTAAATACACATAAATAATTCCAACAAGCATCAACAAAGAACCGACAAAAGTGTACACGAAAAATTTAAACGTAGCCGCAATTCTCTTTTCGCCACCCCATCGGCTACACAGAAAATATACCGGGATGAGTGCCAATTCCCAGAAAAAATAAAATAACAACGCATCCATCGCAATGAAAACGCCCATTAACCCAGCCTGTGATAAAAGCATTAATGCATAAAAAGCATTTGCATTTTTAAATTCGGATTTATAAGTAGCTGCGAAAATTACAGGAAAAGAAAAGGCTGTAAGAAATGTAAGTAAATGTCCCATACCATCGAGCCCGACAGAAAAACTGGATCCAATGTAGGGCATCCATACATAACTGACATTATTGTAATCTACATATTCAGGATGATGAGCCACATCGGTATAGCATAAACTGATAACAGACACTAACAAGGTGGCTAATGAAGAAAAAAGTGCAAAGGCTTTTACACTTTTGGCGTCCTTGATAAAAATCGCAATCAGCCCTGTAACAAAGGGTATCCAAAGCAACAATTCCGGAAATGTAAAATATGTACCCAGCATTAATTTTATTTTGTAAACAATTGAATAATAAATAACAACAACATTCCTATCACCATCAGCAAAATATATGATCCTACCTGGCCACTTTGTAATAATCGTAATTGACGGCTACCATAATTCACTCCTCTTCCTACTCCATTTACGATTCCATCAATCCCTTTCTTATCAATAACATTATCTAATAGCCGAGATAAAGCATTCAATGGTTTTACAATTATCCTGTCATACACTTCATCAACGTAAAATTTATTTTTTATGGCCTTGCCAAAAACACTTTCTTCCCCGGTTCCAGGTTGATATTCTTTATATTTTTTCCATGCCCATACAGAAGTAGTGATGATCAGGATAACTGAAACAATCATTAAAATAATTTCAGTTTGATGGGGCACTTCCTGGGAAGCAATTATTTGAGCCGAATGTGCAAATACCGGTGATAAAAAGTCATTCAACTTATTACCATTTTTTACAAAAACCTCAGGGATCCCAACCAGCCCGCCAACAGCAGCTAATACAGCAAGAATAACCAAAGGAATGGTAATGGTTGCATTGCTTTCATGCACATGATGTAATTGATCTTCTGTACCTCTGAATTTGCCGGCAAATGTGAGTGCAAGTAACCTGAACATGTAAAAAGCAGTCAGTAAAGCTCCGCCCAATCCAATATAATACAACAATGGATTAGAGGCATAAGCAGCGCTTAAAATTTCATCTTTTGAAAAGAACCCTGAAAACGGCGGGATACCGGATATAGCTATGCAAGCTATAAAAAAGGTAATGTAAGTCACTCGCATTTTTTTGCCCAGGCCACCCATTTTTGTAATATCCTGTTCGCCTCCCATTGCATGAATCACTGAACCTGCTCCCAAAAACAAAAGCGCTTTAAAAAACGCATGTGTCATCACATGAAAAACTGCTGCGGAATAAGCTCCCACTCCTAATCCTAAAAACATATACCCCAACTGGCTGACAGTAGAATAAGCCAGCACTTTCTTAATATCATTTTGTTTAATAGCAATGGTAGCAGCTACAATAGCAGTTAAGGTGCCAATAACGGCTATTACATCCAGGGTAGTAGGTGCCAGTGAATATAAAATATTGCTCCTGGCTATCATATAGATACCGGCAGTAACCATAGTAGCTGCATGTATTAATGCAGATACAGGTGTAGGGCCGGCCATTGCATCGGGCAACCAGGTATATAAAGGAATTTGCGCGCTTTTACCACAAGCTCCTACAAATAATAATAGAGTGATAGCAACTATTGCGGGAGAATTAATAGCAGAAATCGAAGTAATTATTCCATTGGAACTATTGTAAAGATCATGATACGATATAGTACCGAAGGAAGATATGAGCCAGAAAATGCCTAAGAGAAATCCGACATCACCAATCCGGTTCATTACAAATGCTTTTTTTGCAGCATTATTATTTTCCTGTTCTTTGAACCAAAAACCTATTAATAAATAAGAACAAAGACCTACGCCTTCCCAACCCATGAACATGATTAAATAATTTCCACCAAGTACCAACAACAACATGGAAAAGACAAACAGGTTCAGGTAAGAAAAATATCTTCCATAACCCGATTGTGTTTCTTCTTTCATGTAAGAAGTGGAATATACGTGGATTAAAAAACCGACGCCAGTAATAATTAAAAGAAATAAAGAAGTAAGCTGGTCTACCTGGAACTCAAATGGGATATTCAGCTTCCCAACATTAATAAAGTCAAAATACTGAATATCCTGGGTAGTAAACCCTTCTTTTGAAACTGCTATAAAAATTAAAACACTTATACAAAAAGAAAGAAAAATGACTCCGCTACCAATAAGACCAATTAATGATTTTGAGAGTGTTTTTCTTCCCAACCCATTGATCAAAAAACCAACCAGGGGAAGAAGAGGAACCAAATAAATAAATTGAATTGCATCCATAAACCGAACTTCAGCAGCGTTTTAAATTTTTAAATAAATTTCCCATTTCATCTTATGAAAAGGATTTAGTTTTTAAGCCTGTTTAAAAAATTAATATCTATAGAATGTGTGTTTCTATACATCATTACAATAATAGCCAGCCCCACCGTTACTTCTGCCGCTGCAACAATCATAATGAAGAAAACAAAAATTTGTGCACTTGTAGCCATTGAAGTGCCGAAAGCATTTACTGTTGCCATGTGCATTTTTGAAAAGGCGATCAACAATAAATTGACTGAATTCAGCATCAGTTCTATGCACATAAAAACAATGATAGAATTACGCCGGGTAAGCGCTCCTATCATGCCAATGCAAAACAAGGCAATAGACAAAAAAAGATACCACTTAATTTCCATAATTATAATTTTACATACAACTCACTTCCTGCTGAATTTGACACAGGAAATATTTATAAACCCTCTTTAATTTTCTTTAATCCCAAAAGCAGAAAATATTAAAATTCCTGAAACTGGTCTTCTCATAAACTGATTTTTTTAACAGGGTCCTTCTTACCTAACATTATTGCACCTATCATAGCACTTAAGAATAACACACTGGATATTTCAAAAGGCACCACGTATTGATTAAATAAAGCTTTCCCAAGATTTTTTATTAATCCTATACTTGTACCTGGCCGTATTATAGTGTTTTGAACATCGGAGTGAGAGAGCGCTGCCACCAAAACAATCATGAGCGTTAAACCTGAAATAATACCAGCCATTTTCATATAAACATTCTTCACAGGCTCAGCCTCTGCATTCAGATTCATAAGCATGATCACAAAAAGAAAAAGCACCATAATGGCACCTGCATATACAATAATATTTACTATGGCCAGGAATTGCGCATTCATTAAAATATAATGACCCGAAATAGCGAAAAAAACAACAATCAGCCATAACACACTATATATCGGGTTCTTGCTGGAAATAACGCCAATAGCCGCTACTAAAGCAAGAATAGTTAAAAACCAGAATAGAATTTGAGTGATTCCCATTATTTATTATTTCTCTTTATTTATTTCCTGTTTATTGTTCGCAGCCTGTTAATTATAATTCTTTCCTTTGTATTGACCATAATTTTAATGCTCATTTCCATGTCCTTCGGGATGAGCTGCCCTGCTACCACGTGCTTTTGCAAATCCTTCAGGATCTTCTTTAGGATGCGGAATCAGCAAATTTTCTTTCCCATAAATAAATCCCTTGCGCTGATAATTTGCCGGGGCAAAAGTCTCGCTCAAATAAACTGCATCTTTAGGACATGCCTCTTCGCATAAACCACAAAATATACAACGCAGCATATTGATCTCATACTTTGCAGCATATTTCTCTTCCCTGTATAAATGTTCTTCGCCCGGTTTGCGCTCTGCAGCCTCCATTGTAATGGCTTCTGCCGGACAAGCAACTGCACATAAACCGCAAGCAGTACAGTTTTCACGGCCTTCCTCATCCCTGTTTAAAATCTGCAACCCCCGAAATACAGGACTAAAAGGTCTTGTCTTTTCGGGATATCTTATAGTAGGTACTTTTTTGAACATGTGCGAGAACGTAATTGTCATGCCCTTGAAAATAGCCGGTAAATACATTCGCTCCCATATCGACATTGGTTTCCTCGAAACCGGTTTTATTCTATTAGTTAATGCTTGCATTGTCAAAGTATTAATCTGGTCTTTAAACTACATTCCTTTCCGCGCAAAAATATTGTTATGTTTAGAAATGCCAGTGATTTTGTTTTAATAAAATTAAGGCCCCCGTTACCAGCATATTAAAAAGAGCCAGTGGTAACAATATTTTCCACCCAAGGTTCATTAATTGATCGTACCGGAAACGGGGCACGGTCCATCTTACCCACATGAAAAGGAAAATAAAGCAACAAATTTTTATAAAAAATACAGTGCCTTCCAATATTGCCAGCCAATTTACACCAATGTTATGTACCAAATTAGCATCATTTACAAAGGGAATATCATAGCCACCAAAATAAAGTGTTGCCATAACAGCTCCACTCAAAAACATATTGATGTATTCAGAAAATAAATAAAATCCAAGCTTCATAGAAGAGTATTCCGCATGATAACCTCCTATCAATTCATTTTCTGCTTCCGGCAAGTCGAATGGAGTACGATTAGTTTCTGCAAATGCACAAATAAGAAAAATTAAAAAACCTAATGGTTGTTTAAAAATATTCCACCAGTGATCTTTTTGCTGAACCACCATCTCATTAAGGCTAAGGGTACCGGTGATCATTAATAAAGCAATAAGCGAAATACCCATGGCAAGCTCATAGCTAACGATCTGGGAAGCCGCCCTCATAGCGCCCAATAAAGAAAATTTATTATTACTTGCCCATCCACCTATCATTATTCCGTAAACGCCCAAACTTACAATACCAAATACATATAAAATCCCAATATTCACATCAGCAATCTGTAAGGAAATATCTCTTCCAAATAAATGAATCTTATCGCCCCATGGAATAACAGCCCCTATCATCATTGCTGTCAGCATGGCCAGGCATGGCCCCAGAATAAATAGAAATTTTGAAGAAAAATTAGGAACAATTTCCTCTTTAAAAAATAATTTCACACCATCTGCTACCGGCTGTAATATTCCAAAAGGACCGGCACGATTAGGCCCTACCCTGTCCTGCATAAATGCAGCCACTTTTCTTTCTGCATAAGTTGAATACATAGCTACCAGTAATGATCCCATTACAACAACAATAATTAAAACAAGCTTTTCGATAAATAAAGCCCAATCAATAAGTAAAAATATATGGTTTAAATGCATGGCTCTGGAACTATAATTTATTTACGGTAATTCTTTGTGATCGTTTATTAATAATCTTTCGGCTTCAGCCTGCTCAATGTCTTTTGCCTCATCCCGATCAATAAAAGTAGTGGACGTAGCCGGTCCCGGAATTTTACTTAAATCTATGTCAGGAGTATTTACTTTACTTACTTCATGGATATCCATTAATAATAAAGGTTTGCGACCAAACAATACCTTATTTAAAGGATCGGGTGGCTGCACTTTTTCCGCATAATGATTGGCAGAAATCACTGAATGCCTGTCTATTTTTGTAGGCCCCTCTATAGTCCAGTCAGATGCTTTTTTCTTTTCAAAACGACAAGTATTACATATCCATGCTGTTTTACCGTCAATTTCCTGTACTTCGCCCCATGGATCTTTCCTTGCGGTTACCCTGTAAACTTCATCACCACGGTTCCATAAAGTAACTTTACCGCAACACTTGTCACAATCACGATGAGCATCCATCGGCTTTAAAAACCATACCCTGTTTTTAAACCGGTAAGTACGATCTGTTAATGCTCCTACGGGACATACATCAATCATGTTGCCGCTGAAATCATTATCAATGGCTTTTGAAACATAGGTGGAAATATCAGAGTGATCGCCCCGGTCTAATATACCATGCACGCGATGATCAGTAAGCTGATCGGCAACATATACACAACGATAGCAAAGGATACACCTTGTCATGTGTAATTGTACATACGGGCCAATATCTTCTCTCACAAAAGTTCTTCTTTTAAATTCATAGCGAGTGCCTGCCAGTCCATGATCATAACCAAGATCCTGTAAATGACATTCGCCTGCCTGGTCGCAAATGGGACAATCTAAGGGGTGATTGATAAGCAGGTATTCAACAATACCATTTCTTGCATCTATTACCCTTTCACTGGTTTTATTTTTCACAATCATACCATCCATCACCACTGTACGGCAGGAAGCCACTAATTTTGGCATCGGGCGGGGATCTTTGGTAGAACCCGCGGCTACTTCAACTAAACAAGTTCTGCATTTCCCTCCGCTTCCCTCCAGCTTACTATAATAACACATTGCAGGTGGAGCAACTTCTTTTCCAATCATACGTGCAGCGTTTAAAACCGTAGTTCCTTGCGGAACTTCAATAGTAATACCATCTATAGTAATTTTAAATAATTGTTGTTCTTCTGCCATTTTAAATAAATATTTTCAAATTTTTAGGGTTTTATGACACAACCGCTTCTAATGGATCTGCATAATGCGCCAACCCATAATTTCTAATTAAACATTCTTCCCGATTATTGATATGCCATTCAAATTCATCTCTGAAATGCCTGATAGCAGCCGCTACAGGCCAGGCCGCTGCATCGCCCAAAGGACAAATCGTATTTCCTTCTATCCTCCTTTGAATATCCCACAGAAGGTCTATGTCTTTCATTTCTCCTTTGCCATTTTCTATCTTTTGAAACACCTTTTCCATCCATCCTGTTCCTTCGCGGCAAGGTGAACATTGCCCGCAGCTTTCATGATGATAAAACCGGGCTAAAGTTAACGTATGACGAACCACACATTGATCTTCATCTAAAACAATAAAACCTCCGGATCCCATCATACTCCCGGTAGCAAAACCTCCATCAGAAAGACTTTCATAATTCATCATTCTTGTTTCACCTTTCGCTGTTTTCAATAAAAGATTAGCAGGTAAAATAGGAACTGATGAACCACCGGGGATACAAGCTTTTAGCCTTTTCCCATTTGGGATGCCACCGCAATATTCATCACTATAAATAAACTCTTCAACAGAAATGGTCATGTCAATTTCATAAACTCCCGGCTTATTTATATTGCCACAAGCAGAAATTAATTTAGTACCGGTAGATCTTCCTACCCCGATTTTTGAATAGGCCTCACCTCCATCATTTATGATCGGCACTACAGCCGCGATCGTTTCAACATTATTCACAACAGTGGGGCAATCCCAAACACCTTTAACCGCAGGAAACGGAGGCTTAATTCTCGGCAATCCTCTCTTACCTTCCAGGCTTTCAAGTAAAGCTGTTTCTTCACCACAGATATAAGCGCCTGCGCCACGGTGAGTATATATTTCACAATCAAAACCACTACCTAATATATTTTTACCGAGAAAGCCATTTTGCTTTGCTTCATCTATTGCTTTGTCAAGAATGTCACTTACCCAATCATATTCGCCCCTGATGTAGATGTAAGAAGTGGTACTTCCCAGTGCATAGGAAGATACGATCATCCCTTCTATTAATAAATGGGGAATTAATTCCATGAGGTAACGATCTTTAAAAGTGCCGGGCTCACTTTCATCTGCATTGCAAACCAGGTAGCGGGAAAGACCTTCTGGTTTTGCGAGGAAACTCCATTTTAAGCCTGTTGGGAATCCTGCGCCACCACGACCTCTCAGGCCGCTTTTTTTTACTTCTTCCACTATATCATCTTGTTGCATTTTCAAAGCCTTCTCTACACTTTGGTAACCTCCTTCACGACGATATACATCAAAATTCCTGATCCCTTCTACATGAACTTTATCTAATAATAATTTTTTTGTCATACCCTGTTTCCCAAAGGGAATTTAATTATTTGATTAATTATTGGCTGCTGCTATTGCTGTACATTCCTCAATAATCTGATCTACTTTTTCTTTGGTTAAATTTTCTTTATAAATTTTCCCTAATTGCATCATGGGTGCATAACCACAAGCGCCCAGGCATTCCACCGTTTTTAAAGTAAACAAACCGTCTGCGGTAGTTTCACCTACATTAATGTTCAGTCTCTCTTTAATATAACTAATGATCTGGTCGCTTCCGTTTAACATACATGGCCCTGTCTGGCATACTTCAAAAACATATTTGCCAACAGGTTTTAAATTATACATTGAGTAAAAAGAAGCCACTTCATATACTTCGATAGATTGAATCTTTAATAAAGAAGCCACGTAATCCATTGTGCTTACATCAAGCCATCCCCCGAATTCCTGCTGAGCAAGATGCAGCACAGGTAACAAGGCACTTTTCTGCTTTCCTTCCGGATAGCGGCTGATTAATTCATTTACCCTATCTAATTTTTCTTTTGAGAATTGTACACTCATTTGTTTTGATTTTCTTTTTTATCAAGAAAACTTACATTTAATATTTTTCCTTTTTATTATTAAAAAATAATCTCCTTGAACACAGCCTTTCCTGATTCATCAGGCATCCAACTCCCCTGCAATTAAATTTAAACTACTCATGGTAATAATTGCATCACTTAGTAACCCACCTTTGGTTAGTTCGGAATACGCCTGGTAATAAATAAACGAAGGTCTTCTAAAATGAAGCCTATAGGGAGTTCTGCTTCCATCACTTATTAAATAAAATCCCAGTTCGCCATTGGCTCCTTCCACACTTGAATAAATTTCTCCTTTGGGCATTTTAGATTCACCCATAACAATTTTAAAATGATAAATAAGCGCTTCCATTTTAGTATAAACGTCTTTTTTATCAGGAAGGTAATATTCGGGAACTTCTGCATGAAAAACTTCTGCTTCAGTACCTTTGAATTCCTGCACTTTTTGATAGGCTTGTTTTATTAATTCCAGGCTTTGCCACATTTCTCCGTCACGTACTAAAAATCTGTCATAGCAGTCGCCAGTAGTACCCACAGGAATTGTAAATTCAAAATCATCATAACTGCTGTAAGGAGCATGAATTCTCACATCATAATCCACACCCGCTGCACGCAAATTGGGTCCGGTAAATCCATAATTCAATGCACGTTCTGCGGAGATAGGCCCTACACCAATAGTACGATCCATAAAAATGCGATTGCGCACAAAAAGCTGATCAAATTCTTTTAAAACCACCGGCCATTCCTTAATAAATTTTTCAAGTTTTTCAAAAGCAACGCTGGTAAAATTCCTTTCAAAACCGCCGACACGCCCTATATTAGTCGTCAGGCGGGAACCACATATTTCTTCATAAATTTCATAGATGAGTTCGCGGTATTGCATTACATACAGGAAACCTGAATAAGCGCCCGAATCTACACCTACGATAGAATTGCAGATAAGATGATCGGAAATACGCGCCAATTCCATTATGATAATACGCAGATAATCAACTCTTTTTGGGATCTTCACGCCCAGCAATCTTTCGCACGCAATATGCCATCCCATATTATTAATAGGAGAAGAACAATAATTTAAACGGTCTGTGAGCGTGGTAATCTGATATAAAGGTTTGTGTTCAGCAATTTTTTCAAATGCACGGTGAATATAGCCAACAGTTTGTTCAGCGCTAACTACCGTTTCTCCATCAAGTTCTACAATATTCTGAAATACTCCATGAGTGGCCGGATGGGTGGGGCCAATATTTATTGTAGAAGTTTGCTTTTCAATGTTTCCTTCCGGTAAAGATATATGTTGACTCATTATATTGCTCGTTTCACATTTTTTGTTTCATGGTCATTGGCCCACATTTTATTGTTAGTACCTTCTTTTTATTCTTTTGCCAGGATATAATTAATAGTTTTAATATTACCTGCCAAACATTTCATCATCTTTATCAATACGTTTTTGATCTTCCAATGGAAACTCTTTTCTCATAGGGAAATATTCCATATCATCTACATTTAAAATACGCTTCAGGTTTGGATGACCAATAAAGTTGACACCAAAAAAATCATATGTTTCCCGCTCCATCCAGTTAGCTGCCTGGTATAATGCAGAAGCACTGAAAACATCTGGCTTATTTACATCCGTAAAAACTTTATAGCGAATGCGAATATTATCCACCAGGTTATGCAAATGGTATACTACAGCTAATTCTGATCCTTTTTTTTCGGGATAATGCACGGCACACAAATCGGTCAGGAACCGAAATTGCAATGAGGGTTCATCATATAAAAACTGGAGTACTTTAAGATTCAGATTTTTTTCAGAAGAAAAAGTAAGCATCCCGTAAGGTTCTTCCCATTCTGTGGTTTGTTCACCGAATTTTTCGGTTATTTTTTCCCTGATTATTTCATTAGTTAAAGCCATATTGTAAACCTCAAAGGATTATTTTTAATTAAATATCACTATAGTATCATATCCTGAAAAAACAGGGTTTTATTGTATTCCATAGCTTTCCAACAATTCAGAATACTCTCCGGAATTTCTTCTTCTCAATCTCTCACTACCTACCAAATCCTGCACCTTTAAAAAACCATCTAGTACGGCTTCAGGGCGGGGCGGGCAACCCGGCACATACACATCAACCGGAATGATCTGATCAATTCCCTGAAGTACAGAATAGGAATCAAAGATACCGCCGCTACTGGCACAGGCGCCCATAGCTAAAACCCATCTGGGTTCCGCCATTTGAAGGTAAACCTGCCTAACAACAGGTGCCATTTTTTTTGCAATCGTTCCCATTACCATTAGAAGATCGCACTGGCGGGGAGAAAAACTTACTCTTTCTGAGCCAAACCTTGCAAGGTCATAATGAGATGCCATAAGTGCCATAAATTCTATTCCGCAACAACTGGTAGCAAATGGCAGAGGCCATATTGAATTTTTCCTGGCAAGACCTACTACATCGCTAAGCCTGGCCGCAAAAAAGCCTTCCCCTGCAAATCCA
The DNA here is from genome assembly GCA_030706605.1 of Bacteroidota bacterium. Taxonomy (GTDB): domain Bacteria; phylum Bacteroidota; class Bacteroidia; order Chitinophagales; family Chitinophagaceae; genus Ginsengibacter. The sequence goes on from JAUZOE010000007.1 coordinate 147,547, forward strand.
TCAGGCGCCGAAGCAATTCCCAACGGCGTTTCAAGAGGTTTCTTAGTAATATTATATTGAACAGGACGAGCCATATTATTTTAAATTTTAAACCAGCCTTTCGACTAATAGATTTTAAATATCGAATGTTTTATCTGAATATCTATTAACTAAAATATTCAATCGGTTTTGACATTTTAATCTTCCCAATTCAGTCCTCCCTTTTTAATTATATAAATGAATCCTGTAAGAAAAAATCCTACAAACATTAAAATAGCCAAAAAACCATTCCATCCCAACTCTCTGAAATTAACGGCATAAGGGTAAAAGAAAATTACTTCTACATCAAACAGGACAAATAAAATAGCTACGAGAAAATACTTAACAGCCATTGGTCTTCTGGCATTCCCATGAGATTCGATTCCACTTTCAAAGTTTACCAGTTTTTCGGCAGTTTTTCTTTTAGGACCTAAAGTACTTGTAGCAAAAATAATTAATGCTAAAAGCCCTATGGCGAAAATAAGCTGAATACCTATTGGCAAATAATTAGATGTGCTGTTTACATAATGAACCTGTAAAAATGTTTGTATCAAATCTGAAAATTATATTTGCAAAAGTACGGTAGCCACATCAATAATCCATAAGAGATAGATGATTTAAAATGAATTTATTAAAAAAATTAAAAAAATAATTAGATAAAATGAATAATTACTTCAAATAAAAATGCCCGGTTGCCCCGGGCATTTTTATTTGAAAATCATTTATATTTTTTAACAATTATTATTTGAGTTACTGCTTTTTTGCCGGAGACGCAGCAGGTGCTGTTGGTGTAGCAGGCTCAAGAGCTTCTTTTGTTTTAAGCGCTGTTGCATCTGTAGGATCTACCGCCAATATTTTATCATTAAACAAAATAGCAGAATCTTTATCATGCATAATATTATAATGATAAGCAAGCATATACCTGTACGCAGGAATCAGTTTATCCTTTATCGACGCTTTATCTGCAGTAGTATCAGCTATTTCAATTATTTTTTCGTAATCCCCCTTTGCTAATCCTAATGAATCATTGGTATCTATGCCTTGTTTGGCATGGGCTCCCAAAAACCATCCATAAAGATCACTTGGATATTTCTGCTGATAAATTTTAAACACTGAGTCAGCAGTTTTATAGTTTTCTGCGCGCAAATCAGAATAACCTGCATAAAACAAATCCACTTTGCCAAAATTGGAGTCTACCTTTAATACTTTACCATACCATTCGCCGGCCTGTGCAAATTTACCTTTATCGTAAAAATCTTTAGCTATATCTTTTACATATCCTATTTTCTTAGAAGGTACTGTATCCAGTGCTACTGCTTTGTCAACATAAACATTGGCTAATGAATCCATACCAGGAAATTTCAACAATACTTTCCCGTAAGTGGCATAATCATTAGGCCCGATTTTATCAGGATTAACTTTTGCAAAAAATTCTTCAAATGATTTTTTTGCATTTAAAGAATCTCCCTTTTTATCATAAGCATAAGCTTTCAGACCAAATAAATTAGGAAAAGGCCTGGCACCCGCGGTTGCAATACATCCGTTAGCTTTTGAAATAGCTTCATCATATAATTTTGATACGTATAATAATGAAGCTTCTGCATAACAGTTTTTAGAATCCTGGTCAGCGACTGCGACATATTTATTTAAATATTCTCTTGCTTTATTAACATCACGTTGGTAGTAATAAGTATAAAGCCAGTAATATACCGGGGCAAAATTGGGGTCTTCTGCGATAGCATCGTTATAATATCTCATGTAGATAGCTTCCTGTCCGTAACCTTGTGTTTCATAAATTCTGCCAATCATGAAACTTGCTCGTGCATCTTTAGGATCAAGATCCAACGCTCTCTGATAAGCAAGAGTGGCATTAGCTCCATCAATCATTTTTCTGTAGGCATCTCCCATTACATCTTGTATTTCGGCACTCTTCTTATCTCTTTCGGCTGCCTGTTGCAATTTATCAACTGCATAAACCGGATCACCCGCTTTTGCATCCACATTGGCTATCCCTACTGCAAGCAGTATATCAGCCAAGTCTCTTTTCCTAGTCATATTAATGGCTGCTTCAAACCGATTCCGTGCATCATCTGTCTTGCCTTCCATTAATTCTATTTCTCCCATACCCACAATTAGGATTGCAGCATTGGGATGAGCCTGTAAAGTTTGTTGATACAACGTCTTTGCTGCTGCTGTATCCCTATTATCCGAATTTTGAAGATACACCTGTCCGAGCCAATAGGCTGCATCTACATTATTAGGATCTTTGGTAAGCATTTGCTGGAAATTTTTTTGTGCACTTTCAAACTTTTCATAGTACAAAAATTTCTTCCCCTCGTCAATACTTTGCGCAAACAAAATATTCCCCATTAGAATTAAAGAAGATACAATTCCGATTTTTTTCATTTTTTTCTTTTTTGACTTTTATATTAATAATTGCGTTATTTTTCTGAATTCAATGTTGCCGTACGAATGTAAAAATTAATTTTTGCTGGACCTAAATAGGCTCGTCTAAATATTAACTGCCCTCTTTCATAAGTAAGAAAATTAGCGAATCCGCTGCCTAACCCATCATAATTTTCCTTAAGAATATAATATAAACCCCGAACCAAAGGATAACGTTTTGTCATGATATTAGCCTGGTATGGTTTTACAAAAGTCTTCTCAGGACAATTACATTCAAGTGATGCTATTTTTACTTTTGTCAAAAAACTGAGTTGGGAAGAATCATCCGGATTACCAATCCAACTAACCCCTACAAAGCCAAGCACATTCTTATTTTTTTCAACATAATTAATTACATCCTGTGTATTCTTCTCTGCAAAAACCTTTTTGGGATCAAGAGGTTTCCCTCTTAAAATAGAATCAATAGCGAAACGGGCAGTACTCGTTCCACTGAGCCCATCAAAAACAGCAAGTTGTTTGTCACCTGTTGACCCGTCTAATATGCCACGGATTTGACTCATCAGAAAAATAGAATCAGGCGCATCATTATTGACAATTACCGCAATAGCATCATTGGCTACTTTAGACCATGATGGCAAAAAAGAAAATTTTTCATGATAATATTTCTCTTCCTCATTAGTAAGCCCACGTGTAACAATAATCATACGGGTACTATCTTTTAAAAGATCTGCAAAACATGCGGCTTCAGATTTATATTCAGCAATAATTTTCGCCTTTGGATTTAACGCTTCAAATACCTGTATCTCCGAATCAATTACCGGCTTAAAGGACTCATCAACACTTATATGAATCGTTCCTGATGTTGGTGTATCAAGATCAGTCCTTTTATTTTCCTGGCATCCAGCGAAGAAAAGCCACAGCACCAAAAACAAAACGGTTCCGTTAATATGATTCGATCTAATATTCATGAATTTTTATAATAATTTTTTTTGATGCCTCTGAATATTCTCCAGGAGCCATAAATAATCACCACTACTGCAAATATTCTCGCCAGAATACTCATTGTAAAATCCGATTGAAAATGAAATTGCCTGGCAAATAGAATAATAATTCCGACGCCCAAATAAATAAAGCCCATACCAAAATCAGTAATGCTTCTCATTAAAATATACCTTTTCGTTTTTGCGTCAGGTTCGTTTTCAAATTCTTCCAGGCTCATAATTTAATTTTTTCAACCATCGGTTGGCAAGATAAAATAAAATAGAGAAATTGCCGCACACAACGTAATTCAATTCAATATTTAATTAAAAAAACTAATTTAAATAAAACATATTAATAAATTAAAATACCAACTTCATTATTTCTTCAAAAAGAAATTAAATGGTCATTTCTCAACTATCAGTATATACTCATTATCAAAAACTTCTCTATATGATTCAGGTAACTGAAAAACTTTTTAAACTAATCATCAATCCTTTCAATCCTTTTAATCCCCGATATTACTAATTAAGATGCCTCCGAAGATTTTTTTGATGCAATTAAAATGTTAATATTTTTATATTTACTATTTGAGATATAGGTGCTGCCATGGTTTTCTAAACATTTTCACTTTGAGTTGATAAAGAACAAGCTTTGATATTTAAAAATATTTTATTTAAGGTTCACAATTGTAATGTAAAGATGCAGGAGTAGTTTCTATTCCATAATTCAACTTTATAATCTCAGGAATAAAAGTCAAATATTCCCTGAACCAGTTGTTAAAGAATTAAGCAATATTTTTGCTACTTATAAAAACACATTTCGCCGAAGGCAAAAAATATGAAACCATCTCTACCACAGGGCACTCGCGATTTTGCAGCAGAGACTTTGCGCAAACGAACATTCATCATTAATACCATAAAAGAAGTTTTTGAATTATATGGTTTTGAACCATTAGAAACTCCGGCTATGGAAAACCTGGAAACGCTTATGGGCAAATATGGGGATGAAGGGGATAAACTTATTTTTAAAATATTAAATAACGGACTTGACAACCCGGCAAAGAAAGAAAATGCCCGCAACGATTTTGAAAATATTCTTTCAGGAAAAAATGAGAAAAAAATTACTGAAAGAGCGCTGAGATATGATCTTACCATTCCTTTTGCAAGATATGTAGCCATGAATTATGGCAAACTAACCCTGCCTTTTAAACGTTACCAGATTCAACCAGTGTGGCGCGCAGATCGTCCGCAAAAGGGAAGGTATCGAGAATTTTTTCAATGCGATGCAGATATTGCCGGCACTTATTCTTTGATAAGTGATGTAGAACTTGCCGAAATTTATGTGCAAGTTTTTAGGCGTTTAAATATTGAAGTGGATGTAAAAATCAATAGCCGGAAAATTTTATATGCCTTAGCTGAAGTTTGCGACCATCTTGACGCTATGAATGCAATCACCACCGCACTTGACAAACTTGATAAAACAGGAATTGAAAAAGTAAAAGAAGAACTAAAGATGATAGGCTTGTCTAAAAAGCATATCTTATTAATTGAAAAATATATAAATATCCAGGGGTCTAATTTAGAAAAACTTGAAAAGCTCTCTGACATCATAAGTACTTCAGAAACCGGGAAAAAAGGAATTGAGGAACTGAAATTTATTTTAGGCTATGTGGAAAATTCAAATAACCAGGAAGAAAAACAAACGATTACTATTGATTTTACATTAGCAAGAGGATTGAATTATTATACCGGGATCATTTACGAAGTGAAGGCCCGGAACGTATCCATGGGAAGCATTGGCGGCGGCGGACGGTATGATGATTTAACCGGCCTGTTTGGAGTTCCCAATGTGCCTGGAGCAGGCATTAGTTTTGGCCTCGACAGGATATATGATGTTATGGAAGAATTAGCACTTTTCCCTGCAAGTATTTATCAATCAACACAGGTTTTATTTTTTAATCTTGGAGAAAAAGAAAGCAGGTATGCTTTTAAGCTTATGCAGGATCTCAGGCACAAAGGAATAAGTTGTGAGCTTTTTTACGAAAAAACCAAACTCGACAAGCAATTTAAGTATGCTTCGAAAAAAAATATTGCTTTTGCTGTAATCATCGGCTCAGATGAGATGAAACTGAATAGCTGCATGCTAAAAGATCTGAATAAAGGAGAACAGCAGACTATCCCGGCCAATCAGCTTTCTTCTTTCTTTGAAAAATAAAGGCTACTTTATAAAAATTTTGAGATCAGGTATAAAATAAATTGCTTAATTTTTAATCTTGAATTTAAACATATTATTCTCCATTTATAAATAATTCTTATGAAAGCTTTTTTCAAATTCTCCATTACATTCATTGCAATGGCGTTTCTATTTTCATCATGTAGCAAAAAAAATGATGAAGGAAAAATGATTCCTAAAAGCGCCATATTTGTTACAGCAATCAATACAAAATCATTAAATGATAAACTTCCGTGGGAAGAAGTAAAACAAACCAATTGGTATAAGAAAATCTATTCGAAAATGTCAACTCCCGAATGGAGAAAAAAAATTCTTGACAACACAGGAGCCACAGGAATTGATTTTGACAAAGAGTTATTTTTTTTCGTGGATAAAGTTTCAGACAATGATTATCACCTTGTAGTTGAAGGCTCTTTAAAAAATGATAAAGATTTTGAACAATTTAATAAAAACGTTGATTCCGGCCAATTGATAAGAAAAGTAGATGGGATCAATTTAATTACCTTACAAGATAACAATGTAGTGGGCTGGGATAACGAACATTTTGCTTATGTAATTAGTTCCGCAACTGCCACCACCAGGTTTTATGACTGGAAAGGCACCACCAATAGCCCGTTTAATTCAGACCCTGAAAATGACATTGCAGCGCAATCTACCTTTTGTGCTAAACTTTTTTCGCTCAAATCAGACAGCAGCCTGGCAAAAAATGAAAAATTTGCCAATCTCTTAAAAGAACCTGGCGACATACATTTTTGGCAAAATACAGAAGGAATCATGAATAATTCAAATTCAATGGGAATGTTTGGCATGCTAAAACTGGATGTATTTTTTAAAAATAATATTAGTACCTACACCGTAAATTTTGATAAAGGAAAAATTGATGTGAACCAAAAAATCTATACCAGCAAGGAACTTATGGATGTCCTGGAAAAGTATAAGGGAAGTAATATCAATACAGATATGATCAAAAATATTCCCTCGCAAAATGTTTTAGGTATTTTAGCAATGAATTTTAAACCAGAAGGAGTAAAAGCGCTGATAGATCTTTCTGGGTTAAATGGCCTGATAAATACTTTTACAAAAAACATGAGTTTCAATATTGACGATGTTGCAAAAGCCAATAATGGCAATTTATTATTGAGTCTTAGTGATTTAAAATTAAACACAGATTCATCTGTCAGCAATCCTTTTAAGCTCCCCCATCTTAATTTCATTTTTTCATTTGGCATTGGTGATAAAGCAAGTCTGCAAAAATTAATAGATGCCGGGAAAAAGATCACTTCGCAAATGGGAAATGATACGATGGTGCATTATGCCATGAATGACAAAACATTTGCAATAAGTAATTCTGGCTCCTTTGTCAATCAATTCATAGCAGGCAATAACAATAAATATAATTTTACTGAAAAATTAAGTGGCCATCCCATTGTTTTTTTTATTGATATACATAAAATTCTTTTAGAACTTTCCACTCAGCTACCCAACAATAATGATGAAAAAAACCTGTTGACCACAAGCCTGAAAACATGGGATAACATCACCACTACCGGCGGCGATTTTAAGGATCATGCCTTAACGATTAATACAGAAATAAACATGGTAGATCAAAATACCAACAGCCTTAAACAACTGAACAATTATATGGATGAAATGCTGACCATCGCAGAAGATAGGGAGACACGTAATAACAAGGAAAAACGTTTAGATTCCTTGTTAACACCTCCGCCCATTGACACAGTCAAGGTAAAATAAAAGTAAAGATCGAAAAAAGAAGAAAATATGCAGATACAACTGCGGAATGTAGTTCCCGATTTTATTGAACTTGAAAAGAGAAAAAATTCAAATGTTTGGGCACAAAATATTATCATACACAAAGGAGAACATCTGCATATTGTGGCGCCCTCAGGAAGCGGAAAAACTTCTTTAATTCATTTCCTGTATGGATTAAGAACTGATTACGATGGCACTATTTTTTACGATGATACAGATATAAAAAAGCTTTCTACGGAAAGCTTTTCTTCATTCCGGCAACATAAAATAAGTATTATTTTCCAGGACTTACAATTATTTGATGACCTGACCGCAAAAGAAAATATAGAGATAAAAAGAATATTGGATCCTTTTCATGAACCGGGTGTAATAGAGGAAATGGCAAAAAAACTGGGGATTGGGACAAAACTCAATCAATTAGTAAAAACGTGTAGCTATGGTGAAAAACAGCGTATTGCAATTATCCGGTCGCTCATGCAACCATTTGATTTTTTGTTATTGGACGAGCCATACAGCCACCTTGATGAAGTAAACAGGAAAAGGGCTATGAACTTGATTTACGAAGAATGCGAAAAACGAAATGCTGCTATGGTTTTTGTCGATTTGAAGCCACTTGATTTTTTGAAAGGTGAGAAAATTATTTATTTATAATGCACAGGAAAGAAAATTATTTGCGAAGCTTTATACTGGAAGAAAAAAGATAATCAGAATAATAAAAAATGGCATTATCATATAAAAAAATTGAACCGTTAATTATTTCCGGAAAAAATATTTTTTCCAAATGGTTTGGATATTTTGGATTAGGAATTGGCGTTTTGCTGCTCCTGGTTTCTTTACAAATGTTCATTAATATTCAACAACTCCTCAAAGAAAACAGCCCCCGAAAAAGCGGATATGATTTTATTTCAATTTCAAAAACCATTACCAATGAAAATATGGGGCAGGATAACAGGTTTACCAATGCCGATTTAATCAACCTGAAAAAGCAACCCGGCATTGATGGAGCAGCGCCGTTGATTTCCAATCAATTCAGGGTGAAGGCCACAGCAGGTGATATTGTTCCATTCAATACCGACCTTTTTTTAGAAAGCATTGATAATGATTTTATAGATACTTTGCCTCCAGGGTTTACCTGGCAACCGGGACAGGTAATGGTTCCCATTATTTTATCTTCTGATTTTTTAGAGATTTATAACGTTTTTGCTCCCGCCCAGGGTTTGCCCCAGCTTTCTGCAAAAACCATTTCGTCAGTCAATATAATTTTAGAATGCTCAGGACCTCTTGGAATGCAAAATTTTAAAGGAAATATCATTGCTTTAAGCGACCGCATCAACTCATTATTGGTACCCAAAACATTTATGAACTGGAGCAATCTGCGCTTTAGCGGAGATACCGCTGTACGTGCTTCACGTGTTTATATTAAAACAAAAGATGCCAACGATCCAAAATTAATTTCTTACCTGGATCAACAGAATTATCATCTTAATAAAGACAAAGTAAAATTCAGCCGTATCAAAAGTATTTTACAAAATATTGTAAGCGCTTTGGGAGTATTTGGGATTTTGGTGATTATGCTTGCATTGATGCTTTTTTCATTTTACCTGCAATTAATGATTGCAAAAAGTAAAGACAATTTACGGCTGCTGTTAACGTTAGGCTATTCTCCCAAATGGCTCGCTAAAAGCGTAGCCAAAACCTGGCTTCCTGTTTATTTATTTATTATCATAATAGCCTTGATCATCACTGAAGCCTTTCATCTATGGTTCCTGCAATTTTCATTTGTAAGCAACGCCAATCTTTCTTATTTTCTTCATTGGAGCGTTTGGCTTACAGCCATCTTATTGCTGGGATTAACTGTATTTATAAATTCCCGGTTGGTGAAGAAGGAATTAAACAGGATTATGTAAAGACACCATGTATGGCATAAATATCAATCCACCGCAAACTCCATCCTGATAGTAATTGAGCCCGTTTTATTTCTGCTGGATGTATTGAAAGTGCCTCCATAGCTGTAATCCTCGTTGCTGTTTTTACCGGTAATTTGGAAAACACCAAGATTGGCTTTTTTCAATTTCCCCAAAGTGCTTCCTGCATTTTTAGCAATAATTTCTGCTCTTTGTTTTCCATCGGCGCTTGCTTTGGCCAGGAGGTCCATCTTTATTTCTGTGAGTTTGGTATAATAAAATAATGGCGGTGAAGAATTAAATTCAATTCCCTTTTCAATCAGTTCCGTTGCTTCTCTTGATATCTGGTCAATCTTATCCACTGCAGAAGATTCGATCCGTACATTTTGCCTGAGATTATATCCTGAAAATGATTGCCCGAGAGACCTCCCGTTCTCATCAGTTTTATAAGTAAATTCCTTATTGATCGTAACCGAAGAAAACACCATTTCATTATTTTGGATACCCTTGCCGGAAAGATAGGTTCTTATTACATTTTCATCCTCCTTTAGTTGCGCATAAGCGCTTTTTAAATCCATTGATTTTCTGGAATAGGAACCGTTCCATACAATGAGGTCGCTTACAAAATCTTTTTCGGCAGAGCCGGTAACCGTAATCGTTTCCAGGCTCGTCGACCTGTATTTGTAAGCCCTTGCAATAATAAATAACCCGATGATAAAAGCAAGCCCGATAATAATAGAAGTAATCGTACGCATATTTTTTATATTATTGACTTAAAGATAAGAATTTAAATTAGTTCTTAGTTATCGGTAAACCATTTGGATTTCATGGTTTAAAAAATGTCCCAATTCCTTGGCAGCCTTTTCCGACATCGCTTTTGTAATTTCATCAGGAGATTCAAAAAAATTAGCTTCCACAATCATTTTATCTTTTTTTATTTCCCGTTTCCATATCCCTCTTACTTGCCCGTTGATAACAATAGTAGGCCAGAAGATACCATTTTTAGAAAAGGCTTTTGCTTGATGTTTAAGCATGATCGCTGCACTTCTGTCTTTATAACTGATTAGAAATTCATCAAAAGCAGGTAACAGAAAAAGGGATTGTTTATAATTTTTTGGGAAAGAAAATGACCGGGGAAACCAATACTCCTGTAAATTTATTTTTTCAGAGATAAAATGATCTTTTATCATTTCCAAAGCGTGCTTAGCATCCGAAACCGATAATCCCGACCACCACACAAAATCAGGTAAGGTAGCCGGGCAATGACTATCAAAATATTTTTTGGCAAGTTTATGTAATGCTTCTTCTTTATTAAATAATTTAGGTTCTGTAACTCTTTCACTTAATAAGGCATAAGTTGTTTGCTTCCCCATCATTCTTCCACTGCAAATAATTCTATCCAATTCTGCATTCAATAAAATGTGAGAGGCCCTGTTATCGTCCGTAGCAATTTTTGATCTGTTGAGTTCGCTTACTAATTCTTTGCGTGTGAGATGTCCCCGGCTGCTTAATGCCTTTTCTATGATGTTGTTGCTTTCGCTAAATTTTTTTTCAGTAAGTTCTAATTGTTGATTCCGGCTTTTCATAGAAGCTTTGATCCTTGGCGCAGTCAGCGAAAGCATCCAATAAATATCATCTGCAGGAACGAAATGCAATGTAGGTCGCAATAAGTGTGTCCTTATTATTTCACCAGAATCAATAGCGGCTTCAATCATTTTCACAGTTGCTTTAGGGAAACGAAGACCGATCGCCCATTTTACCATACCGTAATCCTGAGCCTGCATGGCGCCCATCCATTTCACAATATCTTTTGGAGATTTAAAATTTGTGCTAACAATTTGCTGACTTATCAAACGAATATTGGCAATGTCTGTTGCTGGCATAATATGAATTAATTTTCCAGGTATTCAACAATTTTTTTAATCATCAATATGATAGCTATCAGATAATGTTTTCAAAGATAATAGAAGCTCCCTGCCCCACCCCCACGCACATAGTAGCAAGCCCATAGCGAACTCTTCGTCTTTTCATTTCATATAATAAAGTTGTGGAAATACGGGCTCCGCTACATCCCAACGGATGGCCTATAGCAATACATCCTCCGTTTACATTTACCTTTTCAAGATCAAGACCCAAATCATGAATACATGCGATTGCTTGTGAGGCAAAAGCTTCATTCAACTCTACCAGGTCAATATCACTAACAGAAAGACCTGCCCGCGATAATGCTTTTTGGGTAGCCGCAACCGGGCCAATGCCCATAATGGCCGGATCAACACCTGCAACCGCCATGCTGATGATTTTAGCCATGGGTTTCAAGTCATATTTTTTTACGGTGCTCTCATTAGCAAGCAATAACATAGCAGCTCCATCATTAATCCCCGATGAATTTCCGGCTGTTACCGTTCCTGTTCCGTCTTTTACAAATGCAGGTCTGAGTTGTGCTAATTTTTCCAATGATGTCTTTCTTGGATTTTCATCTTTTTCAAAAATAATCTGCGCTGTTTTGTTGGGAGTAATTTCCACCGGAACAATTTCATCTTTCCAGATACCAGCAGCAAGTGCTCCAAAATATTTTTGCAGGCTTTCAAAAGCAAATTCATCTTGTGCATGCCTTGATATTTTCCATTGCCTGGCTATATTCTCTGCGGTTTCGCCCATAGAATAGGGATAATACCGGCTTACCAATTTTTTATTAGGGAACCGCCAACCAATGGTAGAATCATAAATTTCTGTTTTCCTGCTATAGGCGCCTTCCGATTTACTCATTACAAATGGAGCCCTTGTCATGCTCTCTACCCCTCCGGCCAGGTATACATTCCCATCGCCACACCTGATAGCCCGGGCTGCATCCATAATGGCCTGCAAGCCACTTCCGCACAAACGATTTACCGTATTGCCCGCCACAGAAACCGGCAAACCTGCCAGCAGAGCCGCCATGCGAGCTACATTCCTATTATCTTCCCCGGCCTGGTTGGCATCTCCGGCAATCACATCTTCTATTTCATTTACATCAATTTTCCCATTTCTTCTCACCAGTGCCTCTATTACATTCGCCAGTAAATCATCAGGGCGAATAGCACACAAACCTCCACCATAGCGGCCGACAGCAGTTCTTAATGCATCAACAACATATACAGCTTCCATTATTTTTAAATTTAACTTTTTGCAAGATAATTGTTTCTTGTTTTTACTTTCCTGCTTTTCCTTTTTAACAATAAAACCCCTTAACAATTAAACAAATAATTCAATATTTGCAAAATGAATGCTCAAAAGAATATACGGACCCTTTTACAGGAAGAATTAATAGCCTATTTTGAAACAATAGGAGAAAAAAAATACCGGGCAAAGCAAGTGTGGGAATGGATTTGGAAAAAGCATGCACAAAGTTTTGAGGACATGACTAACCTGAGTAAAGAATTAAGACAAATCCTATCTGATAACTTTATATTACCCGCAATAAGTAACAATGCCTCACAATATAGCAGCGATGGAACCGTAAAAACAAGATTTAAAACTTTTGATGGGCACCTTGTTGAAGGTGTGCTGATCCCGGTTGATGAAAGACAAACCGCTTGTGTTTCGTCGCAGGTAGGCTGCAGCCTCAGTTGCAAATTTTGCGCAACAGGCTATATGGATAGAAAACGTAATTTAACTTTTGATGAAATTTATGATGAAGTAGCACTATTGAACCAGGTGGCAGAAAAAACCTATGGAAAAAAATTAAGCAATATTGTTTTTATGGGTATGGGAGAGCCGCTTCTGAATTACAAAAATGTATTGAAAGCTATTGAGAGAATTACGGCACACGATGGATTAGGCATGAGCGCAAAAAGAATTACTGTTTCTACCGCAGGCGTTGCCAAAATGATCAGGCAATTAGGAGATGATGGTGTAAAATTCAATCTTGCCTTGTCTTTACATGCCGCTAATGATAAAAAACGAAATGAAATAATGCCCATCAATGAAACCAATAATATAAAGGCATTGGTAGAAGCGCTGAATTATTTTTATGAAAAAACCAAGAATGACATCACTTTTGAATACATTTTATTTAAAGGCGAAAACGATTCCATCCAGGATGCTGATGACCTGATAAAAATATACAAACAAGTTCCGGTTCACCTGGTGAATATTATTGAATATAACCCAATCGAAAATGCCGATTTTGTAAAGCCGGATAGAGATGCCACTCAAAAGTTTATGGATTACCTTGCTGCGCACCGGGTAAATGTGAGGCTTAGAATCAGCCGCGGAAAAGATATTGATGCTGCCTGCGGCCAACTTGCTAACAAAAACCTGGAGCCTGTAATTTAGAATAACGCTACCCTGATTTTTTTTCTTAACAGTATTTTGCATTTCTGTATTAAACCTGGTTTATCTGGTTGTGTCTATGCTATACACCAATAAATTTTATACAGATGAAAAAATATTTAATTGCACTCTCAGCATTTACATTAATGGCTGTAGCTACTAATGCCCAATCAAATGATAACGCTGCAAAAACTCCTCCCAACCAACAAAATGGCTGGAAAATGCATCATGGCAAACATGGAGGGATGAATATGCACAAAAGCCATTCCATGATGATGAAAGATTTAAACCTGACAGATGCTCAAAAGCAACAGGCAAAAGCTTTAAATGAAGGCTATAGGACCAAAGTCCAAAATCTTGAAAAAGATCAGAATATAACATTGAAAGACTACAGGGCTCAAAAGGCGAGTCTCGAAAAAGAAAGAAAAGCAAAATTCCAGGATATTCTTACTGCCGATCAAAAAAATAAAATAGCCGCCGATAGGAAAAAAATGAGCGAAAAAAGACAGATGATGGCGCAAAAAAGAATGGAAAAAATGAAAACTAATCTGAGCCTTACCGATGAACAAGTTGCCAAAATTCAGGATCAAAGAAAAAGTATGATAGATCAGTCAAAAGCAATTAGGGAAAATTCTTCACTTTCCAACGAGCAAAAGAAAGAACAGATGATGAATCTAAGAAAGACAAGTCATGACAATATGGATAAAATTCTTACGGCTGACCAGATAAAGAAAAGGGACGAATTAAGGGATAACCATATGAAGGGAATGAAAAATAAAAGTGGAAACAAAGCATCCTGATTTTGCACACCACATAAATGTAAGGTTAAGAATCAGCCGTGGAAAAGATATTGATGCTGCCTGTGGATAATTAGCCAATAAAACCCTGGAAGCCGTTACTGAATATTGCATTCAATCTCAATGGCTGCAATTCTACAATTACTAATCAAAAATATTACCTTCAATAACGGAATATTTATGTTTAAAATCTTTTGTAAATATGGTAATATTAGCTTTGCAGCCTTTTTCAATCTTACCTAAAACAGGCGCATTAATTACTTTAGCCGGGTAAGTAGATGCCATACGCAGGGCTTCATCCAAATGGATTCCTGCCTGCTCTACACAATTTTCTACAGCCATTAACATAGTAAGCATGGAACCCGACAAAGTTCCATCCAGCAATGTAAACCTGTCTTTTTGTTTTACATGAACATACGCCCCTTCTTTGGATTCTTCCACCGCATCAGTAATCAGGAATAATCTTTCTTTCATTAACTTTTTGCTGATAACAAGTGCATTAAAATCTACATGAATTCCATCGGCTATGATGCTGGCAAAAATATTCTTGGAAAGAAAAACAGCGCCAGGCAAACCTGTATCGCGATGATGAAGCGGCGACATCGCATTAAATAAATGAGTAACTGTAGTGATACCATTTTCAAATCCTTTCTCAGCTTCATTAAATGTGGAATTGCTATGCCCTGCTGACACTACTACTCCATTATCCGTCAGTAACCTGATAATTTCAGGATCGCACATTTCAGGAGCCAGTGTCATCATTTTCAACACACCACCTGCGTCTTCCAGCAGTTCTTCCACTTCTTTTTTCGTGGGCCGCTTAATGCATTCTACCAGGTGGGCTCCGCGTTTTACCGGGTTAATATAAGGTCCTTCAAAATGCAAACCCATCACTGCGGGATGTGGATTTTCTTTAACCACTTTAATGGCTTCCCTAAATATATCCAAAGAATTGGTGGCCAGTGTAGCCAGGAACCCTGTAGTGCCGGTAGCTACAAGGCTATCGGCCATAGATTGTAAAGCTATTGCAGAAGGTTTATCCGAAAATAAGTATCCGCCAGCTCCATAAATTTGCAGGTCAATAAAACCAGGAGCAATATAACAATCTTTACAGTCAATCTGCCTTGCACCAGGAGGAACCAGGTTGATGTCTGTAATTTCTTTTATGGTATCATCTTCAATGATGAGCGCTTTACCGGCAATTTCTTCTTTCCCGGTAAAAATAATTGCATTAATAAAAGCAGTTAACATAATTTGAAATATAATGATTAAGAAATTTCCCTCCACATGAAAACATGAACGCTGGTTCAAATTAACTGTATTATAATATTTTTTAGCAAAAATTTGTATCTTTTATTATTTCCACTCTAATAACATCCTATCCATAGATTTGTATTTTCGCAATAAAAATTAATATTGACACGCATCGGACTAATCTCGGACACGCATAATTTTTTGGATGAATCCGTTTTTGAGCATTTCAAAAATTGTGATGAAATATGGCATGCAGGAGATTTTGGCACCAGCCGGGTTGCGGATCAATTAAAATCATTGAAACCTCTCCGAGGGGTGTATGGTAATATAGATGGCTATGACATAAAAAGCATGTACCCGGAACAGTTAGTCTTTAACTGCGAAGGCGTAAAGGTAATGATGCGGCATATTGGTGGCTACCCGCCACGCTACAATGCAGAAACGAAACAGGAAATTTTACTTCACCGGCCTCAACTTTTTATCAGCGGGCATTCGCATATCTTAAAGATTATGTACGATGAAAAATTAAAATGCCTGCACATGAATCCCGGCGCTGCCGGAAATCATGGCTGGCACAAAGTAAGAACCCTCATCCGTTTTGTAATTGATGGCAGCGATATTAAAGATTGTGAGGTCATTGAATTATCGCCCCGCCATGTGACAAAATCGAAAGACCGTGATTCTTAAAAATTAAACCCTACTTTGAATATCATATGCCATTCAAACATTAGTAATAACCAGTTTATAATTTGTAGTACTAAATTTGCGAAATGAAGACATCTAAATTTTATTATTTTACGATCAGCCTTTTAGTTATTTTTATTTCATGTAATTCAAGTGATAATAAACCCCAACAAGTAACCACTGCTGCCAATCCAATAGAAAATTTAAAGAATGAAATCAGGCAATATCCTGATTCTTCAATGCTTATACAGAATTTGATAGAAGCCTACAGGGATTCAGGAAGCTATGATTCGGCCCTTACCCTTACAGATGAACAAATAAGAAAAGATAGTGGCAATGCGTATTTGTGGGATATTAAGGCCACTTTGTATTTCGAGAACGGTGATACTAGCAACGCCATCAATTCATTAGAACAGGCAATTAATATTTATCCCCTATCTGAATACCTGGTAGCCCTGGGAACCATTTATGCAGAAACCAAAAACGAGAAAGCCTTAAAAATTGCTGATGAACTTCTGAAAAGCGATAAAGACAAATCGGCCAAAGATGCTTTCTTTATAAAAGGATTGTATTTTAATTATATCAATCAACCGCAAAAAGCAATTCCGTATCTAGATAGTTGCCTGCAACTGAATTATTCCTATATGTATGCTTACCGGGAAAAAGCCATTGCCTTCTATAACCTGGCAAAATATAATAAGGCA
Source organism: Bacteroidota bacterium (assembly GCA_030706605.1). Lineage (GTDB taxonomy): Bacteria > Bacteroidota > Bacteroidia > Chitinophagales > Chitinophagaceae > Ginsengibacter. The sequence continues at coordinate 164,611 of JAUZOE010000007.1, forward strand.
TTGGTTGTTTTAAAAAGAGCCGTTACCTTACAAAATAATTACGATGAGGGATATTACTGGATGGGTAAGTGTTATGAAAAATTAAACCAAAGAAAAGATGCCATTGAGAGTTATCAAAATGCTTTATTGTATGATAAGAATTTTGTAGAAGCCAAAGAAGCGCTTAATAAAATTCAAAATAAAAAATAAGAATTCACTATTTATCATTTAAAATAATCAACTAATGCCCATCGTTGCACCTTCGCTTTTAGCCGCCGATTTTTTAAACCTGGGAGCTGCATGTAAAATGCTTAATGAAAGTAAGGCCGACTGGTTTCACCTTGATGTAATGGATGGAAGATTTGTTCCCAATATTAGTTACGGAATGTCGTTTATCAGGCAAATGAAAAAAGTGGGAACTAAATTTTTTGATGTGCATTTAATGATCCTGGAACCCGAAAAATATGCCGAAGAATTTAAGGAAGCAGGCGCAGACGGGCTTACCATACACCTGGAAGCCTGCATTAATTTGCACCGCAATATTCAACAAATAAAATCTTTAGGAATGAAGGCCGGCGTTGCCATTAATCCTCACTCTCCTGTTTCTCTCCTGAAAGATATTATAGCAGATATTGATCTCGTCAATATGATGAGCGTCAATCCGGGGTTTGGCGGACAGGAATTCATCCCCTATACGCTAACAAAAATCAGGGAA
>JAUZOE010000070.1 GCA_030706605.1 Bacteroidota bacterium
GAGGCAGAATTTAAAAACAGAAGGGCATAAAAAAAAGCTTCACCCGAAAAAACCGGAAACATTTCCCCGTAAAAAAAATAACGGTTTACCAGGTAAAACACATTAAGTAAAATTATCAGGGCAATAAAGTAGGCAGACTTATCCTTTTTGTATAAAAAAACAACCGTCATTATCAAATACATTCTCTCTTCAACTATCAATGTCCATAACGAGCCATTTACGCCTTTATCTGTAAGGCTATGACTAAATACGCCTGGCAAGGTAAACTGTAAGCCAAAAACAGGAAGAATATTTCTGAAATAACTGTACGTTTCGAAGTGCGAAAAATAGGTTTTAAGCGGGACACTTGTAAAAAAAGGGCCAAGCAGGAAAACAGTTAAGAAACAGGTTACTATAAGAAGTGGCTGAATCCTCAATAGTCTTTTCCATAAATAATTGGCTATAGTAGGGGATTTCACCACACTCTTTGCTATCAGGTAACCGCTGATACAAAAAAAGATACTAAGACCAACAAATGAGAAATTAATTCTGCCTTTGGTAATCTGAACAAGGGGCTCTGCAGCCATTTTTCCGAGAAGCCCAAAGGAATGAAAAAAGATAATACAACAAGCCGCAAAAAGTCGCAAAAAGTCGTAGTTATTTTGGAACCTTTCCTTTACATGCATTGAAGATAATTTCAGAAATGAAATGTAGTTTATTTTTTATTAAAGCAGTACCGGGAAATTATCATAATTAAAAAAAAGGCTATTCATTAAAAATATGTCTCTATAATTAAGCGGATTTTCTTAAGATTGCCAGCTAAAATCAGAATCTTTGCATTTTATAAACCCATCAATATCCAACTACTTATGACATGAGCTTTACCATTAAAATATTTAAAGCAGCACAATTGAATTTTTAACTGTCATTCATATAGTACTCTTTCTAAAGACTTCTAAAAGATCGTAAACCTTTTCATATTGCCTGATGTGATCCCGATTGCTCCATATACTAATGATGAATTATTGCTCCTGATTTCTGAGGGTAATAAAGAAGCTTTCAGGTACCTTTACGATAATTATCGAAATAAAATATTTTCAATCGCCTTAAAGTTTACCGGTGAAAAGCAGGCATCTGAAGATGTGGTACAGGAAATGTTCATAAAATTATGGACCCACAGAGAAAATTTATCTGCCATCAGGAACTTTGATGCCTACCTGAACTCAATGGTCCGGAACCATATTTTTAACTATTTACGAAAAATCGCGCATGAACAGGCAATGGTCCGTAAGATGGCCATCGTTCAAAACGAGCAACACCACCCTGAAGGATTCGACAGCATTTACTATAAAGAATTGTACAGCCTCGTCAATAAAGCCGTTAACCAACTCTCACCCCAACAACAAAAGGTTTATAATTACAGCCGCAAAGAAGGATTAAAGCATCACGAAATTGCTGAGGCAATGGGTATCTCGCCTTCCACCGTAAAAGGTCATATCGTTGAAGCATTGAAGCATATCAAAAAAGCCATCTCAGCAGACCAGGAAATAGATGCGATTATTATTTTCTTTATACTTTTTATTTGCAGGTTCCCTGCATTATGAAAATCCGTGGGGCTAAACCAGTCCTCTTTTATTTTTCAGGTGTCTTAATAATACATGACGTAATTATAGCTTGATCCTTCCACTTCGCTGATCATTTCGTATTGATAATTTTTACGGCCTGTACAACAAGACATTAATGAAAAAAAATATTACAAGGTTTAATCAATTGTTTGAAAAGTATATCCGCAGGGATTATACGCCAGAAGAAAAGAATGAATTCCTGGAAATGGTAGCTCATCACGATTATGCCGACGTTTTAAAACGATTAATAAGTGAGGAAGTTAAAGATACCGTTGCAAATCATGAAATGGATGAGCATAAGGCTAATGAGATATTTAATAATATTGTGCGGACTGCCCACCGTGAAGAAGATCAAATTATTCACCAAATTACTTCCCCAAAAAGGTTTCGCTTCAAATGGTGGGCAGCTGCACTATTCATCATTTCTGCTGGCAGCATCTATTTATTTTCACATCATACTACTCCCAAAGTTTTAGCGAATCGGGTTGTAAAACCAAAACCACTTTTAAATGATATTGCACCGGGGCATTCAGGGGCGATACTTACATTGTCTAATGGCAAACAAATCGTCCTGGATAGTCTCAAAAACGGGATGCTGGCTAACCAGGGCAATGTACATATTCTTAAGAACGGGGACCAGATAAGCTACAGGAATAAAGAAAATCCCAAAGGAGAAGTTCTATACAACAAGATGACCACCCCGAAAGGGCGGCAATACCAATTAGAGTTATCGGATGGCACAAAGGTGTGGCTTAATGCAGCATCCTCCATTATTTATCCCACTGCATTTACCGGACCTGAAAGGAAAGTGGAAATTTCCGGAGAGGTTTACTTTGAAGTAAAAACGATCCTTCTACCCTCAGGGAAGGGTCCAGAGAAGAAGATGCCTTTTACCGTGGCAATCAATTCCCCATCTAATGTAAAAAGGGAAATCCGCGTTTTGGGTACCCATTTTAATGTAAATGCATACGATAACGAAACGGCGGCAAGGGTAACCTTGCTGGAAGGAAGTGTGAAAGTGTTCAACAATAACGCCTCTGTTACCATAAAGCCCGGGCAACAGGCTATAGTGGAAAATCAGGGCAACCAAATGTCGGTGGAAAATGCAGATATCAATGAAGCCGTGGCCTGGAAGGATGGATTTTTCAGTTTCAAAAATGCAAGTATCGAAACGATTATGAGACAAGTAGAGCGTTGGTATAATGTTGAGGTAGTATATAACGGTCAAAAGCCAACCGATCATTATGGCGGTGAAGTTTCAGAAGATGTGAATGCTTCACAAATGTTGAAAGTACTTGAAGTCGGCGGGATCCATTTTAAAATAGAAGGTAAAAAAATTATAATAACCAGTAAATAATCAAGGCTGTAAATCTCAATTAAGACAAGAAAATTAACCAACTGATCATTTTAAACCCAAATGTTTCAACCATATGCACATTGCTCGATTTAATACCCGGTATATTCAAAGGGGGATCCTTATTAAAACCCTGCGAATCATGAATGTAGCTGCTATTTTACTCACTGTGGCCTGCCTGCAGGTAAGTGCCAGCGGCTTTTCCC
>JAUZOE010000071.1 GCA_030706605.1 Bacteroidota bacterium
AATAATATTAAACAAATACAAAATGAGCAAACTAAGACGGCAACAGAATAGCAACACCAGCAATGTTGTGGAAACCCAAAATCTTATCGATATTAAGAATAAAACAGGCAACTTATACGAGTCTATCACCGTAATTGCCAAAAGAGCTAACCAAATTAACATCGCAATTAAAGAGGAACTGCATAATAAACTGGAAGAATTTGCGAGCCATACAGACAGCCTGGAAGAAATTCATGAGAATAAGGAACAAATAGAAATTTCAAGGGCGTATGAAAGAATGCCTAATCCTGCATTATTGGCTACTGCGGAATTTATGGAAGATAAAATATATTACCGCAGAAATGAGGATACTCTTTTTGATTAAATAATTTTATTTCTTTTTCATAAGAAATGATAATTTTAATGGTGGTTGATTCCACCATTTTTATTTTATAGTACCTTTCCAAATAAAAAATAGTGCTTAAAGGAAAAAAGATTTTATTGGGCATTACTGGCAGCATTGCTGCATACAAATCTGTATTTCTGGTCCGTTTACTTGTAAAGGCAGGTGCAGAAGTAAAAGTAATTATGACAGAAGGTGCTAAAGATTTTGTAACTCCTCTTACTTTTGCTACCCTCTCAAAAAACAAAGTCCTTTCGGATTTATTTGACGGGGATACCTGGGCAAATCATGTGATGCTGGGTCGTTGGGCAGATGCGATGATAGTTGCGCCCGCTTCATGTAATACCATTGCAAAAATGGCAAATGGAACTTGTGATAATCTTTTACTGGCCATTTACTTATCTTCACAGGCACCTGTATTAATTGCCCCTGCTATGGACGAAGACATGTGGCATCATCCCTCAACCCAAAAAAATGTTGGCACCTTGCAACAAAATGGAAATATTTTTCTGCCGGTTAATAAGGGCGAACTGGCCAGTGGGCTAACGGGTAAGGGAAGGATGGCAGAACCGGAAGAAATAGTCAAATATCTTAAAGGATTTTTTGAAAAAAAAAATGACCTGAATGGGAAAATAGCATTAGTTACCGCTGGGCCAACCTATGAAGCTATAGATCCTGTTCGTTTTATCAGTAATCATTCCAGCGGTAAAATGGGAGTAGCAATTGCAGAAGAATTGTATAAACGAGGCGCAGAGGTTCAGCTTGTTCTAGGCCCCTCAACCCTTCTGACCAACAAAGGAATAAAAATAAAGAAAGTGGTTTCTGCAGATGAAATGTACAAGGCCTGTATGAAAGATTTGCAATCCTATGACATAATTATCATGGCTGCAGCGGTAGCTGATTATGCTCCAAAAACAATTAGCCCCCAAAAAATTAAAAAAAAATCGGAAGAATTTTCACTTGAATTAAAGAAAACAAAAGACATTCTTTTTGAAACTGGAAAAAGGAAATCTTCCGGTCAGACTTTGGTAGGATTTGCTTTAGAAACAAATAACGAAAAAGAAAATGCAATAAAAAAATTACGCCATAAGAAGGCCGATCTTATTGTCTTAAATTCAACGAATGATGAGGGGGCGGGATTTGGACTGGATACCAACAGAATTACCATTTTTGACAAGAAGGGAAAAGAATATAAATTTCCCACTAAAACCAAAGAAGAAGTTGCAGAAGATATTGTAAATACCGTTATCCAATATAGAAATGAATAAATTATTCCTGTTTTTTTTATTATGCTTTTTTACTGCTTCAGGCCATGGACAGGAGTTGCGTGCCAGGGTGAGTGTAATAAATAACCGTGTAAATAACAGCGTTGATAAAAAAACATTTACTACTTTACAGACTGCCCTTAATGATTTTGTAAATAACAGCAAATGGAGCAATGACACTTATGGAGCAAATGAAA
>JAUZOE010000008.1 GCA_030706605.1 Bacteroidota bacterium
CCTTTTAGCAGATCATCCACTAAACAGAAAATTGCTATAATTTTATCTTCATTAAGCATCGGTAAAGATTTTTTAAGTGTCGTAACTCAAAATTATTCTTTATCGATGTCCTTTTTAATTAGCAACTTGGGTTAATTAAATATTTAAACTTTGGATGGAAACATTAATTTGTACCAAAAATTATTTTCAAAACTCCAGCAGGTATTAAATGAACAACCAGGATACCATAAAAGCAAACAGCTATTTTATTATCAACAAGCCCTGCAATATGGTATCACAATTTGTGAGCCCACATAAAGTTGGTTTACTTGGCGATCTTGATTATCGCTTTCCTGAGGGCACACATGCTATCGGCAGGTTAGACAATCATTCAGAAGGCTTATTAATATTGACAACCAATAAAGATGTAACCCGGCTATTATTTTCCGGCGGCACTCCTCATAAAAGAGTTTACCTGGTACAGGTCAATAATTTATTGAGCGAAGAAAGCCTTCAAATATTAAGAACCGGTGTTTCCATTCGTATTGAAGGAGGCAACAACTACCTGACTCCTGCGAGTGATGTAGATATAGTTGACCATCCGGAAAAGATTTATCCATATATTGAGTCATCGGAGCAATTTGGAATTCATACATGGCTGCTAATAACTTTATTTGAAGGAAAACACCGACAGGTTAGAAAAATGATGGCAGCGGTTCGTCATCGTTGCAAACGGTTAATAAGAGTAAGCATTGAAGACCTCCTTTTAAAGGACCTGCAACCCGGTTGCGTAAAAGAAATTGAGGAAGATGATTTTTTTACAAAATTAAAAATTTAACAGAATAAGAACCAGGAGGGGAAAAAGGTAGATTAAACATTCCTTATTATCCTCTCAGATGCCAGGCCTTAGGTTTCACAAATGCACGTAACCCTGCATGTGAAAGCGTAACTCCAAATCCAGAATGTTTTCTTCCACTCCAGGGAAGGGCTGCACTTACCCTATCGCAGCAATTCCAGTAACCGCTGCCAGAATTTATTTGTCTTAAAATATTTTCAGCTCTTGCTCTATCTGTACTATAAACTGAAGCGGTTAATCCATATTCCGTATCCTGCATTAATTGCATTGCCTCTTCATCACTATTTACTTTCATAATGCCGATAATAGGCCCGAACGATTCTTCTTTCATGACAAGCATTTCATTGGTAACATTTGTTAGGATAGTTGGCTCAAAATAATAACCACTTCCTTCTATTCGTTTACCTCCTGTTACAATATTGGCCCCCTTTTGTAGAGCATCTTTAACTTGATCTTCCAAAACATTAAGTTGTTCTTTTCTTGTAAGAGAACCAAAATAAATTCCTTCTTCTGTTGGTAATCCTATCTTCCATGATTGCACTTCTTTCACAAACTCATCAAGATATTGATCATAGATTTTTTCATTCACATAAATTCTTTCTACAGAACAGCAGCTTTGGCCATTGTTATAAAAGGCCCCATCCGCAGTGCCAGCCGCAATAGATTTAATATCTGCTACATCGTCTGCTACATACAATGGATCTTTACCGCCCAATTCACATTGACATGGAACCATTTTAGCGGCTACCTTTTCAAAAATATATTTCCCGGTTTTATAAGATCCTGTAAAAAAATACCCATCAAATGGTAATTCAAGCAATAATTCTCCAACTTCCTTTGCTCCAATTGCTACATGAAAAACATTTTCATGCAATCCTGCCTTTTGTAATAGCTTTTCAATTTCCAATGCTGTAAGCGTAGCATATTCCGAAGGCTTATACATAACTGTATTTCCTGCTAACAGGGCAGGCACAAACACGTTCACTCCTACAAGGTAAGGATAATTCCAGGCCGAGATATTGCAAATAGTTCCTAAGGGCTCATAAGAAATTTTTTCTTCCAGGCCCTGTTCAAGATTCATAATTTCATCTGATAAATATTTTTCAGCATTTCCCGTAAGCCATTGGATACGGCTAACAGCACCATTAATTTCATTACGGGATTGCTGCAAAGGTTTACCAACCTCGCTTGTAAGCGTAAGCGCAAGGTGTTCTATATTTTCCTTAAGCAGAGTAGAAAATTGTTGCAAAATTGTTACCCTTTCTGCCAATAAAACGCTTTGCCATTCCGGCTGAGCAGCTTGCAATGTTTGAAACTTTTCTTGTATACTTGTCTTTGTATCTTCTTCAATTTCCCTGAGAAGCTCTTCTGTCGCGGGATTAATGATTTTCATAAATTACTTATTAAATGGTTTGTTGAACAACGTCTAAAAAACTGTCTTTAATTTTTTTTGAAAAAACACTTTTCTTGTCTTTCATTCTCTCCGGATGCCACTGTACAAGCATCAGGAATGATTTTCCTTCCGGATATCTTCTTTCCATTCCTTCAATAATTCCATCCGGCGAAAATGCATTTACGACAAGACCCAATCCCGGCATATCCGCTCCCTGGTGATGGGCACTGTTTATTACGCCCTTTTCTTTACCGATAATTTTATATAAAACTGAATTAGGATCGATGTCAACAAAATGCTCCCTGTCATTTCCTTCTTCAAATTTTCCATGATTAAATTTTCCAAATGCAGGTATATCTGGAATTAATGTGCCACCAAAATAAACGTTCACCATCTGAAGCCCTCTGCATATTCCTAATAAAGGTTTTTGAACTTCTTCGGTATGTCTTATAATATTCCATTCAAATTCATCTCTTTTCTCGTCAATATCTTTCGGATCAACATAAACTAAAAAGTCGGGCTGATTATACAATCTTGGATTGATATCATTTCCACCTGATAAAATAATTCCATCACATCTTTCAACCTCCTTAAAATTATCCAGGTGATAACTCAATTTAATTATTTCTATTCCCGGCTCATCTTTAATCCAGTTTTCATAGTTAAAATATTTAGAGCCTTCGCTTATTCCGATAACTATATTTTTCATTTTCACATATTTTAATAAGAATAATTATTCCCTTAAAAAGCATTTAAATATAATTGCTTAAAATCTTCCCTAGTAACAGGTTTTGGATTATTGGGATGAGCAAAATCTGCAATAGCAAGGTCTGCCAGTGCTTCGATATGTTCTTCTTTAACACCAATATCTTTAAGATGATGCGGTATGTTTATTTTATCATTTAGGTCATGTAAATATTGGATAACCCCCTCACCTGTTTCATCCTTTAATTCAAGCGTCCTTGCTATGCGTTTAAATTTATGCTCAAAGCCTTCAATATTAAATTGCATTCCATAAGGAATATTTACTGCATTGGCTAACCCATGATGCGTATCCAGTAATGAGGATAGTGGATGTGCTAATGAATGAACTACCCCTAATCCTTTTTGAAAGGCAACAGCTCCCATCAAAGAAGCTATGAGCATCTTACTTCTTGATTCAAGATCAGGTTTGTTCACCGCTTTTTCAAGTGATTGGTTAATTAAGGAAATGCCTTCCAATGCAATTCCATCACACATCGGATGAATCATATTTACCAGGAAAGCTTCCATATTATGAGTCAATGCATCCATACCGGTAGCGGCAGTAATAAAAGGAGGTAATTCCATTGTCAATAACGGATCTACAAAAACAATTTTAGCCAACAACTTTGGAGAGAAAAGTATTTTCTTCTGATGTGTTACTTCATCGGAAATGATTGCACTCCGTCCCACTTCACTTCCTGTACCTGCCGTAGTCGGAATCGTAATAAAGTGCGGAACATCGTTGGTCACATACACATCGCCACCAATCAAATCATCATACTTAAAAAGGTCTTCCCGGTGATTTACCCTCAACACAATTGCCCTTGAAACGTCCAAAGCTGCTCCACCTCCTATTCCTACAATAGAATCCCGATGAGTTGCATCATAAATATCGGTGCCCTTATACACATCAGGCCTGACAGGGTTTTTATGAATATCACTAAATACTTCTGTTGAAATATTGTTCTTTTTAAGATCAGCAATAATTTCTTTAAAAAAATCCAGTTGTGCCACGTTTGGGTCTGTAACTATAAGGGGATTTGATAAATGATTCTTTAGTAAATAATCCCCTAATTCTTTGCTGGATCCGGCCCCAAACCGAATGGTGGTTGGGAAATTATATTGATAAATTTTATTGAAGTTCATGCAGAAAAGTTGAATGTTTTTTAATGTGTTACGAATTTTAATTTTTTTATTGATAAAACCGACAATTCCGGTTTCATAAAATTATATGAGCTCAAAATATCTTCTATATTCCCAATCAGTAACAGCTTTCAAATGCTGTTTCCATTCCCATTCACGGGTCTGGACAAAGTGTTCAACAAATTCTTCGCCTAATATTTCTTTTGCTACAGCCGATTGCTTCATCATTTGTGTAGCTTCATGTAAAGTAGCCGGAAGTGTTCCATTTGAATAATCTTTATAGCCATTTCCGATAGTAGCAGGCTTTTTTAATTTTAATTTATTTTTTATCCCATACAATCCAGAGGCCAATGAAGCAGCCATGGCCAAATATGGATTTACATCTGAACCAATCACTCTTGTTTCTAACCTGCAAGACTTATTACCTGCTGATAGCACACGCAATGCAACGGTTCGGTTATCCACTCCCCAGGTAAGCGTTGTGGGGGCCCAGGCACCTTCTACCAATCGTTTGTAACTATTTATAACAGGTGCAAACATGGGTAATATATAAGGTAGGCAATACAATTGACCTGCGATATAATTCTTCATCAGGCTACTCATCTTCATTGAGTCCTTTTCATTATAAAAAAGATTCTTTTGTCCCTTTATATCCCAAAGACTTTGATGCACATGCCCCCCGCAGCCGGGAAGATTTTCATTGATCTTTGCCATAAATGTAGCCATACATCCATGCCTGTACGCAATTTCTTTCACAGATGTCTTGAATAAGACAGCCCGGTCAGCTGCTTCTACCATCTCAGAATAGTTAATCGCTGCTTCATAAGTCCCCGGTCCTGTTTCTGTATGCAAACCTTCAATAGGAATATTAAATTTTCCAAGCAACTCAAACAAATCCGTGAAATAGGGATTTTGCAATGAGCTCCTGAGAATTGAATATCCAAACATCCCCGGTGTAAGTGGGGTAAGGTTTTTAAATTGTTTATCATGGATGCTCTGTGGAGTTTCAGCAAAATTGTACCACTCAAATTCCTGCGCAAAATAGGGCAAGAAGCCTTCCTTATTGGCATCATTTAAAACTTTCTTTAACAATTGTCTTGGGCACACAGAAGATGGTTTCCCTTTTTTATCAATCATTTCTCCGAGGAAAAAAGGAACATCATTCTCCCATGGAATCTTTCTAAAAGTTGACAAATCGATTTTAGCAGGCGCATCAGGATACCCGGTATGCCAACCGGTAAAAGCCACATTATCATAAGCCACATCATTTGAATCCCAACCAAAAATCACATCACAAAAACTTGTATTACTATCAATTCCTAAAAGAAATTTCTCCGAGGAAATATATTTTCCACGCAGTATCCCATCTATATCAGTAAACGCAATTTTCACTTTTCCGGAAGGATGATCTTTTACGTATTGAATGATTTCATCTTTGTTCATATATCTTTTTTAATCAAAAAATTTTATAACAAATTTATACTTCTTTACTTTTAAAAATCTTAAAAGCTCCATAACAAATACCCATTATCACAAAATAAATAATTGCCAGGTCCCGGTTAAAAATTACCATAGCAATAAAAGAAACGATTGCAATCACTAATGCCGTGACCGGAAAGAAAGGAAACATTGGCACTTTAAAAGGCCGCTCCAACTGAGGCTCTTTTTTTCTTAGTTGCAATTGCGATATCATAGAAATGATATATAACGTTAATGCACCAAATACTGAAATGGTAATAATCTCAGCAGTTTTACCTGTAAGTAAGGCTACAATTCCTATCCCCATATTTACCAGCAATGCATTGGAAGGCGTTTGAAATTTTGGATGAATTTTGCCAATAAAAGAAGGAGCAAATTTTACTCTGCCAAATTCGAAGACTGATCTTCCTGCTGCCAAAATAATTCCATGAAAAGATGCTACCAATCCAAATAAACCTACTGTAATAAGCAAATGATACAAGACATGATTACTTCCTACAATATGGCTCAAAGCAAGTGGTAAAGGGGAATCTGAAGTAGTACCATCCGCTTTATAAACAATGGCTTCCCACCCGGCCACACCAACTGATGACGCAAATGTCAGTATACATAAAATCACCAGGGTAAGGATAGCAGAACCAAATCCTATTAGGATCGTTCGCTGGGGATTGATAGCTTCTTCCGCCACATTAGCAACACCTTCTATAGCCAGGAAAAACCATATAGCAAAAGGAATTGCGGCAAAAATTCCCTGCCATCCATGAGGCAATGCATTGTGCTGCAAATTTTTAAAATCAAAATGAGGAATAGTAATCCCTGTAAATAATAATAATTCACCGACGGCTAAAATAGTAATGACCAATTCAAACATAGCCGCAGCCTTTACACCGTAAATATTCAACCCTGTAAATAATACATATCCAAAAATCGCAATAGCAATGATAGGGATTTGCGGAAAAAATAAATTAAAATAAGCGCCAATTGCAAATGCAATGGCAGGCGGAGCAAAAATAAATTCAATATTCTGTGCCATGCCGGCAACAAAGCCCATGTCTTTGCCAAGAGCCCTGTTTGCATAGTCAAAAGCCCCTCCTGCTTTAGGTATAGCACATGCCAGTTCAGCATAACTGAATGTAAATGTTACATACATTATAGTGATGAAAAAAGTAGCTATCGCTAACCCCAGGGTGCCCCCCTCCGCGAGTCCTAAGTTCCAGCCGAAGTACATCCCTGAAATAACATAACCCACACCAAGCCCCCACAACATAACAGGAGTAAGGGTGCGCTTTAATTCATTAGGAGGAGTTTTTGGTAACAGAGGCATCTTATCTTAATGTTTAATTAATATTTGCAATATTAATTAAACATTAAATCAAAATATTAAACTTTTAATCCTTTTAGAAAAAAATTACATTATTGGGGAATAATTTCTATTACTGATTACTGATGTTATATTTATTATTTAAATAAGGATAATATTTACATTAATGAGGATGCATAGGCTACTACTGAACTATATACCAGAATTAATCAGTTCAGTAATATCGGAATTTCTATTAATTTTCTAAAACAGATTGGCAACGCCTTGTTATATTTGTCATTCAAAAATTAAAAAATTATGAAAAAAATCATACTAATCACAACTGCTTCATTGTTTAGCGGCACAATACTTTTCGCACAAAATAACAATGCTTTAAATCTTAAAAAAGGACAAAAATATTTGGTAGAAAACAAAGTATCTACCAAAAGCTCAACTAAAATGCAAGGCCAGGAAATGGAAGCTAATGCGGATGTAACTTCTACCTATAGCATTGAAGTGAACGATTTAGTTGACAACAATTATAATCTTACCAATACTGTAACGGGTGTAAAAATGAATATGTCCCAAATGGGGCAGGAAATGAATTTTGACTCCGAAAAAAAGGAAGATATTGATGGGCCAATCGGCAGTGCATTAAAAGAATACATCAACCAACCCAAAAAAGTGGTTATTGATAAATCGGGCAAATTAATCCCTCAACAAAATGATGATTCTTCAGAAGAAACCAATATGGTGGCAAAACAATTAGGCAATTTTGAAGCTACAGGGTATGGAGCCGATATGGCTTTCGAATCATTACCCCAAGATTTAAAAGCGGGTTCCACCTGGACTTTGAAAACAGATAATGATGGCATTTCAAAATCAACCACTTATTTAGTAAAAGAAATCAATGGAAATATGGCAACTATTGAACTTAATGGCGACATGACTACTGATACCAAAATGGAAAACCAGGGAATGGAAATTACCACAAAAACTACCGGCAAATTTTCCGGAGAAGAAACAGTTGATATTTCCACGGGGGTTATTCATTCAAATACCTCTACTGTAGATGCATCAGGTATTATTGGCGTAATGGGCCAGGAACTTCCAACTTCTTCGAAAATTACTTCTACTACGACAGTGACTATGTTGTAATCTTTAAAAGGTATTTCTTTATCATTAAAGCCCTGCAAAAAATGGGATATTATATAGAATAAGGGACAAGATTTAATAACTTATTGAAATATAAAGCCTTACACTAAAAATGTAGGGCTTTTTCTATTTTAAGCATACCATAACGTATAATTATTAGAAATCGAGTACTTTTATTTTAATAGTATTATTAGAAATAGTTTCTAAATTATTTGGTTCGTAATTAGAAATACCATAATTTTGAGTATTAATAAACCAATAATATGTCAATACACATAGAAATAAAAGATGAACACGTAAAATTAATGACAGATTTTTACGGGGGGCAGCTAAAGGCTATTCGTGAAAAGAAAAAGGAATTGGATAAAGAAGAAAAGGAAATCGAAAACATAATAAGCCAATTAAATTCGGGGAACAATGAGGCTACCCCCAAAGAACCACTAAAGCTAACTACACAAAAATTTTATGGAGGTATGCCTCCCTACAACCCTAAATGGACAATACTTGAAAAAATAAAATATGTTTTAAACGAGAATCATGACACTTTTGGAAGTGGAATGACAAGCAGGGAAATTATAGACAGAATGTTAGCAATTGACCCAGTGTTAAACGCTGATAAAGTAAAAGCTGCAAAAAATGTTTCGACAGTATTAAGCATACACAATGGCAAAGAACTTAAAAGAGATGAATTGTCAAAAGATGGAAGAATAAATGTGTATTCTATAAAATAAAAAAAGCCAAAATACAATGCTTTGGACGGCAGACTGTACAATGGCTTTAGTTCTTTAAAAAATTTGGGGCGGTAGCACAATGGCTAATGCAGGTACCTATCAAGTTCTTTATACGGGTTCAATCCCCGTCCGCTCCATTCTTTTACTACTGTAAAGGTAGTAAACTTTTTGAATGATGCAATAGATCATGTAAAATTTAAACTACTTTTATTATGAATACTTACAAGCCAGTAAAGACCTTAACAGATGTGATAAGGCAATTTTCAGACGAAGATAAATGCAGACAATTTTTAGTGCAACAAAGATGGAACGGTTGCCCTGAATGCCCTTATTGTGGAAGCAATAAATATTATATTATTGAGAATGGCAAACGTTTTAAATGTGGTAATAAAGAATGTTATAAGAAATATAGCGTAACTACCGGCTCCGTGTTCCATGCAAGCAATATACCTCTTACAACATGGTTCCCTGCTGTTTACTTAATCACTTCACACAAGAAGGGAATTAGTTCTATACAACTTGCAAAAGACTTAGGTGTGACACAAAAAACTGGATGGTTTATGCTTCATAGAATTAGGGAGTTTTTAAAAACAAATGGTTCATTGTTATTAAAAAATACCGTTGAAATTGACGAGGTTTTTATTGGCGGAAAGATGAAGAATATGCAGACATCAAAAAGAAGAGCAATTAGAGAAGTAGGCAAAAACGTAAATAAAACAATGGTTATAGGTATGCTTGAAAGAGAGGGTGATTTAAGATTGGTAGTTTCTGGACAGGCAGATAGCCGTGAAAATATTTCTGTAATTCTTGAAAAGAATGTTGATAAAAGTGCATTCCTAATGACAGATGGAACCAGTGTTTATATGAACCATGCAAGCGATTATGCTGGACACCAATCTGTAAATCACTCTGCACAAGAATATGTAAGAAATGGTGTAATTCATACGAATGGTATTGAGGGAGCATTCTCATTGTTTAAAAGGTCGATTATTGGCATTTACCACCAAATTAGTCCTAAACATTTATTTAGGTATTGCAGGGAAACCGAATACAGGTACAACACAAGAGAATTAAAAGATGGAGAAAGATTTGAAATTTCACTTACTAAAATAGCTGGCAGATTAACTTATAAAGATTTAATAAAGAAAACAGAACTTTCAGAATTGCCAATGATACGTCCTCAATTACCTGATTTAAGCGTTGGTGCGCAGGGTAAAATGAGAGCTGTTTATCAAATAAAAAATAATAAGATTGTAGCTAAGTATAGTTCACTAAAAGAGGCTTCGATAATGACTGGTATTATAGCACCTAACATATCAAAATGTGTGAGAGGGTTAAGAAAATCAACAAAAGGATTTGTGTTTAAATATGCTTAATTTAGCTGTATGACACAGCCTAAAAAAAAATTAAATAAAAAACAAGATAAAGTCCCAATTAAATACAAAGAAAAATTAGTTGTAAATGGAACCTTTGAAGAATTAATGGGAGCATTAGTTTCTACTAAAGTTATAAAAAAGAACAAAGAAGAAAATAAGGAAAAGAAGTATCATTAATAATCAATGAAATTTACTAAAAAAATATTAATACTAATAGGTGCTTTGATGGTGATACTAATCATTACAAATCCATCTTACAGCAGTTTTAAAAATTATACAAAAGATTTCGCCCTTCTAAATGTTCATACTAATACAAGAACCGCTTTTAATGGATTTATATTTTCTGTTTACTTGGAAGATATTGCGAAAGTTGGTGAGGATAATAATATCCATATAACAACAGTAAAATACTTAGGTATTTTATCTAACTTTTTTGAATTGTCAAGAAGCAGAAAAAATGTAAAAGACCTCTATATTAAATGGTAATATTTACAGTACATAGATTCCGTTATTACTAAGTTTTTCTTCTTTCATTAAATACAAATTTAGCTAACAAATTTTATTCATTTTTTATTATTAATATGATAGTATATTAAATCAGAAATACCCCAAATCAATAAACTGGCAGATATAAATGAGTAAGCAAATTTATAAGGTATCAAAAATATTATTCTAATAAATGGATTAAATAAAATAGCATAAAACAAAAATGCGCGTGCGTAAGCTTTTTCCCCTTTGCTTATTTTAAGAAAAGCTAAAAAAGAAAATACTAAAAATGTGATACTTCTTATGCCCCAAGAAGGAATAGCCGGTATAAATAGTAGAATAAATAAAGACATCCCCATTTTAACCCACACCGTGAAAGACTTATCTCCTTTTGTAAAATCCTCTTTAGTAATATTTAAACAGTAGCATATTATCAATAACACTGCTACTGGTAGTACCGCAAATTTGGATATGGCAAACGCAATTTTAGAGATTACGGTATTTTGAAAATCATCAGATGTAAAAAACGTAAAATATACAAATAAAGGAACCCCGATGACTACTATTACTATCAGTAATATTGAAGTAATATCCTCTGTATATTTTTTTCTCATAATTTTAAAAAAAAGCGTGTGACTGACTACCAGAAATGGCTAAACTTTAATTATATATTGTTTCAATAAAAATAACAAAAAATAAATCATGCGATAATTATTACTTTCATTGAAAATAAATATTATGGTAGTTTTAAAAATTGATTCTAAAATAAGTAACTGGAAACAGTCGAATAATAAAATAAAAGGGCATTTGACAGAAAGTGATGAGCCCGGATTCCAGTTAAATATTCATCACCCTATTTATAAATCAGTTTTAAAAATGGATAACGTCATTATCTAAAAATGGATAACGTCATTATCATTACTAATAGAGATAGTGATTTTACATTAGAATTTAATATAGATACAATAATTCAGTTCAATATTGAAGGACTTCGACCAACTACTAAAGAATTATATGATGCTTATTTAAAAGCAAAAGATAATGAAGATGAAGTTATTTGGGAAGAATTAAAAGAAAAAAGGATATTAATTGCCAGACCTAAAGATAGGCGATCTTTTAATCATCTTGAACTGATTTTAGAAAATTTGATTCAAATTACATACCCTTTAAATTAATCAAACAGTTATAGCTAAATTCATATTTTGAAGATTTTACATGATTATCTTTAGTGCTACACAACAAAATCATTATTCCCTTATTTTCAAATAATGATTTTTCTTTTTTAGTTTCAACAATTTTAATGTCTTTACTTTTGGTTTTATTTTTCATAACAATATTTTTATTAAATGAACATATTATTTGACGTAGAGCCATTTGATACACCGAAAGCCAACCTTAAACTATTAGATGTATTCTTTCACATAAAAAGTAAAATAATTCAATCTTTATTACCTATAAAAGAAAAAATAATACTATGCGATGGCTCCTTGATAATCATATTCACTCCATCATCTATTGGCATAGATCATATCAATATAGATAATACCCTTTCAAAAGAAATATATCAACTAATTGGAGAGAATATTGATTTTTCACAAATAGCTAAAGATTTATTAACTTTCGATAGCAACTGATCTTAATAAGGCTTCTCTTATAATTTTCATTTCTTTTACAAAATGAAGTTTTCTTTTTTTGTGGGTTATATTGTGTTTTTTATTTTTTGTTTTATTATTCATAAATATACTTTTTAAATATTAAAATGGAATTCAGATATATTGAAGCAAACCGAAGTATGCGAATGTTTACACCTATAAATTTGCATAGCGTAAATTTTGATTTTAAACATCTTTTTTCATATTCCCTTGACTTTATTCCTGCACTCGAAGAAAAAGAAAACGAACTTATTTTAGAGCTAGTATGGAACTATAAAATAATTCACGCAAATGAAGAAATTTATGATTACAATCATTTAACTGAATATGAAATAACGGATAAAATAAATGCACCTTTAGTTGAGGATTTAAAACACATTATTAATCAATCATACTCAAAAATGTCACTTGAATTTCAAAATAGACCTGATGAATTTAAGTCTTTAAATGAAATTGGTGATTTACCAGCTAATACCATTTCATCCACTCTTTACCAGTTACAGAAAATCCTCCTTCCATTACACGGGTAGTAGAGGTTGCTATAATATTTTTTCCATCTAATAATATATTAATAGATGATTTATTGCCCTTTTTATTTATAGCAACTTGGCATTTAGTTAATTTACCATTTTTTTGGTTTTCTATAAGTCTATTTTTCAAAATAAAAAACCTCAACAAGATACCGTTTATAATAAAATATTTCTACGGAGTACCTTGTTGAGGTTTTGTTTTTAATTATATACAATTAGTTTGTCCCTAACTGTATATAATATCCAAAAAATGCAGGGCTTTTTTATAATCCGGTAATTTAACTTTTATAGTGCCAACTCATTATGAAGGTTAGTATTACTTTTGCAACGTGAAAAAATATACCGGCTACATTTTTTATTTTTTATACTGGCTTTTGTTTTTTGTTGCTGCTAAAGCATTATTCCTCCTCTATCATTATCCACTTTCCAAAACATTAAGCATATCAGAAATTGCAAAGGTTTTTTTATATGGACTAAGGATGGATATTTCTTTCACAAGCTACATTTGTGTCTTCCCTTTTTTTCTTTTCCTTGTCAAATCAGTAGTTCCCAATATTCGCATTAATAAAATTATCCGCATTTACACTCAGTTTCTAGTAATATTAATTTCATTTTTAGTAACTGCTGATCTTGAATTATACTCTGCATGGGGTTTTAGAATGGATACTACCCCTTTGCAATATTTTAAAACACCGAAAGAAATGGGTGCTACCATTTCTACAGCTCCTGTCTTTGTTTTATTGCTCATTTTTATTTTAATAGTAGTACTTTTTGTTTTTAGCTATAAAAGATTTTTTGATCCTTATATTGAAAAAAATCAAAAGCGTTTTAAAATAGCAGATGTGTTTTTTTCTGCTTTCCTTCTTGTATTTCTTTTTATCCCGATTCGGGGAGGAATTCAAAAAATACCGATGAATGTCAGTGATGCCTATTTTTCTGAAAAAATATTTGCAGATCATGCTGCCATTAATTTGCCGTGGAATATTATGTTTTCTATTTTGAACAGGAACGATACACAAAATCCGTTTGAATATTTTTCATCTGAAAAATCAGAAAAACTAGTTGATTATTTATACAACACAGGCCCCAAAAGAATTCCTTCGATATTATCTGTTAACAAACCAAACATTATCTTCATTATTTTAGAAAGTTTTACTGCCAAATGGATCGGCTGCCTTGGCGGTGTTCCACATGTTACACCAAATCTCGACAGTATCGCAGCGAATGGATTATTGTTTACTAATATTTATGCTTCCGGTGACAGAAGTGAGAAAGGTCAGGTGGCCGTTCTAAGCGGATATCCTAACCAGGCAATCACTTCAATCATTAAGACACCAACAAAAACCCGGCAACTTTCTTCAATAAACCAGGCACTTGAAAAGATTGGTTACCTCTCCAGTTATACTTACGGTGGCGAGTTGGAATTCGCGAATATTAAATCTTATCTCATTAATATTAAAATGGATCAGTTGATTGATAAATATTCATTTCCTGTATCTGAAAGAACTACCTCATGGGGCGTACATGATCAATATGTTTTCAATCGTTTTTATAATGATATTCAAAAAGAAAAGCAGCCATTCTTTGCAACGATGTTTACACTTAGTAGTCATGAGCCATACGACGTACCAATGAAACCCGTTTTTAAAGGTAAAGATGAAACTACTCTTTTTAAAAATTCAGTTTATTACACAGATAGTGTAATTGGTAATTTTATGGCTAAACTTAAAAAAGATTCTTTGTGGAAAAATACCCTGGTGGTTTTTGTTGCCGATCATGGGCATCCACTTCCCGGGCATGATCCCAATGACAGGCCTTCAAAATTTCATATTCCGTTGATTTTTTCAGGTGGAGCATTGAAGTTAAAAGGTGTCATCAATAATATTGGTTCGCAAACAGATATTGTTACCACCCTTTTAGATCAACTTAATCTGCCCGCAAATAATTTTAAATGGGGGAAAGACTTGTTAGATTCTTCTGCACGACAATTTGCATTTTATTCTTTCAATAATGGGTTTGGTTTTGTAACTCCCAAAGGAACTGAGACAATAGATAATGTTTCTAAAAAAACTATTTACAAAGATTCGGCTTACGATACTTCCGATATCAAATACGGTAAAGCTTATATGCAGTTTTCTTACCAGGATTTTTTAAACAGGTAGCTACCTGTTTTTTGAAACGGCCGGTAAATAAAATGATACTTACTATACAAAGTTAGATAGTTCATATCCCTATAAATCAAAAAAAATGATTAAAAACGAATGGTCATGAGATATGAATATTCATCAAATACAATAAATGACTTCCGACCCACCTAATTTCATAAAACATCCTTGAAATTTCATAAATAAGTAAGAAGCATAATGTATAAAATAAACCGGTATATCTATTGGAAAATTGAAATACTTTTTGGGTAAGAGGTCGGCTTATCCTTTCCATTGAAATGAAGTAGGTTATAACTATTCCCAATATGGCCCCTGCTAAAATATCTGTTGGAAAATGATACCCCAAATAAACTCTAGGAAAACAAATGACAACTAAAACATATAGATAAGTCAATATTCCCACTCGTCTAGAAATCAAAAATATTCCAGTAGCCAATGAGAAAAAGAAAACGGCATTATCACTGGGAAATGAACTCCAGGTCCCCAGGTCAGGTGCTCTGGAACCAAAAGGTTTTATAAAATTAATTCCAGAATTCAAAATAGGTCTTAATCTAAAAGGTAGTGATAAAGCCAATGCCCTGGCAACAAATTCTGAAATAAAAGATGAAACAATACATATGATTATACGCTCCCTATTAAAGGTTAGTTTATTACTTTTTTGGAACCAAAAAAACCATAATAATGAAACAATAGTTACTCCTTTTAAAAAATTATTATCAACAATAAATACCATAAATGCATCAAATGACTTTGATGTTTGGGAAAACCCACCAAGGCACTTCATAATTGAGGCATCGAAGAAATTCATATACAATAATTTTAAATTTTAAATTAAAGTCTTAATAAGATTTTGAGCCGCTAATAATTAATACTTTAAAAATATTGTTGATTTTGAGTTTGTAAAAATTCCTGCTTAAAAGAGTTGAATGGTAAAATTCCGTATTCTATTTAACTAACTTAAATCAATATTTTAAAAAATTAATGCATAATCTACTGAAAATACACAGCTAAAACGAAACGCTAATAAATTTAAATTTTTTTGTAAAAAAATAAGAACCAATAAAAGAAAACAGATCTATAGACTTTTCATTAAAATAAATTCAAAACCCTGCATTATTAACGATTCATACAAAACTACTTGAGTTTTTATCAAAAAGAAATATCTATAAAAAATGAGCCATAGATAAAATCCTATGTCTGCTTCATCAGAATAAAAATACTATTTATACAAAATTTCATAATATTCTTCTACCATCCTGTTACTATCAAAAGCAAATTGAACATCTCGCATTCCGTTTTTAACAATTTGTCTCCATGTATCAAAATCATTATAATAAATTGGCAATATTTCATTTTCCAGGATTTCATAAAGTTTATTCAAATCATAATTATCCTGCTCTTCTATATGCATGTTCATATAATCTGCCGGTGGTACCACAAATCCATTATTCCCATTATTTACAAATTCACAAATCCATCCATCATTGGTACTTAAATTTACAGCTCCATTCATGGCTGCAGACATACCACTGGTGCCGCTGGCTTCTCTTGGAACTCTTGGATTATTTAACCAAACATCTGCAGCTTGTTTCAGCCGTTTACTAAGGGCCAACTCATAACCTATACAAACCGCCACATTTTTATATTGTTTACTCAAACTTACCAGGTGATTAAAATCATTAATTGCAGGATAGTCAAGCGGATACGGTTTTCCTGCCCAAATGATCTGTACAGGATATTTTGAATTATTCAATAAAGCTTCAAAGCGTTTATGATCACGCGTTAATAATTCAGCTCTCTTATATCCTGCAAATCTTCTTGCCCAAACAATGGTCAGAACTTTGGGGTCCATTACCTTTCCCGTCTGATCAGCAACAATTTCAAATGCACGCCTTTTCAAATGTTGCTTCCGGTCATCAAACCATTCATCGTTGTGTTCCTGTCTTGCGCGGTATAATTGTTTATCAGACCAATAGCGCCAGTTTTGAGCATTGGTTATTGCTTTTATTTCACAAATACCTTCATACTTAGACCACATTTGCCTGCTTACTTCTCCATGAAGTTGAGAAACGCCATTGGCAAGATGAGCAAATCGCAATGCCGCAAGGGAATGATTAAAAAGATCATCCGTCATTCCTGTTAATTCTCTAACCTGAGCTATGGGCATACCACAGAAATAACTCATTTTTTCACACAAATAAATATCGTGCTTTTCATTTCCTGCTTCCTCCGGAGTGTGCGTAGTAAATACCAAACGTTTTTTTACTTCCTCCACATTACCGAACTTATTATATAAATAAAACACAGAACTTACTGCATGAGCTTCATTCAAATGATAAAGGTCTGGATTGAAATTTAATTCATCAATCAATTTAGCGCCACCTACACCTAACAAAATAAATTGTGCAATTTTTGTAGCGGCATTACCATCATAAAGACGGTGACAAATTGTTCGAGAAACATAATCATTTTCAGGCACATCAGTACTCAGCAGAAATAAAGGGGCACTGTTAAATGTTTTTGGATTCAGATATAAAACCTTTACCCAAACCGGGTGATCATGTATTGGTATCTGAAAACGAATGCCGGTTTCTTCCAAAAAATTATAGATTTTTTCTATCCAGGTTACTTGTAAAGTTTGATCAGCATTACGTGCCTGGTCATAATATCCCTCTTTCCATAATATCCCGATCCCTATTAAATTCTGACGCAGTTCATAAGCACTTCGTAAATGCGAACCTGATAAAAATCCCAGTCCTCCGCTGTATGTCTTTAAAGGCTGATGAATAGCAAATTCCATTGAAAAGTAAGCCACTTTTTTTTGATACCTTTCATTAATTTCATAGGGTATTTTATAATTTTTAAAACTCATCTTTAATCCTGAATAGTATTTTTTGAAGACGCAATATAAAATGAAAAAGTAAGAAACAGGTACTTTTGTAAAACATAATGTCCGCAAAATGCACACATTATTTAGTCCTTTTTATACTACCTGCCTATATCTCATCAATAATTTATTTATCCTGAATTAATGCAGTTACTTCTATTTCAATTAAAAGCCCGTCATTAATTAATCGGTTTACTTCAATCATAGTGGTGGCTGGTTTTATACTTTTAAAAAAAAGTAAATGAGCTTTTCCTGCCTCTTCCCAATTAGCAATATCAGTAACATACATCCTGGTGCGAATGACATCTGATAAATTGCTGCCCGCCTCTATCAATATTTTTTCTATTTTTTGCAAAATTAAAACTGTTTGCTTGTAGATGTCACCTTTACCAAAAATGCTATCACCCTCCATTGCTGTTGTCCCGGAAACCTTGACAAGATTTCCCACTTTCACCGCTCTTGAATAACCAACAAGAGATTCCCATGGAGTGTCAGAACTGATAAGAAGTTTATCATCTTTCATAATTTTTTATTGAAAAAATAAGCTATTTATTCAAATTATGGCGCATAGCTTTCCCTGATATTTTTTATTTCTCCGGCAATTTTATTATTCCATTCCTCTTGTTTTTTTATATCAACACTATTTTTTGTTTCCAGGTCATAGTCTTGTTGCAAGGCCTGGTTCTCATAGTATACTTTAGTATAAATAGAGTTCAGCAGAGTATTATAATTGTCTGCAGTAAAATGAGCATTTTTAATTTCTTCAACAAATTTTTGAGCGCCAAGCCGGGTTATATCAAAATGATGTTGTTCATGAAGTAAAAGATAATCCGAATTAATATTATTCTTTTTCCATGAATGACTTTTGGTAAAAAAAGGATATACCCCGATAGTGAATACCATATCCTGGTCTTCAAAATGCATGCTGGCATTAAATGCAAAACCTGAAGCAGTAATTGCACTTCCAAAATAGCTAGAATCAGGTTTCCCCCGGAAATCAGCCCAGATAAGCTTTCGGTTAAAATCGTAATAAATAGTATCGCTGCCCGGCTTTGATAACTTATTATCTATAAAAACATGTACTATTACTTTTTGTGAAAGGCATTTCATCGAAAAACTTAGAGAAAAAATCAGGAGCAATAAAAATTTTATCAGGGACATTGCTGTTTAATTACCTGTAAAAATAAGAACATTGGTTTTTTAAATAAACATTAAGCCGGATTATTCTTAACAAAAGAACTGGCACTGTCGGCAATGGCATCCATGGGTTGCTTGTTCATACATTTAAAATGTCCAATCGGACATTTTGCAAATCCCGTTTTCGAACAGGGACGACACCATAATTTGTTAACCTGGAAGACTTCATAAGTAGTTTGATAAGGCACCATACCGAAAGACGGTACTGTATTTCCCCAAACCGACAGGATATTCTTTTTAAAAGCCGCCGCAATATGCATCAGTCCTGTATCATGACTAATTACCAGTTTTGAATTCCTGACAATATCCGCAGACTCATTTAAAGAAAATTTGCCACAGGCATTATATATTTTAATAGTATCAGATTCGGCTATCTTTTCACCATTTGTAAAATCATCTTTACCTCCTAATAAAATAATCGGGTAGCTGATTTTGTCTACGAGTTGTTTTAATTTCTCTACTGGCAATCTTTTAGTATTGTGTGCAGCACCAATAGCTATGGCAATATAACCGTGTGAATGAGAAAATGGAATATCTTCTTTTTTTATCACATCATTTGCAGGTATAAAGTAATCAAGCCCCATTCCATCATTTATTACTCCGAGATGCTCTACTGTTGCCATATACCGGTCTACAATATGATTACGGGGCATCAGGTTCACCTTAAAATTGGTAAATATCCATTTTTGGATATTCAGTTTATTAAAGGAGTGAAAGGCAATTTTTTCCAAAGATTGCTTTATTCTTAATGTACGCAGGTTATGATGAAGGTCAATGATATCATCATACTTTTCATCCCTGACCTGATCTATTGTTTCATTGATATTTTCTTCAAGTAAAAGTACCTTGTCTATATATGGATTGGATTGCAATATCCCGGCAAATTGCTTTTTTGTAAGATAATGAATTGTACTTTCCGGATATTTTTTTCGCAAACAGCGTATAACCGGCGTTGTTAGCACAATATCGCCGATTGAAGAAAAACGTATAATAAGGAATTTTTTTGGCACTACTTATTTTTCAGGAATGATTGAATCAAATACTTTTTCTTTTTTTATGAAAAAACACTTTCCATATGACCGGGAAAGTAGTAACCACAATAATTCCCAATACAATAATTTCTAAATGTTGTTTTAAATCAAATCCCCATTCTTTCATAATGATCCTTTGCAAAAAATGCCCTCCCACCAGCATACTCCCTACCCACAACATAGAACCCAGGATATTATATAAAGTAAATTTCTTTTTATCCATCTCAACAATACCTGCAACAATAGGTGCAAATGTGCGAACAAATGGAATAAATCTTGCAATGATAATGGCGCTTCCTCCTTTCGATTCATAAAAATCATGCGCCTGAAGCAAATATTTTTTCTTAAAGAAAAAAGTATCTTTTCTTTCATATAAAAAAGGGCCGCTTTTTTTCCCAAACCAGTACCCGATAAAATTTCCAAGAATCCCCGCAGTAGAAATTAAAATCCATAAAATTCCCAGATCAAGCCATTCGCTGTTACCTGGGAAAATGGCAGTTGATACAATTTGATCACTATAAATTCCTGTAACAAATAACAAAGCATCACCGGGTAAAAAGAAGCCGGCAAATAAACCTGTTTCTGCAAACACAATAAATAAAATCATCCATAATCCACCATGTTCTATATAAAATTGCGGATTCAATAAGTCTTTTATGTTGATTCCAAAGATTTGCAAATGGTTCACTTAATATAATTTTAGTTGGATTAAAAACAATTCAGATTAATAAAGAAACAACAAAGATCCCTAAAAGAAAGAAAAAAACTAATTTAATCGGGTACAAATGCCATGGCTTTATCATGATCAAACTCGCCTTCCCATCTTGCAATTACGCAACTTGCAAGGGTATTTCCGATCACATTTACAGAGGTGCGGGCCATATCCATTAATTCATCAATGCCTAAAATGGCCATTACCGGCCATAGTGGTAATCCGAATGAAGAAACAGTTCCCAGCAAAATTACTAAAGAAGCCCGGGGTACGCCGGCAACGCCTTTGCTGGTAAGCATTAAGGTAAATCCCATAATTAACTGTGACCCGAAAGACATGTGTATACCGGCAGCCTGCGCTACAAACACACTTGCCAGTGAAAGATACAGGGTGGTTCCATCAAGATTAAAAGTATACCCGGTCGGCAAAACAAATGAAACAATTTTTAGTGGCACACCAAATTTCTCCATGTTTTCCATGGCGATGGGCAATGCTGATTCTGAACTTGTAGTTGCAAACGCAATAGCCACAGGTTCTGAAACAGCTTTTATAAACTGGCGAATAGGAATTTTTAAAAACCAGGCGATAGAAAAAAATACCAAACCAACAAACACAAGAAGGGAAGCATACAAAGTAAGAAGCAACTTCAATAGTGAATACAAAATATCAAGCCCCAAATGGCCCACCGTAAACGCAATAGCCGCGCCTACACCAATCGGGGCAAAATACATGATGATGTTAGTGAATTTGAACATGGTTTCTGCAAGGCTTTCAGAAAACATTAGCATCGGTTTGCGTTTTTCCTCTTTCACCATCGCGAGGCCTATTCCGAAAATAACACTGAAAACAACGATTGGCAGTACGTCTCCATTATAAATGGATTTTACAAAATTTTCAGGGAAAATATGAAGAATAATATCCTGCCATGTTTGAGGAACCGTTGCAGGCAACTCTTCATGAAAGCCTGGAGGGATGTGTATTCCAACGCCTGCCTGTGAAATATTAATGGCCAATAACCCTATAAATAAAGCAATGGTGGTTACCACTTCAAAATAGACCAAAGATTTCCAACCCATTCTTCCCACCTGTTTCAAATCGGAGTGACCGGCAATGCCCACAACAAGGGTTGAAAAAAGAATAGGCGCAATGATCGTTTTCACCATTCTTAAAAATATCTGGCTCAACACCCTTAAGTCTTTTGCAAATTCAGGAAAGTCTAAACCAACTTCTACACCAATCACCATACTTACCAAAATCCATGTAGTAAGATTGCGTTTGTAAAGTGCATAGATAACTAAGGATGCAATAAAAATCCATCTTAATATTCTCAGAAATAAAGGAGAAAGGCTATTGAAATTATAAATATCAACGAGATGAAAGATAACGGTGATCGTAAGAACTATAAAAACAAGAAGTACACTTTTTCTTTTATTCATAAATTAAGTTAGATGATAAACGCCAAAACTAATCAATAGTAAGATAAATGCATTTTATGCAACAAATTATGATGATTGCTGTTGTAAAAATTCTACACCTGAAAAAAAGCTTATTTATCTTTACCCGCATGAAGATCACATTTTTTTCTACCAAACCTTTTGATAAAGAATTTTTCATAAAGGGAAATGCCAATTTTGGTTTTGAATTTACTTTTTTTGAAACCCACCTTGGCCCTCATATCGTGCAGGCAGTTGAACCAACCGATGCGATTTGTGTTTTTGTAAATGATAAAGTGAATAAGCAGGTAATTGAGGTGTTGGCTGAAAAGGGAGTAAAAGTAATTGCTTTACGATGTGCGGGATTTAATAATGTAGACCTGGAAGCCGCAAAAGCGAATAATATTCACGTGTGCCGTGTGCCGGCTTATTCACCTGAAGCAGTGGCAGAACATGCGCTGGCTATGATTCTAACGCTGAACCGAAAAACTCACAAAGCTTATAATCGTGTAAGAGAACAGAATTTTGCATTACATGGGTTACTTGGTTTTACAATGAAAGGAAAAACAGTCGGTGTAATTGGTACCGGCCATATCGGCGCTGAATTTTGTAAAATTATGCAAGGCATGGGTTGCCATGTGATTGCTTATGATGTAAAGCAGAATGCTTCATTAATTGAAAAAGGCATTGAATACCTGCCGTTGGAAGATGTTTTAAAGCAATCTGATATTGTTTCACTTCATTGTCCACTGATGCCACAAACCCACCACCTTATCAATTCAACTACACTAGCTATTATGAAAAAAGGCGCCATGCTTATCAATACAAGCCGGGGTGGATTAATAGATACCGAAGCCGTAATTGAAGCCTTGAAGGAGCAACATTTAGGTTATTTGGGAATTGATGTGTATGAGCAGGAAGAGAAAATCTTTTTCCGCGACCTGTCTGAAAATATTATTGCCGATGACACTTTGCAGTTGCTCATGAGTTTCCCGAATGTGCTGGTTACTGCACACCAGGCTTTTTTTACCAGGGAAGCACTGGAACAAATTACGCAGGTAACCCTTAATAATATCAACCAATTATTACTGAACAAAGTGCCTGAAACAGAAGGTGCGGTAATGGTGTAAGGCCGGCAAATTGATTTTTCAATACTTTGTTTCCTGAAAAGTTTTTCCTGCTTTTTTAATTTATTCCTTATTTTTCAGGTTATTTAAAATCAGCCCGAAACAATTGTGTTAAATAATTTTATATTATTTCTTTATTTTTCACTCTTTTTTAAACCAAAAACTCCGCAGATACACTATGAGTAGTTTATTTATTACGAAGCCTGTAAGCCATTTGATGCATGAAGCAGGTGAATCTGAAAACAGTTTAAAAAGAACATTAGGCCCGTTAAACCTTATAGCACTTGGAATTGGCGCCATCATTGGCGCAGGGTTATTTGTAAGAACTGCCGCTGCTGCTGCACAGCACGCAGGCCCTTCCGTAACTTATGGGTTTGTAGTCGCTTCGCTGGGCTGCGCTTTTGCAGGATTATGCTATGCAGAATTTGCCTCAATGATCCCGATTGCCGGTAGCGCTTACACGTATTCTTATGCTACCATGGGCGAATTTATTGCGTGGATCATCGGCTGGGATCTTATCCTGGAATATGGCGTGGGTGCTGCTACAGTAGCGATTGCCTGGGCAGAATATTTCAATAAATTTTTACAAATCTTCCATACTCAAATTCCTTATGAATGGTGTCATTCGCCTTTCAATGTCTCGACGGACCACCTGCATCATGGAATTATGAATCTTCCTGCGTTGGGAATTGTAATTATCCTTTCACTTTTATTGATAAGAGGAATGCAGGAATCCGCTTTGGTAAATTCAATCATTGTAATATTAAAAGTAGCCATTGTTGTAGTGGTAATTGTTGTTGGGTGGGAATATATGAAACCGGAAAACCATACTCCTTTTATACCGGCACCCACTATTTATACCGATCACATGGGAATTTCCTATCACTATGGAGGAATATTAGGAATACTGGGAGCGGCGGGTGTTGTCTTCTTTGCCTTTATTGGTTTCGATGCAGTTTCTACTGCAGCGCAGGAAACCAGGAATCCGGGTAAGGATATGCCAATCGGCATTTTGGGATCATTGGTAATCTGTACCATTTTATACATTTTATTTTCTTATGTGCTTACCGGAGTTGCTTCCGTAGAAGAATTCAGAAACCAGGGAAGTGAAGCCTCTGTTGTTTATGCCATTGAACACATGAGCGGCTCTATGGTGGGCGGCGTGTGGGTACCCGCTTTTAAATGGTTAAGTGATTTAGTGACTATAGCGATTCTCGCAGGATTCTCATCGGTAATCCTGGTAATGCTGATGGGGCAATCAAGGGTATTTTATTCAATGAGTAAAGACGGGTTGGTGCCAAGAGTTTTCGCTGATATTCATCCAAAATTCAAAACTCCTTATAAGTCTAATTTAATTTTCATGGCATTGGTTGGCGCTTTTTCGGTTTTCATACCGGGCGATATTGTGGGTGATATGACGAGCATAGGAACCCTGTTTGCTTTTATCCTGGTATGCGCCGGCGTGTGGATCATGCGGGTAAAGCATCCGGAATTAAAAAGAGGTTTCAAAGTTCCTGCGTTTCGGGTAGTTTCTATTGCCGGAATTGTAGTTTGTGCAGCAATGATCTTTGGATTGGGCTGGACCAACTGGGTTCGACTTTTCGGCTGGTTACTCATCGGTTTTATTATATATTTTGGATATAGCCGCCATCACAGCCGTTTAAGGAATCCGGATAAATATCCTTATGATGACCGCGAAAAAGCTCACGAAATTCGGGAAGATATTCCACCACTTATTTAATCAATATTAATAAAAACCGTTTCAATATTTGAAGCGGTTTTTATTTTTAAAGAAGGAACAGTAAACCAACTTTTATTCGGTATTTTTATTTTGTAAAAAAGAACTTCTATGAAGTTTTTTTATCGGTTCAGATAACCTTTCGCACAAAGCCGTACTGCATATCTGCCATGGGAGATTCCACAATATCTTTTTTCTTCATGCTCCTCAATATGATCTACTTTTTTATGGATAATATATTTTTATCCAAGTTCAATTTCACATTGGTTGCCTGATCTGCAGTAACATAAAGCTTGGTAAGTGGATTATTAGAATGTTCAAAATCAGTCAGGTGAGAATTTTGTGAAATATTAAGAGTGGAAATTTGATTGTCATCAATACGAAGTGAATAAAGTTTTGGATTATGGGAAACATTAAGAGTTATCAGGTTATTTTTTGAACAATCAATATCATCAAGAACTATGTTTTTTGAAATATCTATATTTGAAATTTGATTGTTATCGCAATCTATTTTATGAATCAGTACGTTTTCTGAAAGATTCAACGAAGTAATGTTATTACCTGAACAACTTAATGACGTCAATTTTTTATTTAATGATAAATTAAGATATTTGAGTTTGTTATTATCACAGGACAATGACTGAAGCACGGAATTTTTTGCTAAATCTAATTTTGTAAGATTATTTACAGTACAGAGCAAACCCGTTAAATTTTTATTTTTAGACACATCTAATTTTACAAGAAGATTAGAAGCACAAGACAAATCAGTTAATTTCATGTTACCAGATAAATCTAAAGCAGCAAGTTTATTCTCTGAGCACGCAAGTGTCTTCATGTTTATGTTTTTAAACACGTCTAAATTTGTAATGTTATTATTTGAACAATCAATATCATCAAGAACTACATTTTTAGATACATTTAAAGTAGTAAGTTCATTATTGTTGCAGGCCAGATCTTTTATATTTTTAAATGATTCTATCCCTTCTAATGAAGAAATAGAATCATAAGAAACATTAATGGATGTTATCAACAGTGCTTCATTCTCTTGAATTTTACCATCATGGTTTATATCTACTCCCGCAGCTATTAAAGCTTTTTTGAAATTAGCATCAGGAATATTTACAATTTGGGCTTTCAGTGCAGGTGACAAGGCACAAAGTATTATAAGTATTTTTTTCATTTTTTTTTGTGATTTACTTTAGCTTTTATTTTTTTGTTTTTTTTTGATTAACCAAATATATTCAAATTAATATACTAAATGTGTAAATTTTATTAGATGTGTAATTCCCTCTCTTGGCGCGAGTATGTTCCATCTTATCTTGATTATAAAAAAGTAACTTTAGCGCATTTTGGTAGCCTGGCTTTGTGTGTTGGCTATACTTGTGCTATATTGGAAAGATTGGTCTTTCCCGAGCCGTGTTTTATATGACAAAAACAACTTTTATTTGGTATTTTTATTTTCATAAATACCATTTACAAATGATACCCGAAAAAAATTACACGCTGTTGTTGGCGTCCCCGCCAACAATTTTACTTTACATACAATAGTTTACATTTAAGCAATGCTTCTAAATTATCATACAGAATTTTTAACTACTACTATCTATAACTGGAATCACCTTCTTAGGGAAGATTGCTATAAACAAATCATTATAAATTCTTTTGACTGGCTCTATCAAAATAAAAAATGTACGATCAATTGTTTTGTGATAATGCCCAATCACATTCATCTTTTATGGAAAATTTCGGACGGATTTGAAAGAAAGGAAGTACAAGGTGCTTTTTTGAGTTTCACAGCGCATGAATTCAAAAAGCACCTGAAGAAGAACGCCCCGAAACTATTGGAAGATTATTATGTAAATAAATCGGACAGAAGCTTTCAATTTTGGGAACGTGAGCCAATGGTCAAAGAATGTTGGACGGAAAAGTTTTTTAGGCAGAAATTTAATTATATCCATTTTAATCCTTGTCAGCCACACTGGAACCTCGCTTCTTTACCAGAAGATTATAAATGGTCTTCGGCAAATTTCTATGAAAAGGGAATAAAGGATTTTACTTTTTTAACCGATTTTAGATAATTTAAATTATTGTTGTTGGCGGGGACGCCAACAACAGCAGGAACAGTAGATTTTATTCAAATATTCACGCTGTTGTTGGCGTCCCCTCTGTTGGCGCGAGTATGTTCCATCTTATCTTGATTATAAAAAAGTAACGTTAGCGCAAGTTTGGTAGCCTGGCTTTGTGTGTTGGCTATACTTGTGCTATCTTGGAAAGATTGGTTTTATTAAGCATGAGTCCACGCTGTTGTTGGCGTCCCCGCCAACAATTTTACTTTACTTACAATAGTTTACATTTAATTAATGCTTTTAAATTACCATACCGAATTTTTAACTGCTACTATCTATAACTGGAATCACCTTCTTAAGGAAGATCGCTATAAACAAATCATCATAAATTCTTTTGACTGGCTTTCTCAAAATAAAAAATGTACGATCAATTGTTTTGTGATAATGCCCAATCATATTCATGTTATATGGAAAATTTCGGACGGATTCGAAAGAAAGGATGTACAAGGTGCTTTTTTGAGTTTTACAGCGCACGAATTCAAAAAGCAACTGAAGAAGAACACCCCGAAACTATTGGAAGATTATTATGTAAATAAATCAGACAGAAGCTTTCAATTTTGGGAACGTGAGCCAATGATCAAAGAATGTTGGACGGAAAAGTTTTTTAGGCAGAAATTTAATTATATCCATTTTAATCCTTGTCAGCCACACTGGAACCTCGCTTCTTTACCAGAAGATTATAAATGGTCTTCGGCAAATTTCTATGAAAAAGGAGTAAAGGATTTTACTTTTTTAACCGATTTTAGGTAATTTAAATTATTGTTGTTGGCGGGGACGCCAACAACAGCAGGAAAGCTCCCGAAAGTTTTACAATCACTTAAAATCCATTCCCAGATTATACATCACAAAACTCCAGATATCGGCAGCTTCATCAATTTGTTTATCAGTAGGTTTTCCGGCTCCATGGCCTGCTTTGGTTTCTATACGAATTAAAGTTGGATTGGTACCGTCATTATCAGCCTGCAAAGTCGCGGCAAATTTAAAGCTGTGAGCCGGCACTACCCTGTCGTCGTGATCGGCAGTGGTGATTAATGTTGCCGGATATTTTATACCCGGTTTCAAATTTTGTAAAGGAGAATATTTGATGAGATTTTCAAAATCTTCTTTCTTATCGCTTCTTCCGTATTCCGTTGCCCACGCCCATCCAATAGTAAATAAATGATAACGCAACATATCCATCACCCCTACCTGCGGAATCGCCACTTTAAAAAGATCAGGCCTTTGTGTCATTACTGCGCCAACCAGCAAACCTCCGTTGCTGCCGCCACGAATGGCTAATTTAGAAGGATTGGTATATTTTTTCTCAATTAAGAATTGAGCTGCCGCAATAAAATCATTAAACACATTTTGTTTGTTTTGCAACATTCCTTCCTTGTGCCAGGCTTCTCCATATTCACTGCCACCACGCAGGTTTACCACTACATATACACCACCCTGCTCCAAAAAGAATGCATTGGAAATAGAAAAAGCCGGCGTCATTGGAATATTAAAACCACCATAGCCGTATATCAATACCGGGTTTTTTCCATTAAGTTTTAATCCTTTCTTGAAGGTAATGAACATCGGCACTTTTGCACCATCCTTACTGATACAAAACAATTGCAATGTTTGGTAATTATCCGCATTTACTTTTGCTTCACTTTTACGGAAAAGTGTCGATTTCCCTGTTCCAATATTATACCTAAAAATAGAAGCCGGGTAATCGAATGATGTATAAGAATAAAAAAGTTCTTTGTCCTTCTTATGTGCACTAAAACCCCCGGCAGTGCCTATTCCCGGCAATTCAATTTGTTGGGCATGATAACCTTTGTAATCCGTTTGATATACCCTGCTTGATGCATCCTGCAAATAAGTAAGAAACAATTTACTTCCTGCTGTTCCCACAGATTCAAGCAATTCTTTTCGTTCAGGAATTACGGTCTCCCATTTTTCTCTTGAAGGATTTTTTGGATCGATCAAAACTACTTTGTAGTTCGGTGCATCCGCATTGGTGCGAACCAAAATTTTATCACCATCATTATCTATTGCGTTTGATTCTGTATCGAAACCTTTTACCAGCAAAACAAAATCATTTTTTGGCGATTGATTTTGCATGTCTTTCACCCAAATTTCCGAACCACTTGTCCCTTCACTTTTCGTTACAACTAAAAAATGTTCATCTTCTGTAAGCCACGCTCCTATTATCCTTAATGGATGTTCTTTGTCTTCATAAATCAATACGTCGTCACTTTGTGGCGTGCCTATCTTATGAAAATAAACTTTGTGGTGTTGATTTTGAAGAGTCAGCTTTTCCTTGTCATCTGTTTGAGGATAACGGCTGTAATAAAACCCTTCATCACCTTTCCATGAGGTGCCACTGAATTTTATAAATTTCAATTCATCTTTTAATAAACTTTTGTCAGCCACATTCATCACATGAGCTACTTCCCAGTCGCTACCAGCCTGCGCTTCCAAATAAACGGCATACTTATTCGATTTACTGAAAGAAGGAATACCAATGGCGGCAGTACCGTCTTTACTCATTTTGTTGGGGTCGATAAAAACTTCCGGTTTGGCATTTAATCCTTCCTGGCGGTACAAGACAGCCTGGTTTTGCAAACCATCGTTCTTATAGAAATAATAATAATCACCTTCTTTAAAGGGAGAACCATAGCGCGTATAATTCCACATCAACTTCAATTGGGCCTTCACTTTTTTGCGAAACGGAATTTGAGATAAATAGGTTTCGGTTACTACATTTTCTTCCTTTACCCACGCTTTTGTTTCTTCACTATTATCATCTTCGAGCCAGCGGTAGGGATCTTTTACAATCGTTCCAAAATAGTTGTCTTCCTGTTTTGTTTTTTTAGTATCCGGATATTTTATTTGGGAGAAAGTTTGCGTAGTTACCGACATAAGTAAAATGAAAAATAAGTTCTTCATAATAAATTCAATTATCAAATGAAGTTAGAGTAATTTAAAAAAATAAGAGTTATGTTTTTAAGAAATAACTGAGGCAGTAAACCAACAAAAATAAAGATTCTCATTTAGCCGATTCCATTCACCTGCACTTCCCTGTTTATCTTAACCACCAATCCCTGCAAAACCTTTCCAGGCCCACATTCAGTAAATTGGGTAGCACCATCTGCAATCATTTGTTCAACTGTTTGTGTCCATTTTACAGGGCCGGTTAATTGGGCGATCAGGTTCGATTTTATTTCAGATGGATTGGTAACACCTTTTGCCACTACATTTTGATATACGGGGCAAAAAGGAGTATTGAATTTTGTATTTTCAATTGCGTCAGCTAATTCATCTTTTGCAGGTTGCATTAAAGGTGAATGAAAAGCGCCACCTACGGGAAGAACCAAAGCCCGTTTAGCTCCTGCTTCTTTTAACAGAATACATGCTTCTTCGATACCTTTCATCGAACCGGAAATCACGATTTGGCCGGGACAATTGTAGTTAGCTGGAACTACTACCTCATTTATAATATCAGCACAAATGTCTTCAACCTTTTTATCCTCCAACCCAAGAATAGCCGCCATGGTGGAAGGATTGATTTCACAGGCTTTTTGCATTGCTTTCGCTCTTACAGAAACTAATTTTAAAGCATCCACAAAACTCAGGCAGTCATTAGCAACCAAAGCAGAAAACTCGCCAAGCGAATGCCCCGCAACCATATCGGGTTTTGTATTGGCGATGGTTTTAAAGGCGATCACCGAATGCAAAAAAACCGCAGGTTGCGTTACATTCGTTTGCTTTAATTCATCGGCAGTTCCAAAAAACATAATATCCGAAATCGGGAAACTCAGTACATCATTGGCTTCATCAAAAAGCAATTTTGCCTGGTCATCCTCATCATATAAATTTTTACCCATTCCAATAAACTGGGACCCCTGCCCGGGAAATACAAAAGCATGCTTCATTGATATGTTTGTTTTATTTATTTTGTTTTCAAAAGATCGGCCTGGATAAGATTGATAAATTCATTACGCGTACTCTGTTTTTCAAATTCACCAAAAAAAGCAGAAGTAGTAGTTACTGAGTTTTGCTTTTGAACGCCCCGCATCATCATACACAAATGCTCAGCTTCTATAACGACTGCCACGCCAAGCGGGTTTAAAGTTTCTTTGATGGCATCTAATATTTGCGAAGTCAATCTTTCCTGCACCTGCAATCTTCGGGCAAATACATCTACCACTCTTGCCAGTTTGCTTAAACCGGTAATCCAGCCATTTGGTATATAAGCGATGTGCGCTTTGCCAAAAAACGGCAACATATGGTGCTCGCACATGCTATACAATTCTATATTTTTTACAATGATCATTTCATTCACTTCTTCATGAAATTTTGCAGAATTTAAAATGACGTGGGCATCCATTCCGTATCCCTGCGTACAATACTGCATTGCCCTGGCAATTCGTTCAGGCGTTTTCAATAACCCTTCCCGGTCTGGATCTTCACCAATCAACTTAAGGGTTTCACGATAGTTTTTCATCAAACCTTCCGTAACATCTTCATCGTAATGCTCAATCTTTTTATAAGCCATAAAATATTGTATTTATAATAAAAAATTATTCTGCAGGATATTCTGCAAAATTCCTGGGTGTTTCATACAGGCGTACCTGCAAATCCATTTTAGTATCTATTTTACTACGCAAAATATTATAAATAACAATTACAATATTTTCAACGGTAGGATTCAGTTTAGCAAATTCGGGTAGATCCAGGTTAAGATTCTTATGATCTAATTTTTCCAAAATTTCTTCTTTAATGATATCGCTCAAAAACTTTAAATCAATAACAAAGCCGGTATCAGCGGCAGGTACCCCTGTCACCTTTACTTCCATTTCATAATTATGTCCATGATAATTCGGATTATTACACTTGCCAAAAACTATATTATTTTTAGCATCATCCCATGCAGGATTATGCAATCGGTGTGCTGCATTAAAATGCTCTCTTCTGTAAACTGATACTCTTTTGTCCATTCTATAAATATAATTAATTCATTACTTTATTCACCAAAATATTCTACATAAATGCGTGGAGTTTCATACAATTTTATACAATGCAATTGTACCTCTCCGGGTAAGCGGAGATTTAATTGTTTCCAGATGGCAATGGCAATATTTTCCGTGGAACACATTTTCCCTTTTAAAAATTCTACATCCAGGTTCAGATTTTTATGATCTAATTTTTCTAAAACAAACTGATTAATTAATAAACTTAAAATTTTTACATCAAATAAGAACCCCGTATCCTCAGACACTTCTCCCTTTATAGTGACATGCAATTCATAATTGTGCCCATGCCAGTTTTCATTGGCACATTTACCAAATACGATTTCATTTCTTTCCTTATCCCACGCAGGATTGTACAATTTATGAGCTGCATTAAAATGTTCTATCCGTGTTAAATAAACCATAATACCTTTTCAATAATTTTGGTAAAGGTAAAACCGAAATGCATAATACAATTGTAAATACGAAATTTGCCTAATGAATATACTAATTGTAGCAGCAACAGAATTGGAGATCAGCCCCTTCATGAAGACAAATAAAAAGGCCGACATCTTAATAACAGGGATAGGAGTGCCTGCCACCGTATTTCACCTGGCAAAAAATTTAATGAAAAAAAAGTATGATTTGGTGATACAGGCTGGCATTGGAGGCACATTTACCGATTCGCTAAATTTAGGAGAGGTAGTTCTCATAAAAAAAGACACTTTTGCCGATTTGGGAATTTCTGAAAAAGGAAATTTTAAAACACTATTTGAAGAAAATTTTATAAAGAAAAATGATTTCCCTTACCAGGATGGATGGCTGGTTAATCATACTATCGGTTTAGATAAGAATACCCTTCCATGGGTTAATTCCGTTACCGTTAATACTATAACTGACAACCCGATACAAATTAAAAACATTCAACAACAATTTTCAGCACAAGTTGAAAGCATGGAAGGCGCAGCTTTTCATTATGTCTGCATCGAACAAAAAACAATTTTTTTACAAATGCGCAGTATTTCAAATATTGTTGGAGAAAGAGACAAAACAAAATGGAAAATAGAGAATTCTATTGAAAACCTGAACATAGAATTATTTAAATTTATTAAAAGTCTTTAGACACCATGATAAATTATACCCTCGGGTTTTCTCCCTGCCCAAATGATACTTTTATTTTTGATGCCCTGGTTAATGGCAAAATAGATACCGGAGATTTTAAATTTAATGTCCGGCTTGAGGATGTAGAAACTTTAAATGAACTGGCAAAAAATGAAGTGCTTGATTTTACCAAAATAAGCTACGGCGCACTTCCATTGATTTCCGAAAATTACGTGGTACTCAATAGCGGGAGCGCGCTGGGCAAAGGTGTAGGGCCACTTCTTATTTCAAACGGGCCAGTTAATAGTAATGAAGTTAATAAATACACAATAGTGATTCCCGGCGAAAACACTACAGCCCATCTTTTATTCTCCCTTGCATTTCCTGGTGCAAAAAATAAGATTTTTAAAAGATATGATGAGATCGAAAATTCAGTACTTGAATCCGATAATGTACTCGGTGTAATCATTCATGAAAACAGGTTTACCTACATGCAAAAAGGCTTGCACAATATCATTGATCTTGGCAATTTCTGGGAAGAGAAAACATCTTTTCCAATCCCGTTGGGAGGCATTGTTGCCAAAAGAAGAATCAATGAAAATGTTTTAAAACAAGTAGATGCGCTCATAAAAGCAAGCATTGAATATGCTTTTGAAAATTACCCGCTAATCACAGACTATGTAAAACTCCATTCACAGGAAATGGAACCTGAAGTAATGAAAAAGCATATAGACCTTTATGTGAATCAATTTTCAATCAGCCTTGGCGATGATGGGAAAAAAGCTATACAGAAATTCATGGAAATTTACCGGGATATTCATAATATCACGGATCAACCGGTTTTTTTATATCCTAGCCTTTTCCTCGAAGAAGCCTGATCGGTTATTCCATATTATTCAGAACGCATTGAAAAATTTCTATTACCTTCTGGTTTTTATATTTTTTTTCTCCGAAATTTTTCACCCATCTAACCGGGTGAATGGAATTAGTAAGAAAACATTCATCAGCGTTTAGTACCTCTTCTACTGAAAGTTCTTTTTCAGATATATGAAACTGTTTAAACACCTTTTGTTCCAGCAAGCAACGACGCATAATGCCTGCCACGCAGCCTTCTGAAAGTGGAGGGGTAAAAATATTTTCATCCTGAATAATAAAAATATTAGCTATAGCAGATTCGCAAACTCTCTCCCGGGTATTGAGCAAAATGGCATCATTGAGCTTATTTTTTTTTGCAAATAACCCAGCCATGGCATAAGGCAGATAATTATTCGTTTTTAAACTTGAAAATTGATCACAACTTTTCCGGGAAGCCGGAAAAACATCTATATCCAGGCCATTTGTATTCAATTCGATTTTACCAGGAAGCGACCAGGTTTCTATTATATAATGTGGGGAATTATTTTGCAGATCAAAAATACCTCCATCACCGCGAAAAACCATCAGGCGGATTCTTGCATTTTCTTCATGCCTGTTTTTTTTCAGCAGGGCATCAATTTTTTTTATCAAAAATTCTGCTGAAAAAGATTTTTTAATTTCAAACTGTAAATCTGAAAGGCCTTTAAAAAGGCGTTCAAAATGAAAATCAACATTCCTTATCTGGCCATTATACAATCGCATTGTCTCAAAGAGACCGTCTCCATACCTCAGCGATCGGTTACCGGCGCTTATTACGGGTGTACCCGAAATAAAAAACTGGTCGTTGTAAATAAAAAAAAGCTCATTCATAATTAGAAAATGAATGAGCAAAAATAGTTGTATGTATTGAGTAAACGATTTTAATTTTCCTGGTCGAGCAGATTATTTTTAACTGCGAACATGATGAGCCCCGCAGTACTTTTAGCACCTGTTTTGGCTTTTAGTTTATCACGTATTGCTTCGATGGTACGTGGACTTAATTCAACTGCTTCAGCAATTTCCCTGGTACTTTTTTCTTCGCACATCAATCTTAAAATGGTAATTTCTTTATCATTAAGTGTGGCGTCTTCCTGTTGTAATTTAAATGGAGAGGCCATATTTTTCTGTCGAAGATTATTCAGGAGCGCTTTATTCGTTAAAGAGTTAAAGTAAAACTCCTGCAGATGGCAGGTCTTAATGGCTTCATAAATCACTTCAGCATCAGATGTTTTAACGAGATAACTGTTGGCACCTAATTCCATCAACTTAGTAATCATACTCTGATCATCAAGTAAAGTCAGCATGATCACTTTTATCTGGGGATATAGTTTTTTTATCTCAGGTAAAGTGGCAATACCATCCATAATAGGCATTTGAATATCTAAAAGAATAACATCTGGCTGGATACTTTTTAGCATACTAAGCAAATGAGCGCCATTATCTGCTTCAGCAATTACTTTAATATCTTTTTTTGAAGAAAGTGCAGTTTTAACGCCTGCCCTGTATAGTACATGATCGTCGACAATCATTACATTAATCACTTCATCGTTTTCTTGTTTCATATAAAGTAGTCTATTGGATAAATTTGGATTTTAATAACATAACAAAATTCGATTATTTTTATGGTAAAACATACAGAAGTATTACCGAATTTGAGACATAGTAATAATACGTATAAATTGGGTAAAACAACTAACAATATAATAACAATTTAGTCACAAAAAGAGAGGTTTTATACTTAAAAAGTATCCAAAGCACTAAATTTATTTTTATTGTGCTATTCTTTTCGCAGAATCAAAAAGTAAAAGTTGCCTTACTTATATGTCAATGTAAAAAAGCACCGTGGAAACGATACTTTTTTGTTATAACACAATTATTGTTCTGTAATCATTCTTTTGAATCAACAAAAAATTAAAGAATTACAGAAATTATTTTTTCTTTTGACTTTTAGGCGCAAAAATTGCAAACATTCTTTTCCCTTCTAATTTAGGCATGCTTTCAAGAGTCCCCACATCTACAAGGCGCTCCGCAAATTTCAACAACAATAATTCTCCTCTTTCTTTGAACATGATAGCTCTTCCCTTAAACTGGACATAAGCTTTTACCTTATTACCATCTTTCAAAAAATTTTCAGCATGTTTTGATTTAAAATCAAAATCATGATCATCGGTATTAGGTGTAAAGCGAATTTCTTTGACTTCAGAAACTTTACTCTTCGCTTTCATATCCTTATCACGTTTCTTTTTTTCATAAAGAAACTTATTATAGTCAATAACTTTACAAACAGGCGGATCTGCCTGAGGTGATATTTCTACCAGGTCAAGTCCCTGGTCATTTGCTATTCGTTGTGCTTCTGCAATCGGGTAAATTCCTATTTCAATATTTTCACCTACCAATCGCACCATTGGTACTTTTATCATGTGATTGGTACGATGCTCTTGTTGCTGTTCTTTTTTAAAACGTGGATTAAATGCCCCTCTGGGCGGTCTGGGAGGAAATGCCATTAATTGATTTTAGATTAAAAATTATTTTTTTATTTGTTACTAAGATACTATTTCCAAGTTAAATGCTATCTTATTATTAACTTCTTCCTTAATATTGGTAATCACTTCAGATAAAGATTGAGTTCCTTCATCCCCCTTACCCTGTCGCCTCACAGATACCATAGCCTCATTCACCTCTTTTTCACCAATTATAAGCATTATTGGAACCTTTGCCAGTTCTGTATCCCTGATTTTTTTACCGATTTTCTCACTTCGATCATCTATTTCAGCGCGAATATCATTATTTTTTAATTCATGTAAAACATTTTCTGCATAAGAAATAAATTTATCGCTTATCGGTAATATTTTTACCTGAACCGGAACCAGCCACATCGGGAATTTTCCTGCACAATGCTCCGTAAGAACCGCCACAAATCTTTCCAGGCTTCCGAAAGGTGCCCGATGAATCATTACCGGCCTGTGCTTCGCATTATCTTCTCCAATGTAAGTGAGGTCAAACCTTTCAGGTAAATTATAATCAACCTGTATTGTTCCTAATTGCCACTTTCTTCCAATAGCATCCCTCACCATAAAATCAAGTTTCGGGCCATAAAAAGCAGCCTCGCCGTATTCGATTATTACATTTTTCAACCCTTTTTCTTCTACAGCTTCTATAATATCTTTCTCTGCTCGTTCCCAATTTTCATCGCTGCCTATATACTTTGAGTGGTCATTCTGATCCCTCAATGAAATCTGTGCAGTATAATCGCTAAATCCTAGCGAGCTAAATGTGTACAAAACAAGGTCAATTACTTTTATAAACTCTTCTTTCACCTGTTCTGGCATACAAAATAAATGTGCATCATCTTGTGTAAATCCACGAACCCGGGTAAGTCCGTGCAATTCGCCTGATTGCTCATAGCGATAAACGGTTCCAAACTCAGCAAGCCTTAACGGAAGATCTTTATAGCTTCTTGGCGAAGATTTATAAATTTCACAATGATGTGGACAATTCATAGGTTTTAAAAGAAACTCCTCTCCTTCTACCGGAGTTTTTATCGGCTGGAA
Organism: Bacteroidota bacterium; assembly: GCA_030706605.1. Classification (GTDB taxonomy): domain Bacteria; phylum Bacteroidota; class Bacteroidia; order Chitinophagales; family Chitinophagaceae; genus Ginsengibacter. The sequence goes on from JAUZOE010000008.1 coordinate 37,772, forward strand.
ACTGTCTGCTCCATATTTTTCATAATGCCCACTCGTTACGTATAAGCTTTTAGAACCGATGTGTGGAGTAATCACAGGAAGATAGCCCGATTCCAATTGTGCTTTCTGCATAAAATCCTGTAACCTTTGACGAAGCATCGCTCCCTTAGGCAACCATAATGGCAAGCCTGCCCCGACTTTCTCTGAGAAAGTAAACAATTCCAGTTCCTTACCCAATTTTCTATGATCCCGCTTTTTGGCTTCTTCCAGGAAAATGAGGTATTCCTGTAATTCTTTTTGATTGGGAAAGGTAATTCCATAAATGCGTGTCAGCATTTTATTCTTTTCGTCTCCCTTCCAGTAAGCACCGGCAATACCGGTTAATTTTATCCCTTTTATTAACCCTGTAGAAGGAATATGAGGACCACGACATAAATCTGTAAATGCTCCCTGGGTATAAAAAGTAATATTGCCATCTTTTAACCCTGTGAGCAAATCCAGTTTATATTCATCTCCTTTTTCTTCAAAATATTTGATGGCATCGGCTTTTGAAATTTCTTTCCGAAGGAACGAATTATTTTGTTTGGAAAGCTCAGCCATTTTCTTTTCGAGCTTTTCGAGGTCGGTTTCTGTAATTACATTTTCACCCAAATCAATATCATAATAAAATCCTTTTTCGATAGGTGGTCCCACCCAGAATTTTACACCGGGAAAAGTATCTTCAACCGCTTCAGCCATCAGATGGGCGGAAGAGTGCCAAAAAGTAGATTTTGCTTTTTCATCATCCCAGGTAAGAAAATTTATAGAGGCATCATCATTAATCGGGCGCGACAAATCCCATACTTCATTGTTTACTTCAGCTGCTAAAATTTTACGTGCAAGTCCTTCACTAATTGATTTTGCAATCTCCAATGCGGAAACCCCTTGCTCATACTGCCTTACAGCGCCATCAGGAAAAGTTATATTCATAATTTACTAACTCAAAAATGTTTTATTTTAATTATCTTGAAAAGCAAATTTAACGAAGTATTAGACAAAGATGCTATTCCTTTGACAGGATATGCTTTTAATAACAATTAATTTTGAATGAAACAATTATCAGGCATAGTGAAACAAATATTTACATTATCTTTTTTGTTGTTGTTGCGTTTTACTTCATTCGCTCAAGAGCTCGCACCCAAGCAATATTCTTCAAGGTTACCTCATTCGAATAATAAATTAAGAGGTGTCAATTTTAATGGTCAATGGAGAGGGCAGTTTAATGAAGTAACTAATGGATATTCAGGTTTTGGAGAAAATACTATAGTCTATGTTTTAGAGTTAAACACCAATGGCTCAAGAGTATCCGGATATTCATATACTTATTTTACAGAAGGCGCTAAAAAATATTATACCATTTGCCGTCTTTCCGGTTCACTTAACAGGGAAACCAACGACCTGGTAGTAACAGAAGTTGAAAGGACAAAATTCAATACACCTCCGGGTTTTGTAAATTGCTTTCAAACACACCATCTCCATTATGAAAAAGATAGCGCCGATTTAGAAGTATTGCGCGGGACCTGGGAACCTGCTCCCAATCAGGGTGTCGGGTGCGGAAATGGGATCACCGTTCTTTCAAGGAGAATTTTATCCTCACTGCCCTTGGGAATAAGCTCGCCTAATCATAAAAACATAACAAAATCTCACCCGAGGGAAACTGAACATAAAAATCCCGTAGCAGTTGCCCCAAAAAGATCTGCACCGGCTATAGCTCCTAAAGCGGTAGAAACAAAGCCTGGAATCGAAAAGAATCAAATTAGCCTTGAAGAACCTCCGATCCAGAAAAATACTATCCCTGAAATTAAAAACAGTAATATTCTCTCTGTCAATTCTCCGAAATTTGAACCTCGCAGAAAAAATATCATAAAAACAATTACTATAGAGCAACCCACTTTTCACCTTGATTTTTATGATAATGGTGAAATTGATGGTGATTCCATCTCTGTATTTTATAATGGAAAAGTGGTACTATCGCATAAAAGACTTTCCGATAAACCTATTTCACTCACACTCACCCTGGATAAAGATGCAAAAGAAAATATAGTAACTATGTATGCTGATAACTTAGGTACTTTACCTCCTAATACAGCCTTAATGGTAGTTACAGATGGAAATAAAAGATATGAAGTAAGAATAGAATCTGATTTAGGCAAAAGCGGAAGTGTCATCTTTGAGCATGACAATAAGTAATATATTGATTTATTCAAATGGCTACCGAATATGCAAAAAATTATTCAGGAAGAAGGGTGCATATATCCAGGACAAAGGCTCAAATTTTCTTAGCCACTATAATCATGCGTGGTGATCTTTTTACATCATAGCTTCCAAAATTATAATCTCCAAAGACCTTCTGAACCTGCATTTGATGATAAGAAAACATTTCTGTAAAATCTCCTAATGAAAATTTTGCTACTTTTTCACTATGCTCAACAGGTTGTTTCAAAGAATCATCCTCCACTATTATCTTTTTATAAAAATGATCTTCATCAAACCACTTAGTAATAAAATAATTAGTACCTCCTACCTCCAATTCCGATTGAGGAACCAGGTGGGTTTCTTCATAATGCACATTCAGATAATCAATAACAAAAATTCCATCAATTTTTAAAGATTGAGCAATTGTTCTAATGGCATTATTATGTTCTCTCCTGGTATTAAAATATCCAAAGCTGGTAAAAAAATTAAAAGCATATTGAAAATAATTGATCCAGAACGGAAGACGCATATCATGTAAAAAAAAATGAAGATTTTTATTTTCATTTCTTTTAGCATCAGAAATACTGTCTTCAGACCAATCAATTCCGGTAACATCAAATCCTTTTGAGGCCAGTTGAATAGAATGGCGTCCTTTGCCACAGGCTATATCGAGCATCATGGATCCGATTCGAGGATTTAAATGATCAATTAATTTATTAATAAACTCCGCAGCTTCTGCCTCATCTCTTTTAAAATACAATTGATGATAATAAGGGGAATTAAACCATTCTTTAAACCAAGGTTGCGTGTCAGTCATTACATTTTTTTATGAAACAAAGGTAAATCAGAAGATTTTATGAATTATAGATTAAGAGGGCTGATCCGTTAGTTTATTGAAATACAGAGTTTCAATAATAGCCTTTAAACAGGAATTGAATAACTAACCAATTAAAAACTTAAATTTGCAGCTATAAAAACAATAAGTGGCACTCATAAAAAGTATATCAGGGATCAGGGGAACTATTGGTGGAAAAACAGGCGAAAACCTTACTCCCATAGACATTGTAAAATTTTCAGCAGCCTTTGCAAGTTCACTAGATTGTAACAGCAAAAATAAGTCGATTGTTATTGGCCGCGATGGGAGGATGAGCGGAGAAATGGTAAGTAATTTATGCGCTAACACACTTATTGCCTGCGGATTTAATGTGACAGACCTTGGGCTTACCACTACTCCAACAGTTGAAATAGCGGTAAAGACAGAGAATGCTGCGGGAGGAATTATTTTGACTGCAAGCCATAATCCAAAAGAATGGAATGCATTGAAACTGCTGAATAGTGAAGGAGAATTTATTAGTGCTTCGGAAGGTAAAGAAGTGCTCTCCATTGCAGAAAATGAGGATTTTAAATTTGTAGATGTTGATCATATCGGGCTTTATCAGAAAGATGATTCTTACTTACAAAAACATATTGATGCCGTCTTGAACTACGATCTTGTAGATGTAGAAGCTATAAAGAAAGCTAATTTTAAAATAGTTTTAGATGCTATCAATAGTTCAGGCGCTATTTATATACCTACATTATTAAAGGCATTGGGGGTAAAAGATATTATCGTTATCAATGGAGAAGTCAGTGGAAAATTTGATCATAACCCGGAGCCACTACCTAAACATTTAACTACGCTCAGCAATGAAGTAAAAAATCAGAAAGCCTCTTTAGGGATTGCTGTAGATCCTGACGTGGACCGGCTTTGTTTTGTTTGCGAAGATGGCAGTATGTTTGGTGAAGAATATACATTAGTAGCTGTTGCAGATTATGTTCTTACCAACAGAACAGGAAATACCGTCAGCAATATGTCTTCTACCAAGTCGCTCAAAGAAATTACCCATAAACACGGAGGAAAATATTTTCCATCTGCGGTAGGCGAAGTGAATGTGGTAAACAAGATGAAAGAATCAAACGCAGTAATTGGTGGAGAAGGAAACGGCGGAATCATTGTTCCGGATTTTCATTATGGCCGCGATGCATTGATAGGCATTGGCTTATTCCTGAGCCACCTTGCCCATTCACAAAAAAGCATTAAACAACTAAGAGGTAAATATCCTGATTATTACATTTCCAAAAATAAAATCGCACTTGAAAAAAATGTAGATGTAAAAGATATTTTCAAAAAAATAAAAGACAAGTATAAAAATAACCCTGTCAACACAGAAGATGGATTAAAAATAGAATTTGATAATGATTGGGTTCATCTAAGAACAAGTAATACTGAACCTATTATAAGAATCTATTCTGAAAGTGATTTTGAAACTACTGCAGAAAATATCGCAAAAAAAATCATGAAAGATATTCATGAAGCAATGTGAGTATTGGATAGTTCTTCTCTTACAATATTCTATCGGTACCATACTCCGGCTAATGAATCTGGAATCACATCAACAGGTTAATCTTTGTCATGGAAAAAATTTATTTCGATAATGCCGCAACTACATCTCTCGACCCGGAAGTACTCCAGGAGATGTTACCATTTTTTACTGAAAAATATGGCAACCCTTCTTCAATCTATTCTTATGGACGTGAAACAAGAATGGCTATTGAAACCTCACGTAAGTCAGTTGCCAAGATATTGAATGCACATCCTTCCGAAATTTTTTTTACCAGTGGCGGGACAGAGAGCAGTAATACAGCCATCTATGCAGCGGTGCGAGATTTAGGTTGTAAGCATATTATCAGTTCCCCCCTGGAGCATCATGCCACATTCCATTGCATAGAACATTTAGCCCAAACCGGGGCAGCAAAATTATCTTTTGTAAAAATATTACCCAACGGGCACATAGACTATAATGACCTGGAAGAATTATTACAAGAAATTGATGAAAAATGCCTGGTTACCTTAATGCACGCCAATAACGAAATTGGAAATATCACCGATATAGAACATGTTGGAAATCTTTGTAAAAAATACGATGCGATTTTCCATTCAGATACAGTTCAGACTGTGGGACATTTTCCATTCGATCTGCGCAAACTCCCGGTACATTTTATCACCGGTTCAGGTCATAAATTTCACGGCCCGAAAGGGGTAGGCATTCTATACATCAACGAAAATATTAAAATACATCCTTTCATTAACGGGGGAAGCCAGGAAAGGAATATGCGTGCCGGAACAGAAAATATTTATGGAATCGTAGGGTTTGCCAAAGCCCTGGAGATAGCCACAGAAGAGTATAAAAAAGATAAATATTATATTCAGGGGATAAGAAATTATATGAAAGAAAAGTTATTAACAAATATTCCCGGAGTTTATTTTAATGGAGATCATGAAGGAGATTGCCTATATACTGTTTTAAGTGTAGCCATTCCTGAAACAGAAAAATCTGAAATGCTTTTATTCAATCTTGATATTCATAATATTTGCGCCAGTGGCGGGAGCGCTTGTACCTCAGGTGCCCAGACAGGAAGCCATGTCATCGCCGCTATTTCTACAAATACAAACCAGGCAACGGTTCGTTTTTCATTCAGTAAATACAATACCAAACAGGAAGTAGATATAGTAGTGGAAAAACTGAAAGAAATGATTTAGGACCATTATATCATTTTTCCATTACAGGTGTCGAATACTCTTTATTTAGTAAAAAAGGAAGTCTGAGAAAAAGTTATTTTGAACACGAACAGTATCCAGAGATCAACTCATTTTGAAACCTTCTAAAAACTTAGTAGTGAAATTTCCTTTTCTAAAATCTTCATTTTGCATTAGCTGAATATGAAATGGAATGGTAGTTTTAATTCCTTCAATAATATATTCACTTAATGCTCTGCTCATGGTATCTATGGCCTCATCACGGGTTTGAGCCATAGTAATTAATTTCCCTATCATACTATCATAATAAGGAGGAATCACATAACCTGCATACGCGTGGCTATCAACCCTTACGCCATGTCCGCCAGGCTGATGTAATACCGTTATACGGCCCGGAGAAGGCCGGAAATCATTATAGGGATCTTCTGCATTAATTCTGCATTCAATAGCATGCATTTCAGGATAATAATTCCTTCCTGAAATTTTATCGCCTGCTGCTATTTTTATTTGTTCTTTAATAAGATCGTAATTAATCACTTCTTCAGTCACACAATGTTCTACCTGTATCCTGGTATTCATTTCCATGAAATAAAAATTGCGATGCTTATCTACCAGGAACTCAACAGTACCCACACTTTCATAATTAATTGCTGAAGCCGCTTTAATAGCAGCTTCACCCATTTTTTCACGCAAGTCTGTTGTCATAAAAGGTGAAGGAGACTCTTCTACTAGTTTTTGATGACGACGCTGGATAGAACAATCACGTTCGCTTAGATGGCATACATTTCCAAACTGATCACCAGCAATCTGAATTTCTATATGGCGTGGTTCTTCAACAAATTTTTCCATATAAATACCATCATTTTTAAAAGATGCAGCAGCTTCCGTTTTAGCATTTTCAAAAGATTTTTCAATTTCTTTTTCTTCCCAAACCACACGCATTCCCTTACCTCCACCACCGGCAGTCGCTTTTAAAATAACCGGGTAATCAATTTCAGCAGCCGATTTTTTGGCATGATCTACATCCCTGAGCAAACCCTCTACGCCTGGTACCACGGGTACACCTGCCTTTATCATGGTTTCTTTTGCTGTTATTTTATCGCCCATAGAATTAATCATCTCAGGGGTAGGACCGATGAATTTTATATTATGGTCGAAACAAATTTGGGCAAACTTAGAATTCTCTGCCAGGAAACCATAACCAGGATGTATCGCATCGGCATTAGTAATCTCTACTGCTGCCATCAGGTGAGGAATATTTAAATAGCTATCTACACTGGCGGGTTTTCCAATACAAACGGCTTCATCCGCAAACTTTACGTGCAGGCTATCCTTATCAGCAGTGGAATAAACGGCAACCGTTTTTATTCCCATTTCTTTACAGGTACGAATAATTCTTAAAGCAATCTCACCCCTGTTGGCAATTAGTATTTTTTTAAACAAAATATTTTAATTTGAAAATTAGAAAATCTGCCAGTTATCTAATTAAGCAGGTTCTACCAGGAATAAAGGCTGATCAAACTCTACAGGAGAAGCATCTTCTACCAAAATTTTTACAATCCTACCGGTAACTTCACTTTCAATTTCATTGAAAAGTTTCATGGCTTCAATAATGCAAACCACCTGGCCCGTAGCTACCTCATCCCCAACGCTTACAAATATTGGCTTTCCCGGACCTGCCTGCCGGTAAAAAGTACCGATCATAGGGCTTTTTATCGTGAGTAAATTTTCCGGTTTCGAAGTTGTCTCTGCTACAACCTTTTTTTCAACTGGTGTCTGAACTGCAGAAACTGGAGCGTTTTGAACCTGTGGAGCCTGATGCATTACCGGGGCACCAAAATGTTGCACGGGTTCTTTCTTCTGCTTAATGGTTATCTTAAAATCATCTTTTTCAATGCTCAGTTCACCAATATTACTTTTATTAACAAGCTTTACCAGTTCATGAATTTGCTTAATGTCCATATTGGATATTTAAATTTATGGTTTAAAAACAAAGAGCTAAGATAGAATAGAATTATCAATTTAATCTATTCTTTTACTCTCTCAACGTATTCTCCTGTTTTAGTATTTATTCTTATCAATTCGCCTTCATTCACAAATAAAGGAACATTCACAGTGGCTCCGGTTTCCACCGTTGCAGGTTTTAGAGTGCGGGTAGCAGTATCGCCTTTTACACCCGGCTCGCTATAAGTAACCAGCATTACAATTTTATCAGGAAGTTCTACGCCCATAGGCAAATCTGTCTCAGTATTTATTAAAACCGAAACTTCCTGTCCATCTTTCAAAAACTGGGGAGCATCTACCATTTCAGGAGCAACTGCAACCTGTTCATAGGTTTCTGTATCCATAAAAGTATAGCCAGTATCATCTTTAAATAAAAATTGAAAAGGTCTCTTCTCAACTCTTACAGGGTAGATGGTTTCTCCACTATTCCAGGTTTGCTCTATTGTGCGTGCATTATCCACGCCTTTCAATTTTGCCCAAACCTTTGCTGCAGCACGGGCTGTCTTATTTTGTCCAAATTCAATAACTGTATATAGGCTTCCATCAATTTTTAATATCAAGCCGGTTCTCACATCTGAAGTAGTTGCCATAAAATATTTTTAAGGCGTCAAAGGTATATTTTTTATTGTTTTTCTACTGAATAATGTTAAAAGATTCATTTTTTATTTAGTTCTTAATTGTGTATTTAATTGAACAAGGCAAATAAAATTTTATTAATCCCCGTTTTAAATACTCTTAGTAAAATTCAAAAACCTGTTAAATTTCATAGCATAATAAAACTACCGCTATTGGTAATACAGATGCAGAGCCTTGTAGCATATTAATATGCTTTAAAGAATGTTAAAGCTACTAATCAACAATAAAATTGGCAAATAGGGGCGCACAATTTGATTCAGGTATTTTTAAATTAATAACCTGAATGAAATTCATTTCATCCAGATTTATCTACTAATCTTAAAATATAAAAAATGAAACAGATGACAAACAGTCAATCATTTGCATTGACAAAAAAAGACAATGACAATCTCCAACCCAACCACGTAAAATCTTCCAGAATCAAAAATATTCTTACTAAAATTTTTCTCACTGGAATTATGTTTTTTGGATTTATTAGTTTTTCTCTTGCACAAAATACCACCTATAAAAATGCGTCCTATAAGAAAGATCTGCTTAAAGAAAAACGTGAAATCAGTGAAAAACTAAGAACAGAAAAAAAAGAATTAAACAATGTAAAATCCATCTTAAATAAAATTTCAGATATGCCTACACTCACTGTGGAAAAATTTAAAACGGATTTTCCCAAAGCCCAAAATGTAAACTGGTTAAAAACTGATGGGTATATAGAGGTAAATTATAAATTAAACAATTCTCAAATGGTAACTTTCTATGATTTTAATAACAACCTGATTGGTACAGGGAAATATGTAACTTATCAATCACTCCCAGCCAGGAGTCTTAAAAAGATCGCTAAAGACTATAAAGGTTACAAACCTGAAAAAGTGATGTATTTCGATGATAACGATCAAAATGCTAATAACATGAACTTCTTTGGAAGCGATATTGATGTAGATGATTATTATGCGTTATTGAGAGATAAAAAAAATGCTCAGAAAGAAATTGTATTGCAGATAACCCCCACTGGGCAAGTATCTTATTTCAGTGATGTCAGGCATGACTCATAAGCCAAACAAATATCTAAATTGTAACCAGTCTGCAAAATTGACTGGCTACAATTTTTATAAAAGAGAAATTCAGGCATTTTATCTTCCCCTAACAAACTATACTTGCAGATATTTCAAAAAAAATTAGTGCATAAAACACAGAGTTAATTTAAAAAATAACCAATTAATAATTATGCTGGCATAAAATGATGCTTTGCTGTTAATCTAAATCTTTATCGTGCTTCATTTTTAATTTTGCTTTTATGAATAACATCACCAAGTACTATTGGGTATTTCTGAAGCTCTTGCAAAAAGAAAATATCAACTTTGCATATCCTACTCAAACCCGCATTTTACAATCCAAATCTGAAGAAATGAAAAAGCAGGTACCTCCAGAAAATCATTTTAAATGAAATGATCCATATCATAACACAAAGCTGCAGCACCCAAGATACCACTATTCTCCAATTCAGAAACTTCAATCTTTAAATTATCAATAGAGTTTTGAAAAGCAAATGTTCTGATTTGTTGCCACATCGTTTTAGAAAAATAGGGATAAGCATGCCTCACTGATCCACCAAGAATAATCTGTTCAACATCGAGGGCAAACAAAATCATCTTAATAGCTTTTCCAAGATGATCCCCCATCTCTTCATACATTTTTATAGACTTCGCATCACCTTCAGCTGCATTTTTAAAAACGACTTCTCCACTAATATTATAGACATTTTCAAAAAATTGTCCACTAGCGTAATATTCATAATATTTATCAAGATAATCAACCATTCCAAATTCACCAGCTCCACAATTTCTTCCGTTATATAATTTCTTATTAATAATGATCCCGGAACCTAACCCTGTACCAATCGTAAGTCCCACCATAGAATCACATCTCTTTCCTTTACCAAAATAAAATTCACCCAATGCGAAACAATTAGCATCATTATTAATCATAACTGGTATATGATAGCGATCTTCCATTAATTCTCGTAAAGGAACTTCTTTCCAGGAAGGAACATTTACAAGATCATAAACAATTCCTTTCTCAATATCAACAGGTCCGGGCACACCTATCCCTATTGATTTTACCGAATCAGTAATTAATTCATCAGTTAATAAAAATAATTCTTCCAATACCTCTTCAAAAGACCCCATTGAATTGAATTTTTTGGAAATAATTCTATCCAATTCTTCTTTATGTATTAGCCCTCCACGAATGTTAGTACCTCCAAAATCTATCCCCATTATTTTTTTATTGTCCATAGTTATCTTTTATTATAAAATTGTAATGTCTGTGTCTAAATAAGAAAGTATCTGCCTATACCTTCGCAGCAGGTTTTGCAATAATTATTGAGAATTTTATCTATAATGATTTGCTTAAATTTCCGGTGTTCCTAACCAAAGATCAATAGGCTTTGAAATTTTGGGTGTAAAAGGAAGCATTATTTTTTTACCTTCTCCAGCAGATGCATATGCTGCATAAATAATTTCAAGAACAGCACGCCCATCTTCACCTGTTACTAAAGGCTGTTTATCTTGTTGTACACATTCAATAAAATGTTTTAATTCATGTGGGTATCCCTGGTTAAAAACTTCTTCAGAAACTGTAAAGCTCCACCCTGCCGTTGTATCAGCTTTTTCCATCGCATAACCATACCCGTTTTTACTATAAGATATAGCTGCATTTCCCATAAATAAATCTGCGTAAACAACTCCTTCTGTTCCATATACTTCACTGCGATCATCCATTCCTCCAAGTTTAGCCCAACTATTCTCGGCAACTGCGGTTACTCCATTTTCAAACTCCACAATCACAATTGAATTATCTTCACCTTTAGTGCGGCCATTATGTAAAACAGTTGACATAGTTGCATAAACGCTTTTCACTTTCGCATTTTTCAGCATCCAGCGAAACCACTCAAATGCATGGCACCCCATATCCATTAAAACACCTCCACCTGCAAGATTTACATCATAAAACCAATCGGAATGAGGACCGGAATGCTTTTCAGATTGTTTGAGCATATAAATATCGCCGAAAGCACCTTCGTTTACCAACTGCCGTACTCTTTCATATTTTGGTGCAAAACAAAGTTCCTCGGCATACATTAATTTTACCCCGGATTTTTTGCATGCTGCAATCATTTCATCTGCTTCTTCAATTGTAACAGCTAAAGGTTTTTCAATAATAATATGTTTCCCTGCTGCTACGGCTTTTAAGGTGGCTTCAAAATGAAGAAAATTGGGCAAACAAATATCCACTATTTCGCAACCAGAGTTTTTAATAATATCATCAAGTTCATCATACCACTTCGGGATATTAAATTTTTCAGCAAAAGCTTGCGCTTTATTGATATCGCGCGCATATACTGCTACGATTTCTGCTTCCGGCACAAAACGATGATAACTTTCTAAATGAATATTTGAAATAAATCCTGCTCCTAAAATGGCGACTTTGGTTTTCTGCATTTCTTCTTCTGATTTTAAAAAAGTGTAAATTAAATATTTTTAAAGAAACATCCCCCTCAAATAATTCTGGCGATTCTGGCGTAGACCAAAATTGTTGTTTTTTTTAGGATTAGACTATTTTTGTTAATTTACGCCGTCATTAAAATCAACAGATAGTCATGGGTAAAAAATTGATTATAAATCTTTTGGCAGATTTATATAAATTATTATCAATAAGAATCTCTGTTATTGCTCCGAGTTAAGAATTCAAAAAAATTAAGACTAGTGATAAAAGCTTTACGATGTAAAACTACTTTAGTAATCCTCAAGCATTGAATATTTAAGTACCCAAAATAATATCGAATATTATGAAGAAATTGATTTTTTTCAAAACTATTTTACCTTCTTTGTTTCTATTTTATTCAGGTCTGTTACCAGCACAAATTAGTAATCTCAGTAAAGCTACTATAATTGCTTCCTCCAAAATAAATCATCCGGTAAGGGAAACGGCAATTAGAGTTTTGCAGGAAGAAGTAGCTCATCGTACCTCGATAAATCTTCTGCTTAAATCAAAATGGGGAAACACTCCTGTTATTGTTTTGGCCACCAAAAAAGATGATGCAATTGATGGATTGCTTGTACCTAAACGTTCAGGAGAAAATCTTCCGGAAACTAAGGCCGAAGGATTCAGGATTGTTCTTACACAGTCGGATGGGAAAGATATTCTCTGGCTAATCGGAGCTGACGAAAGAGGAGTAATTTTTGCTATCGGCGATTTTTTGCGAACTGCGCAACTTTCAAAAAAGAAGATATTATTCAACAAAAATGACGAGATTGAAACTTCGCCAACTTATCCAATAAGAGGTCACCAGATTGGCTATCGCAACACAGCCAATTCATGGGATTCGTGGACGCCGGAACAGTACGAAAAATATATTCGCGAACTTGCGATTTTCGGCACTAATGCCATCGAAAATATTCCGTTTCAGGACGGCCCTCCCGGACCGCTTATGAAACTTCCGCGAGCAGAAATGAATTTAAAAATCAGTCAGATCTGTAACAAATATGATCTGGATTATTGGGTTTGGACGCCTGCCGACGTGGATTTGTCTGACCCGGTAAAGTTTGCCGCCGAGGTTAAACGTCATGCAGACTATTACAAAGTGACCCCAAGACTGGATGGTGTTTTTTTCCCAGGTGGCGACCCCGGAAACAACGATCCGAAATATGTGATGCCTTTCCTGAAAGCTATTGCGGCAGAATTGAAAAAATATCATCCAAATGCCGGTGTATGGATTTCGCTGCAAGGATTCAGTGATGAACAAGTCGATTATTTCTACGATTATCTGAATCAATATCAGCCAGATTGGCTGACCGGAGTTGTTTCGGGGCCGAGCAGTCCGGATATTGCCGAAACACGTTTCAGGCTTCCGAAAAAATACAAGCATCGTTTCTATCCCGATATCACGCATTCTGTTCGCTGCCAGTATCCGGCACTTAATTGGGATCAGGCTTTTGCACTGACTGAAGGCCGCGAAATCTGTAATCCACAGCCATTTTACTATGCACAAATTCACAACCGTTTCGCTCCTTTCACTGATGGATTTATTTCATATTCCGACGGATCGCACGATGATGTGAACAAAATAATTTGGAGCCAGATGGCATGGAATCCAGATCAACCGGTACAACAAGTACTCGAAGAATATTGTCGTTTCTTTTTTGGTCCTTCAGTAGCAAAACCCGGAGCCGACGGCATTTTGGCTCTTGAACGGAACTGGGTTGGTCCGATCGAACAAAACGGAGGTATTGAAACCACTTTTACGTTCTGGCAAAACCTGGAAAAGACTCACCCCGAATTGCAGAGCAATTGGCGGTGGCAGCAACTTGTGATGCGCGCATACTATGACACGTATGACCGTCGCCGGAAGATTTATGAGGAAGGCCTTGAAAAACAAGCTAATCAAATTTTAGCTGAAGCGCCTGAAATTGGTGCCGAAAAAGCCATGAATAAAGCACTGGCCGTTGTCAACAAAGCTTACCTGCAAAGAGTTTCACCCGAATTACGGCAAAAAGTATTCGATTACTGTGAAGCACTTTGGAAATCGATCGGAGCGCAAACCAGCGTCAAAAAATATCACGCCAGTGGCGAAGAGCGCGGTGCCATTCTCGATTTTATCGACTACCCACTGAATAATCGATGGTGGCTCGCCGACCAGTTTGACACAATCCGCAAAATGCCTACAGAAAAAGAAAAACTTGACCGGCTGAAAATCATTGCAACCTGGGATAATCCCGGTCCCGGAAGTTATTATGACAACATTTCCAATATCTCTCAGGAACCGCACGTACTGACTAGATCGGATGATGGAACCGATGTGGCCTGGTGGGACAACGGCTTGAGCCGTAAACGTTTGTCAACGCAGCTTTTCCAGAATTTCCCAGTACTTGATTACCATGATCTCGACCCGAACGGTCGCTACATCATCCGGATTGCTGGCTACGGCGATGCTTTGTTGCGTGTTGATGGCGTTCGCATCGATCCGATTGTTTACAACAAAGGACTGGAAGAATTCAAAGAATTTGAGATTACGCAAAAATATGTGGCTGATGGAGAACTTAAAGTCACGTTTGATCAGCCTGAAGAATCGAAACTAAACTGGAGAAACAAATCGAAAGTTTGTGATATATGGTTGCTGAAGCAGGAATAATCATTTTTTAACCAACATTTAAAAATGATATAAATGTTTGCCAAGTATTTTTTTTATTTATACCAAATAATTTTTAGAATGAATTTAAAGCGATTGATAACTCCCTTAATTATGTGTGCATTGGTTCCTCAATTTACTTTAGCACAACAAGCAGATTTTTCTCATGCAGTAATTTTCTCTCCGAAGGGAAATAGTCCGCAATTACAGGAAGCTATTTCTGTTTTACAGCAAGTTGTAGAGGAACATAGCAATATTCATTTAGCTATTTCTTCTGAGGCTACGGAAAATAGTAACCCACTTATTGTGGTAAGTATAAATAAGCAGGAAGCTTCTCTCCCAAAAGTATTTCAAACTGCTTTGAATAAACTTTCTCCAACTCGCAAAGATGGGTATAAGATAACTTTTCTAAAAGGCAAACAAACCATTCTGATTGCAGGGTATGATGATCGTGGAGCATTATATGGTGTTGGATATTTACTCAGAAAGGTGGAAATGCGCCAGGGCCAGATCCTTGTCCCCGATAATTTAAATATTTCTTCCACACCGACCTATCCAATTCGCGGGCACCAATTGGGCTATCGCCCAAAAACAAATGCTTATGATGCCTGGTCTGTCGATCAATTCGATCACTATATAAGGGATTTGGCAATTTTTGGAGCTAATAGTATAGAAATTATGCCGCCCAAAACTGATGACGATTCCAGTAATGATCACATGAAGTTGCCAGCTATTAAAATGATTGCTGAACAATCACGTATTTGCAAAAAGTATGGGCTTGATGTATGGATGTGGTATCCGAATATGGGAAGCGATTATACGTCACCTAATTCAATTCAGAAGGAATTGGAAGAGCGAAGCAAAGTTTTTAAAGTATTACCAAAACTAAATGCACTTTTTGTTCCGGGAGGAGATCCCGGAGATCTTGAACCAGATGTTTTGTTTAATTTTTTGAAAAAATTGGCAGTGGTTTTACATCAATACCATCCCAACGCCAAAATATGGGTTTCACCACAGGTTTTTCGCCCTTCCCAAAAATGGTACACTGCATTTTATAAAGAGGTCAATCGCAAATATTCATGGTTTGGAGGAGTGGTATATGGTCCTTGGGTAAAAGAACCTATTCAACAAGTACGTCGACTTGTAGATAAAGAAATTCCGATAAGAAGGTATCCTGACATTACTCACAGTTTAAGTAGCCAGTACCCCATTCCCCAATGGGATCTCGCTTATGCCATTACGTTAGGTCGTGAGTGTTACAACCCCAGGCCCTATGAAGAAAAACATATTCAAAATGTTTTTGCAAAATATGCACAAGGCAGCATTAGTTATTCGGAAGGTATAAATGATGATGTAAACAAATTCGTCTGGAGCGGACAAGATTGGGACCCTACAACTCCGGTCATAGAAACGCTGCGTGATTATGCAAGATTGTTTATTGGGCCTGATTATTCAGAAACAGTTGCTGAAGGCCTGATTTCACTTGAAAATAATCTTAAAGGTCCTTTGTTGGTTAACACTGGAGTTGACAGGACTTTAGAACAATGGAAGGATATGGAAAGAAATGCAACTCCTGAAGTATTGAGTAATTTCAGATTCCAGATGGGATTATTAAGAGCTTATTATGATAGTTATACCCGTCGTCGGCTTATTTATGAAACCGAACTTGAGCAAAGTGCCAGAGACGCCTTAAAGGATGCAAAAAATACTGGTTCTACTGAAGCAATTAATAAAGCTATATATACTCTTGAAGAGGCTGTAAAAAAACCCGTTGAATCAGAACTTCGTCAACGCTGTTTTGCACTTGCCGATTCTGTTTATCGTAGTATTAGTTCACAATTAACAGTCAAAAAACCTCAGGAAGCACAATCTGGCAGAGGTAATTTTATGGACAATATTGATTTGCCTTTAAATGATTCAAGATGGCTATTGTCTCAATGTGCAAAAATCGAAAAACTAAATACCGAAAAAGAAAAATTGCAAGATATTGATAAAATGCTCAACCGAACCAACCCTGGTCCAGGAGGCTTTTATGATAATTTAGGATCGCCTGAAAGTTGGAAGCGTGTGGTTCACCAAAAAACCTGGGAAGAAGACCCGGGCGGGTTGGAATCTCCGCTGATTGATTTTGGCGCAAGCCTGAAGGGAGATGAATGGGTTGATATTTTACCAGTTGGCTTCGAGGGCCAATCTATCCCCCAGGCCTGGATGACCCAGGTTACAACTTTATATGATACCCCTTTAATTCTAAAGTATGACCATCTTGATCCCCACAGTTCTTATATCATAAAGGTCGCCTATACAGGTCGGTTTAATTCTAAATTGAAATTAGTAGCCGATGGGAAATACCTAATTCACGATTTTATTCAAACTGGTAAAAACCCAATTTATGAATTTCCTGTCCCGTCTGGTGCTATTGCTGATGGAAAGGTTGAATTTACATGGACTTGTGGCAAAGGTGAAAGAGGAGCACAAGTTGCAGAAGTTTGGCTGATGAAGCAACAAGGTAAATAATGGGTTTTAACCAGGAGAAATAAACAAAAAACTATGTGTTGTATGGAATATCATAGAGAGTAGTCACTTACTAAAATATTTTTCAGGAAGTGAGTGCTTTATTTTATCCAGGATATTTTATACCTAGCCGAAAGTTTAGGAAAGTATGTTTATTGTAAGCCATCTTATCCAACTCTATTTTCATCACAAAAGCGCTGATTAAAATAAAAATCCGGAAGTAAAAATCAACGTAACCTTCTTTTTTATTTCTTTTTTGCATCGAATTTTTTCATTATTTCTTTCCAGGTAGTCAATATGATATCGTTTTCTTTGAAATAATTAATAACAACAGGGTCAGAAAATAACTGCGATTCCCATACTCGTTGCTGCCATGAATTCGTAATAGATTTCAAATTATCGGTTTTAACAGAAGGGTGGAAAATAATTTCGGTCAATCCTGAATTTAATGAGTTAACCAAAGAAAGAAAATTTTCTCTTTTTAGTTCATAGGTTTTTCCTTCAGGAACACTGGTGAAATTATCAAGTTTTGGAAGATTATAAGAATTCATAAGGTCAACTACTTTATCAGTAATCGGATATCCCAAATCTTTGAATTTCTTTGCAATATCCGGATTTGAGATATCAATAACATTGGCCGGAATATGATACGCTTCAGCCGTTTTTAGAAAAACCTCAACATATTCAGGCAATCCGTAAAGTGTCCCCATGTGTGTGTCAATATGCGATGGAGTAAGTCCGAGGGCAATCATTTTATTGATCTGTGAGTGAATTTCGGTTTCAACATCCTCGGCAGTAGCATGTATCACCACTTCGGGAACTTCATGATAAAATTTACCATCCGTGTCAATCAAAGTTTTGACTTTAATAGGATCAGTGACAGGGCCCCATCGGTAAGTTTGCCATTCGCTTGTTAAAGTTAAATGGACTCCGATATCAGCTTTATGGTGTTTTTTTACCCAGGCAATAAATTCTCCGGCATTTGGGCAAGGCATCATCACAGACCCCGAATGCAGAAAGCCCCCTTGAATATAATTTTCAGCAGCCTGGTTGGCCTCAGGACACATCCCCAAATCATCCATGTGAAGAAGCAGAACTTTCACTCCTTTCGGGTAACCTAATTTTTCTGCGTTTGTTATTCCAAGTGAATTTTCTTTTATCCAGCTTTCAGACAAAGCAGCATGCTTAATTGTTTCTTTTCTATCCATGCTATAAGAATAAGAAACATGTATCAATCCATCTTTTGTTTGAATAACTGTAGGATAAGCAAACCCTCCCTCTTTGTTATTCTCCAGGTATTTAGTCCATTTCCAACTTGCTCCTTCATCATCTGAAAGGCTTACAGCTAAACGATATCTTCCGTTTTCCAGATCGTTGTAAACCATAGACCAATTGCCATCTTTTAACCTGATAATATTGACACTTGAGCCTGGATTTGGAATATCTGTTTTTTCGGCGCCACTCCATGTATTTCCATTATCTTTTGAATAACTTGTCATTATCCTTCCCGGAGAATCCCCGTTGTCACGCATATAAGCTACCAGTGTTCCATCATTTTTGCGGATGATTGCAGGCTGAACATTTCCGCGCCCCACAATTGGCAAACTGGATTCCCAGGTATCTCCATTGTCATCAGAAATAGCAACCAATGAAAGATTGAATCCATCAGAATATAACGGAAGCAAAATCCTTCCACCAGGCAATGTCAGTGGCTGAATCCTGGTCATCCAGCCTGTTTCCCGTTTCTCAGGATCTTTTGCTGCATCAGAAAGCATTTTTTCATAAAGTGGAGCATAGGTACCCCAAGCCAGGCCAGGGTCTTTAGCTTCTTTAAATTTTTCTTTCAAGGTGTTGGCAAATTCTTGTCCCGGTTTTAGCAGAATAATATCCTGCCATTCCCATTTTGGAGGACCGTCGTTAAGATAGTCAGATGATATCCTGGTTTTTAAAATTGAATTCTCCCACTGGTTTGCAACTACCACAATCCATATAAGGTGCAAGCGGCCCTTCCCATCAATGAATATGGTCGGATTACAATCCGGATAATCGGGAGTGTCTGCCATTATAAAAGGTTCACTCCACTGTGACTGTCCTTTTCTTAAGCGGGCACCTTTAATCATTACATCGTTAGCAGATCTTTCACCTGACCCCTGAAACCAACAACTTAAAAGATCTCCATTTGGAAGTTCAACAATAGAACTACTATGTACATGCTTATCCTGAAGAGGGAAAATAGATTCAGACTGGAAGTAAGGCTTTTCTATCTTTTTTTGATATATGCCTGCATGAAGGTTAGCTGTGCAAAAACCTAATCCAGCTATCAGGCAGAACCGTGCGATTAGTTTACTAAACTTTAAATTTGTGTGTTTCATGTTTTCTTCTTAAAGTAATTTTATTTGATTCATTAGAATTGGCCATCTATAATTTGACGCTGATTGTTATTTTTTTGAATAGGAGCACTGATAAACCCAAGATAGCGTCCCATCCAATAAGGTAAGAGCCATGTATCTCCTGCGCTGATAAGTGTTTTACCATCACCTTCTGAGTCTAAAGTAAAGATTTGCCCATTATGCCGGAAGAGCGGAATTTCACCTAATGGTAGTAAATCCTGTGTGGTTTGACCTCTGAAATTTTTAGGAAGTATTTCGATGTCTTTTCTGTTTGAATTTTGCATTCCCCAGTTTCTCAGATCTAAAGGATACGTTTTTAAAAACCAGATAGATTGATCAAGATCAAATTCTTTTGCCCCTGTCATCGCATAGGTAAAGTTCCACAATGCATCTTTTTCCGGTCTTTCACTATTCCAATGATCATGGATTGCAGCTCTGTATTTTTCCTTTAACTCCGGTGTAAACGCATAAGGATAAAGTCCCCAATAAGCTAAGAAATACATTTCATCATCTGAATGATTCCATTCCTGTGAAAGTACTTCACTGATTTTATTTGCTTTTGATGGACCAAGTTGAGAAATAGGGCGGGTAAGGTTTTCCAGGTAACCATATTTATCCATAAGTTCCAACGCCTTATTTTTATAAATCTCTTTACCTGTAAATTTATAAGCTGTTTGAAGAAATGCAATAATGTTTGAAGAATTAAGTCTGCGGTCACCTACGTTTGTTGGAAATTTATTTACATAATCCGGGTTCCATTTCCCCCAAAGTGTTGGTTTACCATCCACATCAATAATATAAAGGTTGTTTTTTACAATATATCCCATCAAATTATCTAAACACTTTAAGGCGCGTGCTTTCCACTGTTTATCATCAGACAGTTTTAATATCATAGTTAAAGCAAAAATCTGTCCTACAGTTTGGTCACTACTAACTGCGGAACGCCAGGTCCAGTTATGGTGATCGTTAGCAGGAAGCCATAATGTAGAAGGACTACCGCTTAAAAGTTCTTTTTCCTGCCAACCTTTAACTTTTGTAGTTTCTACTTTATAATCACGTTCATAACTTCGGGCAAAAAGGCCTTGGATACCTGTTACAGTAAACATTCTTTCCATCGCCTCAAACGCTTCATAAGCATTTTCACGCGCAGACTCTGAGCCAGTTACTTTATAGCGGAACAATTGGCTTGCCAGGTACATCCCAGTCCAAAGATTATCACTAGGTTGATTTGCGACTTGTGCTGACGAATATCCTGTCGGTAATTTGCTGGCTGAGCTATTCAGTCCATAACGAATATTCTTTTCCCTTACCTGTTTTTCAAAGAACATTGCTTTGTCTTCCAGTGTCATTTCTTTATAACAAATTTGGGCAAGTCCTTTTTCAGTAAGTACCAAAATACTGCTATCAGGGCCTTTCTCAATTGTAATCACACTGTCGTCTGGTAACCAGCGTTCTCCGGCATAGTAGCTATACTTTCCATCAGTATTAAGACGGTAAGCTCCCATATTAGAGCTGAACCATAGTTGCCCGTCAATTTCCTTCATATCAGTAATGTCAGGACAAGGAACTTTTGTAATTAAGGTTTTGGCAGGAAGAAAAAAATAACCATTTGTTGTTCCAATGACTATTTTCTCACCGCTATCAAATGAAGTAGCACAGGTAATTCCTTGCCCTTTATAAAGTTCTTTAATTGACTGGCCGGGTGTAAATTCTGCCACTGTTTCCGGAGAAACCAGCAAAAAACTATTTTTTGATTCGAGGTATCGAATTTGCTTAGCTCCTTTAAAAATACCAGACCAAAGTTTAGTTCCCTCCTGATCAACGTAAAGCAATTTTTCTCCATCCGAAATTAAAAAATGAAAATCTTTGCCGCCGGCAAAAAGACAAGCTTTAGGTAACCCGTGTTCAATTTGAATTTTACCTGCCCAGGCATTACTGAATAGCTGCTTGTCATCAAGGTAGAAAGTCTGATTTTTGTAAGTACCAATTGCAGTAATTTTCTTGGATAATAATGGAGCATATGAAATATCGGAAATTAATTTTCCTGAATAGAAAAGCCTCCCATTATCAGGAACAAGAACTCCCTTATCTGACAAAATTCTTATTTGCCTGTCACGATTTAAAGAGATCGATGAAAGTTTCATCGAATTTTGACTTAAAGTCAGGTAATATTTAATGCTATAGTCCTGCAAATAAGGCACATCCTGATAAACTTGCTGCCAATGGGAATTTGTAATTGCCCCTGATTTAACTGTAGGAGTTTCTTTACACCCAACTAAAAATAAGAATATATAGAACCATAATAAATCCCTTATTGCAATTTTACTCATTTTTAAAATAAATTATAGTTCTGCTATTTGTATTGATGCATTTAATGTTTTCTACTCTATTATTTCCGGGA
Source organism: Bacteroidota bacterium (assembly GCA_030706605.1). Taxonomy (GTDB): domain Bacteria; phylum Bacteroidota; class Bacteroidia; order Chitinophagales; family Chitinophagaceae; genus Ginsengibacter. The sequence continues at coordinate 59,686 of JAUZOE010000008.1, forward strand.
CTAAGATAATAAGATTTGCAAAAAGCAAATTTAAAATACTCTTCCATTATCAGGACATAGCCCCGATAAATTTCTACATTGTCTTATTCAATAATAATCTAAATGCGATTAAGTTTTCTTATTCCATTACCTGAACTACATGAGCCAAGCGGCCATCTTTTGTCATGCCCTCAATTTCTACTCTAAAAGATTTTGCTACGTCATTATTGTAAAAAGTAAGTAATACTTTATTATTTTCTCCGTTTGTAATAACCATGGGATTCCAATATAATGTTGTTCGCAGATCCTGCTTTTCATTCTCTTCACTTATTTTCGAATAATCCGGGGAATAGAATTGACGAATAGCAGTATACCCATTTATAATATTATTATTTAATCCTTTGTCGGTCGATTTAACATCATCACCATGACGGGTATAAATTGCAATAGCACCTGCACCACCACCTCCGATACCTCCAATAAAAGGAGGGCGTAAAACTTTTATATAAGCAACATCGGAAACCGGGATACTTGAAATCATATTTGCGTCAGATGGAGTTTCGTCTAAAAATATCTGCGGTGTACCGCCACGCCATTGAAGTGTCGGAGGATGGCTCGAAGTATTAATTTGTAGCCCTGCTACTTTACCTTGTAAATAATTAAAGATATCAATCGAAGACCTGGCAGAAGGATCCGTTAAAAGGTCAAACTGAAAAGCATCACCTCCACTAAATAAACCAGAGGTGTATTTTTCATCCATCACGTCAACCGGTGATTTACTTCTCCCCTTTATGGTAACAGTTTCTAAAACCTTTCCTTTATAATATTTTAGTGCCTCAGCTGTTGCATCTGCCAATTGAAGTTGACGATAATTCCCTGTGGTGTCAGCATTAAAATTATAAAAATTTGAAGTTGCTGTCATATTATTTGCAAGTGGAGGAAGCCGGTTTTGCATGAACTGCACAGAAACATCTTCAAGACCTTTAGATTTGTCAAACTGATAATATACATGAGCTGTATCAAAAAGAATATGAGAAGGATCTCTAAAAGTTCCATCCGGATTTACCGGAACCGAATATACCTGGTTCGCAGATTTTTTTTGATTTACAAGTAAAACAATACTTCCGGCACCACGAAGTTGATTAGGTGTAGCACCATATATTTTACCTGAAATAGAAAGATAAGATGTATCTTTTGGATATATAATCTTTGGATCATTTCCCTTTACAATTTCTTCCCAATTAAACCTACGCCATCCATGAGTCAGCATTACCAGGTCAAGTTGTTTGCTTAAAGAATCACTGTTATTTAAAAAATAATACGCGGGATCATTCACTTTACCCTTCAATTCCCCGGTTAATAAAAGATGTGAAATTATATTATCACTCGTATCCGAAGCAATCGCCATATCTGTCACTGACACAGATAAGTTAGCTGAAAGACTATCTGGTACTGATATTTCAATTTCATTTCTTGCTCGTTTGTTTAAGCCCCAATGTTGCACCGTCATTTCCGGATAAAAAAGATACTCTTCATTATTGATGTAAGTAATTCGTTCGGCCAATGGATTCCAGTTTTTGTCAAAAACGGTAATAGTTAAAATTCCACTAGGTAAATTTTCAGTAGGAATTACTTCCTGGATGGCACCGTTATTTAACTCTTTTGAAACTTTAAAAACTTCCTGCTGGTACATCGTACCAATAATATGAATCAGGCCTAATTGATTGATTGATTGCGGAGGTGCACTTACTAAAAAAGTTCGCCTGGTGCCATTAATAGCCACTTGTAAAGAAACTCCTTTTTCTTTAATTGCAGGTAAAGAAGTCGTATGTTCCGCTCCTTTTTCGTCTTTCCATATGGCAATGAAAGTATCTCCCTTTTCAGGCCTCAGGTAAAAGAATCCCATGCCATCATGAATAACACGAAGACTATCAATGATTTTACCTTTTTTGTTTTTAATAATTCCTTTTACGTTTATCGGCCTACCCCATTGATCATTCGCTTTAAAAGCAATTTTGTTAGTAACGCCTGCTATAGCATCACCCCCTTCAGGAAAAAATGTAATTTCAGGAATAATACTTTTCTTTACAGAAGCAATATTAGTTTTTGTAAGAATTCGAATGTCTTTATTATAAAGAAAAGCTGAATCAAAATTGAGCATCCATTTCGTGTAGGCTTTCACATGAATGAATTGCCCTGTATACTTTGCAGGTATTTCAAATTGGCCAAAAGAAGTACCCCCAACTACAGCACTTACAATATGTAACAGTAGATTTCCTTTATCATCGGTCCAATCAATATAAACAGACTTACTATCTTCAGAAGGAAAAATGGTTTTCATAATATAGGTTTTAAACCAAACCGTTTCACCAGGACAGTAAGCTGATTTATCATAATGAATATACATACGTTCCTGCCCGAACTCATTAGCATATCGGGCTATTGTAGAATCAATATTTTGCGCAGAAGCATTCTGAAATGAAAAAAAGAAGAAAATAATAGCAACACAAATATTTTGTTTCATCGCAGAAGCTGGTTTTTTTTATATAAAATAATGAGTGTAAATTAATGCAAGAATAGAATTGAACCAAAGGGTGAATTTTATTTAACAATAGTTAATATTAAAAGTCGTTTATTGCATTGAAAAAATAAAATAGTCTCTTCAAGAAAACCATAAATAAATTCAAGTCAATATTGGGTGAGATTCATTTACCATTATTGAAATTGATGTAATAATTTTGCCTAAAGTATTTATGAATGTCCTTTACGAAAATTACTGAACAGTCTTCCCATTATCACAATCTTGAAAAAATGTCTATTGGTCAGATTATTACCAATATTAATAAAGAAGATTTCCTGGTAGCAGCATCCGTAGGAAAAGTACTCCCGCAAATTGAAAAAATGATTGGCGCAGTTTCTGAAAAAATGTTAGCAGGAGGAAGATTATTTTACATTGGAGCAGGCACCAGTGGAAGATTAGGCATCTTAGATGCCAGTGAATGCCCGCCCACATATGGTGTGCCTCCGGGACTGGTGATTGGGGTGATTGCAGGTGGTTCAAAAGCAATAATAAATTCCGTAGAAAGTGCGGAGGATAGTACCAGCAGTGGATGGAAAGATCTTCAAAAGCATAATATTTCAGAGTCAGATGTAGTAATTGGAATTGCCTCAAGTGGTACTACACCCTATGTGATAGGAGCCTTGAAAAAATGTAAAGAAAATAATATTATAACCGGAAGCATTTCATGTAATCCCGACTCCCCTATAAGTGCAGTTGCTGATTTTCCGGTAGAAGTCATTGTAGGTCCCGAATTTGTAACCGGCAGTACCCGAATGAAAAGTGGAACTGCACAAAAGATGATTTTAAATATGATTTCTACTGCCTCAATGATCCGGCTTGGCAGGGTAGAAGATAATAAAATGGTAAATATGCAATTAACAAACAGCAAAATTGTAAACAGGGGAGTGCAGATGCTAATGGAAAAAACGGGGATGCAGAACGAAGATTCCGCAAAGGATTTATTAATGAAATATAAAAGTGTAAAAAAAGCAGTAGAACATTTTAAATAACTTGTCAGATTTTTTTGAAATAACCTAATTTGGGCTTACATAACGTGGAGTGGATAGACATTTTTTAAGTACCTTTTCAATTTTCCCATGCATTTGAAATAGATTTTTTGGCAGGTTACACTATCATCAATTTGTTTAATATCTTTAATTCGATAGCTATCGGATCAAGAAATACCCTCTAACAAGTAGTTCATTTCTTTTGACGATATACAATCCTGACAAATTTTTTCCATTTAATAGACTTTTTTATCCTTCAGGTAGGAAGTACTGGATGGTAGTAGTGTGAGATCCACTCTTCTATAAAATATTTCCGCACCTTCCGATTGTATTTGTATGCGCCCGGCATGCGGTTTAGCATATATTGCATGATTTACCAGCGTCCCATTAAGATATATAGACAGTTCATTTCCTTTTGCAATACATTCCAACCTGTTCCACTCTCCAACTGGATTGTCCACGTCATTTTTTCCTTTAAACCCTTTCACATCCTTCCAATCCGAATCGCGGCCAACCCAATTAATACGACCCGCATTGACAGTTATCGGCTCTCCTCCTGGTTGGAATATATACGATCCATTTTGTTTTTCATGAGCTACAGGAGCCGTTAGTGAAAATTTATTACTCCCATCACCAACAACAATAAAATCCCCGGTACCGCCTTCAATCACATTGCATTCAATTGAATGCATCCAGGTGCCTGAATAGCCACCATCCATACCGGTTGAATGAAAAAGAATTCCGTTGTCACGGGCTTTACCAAACCTTTCACCGTAAGTCCTCTCACCCCATTTATACTCAACTACCAGCTTATAATTTTCAAATTCTTTATTAGTAGTTATACAGCCCCACTCTTCGCCGGAAATGTGTAAAATACCATCCTTTACTGTAAAGACTGACTTTGGATCTTTATCCCGGCCCCGGTCTTTAATAAAGGTGTACCAGCCATCAAGGTTTTGTCCATTGAAGAGATGAACCGTCTTTTGTTGAGGCTGGGTGGTTTGAGCAAAGCCGCTTTCCACTCGCATGCCTATAGCCGAGACAATAACCAAGGTTAATAGAATTATTCTTTTCATTTTTTATCTTTTAGAATTAAAAATCAGCAAATGATAATGAACTTATATTAAGGTAATCCCCCACTAACAAAGAGATAAGTTCTTTCTACTCGTTACTTTTTATCTGACCCATTCCGTTAGGAAGTGATTCAAGAAAAGACACCAGGTCCGATATTTCCTGGATACTTAATTGTTTCAATAGTCCGGGAGGCATCATTGACACACTCTCTGGCTCGATAGATGTGATCTCAGACCGTGGAACGCGCACTTTAGAACCGGGCCCTGTTGCTATGATAATAACATCCGGTAGTTGTTCCTTGATAATACCGAGGTACGAACTACTCTTTGTTACAATTTTAGAAGTTTCATGTTCCCTGGCAAAACTGGCACTGGGATACATAATCGCTTCAAGAATATCATGGCGTGAGCGGATTTCACCAATATTGGATAAATCAGGACCAAAATCCCCTCCTTTGCCGCCAACAGAATGACAACCAAGGCAAGTTGCTTTGCCAAAGAAAAGCCCCCTCCCGGCAACTACGTCTCCCCTCTTAAGTTGGGATTGTAACTTTTCTAACTCTTCTAGTCTCGACTCCTGTTTTTCTTTTAAAATATTAATTAATGAGGCTGAGGCCACCTGAACAGTGCGTGGATAAGTCTCAAAAAGTTTTTGCATATCAGTGACAGATAGATTACTTAAACGGTCTTTATCCTGAGAAGTTTGCAATGCAGTTATCAAGGCTTTTCCTGCCGCTTCACTATTACCTCCTTTATAAGCATTTACCAGATCGGGCAAAAGAAAAATATCTGCGGTAGCCACCTGTTCTTGAGCGAGGGTGACCAACTGAGATTCATTTAGTTTTACCTGGGTTAAAAGACGTGAGGCTTCCTGCCGCACAGGGGATTCATTCTTAGGTCCCAAATATTTTAAGACCATTTCAAATTCTGCTGCAGATAAATCCGGGTTTGACATCAGTCGCGCGCTAAGTGCCTTAAGCCGAAAGTCTGTTGGCGTTTTTGGATCTTGCACAATCTGGTTCAAGTCATGATTCAATACAGATATACTGCGTGATTTGATCAAATTCAAAATCGCTGAGCGGATTTCGTAATCGCTGCTATGTAGCAGTTTACCAAGTTGCGTTACCCACGACCCAGGTAATTTCTTGACGTCGGAATGATTGATAACATCAATTAATAGTAATCTTTTTGATAAAGCTAAATTTTTACTGCCCAATTGATCTGTAATGAAATTCTGAATTTGATTATTGGGACTAAATTTGATCATGAGATTGCTCATTGAAGCTTCCTCTTCTTTTGTAAGGTCTTTGGAATTCAGATGCCCTTTAAGAAAATCCACTACGATATCTGCCCAGTCGGGATGATGCAGTGCAACCCATATTCCTGTTTGTTGCAATTGTTTGTTGCTACTGTTCAGGAAAGGAACCAGTTGATTCTTCTTCAATGGTGAGCCATCTATCTGGTCAAGTGCTATTAGCGCAGCTTTGCGGATTGCGGCAGAGGTATTTCCTAAAGCCTGAACAAGAGGCTCAGGCGACCTGAGCGTGATCAGGGCATAAATGATCGCATGCTCAACAAAACGATCATCCGGATTGGATGATGCTTTTACCAAGGCACTGACAGCACGTGTATCGCCTATTTGCCCTAAAGCGGTGCCGGCCTGGCGCCGTACAGGAGCTTTGTCAGTTTGCACCATCTCCATTAGTTTAGTAACTGATTGCTGATCTTTTGCTAATCCCAATACCCTTGCTGCTGCTGTACGTACGAGGGCGCTTTTATCATCCAGTGTTTCCCGTACCATATCCATTGCTTCCGGCTTATTGATCCTATAAAGTATAAAAACAGCCGCTGTACGCACTTCTTCATTTTCAGATGAAAGGAGTACTTTTTTGATTTCCTTTATTACGGGTTCACCTTCAATGACCAATTGTTCAATAGCTTGTCTTCGTACAGCAAGACGCGGATCCATTACATATTGAACCAGTTCCTGGGGTGACATTTTAGCTAAATTTAATTTTCGTCCCCAGGGATCATCAATTTCTTTAGCACCGGCCTTTCTAATGCGATAAATACCAGCTTTCACATCTTTCTTGGCTACCACTGATAGCGGGCATCCTGCAATAAACCATCCCCCTGTATTTACCACTAAAAGGCTGCCATCAGCATCTTCCAACACATCAGTCATATGTGTATCCGTATTAGCAGAGGTCAGGAAGGGTTCCTCTTTCGTTTGAAATGTAGCTCCAACAGGCGTAACAATGTATCTCATTATACGACCGGTATTAAATTGAGCGGTGAAAAGATTCCCTTTAAAAGCAGTACCAAATGCTGATCCCTCATATCGCATTATGCCTGCATGTGACACACGAGCTAACTTCGTCATTACAGGCATCAGATCACCTGTTAGTTTAAGGCTATCATCTTCGATCACTTGCTCAGGCTTAGGATAAACACCACCATATACCCAGTGCATAATGGCATCACGAAAACCATTCATAGGGTCAGTGAAATAAGTCATCGTGCCGATGGTCTCTCCTGCAGGCATAAAGGTCAATTCAACAGCATCATCATATCCGCCTCCGCATACTGCCTCAAGTCCGGTTCCATCTGGACGGCACCGCCAAATCCTGGCTGCCTTTCCTTTCAATTCCTTACCTTCTTTGGTTCTGATATCAAATCCACGCCGTGAATCAACCATATACAACCAGCCATCAGGCCCCATGAAAGGTCCTCCGAATGTAGCAGCATTATGGTTTAGAACCCATCCTGTGAGGATCACTTCCCGTTTATCAGCAACCCCATCGCCATTGGTATCTGTTAGCTTTAAAAGATCTGGAGCAGAGGCAACATAAAGACTTCCCTGGTAGAAAACTGCTCCCTTTGGGTAAGTAAGCGAATCGGCAAAAATGGTACTTTTGTCAAAGATTCCATCCCCATTCGTATCCTGTAACATCCGGATGTGATACGGAGGTCTCTTTAGGTGCTCCTCTGTGGAGAATGTTTCTCCCGTAGATTCACATAAAAAAAGTCTGCCTGTATTATCGAAGGAAGCAAACATTGGATAATCTATCAAAGTAGAATCTACAGCCTCCTCAATGGTAAACCCTTCAGGTATCTGCATACCATGTAATTCTCCCGTCACTTTTGATTTTTGACTGCAACTACATAAAAATAGAACAATGCATGCGATGGAAGTATGAGAGATTGAATTGTACTTTTTCAAAAAAAATTTTGCTGGCTTAAAGTTCATATTGTTATTAGGTTAATTATACTTTTAATGAAGTAATAAGACATACAAATCAACTTTTCATAATAGCAGGAATTGACTTCATCTATTTTTCGGTTCTAATTTGAATTCTATTAGAAGTGGTCATTCAGATTATCCAACCTTAAAATATTCTCTTTCCCTGTTTATTTTTTCGAACCATCCATTTTCAATAAATCCTCTTCTGTAAGCGTACCGGACTTTTTATTCCTAAGATTTTTTATTTCTTCGGGACTAACTGATTTAAGACCATAGGAAAGCTTGGGGCTGGCAGCAACAAATGAATTGTGTAAATAATCAATAATACCTGCTATTGCTTCATCCGTGAAATTATTCCCGAAGTTAGGCATGGTACCATTAAACTTGTAAAGTTGACCATTTACATGAACAGGGCCTTCCAACCCATTCAAAATAATCATTCCTAACCTGGTGTTAGGTCCAGCTACATATTCAGAACCATTCAACGGAGGTGCCAGATACTGGATACCCTCTCCATCAGGCCCATGGCACACGGAACAAGTGCTACGGTAAATTACAAGTCCTTTTTGCACTCCCATCAGAGGTATTTTTCTCTGTACGAAAATTGAATTCATTTTTCCTTCCTGCTTATTCTTAATGGTTTGACTTAATAGTGTATCTAATAATTGACTTTTGTTTTTGTTGACAGTCGGTTTATTAATGAATTTCTGAAAGTTTTCTTCCGAGCCCTTTAAACTGCTTACAATTGCTTCCTGATAAACAGCATTACGCGCATAAGTCTGAGATAATTGTGCAAGTATTGGTAAAAACGTATCATGTGAAATAGCAGCCCATGGACCTAACGAAATCGCGAGATAAAGGTTGACAACCGTATCATTCCTAGCCATTAAATTCGTTGCCAATTCTTCCATTGCTTTGATATGGTCACTGGTATTATAGTTTCGCAAAAGGAGCAGGGCATTGGCTGATAACATTGAATTCTCAGAAGCCGCAACTTTTTCAAGCAATTCAAAAGAGAGCCCATTTAATCCATCGAGCGTATATAAGGCATGTATCGCAGGTACCGCATTTTTTTCATCCTGTGCCAATACCGTCAATTCAGCAATTTCTGATTTCTCTTGCTTATAAATCAGCAATTGCTGTGCATGGTCCCTGACCCATCCATTAGGGCTTTTTAAAAAACTAACCAAATCAGTACCTGATGCATTGATAAAAGATGGAATTTTGCCAAGCTTTTTATCTTTATATTTTATTCTTAATATTCGTCCCGCACTCATAAGAGTATCAAGTTTTTTATGCGCTATCCCATTACGGTAATAAGGTGTTTCAGATGCTCTATGCTCGATGATCCCCCGGTGCATGTCTACCACATACATCGCACCATCCGGACCATTAGCCAAATTTACAGGACGAAAGCCTTCATCTGTTGAAGCAATAAATTCCCTGTCATCCCAGGCCTGTGCTGCAGTAGTTTTAAGACTTTCAAATTTAAGTATATCGCGTTTTACCAGATTTCCTTCCGGTTCACATACGAAAGCGTTTTGACTGTAATCGGTCGGGAATTGATCTCCACGGTAAATTACCGGACCGCACGCTGCAGTAACCTTGACGAGTACACTATCTTTATTAAGTATTCCTTCCACATAACCCCGGTTTACCGTTGTAGGATGTAAAAGATAAACACGCTGGTTATCTGTCAACATTTTGTTGATAGCCTCTTTAGGCTTCATGTATGGATTATTAATTAAGGTATTCGGAAGTACATAGTCGCCGACCAGTTGTGTCTCATTATAATTATAATAAAGCCGCCCAAAATTATCTTTTGTAATACCAAATTGTCCACGAAATGAAGAAGGCTCCTTTATCCATTTTCCATCTTTAAGCTGATACCGGGCCGTTGAGTATGCACTATATATCCAATTATCAATATCCATCATCAGCCCATTAGCCTGATCTTCCGGATTCCCATATTCATTCGCATACATTGAATCAACAAGAGTCCTTTTACCAGGTTGATCATTGTTTATTTCCACAAACCACAGATTGGGAGGTGCCGCATACAACAAGCCGCCATAAACAAGTGCTATCGCCCTGGGAAGTACCAAACTATCTAAAAATACTTTAGCATGCCGGGCTCTTCCATCTTCATCCAAATCGCCCAAAATACTGATCCTCCCATTCTGCTTATCCTCCCCTGTTCCGGCAAGGTTAGGCATATAGCCGCGCATTTCAACGACCCACATCCTACCCTGATTATCAAAATCCATAGCCACCGGAGCTTCAATCAGAGGTTCAGAAGCGGCTAACTGTATCTCAAAACCATCCTCAATTTTGTACTTATCAAAAGAAATAGCAGGATTCTTAGAACTAGCTGCATAGTGCGACTTACTCTTACAGGAAGCTAACATGATTACCAATAATACCAGCAATTGAACATTACGAGCTAAAAGCCTTTTTAAAATGTTGCATTTAATCTTGATACACATAATTATTACTATTGGTAAATAAATTGATACTTTTTATTTGTTTTCTGAATTAATCAGTTAAAATTTGAAGAAGAAATATGAACCAAATTATCTTTAAGAAACTCATTAAAGACGAAATAATTTCTTTGCATTTTCATACAATAATTTACGTTCAATTTGTTTATTGGATACCAGCTTACGTACCTCTGCAATATCAAGAGCTCCGGTACAACCTTTTGAAGCCAACCCACTGGGGTCCTCGCAGTCACTACCATACACCAACTTGTCCTGATGCCTTTCCAGAAAAGACTTAGCATGATCTTCATCACGGGTAAGCGCTTTCAAACCTGATCCTGCAGAGAGATCCCCATACATATTCGGATAAGCACTGAGATACCGGTCAGTAATTCCCCCGGGAGTAACCGGGCCTTTTGGATACAAGATTGATTGATCCATATGATTTTTATCAATATTAGCCCACCAGGTTTGTGCATGGCCGATGAAATTAACTTTCGGGTATTTTTCGAGCATTTTATAAAAACGCTCAAAGCCATAATTATACATTTCATACTGCCAATGCATCAGCACCGGAACGTTATAAGTTTGTGCCAGTTGATAAATATTTTGCATTTGTGGCGAATCACATTCCACTCCAAATTTTAATTCACCGATAATTACTGCACCCAATTTTAAATATTTTTCAATCTCATATATTGCATCCGGCAAATCTGGCACTGCGCACGCTCCAAACAGAAATTCTTTCCTGTGTTCTTTTGCAAATAAATAACACTCTGCGTTTCCTCCTGCTTCTGCCTGTAACCCGTTAGAAATTCCCTCATGGGTGGACGGTGAATTTACAGGACGCCCTGACGGTAAAAGAAAAGTAGTGGTGACACCCATTGCTCTTTGGTGAGCAAGCATTTGTTCATCAGTCCGTTCATGATAATGTATGTGCTGATGAATATCAATAATTGGTTCTTTTTTCCTGATTTCGGAGATTTCAGCACCCCCTTTCAGTTGCAAAGAAGTTCCAATGGCAAGAAGCCCTACACCTGCTAAAAATTCACGGCGGGAATAACTTTTTTTTGGATGGCTCATTAGTAACAAATTTAAATAAGCTTTAAAAGGTAATTTTGTTTTACGTCCCAAAGAACACCTACAAGTTCTTTATCCCCAGATGTTCCAACAGATTATTTCCAGACTGATAATAATCACGAATTAAAACGAGAATGCTTCAACTATTAATTTTTAGATTAATTCTTTGAGTTTTTTTTGCGCCTCTTTCCTGGCACGTTTCCAAATTTCATCCAGGTTTACAGTACCTCCATTTATAAGCCTACTTTCATCTGCCGCTTCCATAAAAGCACATATCTCTAATGTATCTTCTGCTTTTACAGGTACATTACCAGTTTGAAAAAATTGAATAATCTCTGTCAATAATGAATTATATCCTTCAAACGGTCCCAAAACAGTATTGCCATTTTCACCATAAGCAGTACCTCCATACAAATGCTTTCCTGTGCGCGTACCACGGAAAGTACCTATACGTCCATCTTCCCATGTACCTACTGCCACATCAGTACCTTCAGTATGCACCCTCACCAGACTCTTGCAGCCTGTACCCATAACCGTATATAAAAGTTCTACCCCATGTATACCATACCAGAAAAAATCAGGATGCGTTTTTTCTAAAGTGCATGGGCTATAAGCATCAGCGCCCAATACTTTGCCTATTTTTCCATCGACTACCTCCTGGGCACTTGACATAAACCTTAGGGAAGAAGAAGAAAACACCGGTACTTTATAATGTTTGGCAACTTCAAAAATCGTAATAGCATCCGCCAGGGAAGCCGCAATTGGTTTATCAATAAACATGACCTTTCCCGCCTTCAATACAGGTATCGCCTGTTCCAGATGGCGTCGGCCATCATTGGTTTCTAATAGCACCACATCTACTTTTTCCAGCAATGCTGGTATGCTATCTACTATTTCTACACCTCTCTTTTTTACTTCCTCAATGTATCCGGGGATACGCGATGTCGATGATTCTATGTCGAGACTGCCCTGTGGATAAGCAGCTACTATTTTATACCCGCCAAATTCTGGTGCTGCATCCGTTGCATTTAGTACTTTAGTGTACTCAACACTGTGTGATGTATCCAGGCCAATAATGCCAACTCTCTTTCCAACTGGCTCACGTCCCTTGGCAAACAAAGGGCTGACATTTCCCATAAACCCCAGACCGATACCTGTCACAGCAGTGGTTTTAATGAATTTGCGACGGTTGAAAGGTTGTGTCATAAATGTTTGGTTTAAAAGTTAATATATTAATTGAGTTAATTACATGAAATCTCCTATTTGCTAAATGCTTTTTCTAATCTTTCTGTCGTTGTATAATATTTTGCCAGCATCGCAAATATTTCCCATTCCTGCATATTTCTTCACGCAGATAGTGTAGATATTTTTTTACAACAAGTGAAAATTGTTGTTCAATATCCATCTTTAGATTTTTAGGAATCACTTCTTCTCATCCTCCTTTACTTTTCTTCAAAGCCAGTCCCGGATAATTGACTTAAAAGATCCGAACATCTCTTCCCTTCCTATTCAGTGCCATTTGCTTCTCCATTGATATAAGACACTTTATCAACTATCATTTTTTTACCCTAGCTCATATCTTTTATTGAAAATTTAAAACTTATATTCAAATATTACTCTGTGTCAATTTCACCATCTTGCCCAATCGGGCACTTTCATAAATAGCACTTATAATCTCAACTGATTTACGACCTTCTTTTCCGTCTACTAAAGGCGTACCATTAGTTTCAATGGCATGAATAAAGTCTTCTATCTGCTTTTGATGCCCCACAAAACTTATATCAGCAGGATTAGATGCCCCTCCTCCATGTGAAATAGTACCTTGCTGCATTGTATTTCTTATATTCTCATCTTCTTTTCTTTCCTGTTCAAATTGCCATTGTATCAAATGGTCTCCTTCTAAAATTGCAGTACCACTGGTACCCATTATTTCTACACGTTTAAGCGCACCAGGGAAAACGCTCGTCGAACATTCGATAGTTCCTAAGGCGCCGTTCATGAACTTCACGGTAGAGACTATAGTATCTTCCACTTCAATATTTTTATGCCGGATATTGGCAGATACAGATTGAACTGATTCTACAGGCCCCATATACCATTGTAATAAATCTACGGAATGAATACCCTGGTTCATTAATGCGCCGCCACCATCATATTTCCATGAACCGCGCCACTTGCCTGACTGATAATACTCAGCGCTCCTACTCCACTTTACATAGGCATCGGCCAATACTAGTTCTCCAAACCGATTTTCATCTATGGATTTTTTTAATTGCATGCTTGCTTCATAAAAACGGGAAGGGAAAATAACTCCTGTTTTTACCCCTGCTTGTTGAGCGGCTTCAATTATTTTATCACATCTTTCAACAGATATTTCAAGAGGCTTTTCAATCAGGCAATGCTTACCTGCTTTAATGCTTGCGACTACCGGCTCAAGATGAATTCCTGAAGGAGTACAAATACAAATGATGTCTATTTCAGGTTGACTCAACATTTCATCTAAAGTATCATAAGCCTCACAGTTATGCTTGCCTGCAAATTGATCTGATTTGATTTTATTAATACTATAAATGCCTAATAGTCGTGCGGTTTTTATTTCTGCAATGGCTCTTGCATGGAAATGAGATATCATTCCTGCGCCTACTATTCCAAAACCAAAATTTTTGCTTTCCATAATTAAAATTTTAAGATTATCGCTTCTGTTTTTCCTGTAATGCAGTCAACCACTTTATCTTCTTCTCTGTCATTTTTTTTTGAATAAATAGTTCTTCTACGTTGTCTTTTTAAGAGCTGCAAGCAGATCCTTTACTTTAGCGGGTTCTGCTTTGGTTGCCAATCCTATTCCAATAAATATAACACCTGAAACAATTGTAGGCATCCCCACCTCAAAAGCTAGACTGTGGGTATTCATGTCTTTAGTAATAATAAATGTTATGACTCCTGCAATAATAGAAGCAATAGCTGCTTTTGGCCCGCATTTTCTAAATATTGGAAGAAGTCCCAATAATAAGGGCAATGAAGTTGGGCCCAGCAAAGCCCCAAACCATTTAACAATCAAGCCCAAAACTCCACCAAAACGTTCATAGTTTAATGCAATAACAAGAGTAGCCAGCGTAAAGATAAAAGTAGTAATACGCGCAGTACGAAGCGAATGCCTGTCATTAAGAAATTTATTGGAAACAACCGGTAATATGTCTCTTGTAATCACTGCAGCAATCGTATTCACATCAGAAGACGTCATACCCATAGTGGCTGCAAACAATGAAGCAATCACCAAACCTATCATCCCCTGTGGCAATATCTTTAACATTAATAACCCATAGGATTCACTGGGATTTTGAAGCCCGGGCAAAATAATAGGGGCTGCCCACATTGGAAAAAATAATATCAATGGCCAGATTAAATATAATATTCCTGATAGGCGGGCGGCATTGGAGGCCTGCTTTTCATTGGGAGAAGAGATATACCTGGTAGCAAGGCTCCAACTGCCACCATTATAACTTAAAAAATAAATTAAAAACATAATGACCACAAAGGCTGCAGTATAAGGATCATTGAACAATTGACTATGCTCAGGTGGGAGTTGCTTCCATATTCCTGTAATTGAACCCCAACTACCTAGATGCTTAACTACTAAAACGAACATGACCACTCCGCCGAGAACCTGAACAATAAATTGAATAAGATCTGTAATTATTACTCCCCAAAGCCCTCCAAAAGTAACATAGATTAAAGTGACGACTCCCGAAACAAGAATACCTGTAGTCATTGGGATACCTGCAACCACATGGAGCAAAATACCAATAGCCGCCCATTTAGCACCCACATCAAATACTTTCAACAATACGCCGGCCCATGCGATGATTTGTTGTGTTAACATATTGTATCTTATCCTGAGATATTCGAGCGGAGATTGTATCTGAAAATTCTTTCGGAGCCTAACCCAGTAAACAGGAAATATTTTAGCGCTCGAAATAATAGCAACACCAACAGGAAAAGCCCACCATATGTACATCGTGAAACCGTGCGTATACGCTACAGCAGCATAGGCAACAAAAACAGCCCCACTGTGTCCTGACACATGATGAGAAATACCTGCTAACCACCAGGGCAATTTTCCTCCTGCAACAAAATAATCTTCAGAATTTTTGCTCTTAAAATAGGACCAAACACCTACTACAACCATACATAAAAAAAAGAGAATAATAACAACTATATCGAGTTTGTTGTAAGTCATTTATCAATTTTTGATCGTTTGTAAATTAGAGTTGTTTAATCAAAAGCTAAAAATATTAATAATTAAGTATGGCCCATTTATAAATAATGGTGATAACAATTAATAACAATTAGAAGAAAGTGAAAAGTAACTCAAATCAGCATTTCTAATTCAGATGAAGTATCAACATGTTAATCCATCCCTGAAAAAGAATTCAATATACATCAAAGATGTTTATTTTTAATAAATGAGTGCACAGTGAGTTAACACACAAGATATTCAGAGAAAAAAACATTTTACGAGAATAAAAATCTGCCTTAAAAATTAAGGCAGGGCATTTGTAGTATCTGCAGGCTTCATTCTTTTAGCCTTTTTTAAAAAACATCTCGGGGATACAATTATAGAAGTTCTATAGAAACAGAAAATAAAAAAAGGTATCTCATAAGAGACACCTTTTTTATTTTACATTTTAGCCGAATACTTAAAATAGATAACGGATTAATATCCACCCATATCACCCATTCCACCTCCCATTCCACCACCTTGAGGCATTCCGGCTTTATCTTTTTCAGGCTTATCAGAAATTACACATTCAGTAGTTAATAACATTCCTGCTATAGATGCAGCATTTTCTAATGCAATACGGGTAACTTTTGTAGGATCAATTACACCTGCAGCCAGTAAATTTTCATAAACTTCTGTGCGGGCATTGAAACCATAATCTTTCTTACCTTCTTTGATTTTTTGTACAACAATGCTTCCTTCTATACCGCTATTAATAACAATCTGGCGAAGAGGTTCTTCTACAGCGCGCCTTACAATCTGGATACCAGTCGTTTCATCTTCGTTTTCCCCTTTCAGATTTTCCAAACTCTCAATAGCACGAATATAAGCAACACCACCACCAGGAACAATTCCTTCCTCAACTGCAGCTCTTGTAGCATGAAGGGCATCATCTACCCTATCCTTCTTTTCTTTCATTTCTACTTCAGATGGAGCACCTACATAAAGTACGGCAACGCCTCCGCTTAATTTAGCAAGACGTTCCTGCAATTTTTCTTTATCGTAATCAGAGGTAGTGCTTTCAATCTGGGCTTTAATCTGGTTCACTCTTGCAGCAATATCTTTTTTAACACCCTTACCACCAACAATCGTAGTATTATCTTTATCAATAGTTACAGCAGTTGCTTCACCTAAATGAGTAAGATCAACACCATCCAATTTATAACCTTGATCTTCGCTAATAACAGTTCCTTTAGTAAGAACTGCTAAATCCTGAAGCATTTCTTTTCTACGATCGCCAAATCCAGGAGCCTTCACAGCAGCTACTTTTATGGTACCACGCAACTTATTAACTACTAATGTTGCTAGTGCTTCGCCTTCAAGATCTTCTGAAATAATTAATAATGGACGGCCACTTTGAGCTACTTTTTCAAGGATATGAAGAATATCTTTCATGGCTGATATTTTCTTATCATAAATAAGAATGTAAGGATTCTCAAGATCAGCTTCCATTTTTTCACTGTTAGTAACGAAATATGGAGACACATAACCTCTATCGAATTGCATACCTTCTACCACTTCAACAGTTGTATCAGTTCCTTTTGCTTCTTCAACAGTAATAACACCCTCTTTACCAACTTTAATCATAGCCTGTGCAATCAATTTTCCAATTGATTCATCATTATTAGCCGAAATTGAAGCAACCTGTTCAATTTTATTAGTATTATCACCAACGGATACAGATTGTTTTTTCAAATGCTTTACCACAGCAATAACTGCTTTATCAATTCCACGCTTTAAATCCATTGGATTGGCACCTGCAGCAACGTTCTTCAAGCCTTCGCTAATGATAGACTGAGCAAGAACAGTAGCAGTTGTGGTACCATCACCAGCAACATCTGCAGTTTTGGAAGCTACTTCTTTTACCATTTGAGCTCCCATATTTTCAATAGGATCTGAAAGTTCAATTTCTTTAGCAACCGTTACACCATCTTTCGTAACTGATGGAGCTCCAAATTTCTTTTCAATAACTACGTTTCTGCCTTTTGGGCCGAGAGTTACTTTCACAGCATTCGCAAGTGTATCTACGCCCTTTTTCATTTTATTACGGGCTTCAATATCAAAAAATATTTGTTTTGACATAATTGTATGTATTTATTAATTTTTTAAAGATGAATTAACTAAGTTTCATTAAAATATCTGAAGCGCGCATAATAAGGTAATCTACCCCATCAATATTAATTTCAGTACCACCATATTTTCCATACATTACAGTATCCCCTGATTTTATTTGCATAGGGATGAGGTTTCCTGTTTGTTCTGCATATTTTCCTTTACCCACAGCAACTACTTTACCTTTTTGAGGTTTTTCTTTTGCTGTATCTGGAATAATAATTCCACCAGCACTTTTTTCTTCAGCTGCATTTGGTTTAACCAGAACTCTGTCATCAAAGAGTTCAAAAGTTGTTTTTGCCATAATTGTTAATTTATTTTAATTTATTATTTGGTTTGCAAATGTACACGAATAATTGTACCAAAGAATTTTATCCGTTTTGTTGGCAGTCTTTATAGAAACTTGGCAGATTTGCCGGGTACAAATCGGTCAAAATTTCACTATTTGTTTTTTAGGGGTTCTTAAATCTGTCTAAAAAAAGATGTTTTAGGCATTTAGATTAAATAATACCCCACTTTTGTTTCAGGTTTTGCAAATCGTCATCAGATAATCGTGAATTGTCATAATGTCCCTTTTCATTTTTCTGCCGAAATGCTTCATATAAAGTTACTGCACAGGCTACCGAAATATTTAGTGACTTAATAATACCTACCTGTGGTATTACAAAATCACCATCTCCATATTTCCTGATCTCGTCACTCACACCATAAGTTTCATTCCCAAAAACCAAAGCAACAGATTGGGTAAGATTAATTTTAAAAACATCTGATGAATTTTCACCAAGGCAAGAGGTATATATTTTTTGATACTTCCTCCTGATTTCTGCAAAGCAGGTTTCTGCATCAGTATATTGATTAACATTCAACCATTTTGCCGCTGTTGAAGAACTTCTATAGCCCCACTTTTTATGTGGTGGGATGCGGTTATTTAGAATATAAATATCCTGAATACCCACCGCATCGCAAGTGCGCATCACTGCAGAAATATTGTGTGGATCAAAGACATTTTCTAATACAACAGTAAGATCGGGCTGACGATGATTTAAAACAGACGTTAGTCGATGATGGCGTTCCGGTGTCAAGTAAATAATTTTAAATATTGTTCATTTTTAAAAATTGCAAATGCAAATTTACCATTCAAATAATTTATTGGTAAAATTTAAATTGGCTTTGGCTTTAAAAAACGGTACTTTGATATTTGATAATTAAAAAATTATACATAATAACTATATTTTTTTAACAGGACAATTTCTCTTAGTTTATTTTCATAATCTCATAATTTTAAATACTGTTTGACACTTAAAAATAATCTTTAGATTGCTTTACAAAATGTTCCAAAAATATAATAACACAAAATTTCTCCTTCTTAATATTTTTAAAAGTCTGGCCTTTGGCATTCTTTTGATTATCCCGACAACTATTTGTTCAGCACAGAATCAAGGTATTCCCAGGGATGGAAAGTTACTGAGAAGTGAATTGTGGCGACCTTTTGATGTCAATACAGCTAAAGGCGATTTTTTTGTTTCGCCCAAAGGGAATGACAATTGGTCGGGTACACTTCCTGAACCAAATACCACCAATACTGATGGCCCATTTGCCACGATTATGCGGGCCAAAAGCGCTGTTCGCGAATTAAAAGCTAAAGTTTATCTACCCAAAGGAAAGGCTATTGATTCCCGTTATGTGGGGACAGCTTATCCATTCTCGAAAGGGAAAGACATAGTAGTATTGATCCGACAGGGGTTTTATTCCCTGGCAGAGCCGTTGGTTTTCACTCCCGAAGATGGCGGAGAGCGGGTGGAAACCAACTTACCATCCGGCGCTTTTGAATGGCACCATTTACGCGACAATTATGTGACCTACGCCGCTTATCCCGGAGAAAATCCGGTTATTTCGGGAGCGATTTCAGTAACTGGCTGGAAAAAAGAGGGCAACGTTTGGGTGGCACCATTCAATCATGGAGATGTATCTGCGCTGATCGCAAACGGCAAAAAACAGACCCTGGCCAGAACCCCGAATTCAGGATATTTCACCCTCCGACAAACACCTGCTTCATCATCGGAAATCCCCTTCAAACAAGGGGATATCAAATCCTGGAAGGATATGCAGAACAACCGGATCAACATCCTTTTGCGTTGGAGAACGGCGTATAATTCAATTGACAAAATTGATGAGAAGAATCAGATTGCATATTTAAAGAATCCTGAAAACGGACCTGACAACAACAATGGTCTCTTGGTAGTACCACCTCGCTATTTTGTCGAAAATGTGAAAGCATTGCTTGATACTGCCGGGGAATGGTTCTTTGACAAAGAGAAAAAAAAATCAGTTATATTCCGGCAGACGGCATTTCAGATCCTAATCACGCAGATATTTCGGTGCCGCAGATTAACCAATTGGTTCAACTTAAGGGAGACAAAAATCATCCTGTTCGAAATCTCCGGTTTTATGGATTGACTTTTGAAGGAGCGAAGGAAAACTTCAGGAATTATCCCCATTACTATGAAGTGACTCCGGGTTGTATCGCCATATCCTACGAATATGCATCCGACTGCGAACTGGTTGATTCGAAACTTCGCGCTTGTGTGGGTTTGGGCATGACCATTGGTTTTGGATGCTTCGATACCCGGATATTGCGAAACAGATTCGAAGGTTTGGAACAAGGAGCATTGGCTGTGAGCAGTACGGGCGACATGAAAAACGGAAAGTTGAACCAACTTACCCGAGAAACTTTGATCTCAGGAAATATTTTTTCAGAATGCGGACTTGGCGGTGGTATAACTCTGGCGGTAGGTGGCACCCTCCACACGACCATTTCGCACAACTATTTCACAAAATCGGGAAGACCTTATACGATTGATTGTGGCGCGGGAGGGCTTGAAGGCTCAGTAACCGGAGATTTGGTGATAAAGTACAATCATTTTGACGATGTGCAGCACGATGCCGATGATGCAGGAGTAATTGTCGTGACGGGGATGACCTTCAATTCAAAGATCAGTCACAACCTGATTCACGGCGTGCATCGCGGATTTTTCAGCGACAATGTAGCTTTCTGGTTCGACAATATGTCGAGTAACTGGTCGGTAACTGACAATATTTATTACGATCTTGAGCAGGGTGCAATGAAAACCCAGGGAACCTACCTGATTGATAACAAGTATGCCGACAATTTCTTAATTGAACCTCCCGTGAATGCTCCGGAACAAATCATAGTAGCGGCCGATCCCAAATTTGCCTGCTCCAATTTACGAATCACACTGAATGGTAAACCGGTTAAAGGAGTCATACCTACAGGTTCTTTAGTCAAAGTTTTGGCCGATGTTAGCAATACAGGCAGTTCAGGAGTTGCACCGGTTACTTTATTTGCTGACAGAAAACCATTGGAAAACAAACCTTTTCCGGTTATCAGAAACAACAGTCGTACTATCGAATTTGATCTGCGACTGAGTGATCCTGGTAAACAAGAAATTTCTATAGGTGAAACAGAACCACAAACAATTGTCGTGGATGGTGAGAAACCGACTCTGGTGTATGGAAAACTCCATCTTTCTGAAGAGCGCATCCTGGCAGGAGAAACTGTTCGGGTATCAGCAACAGCAATCAACATGCGACCTAATGACATTCAGGCAACCGTTAGATTGTATGTCAATGGAAAGGAGACCAAAAGTCAGCCAACAGAATTAAAAGACAAACAGTCAAAGGATGTTTATTTTGACATAACTCCTAAACTTGGAAATTACAGGGTCAGGATAGGAAACAGTGACGAGGTCGAGCTTAAAGTATTAAAATACAAAGAGCTAAACCTGAAAAAAGAAAAATTGTATACCTATGTTTCGCCCAAGGCCAAACCGGCTAATGTGGAGCTGGATCAAAAGGAGAATCGGTACATTGTGAAAGCAAGCGGCTGGGATTTCTACCATGCCGAAGATGCATACGCAACCGTTTATCTCAAACAACTTACGGGGGATTTCGTTGCTACCGTAAAAATTGCAGCCTTCGGGAACCGAACCAATCAATGGTTCCGTTCGGGCTTGTTTGTTCGCGACAATATCACCAGGAGTTTCGATGTTGACAGGGGCAGTAAAGGTTCCGTGCTGATGTTCAGTACGCCAGGACGTGCAGGCATCGGATACGATGAGTTTGGAAATGGGTGCATGCACAAAGCCGCCAGCGAAAACCTTCCCGAAAATACGCCTACACCCTTATGGATACGGTTAGAGCGGCATGGCGATCGTTTTACAGGCTACATCAGTTTAGACGACAAAAACTGGATCATCAAACGACAAACCAATGAAATAGCGGGAATCGGGAAAGCGGTAGACCTGGGTCTCGCAGCAGGTTCCCCAGACCAGAAACAATACAAAGTTGTGTTTGAAGATTGGCAGGTAAAAGTAGAAGACCAATAATTCTGCCTTAATGCAATTGAGACTAAGCTTTCTCTGATCCCATAATTTTAAGGCAAAACTTTTATTCATAATCAACGACAATTGTAACCAAGAAATAAAGCGAATCATTTCTGATTCGCCTTATTTTGTATTCTTAATTTACTGCATTACTGTAAGAGCCACATTTTTGAATATTGGTCATCAACCTGTGGTGATAAGCCCTGAACACCTAAATTATATGCATCTACGTTCTGTCCAAGTTCATTACCAGGGTAACGGTAACGCAAAGGGAATTGATAATTACTTAAAAGGCCATTATTGAACATATCAGGAAGTTTAGTTCTTCTTAAATCCAGGTAAGCTTCAGCGGAAACGAAGAAAAGTCCAAGCCATTTTTGGTCAGCAATTTGTGCTAACTGACCTGCCTGATCACCTGGTAAGGCAATGCTTGATTGAGCAAGATAAGTATTAATATCAGCATCTGATACTCCCCACCGTTTCATAGAAAACCTAATCCCATTACGATAGTAAGTATCTGCACTTCCACTAATCATCCCTTTTGCAGCTGCTTCCGCAAGAATAAACTGCACCTCATCGCTTTGCATAATCATCGCCTTTAGTAAAGGGTGACTATTTTGCCTGAACAATTGGGAAAACTTAGATACTTTAAAATTACCATAGGCTCCTCCGGCAGCAGTATTATAATGGCCATTACCATTTTTATAATCACCAAACATTCCGGCTTCAAAACCTACATATAATTTATTAGAATCCAACAAAATATCCGGGGTAGCATATTGTGCAATTTCAGGATTTGAACGATCAATATATTCCCATGTCGAAGTATAGGTAAATCCATTTGGATCAGTAGTATTAACAGTAACTCCGTCCATAGCCGGATTGCTTGTCCATGGATCTTCAACAGGGGCTATCCAAACTTGTAGCCTGGGATCATTCAGTCTCGTTAATTCATCAACAAGAGTTTTACAAGGCCTTCTTCTATCAAATTCACTACCGAAATTATCATTTATGGTGCCACCCTGCCAGGAATTAGCAGCCGTTGATCCTATATAAGAAATAGACACATTATCATCAGCCGTGCTAAAAACGGGAGTAGCAGAAGGGTTGCTTACGATAGCAGCAATCTGCGCAGCAGCACCTGGCACCTTATTGGATTCACGCATTAATAAACGCAATTTAAGCGAATTAGCAAATTCCTGCCATTTCAATTTATCACCTTGAAATACAAGGTCATAAGTGGAAGATATAGGTTCCGTACCATTAGCTATCAAGGTATTGGCATCATCCAGTTCTTTGAGTAATCCTGCATAAATATCTGCCTGCTTGTCATACTTTGGATACAAAATCCCATCCCTTGCCTTAAGAGCTTGTGAATAATACACATCCCCGTAAAAATCCGTCATAAAAGAAAAAAGAAGCACCCTGAAAATGGTAAAAATCCCTTTATGTACCATTGATCCTCTCTTGTCAGCAAGCCCGATAGCTCCATCCACTAACTTAAGGATATTCATGGCTGAATACATATCATCTATGGGTTGCTTAAAACCTTGATAGGTATTGTCACCGCCCTGGTAATTTCTTTCCATATATTGAACAGCACTGGGAAGTCTACTTGTTTCATAGCCCATTCCTTGATAGAAAAGTGCACTTTGCTTAATAACAGATGACAATAGGTAAGGGTCATTTACAGATTCCACTGCATTCAACTGCTGCAAGCTATCAGCACTTCTCAATGCGTCTTTACTGCAGGAAGCAACCGTCACCATTAAAACGATTGCGAATACTTTTATTGAAAATGATTTCATAATATTTTATTTTTATAATTAATACTACAGATTAAAAATTGACTCCCAGTTTTAACCCGTAAGAACGTATGCTTGGTAAGGTAGCACGAAGAATACCCTGGTTGGTACCTACCCCACTAAATGCAGATTCTGGATCTTCATGACGCCCTGATTTATTCCATTGGAAAACATTTCTGCCGATTAATGAAATAGTCAAATTATTCAACTTATACTTGCTCGTTAATTTATCAGGTATAGTATAAGCAATTGAAATTTCCCGCATTTTAAAATTGGTTGCATCATACGTCCGTGTAGAAGAAAAATTCCATATCACATCTCCATAACTGTTGTAAGGGTACTGGTAAAAAGTATTATTGGGGTCTGCACCATTTACAATATAATCAGCATCAGTAGCATTAGCAGGATCACCTGTATAATTCGGATTAAGGAATACACCCTTTGCATAACTGGCATCATTTGTCTGATCAGTACGTTGACCATCGTTATTACTATTAATAACAGCATACATACTGGACCCTGCAGCAGGCCATGGTAAACCACCGTGTGCTGCATCGCGCCCACCCTGCCAATATGGATTATTAGGACCGGAACCAAAAGTAGTTGGTAATCGTCCATCAGATTCGGCATACTGCTGATTAACAGAAATATAATGTCCCCCTTTACGGAAACTACCAACCAAATTCAATGAAAATTGTTTGTACCTCAAAGTAGTATTGAGCCCCAGGATATAGTCAGGATTGAAGTTGGCTAACTGCTTACGGTCCTGATTATTAGGACTATTCTGGAATTCACCGCCTTCACCATCTAATAATGGCATTCCTGCATATTTTCCGGTTTTCACCCTCAGGATCGGATTTTGTTCATAAATATTTCCGATTTCTTCTCCTTTTGCAATTTTGACAACTGTTTTTCCATCATAGTTAGCAAATATATACCCGGCTGGAGCAAATTGTGGAGACAATCTGGTAATGGTTGCTTTATAATGTGTAAAACTGGCAGAGATATCCCAGTTCCAGTCTTTAGACCTTAAAGGGGTTAAGGTTAATCCCCACTCATAACCCTTACTGCGTACATCACCGATATTGGTTAATAAACCAGTATATCCCGTTCCTGGAACCAATGGAATATTGTCAAGCTGATTTTTTTGATCTTTTATAAAATAAGTAAAATCAAACTTAATTCTGTTTTTAAGCATCCAAATATCCACCCCAGCTTCTTGTGTGATTGAATGCTCAGGTTTTATGTTTGGATCAACCAAAGATGCATTAATAACTACGGTTTTAGCTGCACCCCAATCGCTTGATTCATAAGAATAAGTATCAATAGACCTCCTTCTAAGCAAGCCATTTCCCACATCAGCAACAGCCAGTCTGGCTTTCACAAGATTAAACACTTCCGGAAGTTGAAATGTCTGTGAAGCAATCCAACTTAATGAAGATGATGGATAGAAATAATGAATTTTTTCTTCAGGCAAAACTCCCTTCCAATCATTACGACCTGTAACATCCAAATATATCTGATCGTTATACCCTACTGTGGCAAGACCATAAGCACTAAATCCCTGGCTAATACTATATGGAGTGCTACCAGTAATCGTTAATGTGCCTGGTGCAGCATTGGCAAGAGTAAATAAGGCCGGAGAACTCAGATCTCCTGCTGAAGCTTCCAAACTACTGGAATTAGAATAGGAATAATTTCCTCCAACTGAAGCTGATAAGGATATTTTTCCAAAATTATTATGATAGGTAAGAATGGCATCAGAATTAGCCTGAAGACTACTGTTATTACCACTAACAAATTGCCCGTACTTATCCCTTCTGGCTCCCCATGATTTTCTTAATTCATAGTTCTCTTTTACATTTTCTACCCCTGTACGCAGTAGCAATGATAAAGTTTTTGAAAAATTCCAGTCTAATTGCAACTTACCGAAATAATTATCGCGGCTAAACCGATGAAGATTTTCGTAAGTGGTATACCATGGATTATCTTCAGCTACATCAACTCCATTTGTTTTCATGATAGCTCCATTTTGCAAAACTCCTTCAAATCCTCTCAGCCAATAATTATGCATCTCTGAAAGCCGTTGTAGATTAATGGGGAAATTGAATAAAAGTTCGTTCAATACACCATTTGATCCAGCGCTGTTTGCTTTATTCGGCGAATAGCTGCGCAAGTAACTTGCACTGGCAGTAATTCTTATATTCTTATTTAATTTATATTCTGTATTTAAATTAATTGACTTTTGATTTGTTTTTGTATTCGGCATCACCCCTATATTATCCATATTGGACATTGATAAACGGAAAGATCCTTTATCATAATTACCAAAAACGCTTACACTATTGGAAATGGTACTACCATTTTGCAGATAGGCTTTTACCCTGTCTTCACCAGAGGAATACTGTGGACCGGTCTTCCATTGTTGAGCTTTCACATCCCAATAATCCGCAGAAAAAGTCCCGTCAAGTGGTGGGCCCCATGTATCTGTATTATCATATTGCCATTCATAGGATCTTTCTCCCTGTCCATATAGCTGTTGCTCAGTAAAAAACTGGTATGCTTGATCAACAAGTGCTGAACTGGTATAGGAAACACCAAGTCCTCGTTGCCCCCCTCTACCGGATTTAGTAGTAATCATTACTACACCATTACCACCTTGTGCACCATATAAAGCACCTGCACTTCCTCCTTTTAAAATAGTAACTGAGGCAATATCTTCAGGATTTAATTGTGAAAGTATATTTCCAAAATCAACACCGTCTTTAGAAGTAAAAGTTTGAGTACCAACTGGGATACCATCGATCACATATAATGGCTGAGACCTTGCTGAAACATCAGAACCACTTGCTATTGAAGGCATTGTTGTAGTTCCGCGTATGTTTACCAAAACAGAAGATGTAGGATCACTACTAAGATTCGTCAAATTTACTCCGCTCACCTTGCCATCTAATGCTTTCAAAACATTGGGATTAGAAGCCTTAACTAAATCTTCTGAATTCACTTCACTTACCGAATACCCCAGTGACTTCTTTTCCCTGGAAATACCTAAGGCTGTTACCACAATTTCATTTAAAGCGGATACATTAGGGTTTAGAGTGATGTCAATATTAGTCCTTCCTCTCACAGGTACCGTAACTGTTTTATAGCCGACATAGCTAAAACTTAATACCGCATTTGGTGCTGCTGAAATCGAAAAATTTCCCTGGTTATCTGTACTAACCCCTTCATTTTCCCCCACTATTGTAACAGAAACTCCGGCCAGAGGAAGCCCCTTTTCATCTCTTACTCTTCCTTTAACCTCTAAAAGGGCAATTGGTGGTGGCGCACTCTCGGAAATCGTCTCGCTTTTTTCCTTTTTAATTGTTATTGCATTATCTGTAATACTAAAGTTTAATGGCTGATCTTTGAAACATAAAGCAAGCACCTGCTCAACAGTTGCATCTTTTACATTGATATCAAATTTTTTCGCCTGTTGCAATAATTCATCCTGGTAAAAAAATTGATATCCAGTTTTCTGATGGATTTCTTTAAACACTTTACCTAGTGTCGTGTTATGCTGTTTTATGGAAATATTTTGCGCATTTCCTTTAGCACTTACCTGTAAGCATGTTGCAATTAATAAAACAACTGTTAACTTCATGACATACATTGTTTTGGTGAATATTACCTTTCCCGAACTACGGTACAGTAATGAATGAGTTTTTTTCATACTTTTATACAATTTGGTTTAAACGTTAAGTGATAATTCTCAAATTATGGATTAAACCAAAATACTTACCAGGAGCGCGCCAAACGTTCCTGGTTTTTTTTTGGAAACCCCTGAAACTTTTATAAAAAACTGTTTATTTTCATCATGTTTTTAAATTTTGATATAAAAAATTAAATGAACCTTAAATAGAATTATTAAGATAACACTACCACTTTCCTTCCTTCAATTTTAAAGCGAACCCCACCAGCCTCCATTATCTTCAACACTTGCGAAATATCATTTTCTCTACTTACCATACCGGTATAATGACCTACAGGAACTCTACCTTCATATACAATGTCAACATTGTACCATCTCGAAATTTGTCTCATTACTTGTCCTATGTCATAAGCATTAAATTGAAACCAACCATTTTTCCATGCCATCACTTCATCTATTGAAGCATCAACTACTTTAATATCACCGGTTTTATTGACTATTGATTGCTGGCCGGGAACTAACATTTTAGACAAAGAACCCTTAGTGACTTTGAGTGAACCTTCCAAAAGTGTTGTATTTATTGAACTTTCATCATCATATGCCATTATATCAAAGTGAGTTCCGAATACCTGGACTTCCATATCATTCGCCTTTATTTTAAAAGGCATTGCCGGATTCTTGGCCACTTCAAAATAGGTTTCACCGGTTACCGTTACATTTCGTTCTTTCCCTTCGAATACGGTAGGAAAGCGTATAGAGGAAGAGGCATTGAGCCAAACCTTAGTTCCATCCGGAAGCACTAACTGGTATTTTCCGCCACGGGGCGTGGAAAGAGTATTATATACAACTGGCTGATCTTTCTTTTTATTACCATCATTATAGGCTATTGTAGCTGCATTCAACTTCATCACTTTTGCGTTGCCCTGCTTTGTTAAAGTACCCTGTTGAGTAGAATCCAGTATAATACTGGAGCCATCTGACAATGTTAGCACTGCTTTATTCCCTCCAGGCACGATAACCTTCTTAGACACTTTTTTTAATTGAGCAATTTCAACCTTGGGCTGCCCGGAATTTAACCAAAAATATATACCCGTAACGCCAAAGAAAAGTATCGCCGCTGCTGCCAAAATGCGCAACCATTTAGTATTTGAGCGCTTATAATTCATGATCACCGGGCCAGAAGAGTGCATGTTGTCTTTACCCAATATTTGAGTGACCATCTCTTCTGCCTGGTCATTAGTAAATTGATTGCTTTGGCTTTTAAATTGTAGCCAGGATTGAGATAATAAATATTTTATGTGCTCATCGTTTTCAGCAAGAATCAATAATTCCATTAATTCTTCCCGCTCATCTTTTGTGGCAACTTTATTAAAATATGCCTTGAATAAATAAGTCAGTCTTGATTTGTTCATAGCAATACCTCCAAAAAGTTAAGTTTTAGAATATCTTTTTTGAGCACCTCTACGTCCACTATTAACATAAAGATAACAAAAATAAAGAAAACGAGGTATTGAAATTTGAATAATTTTTGCTAATGGTATAAATTACTGTTTGCAAGGGATAAGAAAGGGTTTTGCCTTTTTAAAATTGTCATGTATTATATATTTTACAAGAAATATGCAACGAGATGAAAATTTACCAGTGGAATTTAGCTAATATCTTTAATACTGTTAGTTTAATCATAAAAAATATCGGATAACTTGTGAGTATAGATTTGGCAGAAAGAAGATTACAAAAAAGACCAGGAAGAAGTTTTTCTTCCTGGTCTTTAATTTTTATCATCCAATATTCTATTAATTGGCCCTGAGAAAAGAAAGAAGATCTGCCATTTGCTGCTTATTGATTTTCTTTTCAAACCCAACAGGCATAGCCGACACGCCCATAGTCTTTAGTGATTTAATATTCTGGCGCGCTATGGTAGTTTTAATTCCACCTTCACTACTCAATATAATTGCATTTGGTGTTTCTGTCGAAATAATTCCCTGCTTTGATGTTCCATTAGTAAGCATTACATTCCACATATCATATCCATGAGAAATGGACAAATTTGGATCAAGTATATTGATCATAATACCTTCCGATGTCCAGTTGTGAACAGTTCCCAGATCCGGACCAAATGCCACTCCCATTTTGCCTCTTACCTGGTGGCAAATAATACAATTAGTCTGAAAAATAACTTTACCATTTGCAGGATCTCCCTTTAATTTAAGTGCTGCTTCATATTTCTGTATTACAGATTTCCGGTCTTCATCCTTATTCGTAAGTAATGATCTGGCCAATTCTTTGAGTGTGTCAGGTATATCGCGCATAAGGATAACCGTGCGTTCCCATCCTAATGCTCCTTTTTGTATCTTGCCTTCTTTAATTGCATCAAGCAATAGTCTTATTCGTTGTACATTAAACGGTTCAACTATAAAAGTATTGAGAGCCGCATCCCGAACCCCAGGTGTCAGTTCCATCCACTGTTTCAATACAAAGGAAGAAACCGTGGCATCCGGTATAGTACCAAGCGCTTGCATTGCAGACAACTGAACAGCAAGAGGGGCATCGGGTTTGATTAAATTTTCCAGGAAAGAAGCATATTGTTTAGGATTTTGAAGAGCCAGCATGTGAATAGCTTCTGCCCTTTTTTCCGGAGACAAAGCGTTATCTTCTGCCAGGTGCTTAGCTTGTTTCATAATAGCCTGTGACTGAGCACCACCAGGAAGACCCACCACTTGCAATATATGACGCGCACTTTTCCGAACGTCCACATCGGGATGATTAAAACAAGTCTTGACAAGCAAATCTTGTTCCTCACCAAGCCCCGCAGGCAGCGATTTTCTACTTTTTAATCCTTCCGATAATCCTTCTAATAAAGATGCCTGCCATCCACTTTTTGCTCCAGGAACAGGGTTGACTGCTTTTTGGAGAAAAGGATGTATTGCTTTTGTATTTTGACTTGCACCTATCATTGTTGCCAGTCGTTCTACAAGGGAAGCATAAGCAGGAATATTAGGGTCAAATTTATTAAGGATTCCCTCCATCATGGCTACACTTTGAGAAGACGATGCGCTAAGTGCTGCAATTTGTACCCATTTATCATTAATATCTTTAAATAAGAGTTCCTGTCTTGCCTCACTGGCTTCCGGAGTATTAATAGAACCCAGAGTACAAAGCAACTGGTACCTCACTTTTGCATTATTATCTTCCTTTAAAGCAAGTAATTTAGGTACCAGATCAGGCCAGGCGTCCAGGTGAAGCTCTGCTAACTTAATAGCATTTTCACGTACACCAGGCTCCGGATCGCCTAATGCTTGCATAACCAACTCAGGTGTTAGTTTATTCATCCCTTCTAATGTCCACAAAGCATGTAAACGGCCCAATGAAGATTGCGTATTTTGTGCCATCTTAATAAGTTCAGGAACTACTATTTCATGATTCCTGTCTACAAGTAATCTTTGAGCATTACGCCTCCACCAGATATTAGGATTGGATAGTTTTTCTACAAGTTGCACATCAGTAGAATCATTCAGGTTTAATTGAGAAGTCCAACTTGCCGGACCAGCATCTGATGCGCTTATACGATATATACGACCTTTATCGCGCCCATTATAAAGGTTACCAGCTTTCACGGCAGATTCCGACATCCATTCCGGATGTTCAATAATTTCTCGGTAATAATCCACCACATAAAGTGCCCCGTCGGGACCGATATACATGTTTACCGGACGGAACCACGCATCAGTAGAGGCTAAGAACTCTTTATTCTCAAGCACCCGACTTGCAGTGAAAGTAGCACCATTATCTTTAAGGTGATCAACATGCACCAGGTTGCTCACAGGTTCGCACACAAAAGTTATATCATGATTAAATTTATCGGGAAAGGCACCCCCCTGATAATCTGTGATACCACAAGCGGAAGTAATAACACCCACATCGGTAAGAAGCTGATGTTCGGGGTTTTTAGTAATCGGAAATACTTCGCACGCGTCTCCGTGATCAGAAAGAGATTCAGTGGCATTACCGACAAGTTGGTCGGGATTGCGTTTGAGATAACGGTTGGCTATAACTTCCTGGAAAATATGATTTGCGTTAGACACCAAAAAATGATGTCCCCAATCGTCAAAAGTTTGTCCAAATTGAGTAGAACTTGAAGTCTCTTCCAGCGCATGAACATCAGGACGAAATCGTACAGTGCGTCCTTCAGCATTTACAGGTAAGCGAGGTCCTTCAGGATCGTCAGGATAAAAAATATCACTACCTGTATCTCCAAATTTTTTCGGATAGATATTTGTTTCTTCTATGCCTTCATGTGCAAGATAAAGCCAATTATCTAAGCCATATATCGGGCGATTGACAAGGTATTGTGGATTAGTTAAAGCAAATCCGGTAAGCATTACTTTTTTTATGTCAGCTTTCCCATCGCCCGTAGTATCTTCCATGTAATAGACATTGGGAGGATCCGTAACAAGAATACCCTTTTTCCAGCGCATCACACCTGTAGGAAGTACAAGGCTATCAGCAAAAACAGTTCTTGTATCCATTTTTCCATCTCCATTGGTATCCCTAAGCATGATTACTTTACCAGTATGGTTTAAATCAAGAGGATAACCGTGCATTTCCACTACATACATACGTCCTTCTTCGTCTATGGTCATGTCAACCGGATCAGAAATCAATGGATCGGCAGCAATTAATTCAATCTTAAATCCCGGTGGCAACTCAAATGTGGAAAGTGCTTGTTCAGCAGATTCACTAAAATGCGAAGCAGACTCCTTATGATGGCAACCCGATAAAAGCATACCGAATAGCAAAAGGAGAAAATTAAGAGGAAGAAGGGCTGACTTTAATTTTTTTTTCATAATCTGGTAATTTATGTGGGATATGACTTAAGGGGTATTATTCAATATTTTAAGATAACGAGCCATCCAATAGGGCAATAGCCAAAAGACAGGTTCTCGTTCCACATGTGGGTCTCCACTTTCAGCAAGCCATGGGTTTTTATCCCACCTTACCATAGACCTAATACTGGCTGGTGGTAGTTTATCCACCTGGATATCCTCCATTGTTGGCTCTCTGACTAATTTTACATCCTCACGGAACCGATGATCAATATGCCAGTCAATCAAATCGAGTGGTGTATCGGTCAAAAAACGAATATCATTTGCCGGATTGATTTTTTTATGCCGTACATAGGCATACATAAAATCAAAAAGAGGGCATTCTGTTTTTTTATTGATAACATACCATTCATCCATGCTTTTTTCATATACTTTTCTTATTGCCGGATCATCTTCATATCGAAGTAATATGGGATATAAATAACAATTCATTGTTTCATCAAAGAAGATATACCAGGCTGGATTAGTATGATTAAGCATAGCAATATTGCTCAAATATCCCTCTTTATTGATTAATCGCAGATATTCATTTTGATATTTTTTATCGTGGGTAATCCCATAAGTAAATTTAAGAAACGCAAGGAGTTCAAACGAATTGATACTTTTTTCAGAAGCCCATTCGGGGTCGTGGTTAAGTTGGTCAGGGGACCAAACACCCCAACGCGTAGATGAGCCATCAACATCCTTAAAATTGTAATTATTCCTGATAAGATAATCCATGATCTTTCGGACATGACTACGAACCATTTCCTTTTCAGTTTTGTCCGCTACCAATTCATAAAAGAAAAAATAGCCCATCATATGGCCACACATTTCATCACTGCTGGTATCGTCTTTCCATATCCATTTTCCATCAGCAGATTTATGCCAGCGTTTCTCAACAGGCTTAAACCGGGGATCATCTACCAATGCGTCAGCTAATTGCCTTTCAGTATAAGTCCTGTTGCCATCATGCACTGTAGTCCAGTCCGCCGAAACAATAGTGCGGGCAAAAAAACCGTCAGTTCCCGTCACGTCCTGTAGAAGCTTTAAAAAATTAAATGCTTTCAATGCTTTATTATGAGCGTCTTCGTCTTTGGTAACCGCATAACGAAAACTCTCCATAGCAAGATAATTAGAAGTATATTCTCCATCATTGTCATCATCTTCCGGAGCCCATGTAGTAGTATCCCCGGCAATACGAAGATGACATTGACCGGCAATCCAGGGCGCGCGAATATGTCTTCTCATTAATACATCATAAAAGAAATATTCTTTATCGGATAGCGTCATCTTCCTTCGTCTGATAACGCTTACACCACCTGCGGTAGCAATCCAGGCATTACCCTCAGTATCGAAACTTATATCCCTGACATTATCATTTATTAACCATCGGCGGCTAAAACGCAAAGAGTGGCTTCCATCCTGTTTGTACCTGACAATACCTTGACGAGTCCCCACCCACATGGTACCATCCCGGGCTTTTTGTATACAGTTTACATAAACAGTAGGAAGACCTTCTGCCGGAGTAAGCGTTTTAACCATTTGGTTATTTTTTCTAATGCTTACTCCGCCCAAACCCACAGCCCATAATTGTCCGGTATTGCTCTCAGCAATTCCTTCAACATAGGCACTAATTAATTGAGTAGTATCCTGGTAAAGGCTTGTATTATTTTCAGAACAATGATACAATCCAACCTTAGTAGCTACCCACAGACCCCCATTCCCATCAGAAATTACATTCTGTATAGATCTTGCAATCGGATAATTTTTCTTTTGAAAATGATGATGACTATACAACCATACCCCTTTTGGGCCTAGGGCATATATTCCTTCTTTCGATTTACAAAGAGCTGAAATCGGGGCTTCTACACCTTCTATTTTCTGAAGCTTGTTATCTTGAAATCGATACACACCATCCCATGTCCCCATCCACACACCAGATGCTTTATCGGCTATAACCGCATAAGCAGGTCCCCGCAAGTTTTTTTCTATCACAGGCGACCATATATTTTTGTTGCTATCCTTAACAAAAATACCAGATGCTGAAGCAATCCATATATTCGATGAATTGTCAACTGCAATGCTACGAACATCATTATCGCCTTCATTTTTTCCAACAATAAAACCCTGGTGATACTCTTGCCAGAAAGAGGTATCTTTCACTGGCCGGTTAGCCCCTACAAAATTGGCAGAAATTTGCTGCCCATGAACAAATAAAAATGGTACCTGCCAAAACAAAATAAAAATGAGTCGTTTCATAAAAAAGAATTTAATTTCTTCCTGCCACCTTAATTATTTTTATCAATAACTTTCAGATAACGAGCCATCCAATAAGGCAAAAGGTATTCGGAGCCTGATAATTCATTTCTTCCTCCCGAATTGTCATCTAAATCAAAAGGATTGGCATTATGGCGATGAAGAGGTTGTTCTTCCGGTGATAACAGTTGCCGGGTAAATTGTTCACGGAAATTTGGTTTTAGGAATGTCAAATCTTTTCTTTGTGAATTCTTAATAGTCCATCGGATCATATCCATTGGAAATTCCCTCAGGTACCAGAGTGTAGACGCTTTATCCAATGAGCCTGCTGTTCCATAAGTAATTAGGTTCCACAGTGGATTTTTTTCCGGTACAATGACTTGCCAGTAATTATGAATAGTCTTCGAAAATTTTTGTTTCAAATCCTTGTTAAATGCGTAGTGATAAAGCACCCAATAAGTTAGAAATGTCATCTCATCATCAGAATGATTGGCCGTATAATTCCCTTTATCATCTGCCACTGACGGATCTCCAGGAGTAGCTTTTATATCATTCACATCAATCATGATATTATCTAAATATCCATTCTTATACATAAGCCGGAACGCTTCTCTTTTGTAAAGTTCTTTACCCGTAAGTGCGTATCCAAGCTCCAATCCTGCAACGATATCTTCACTTCCAAGCTTCCGGTCGCTTATACTCTTGGCATAACTGTTAACATATTCCGGATTCCATCTTCCCCAGCGGGTAGGTTTTCCATCTATATCCACAAAATTATAGTTGTGATCAATAATATGTGTAAGAATTTTATCGATAAAATCAGCAACTCTTTTTTTCTCTTCTTTTGTTTTAGCTATAAACTGATCCATAACTGAAGCTACAAAGATGTAGCCGACAAATTCATCACTACTTGTGGTTCCTTTCCATTCCCAATTTGAATCAGGAGATAGATTCCAGCGATCAGGATCAGAATTCTTGTAGCCTTTGCGCTCAAATGTCCTTGCTGGAAACCCTTTGATTTGATTAATAGAAATCAGCCGCTCATAAGCAGCAAAAGATTCCCATGCATATCTTTTTGCCTGCGGATCTTTGGTAACCGCATAACGAAATGCCTGGCTTCCCAGGTAAAATGAGGTCCACAATCCATCATTATCAGTATCCAACATTTGTGCTGTGGAAAGATCCCCAGGGACTTTCATAGTTACTTCTGATTCCAATCCATATCGGATATGCCGCTTTCGAATATTTTTTTGAAAAACATTTGCTTTATTCAAAAGAGTATTTTGAATAAACTTAATCTCATTGAGGCCCGAAGGCGTTAGCAGGTAAACATCCCCTTTAGTATCAGCTGCCATACATGACACAAAGTTTTCATTGAGCCATCTTTTAGAGGCATAATAGTGAAACTGACCTGTACCATATTGCATAGCACCATCAGGGGTACCCGCCCATATTTTACCCTCAACATTTATTAAATTATTGATATTTTGCACAGGCAAACGGGTCTGCAAAGGAAGTAAAATAGCTCCTGTGGACCTATATATTTCATAATATCCATTTCCTGTACCCAATATAATTCTATTCTTATAAAAGGTGAAAGTTTGCAATCCTTCCCCTTTGGAAATTGGTGTAAGTTTGTTATCAGAAAGATAGAAAACTCCATTTGCACTTAAGGCATAAAATGTTCCCTGGTAAACATGGATGGAAATTATTTTATCAGTAGATGTAGGAATGTTGGTAAGTATACCATGGCTAAAAACCGCAACCCCGGCATCCCCAGCCAAAAACACCCTACCATCAGCCGCGACAGATATTTTATTATATTCCCCTTTCGGTAAAGCACCATAAGGTTTACCTGCATAAGCATTTGTCAGAAAACAACTATCATATAAATAATACAGGTCACCGGTATTCTCCTGGGTGGTGATATCAACTGGAACTTTATCAGACAGTGAACGATATCGCAAATCTTTCACAACTTCATTTTCATATACTCTATAAAGACCTTTATCTGAAAGTACAAATACATTGTCATTATAGTCCACCACTACTTTCTTCAAAACACTGCCCTTTAATTCTTCAGAAAAATGATATTTGACTGAAACCGGTTGCCTAAATGCGGTATCTGGTTCAGAAGCGAAGGAGTAGCTACAAATACCCGAACAAAAAATAATTACCGCTATAATATTAGTTATCTTCTTCACTCAATAGTTTTTTATAATTTTTAATTTCATTTAAATAATCCAGCTATAAATTCTTCCCGACTGTTTTCTTAATGGTAATATCATGAAGGGGTAGGCAATTATGTAAGGTAAGATCGGTTACATTCTTCAATTGAAGATTATAGGAACCTTTTGCCAGTGGCCATTTCACATGATTAAAATCCGCCTGTTGAACATCGTTTAAATAAAATGCCGGGCGAGCATCTTTTTGTATGTAGTGAATGGCTACATTATTGACTTCTATGTCCTTTACATGTCTGATAAAAAAGCCCCAACTTGGTAATGTACCATACATTCCGGGTTCGGGATAGTCCTTCTCATTTTCAGTGGGGGTTATAAGGGCTAAATTCTTTGTTCCGCCTCCTTTATAATAAGCCAGAATATCATTCAATTTGATATCTTCAATTTCGTGCCCCGGAATTCCACTAATACTAATTAGGCTTCCAAAGGTTGTATCAACATTATAAGCAACAATATTACTTATGTTTACCCGCGTAATCGCTCCGACCTCCATGTTTTTCGGAGCTCTCATCCTACTTCCCAACCGAAGAAAAATTGCGGCAGAGGTTACGTTACGCATTGTTATATTGGATACTGAAATATCCTGGAGATTGCTGCCATCCACAGATTCGAGGGCAAGCCCGTAGCACAATTCAAACACACAATTTGTAATGACAATATTTTTGAAATCTCCATTGGATTCCGTGCCTAATTTAATCCTACCCATCGGATCCCGGCGATAATCAAAAGGATGCCCTTTGCTGTATCTTTTATGAGTTCCGTCCAGTAAAGTACCTTCCTGGAATCCGCCGGTGACATAACATCCGGAAATAGTTACATTCTCTGTTGCTTTTGGATAACCAAGACCGTAAGAAGTTTTTAAAACAATTGCATCATCCCAGGGAGAATTAACGCTACAATCGGTGATCCGCACATTGTTGCAGCAATCTATATCCATCCCATCACAATTGGTATCAATCATCAGCTTATCAATTGTTGCATTGTCAACGCCGGTAAGTAGAATTCCAAAATGGCCTCCGTGTAAAATGGATATATCACGGATAGTTATATGATTACTATTAACAATTGCGATAGATTTGTTGCCAAGTTCTTTTGGCAATTTGTCGCGCCCTTCATCACGTGTAAGCCCCTTTCCATAAATTAATCCGGGACCCAATATGGATACGTTATGAATGCTCTCACCCCATATCAGGCTATTGTGCCAATGGCTATGTCCGTAATCCTGGTATTGTTCCCATTGATTGGGCTCTGCTTTATCATAATCTGATACATTAGACGAAGCCTCAATAATCGCTCCCTGATCCAGGTATAAAGTAATATTACTCTTTAGCCGAATAGATCCGGATAAATAAGTGCCGGCAGGAAATCGCAGAGTTCCTCCACCTTTTGAAGCTATAGTATCAATAGCCTGATTAATAGCTTTCGTATCAAGGGTAATGCCATTACCTATTGCACCAAAATCTTTTACGTTATACTCTGTCGGCGTATTTTGGGAATAATTAATTATAGCTCCGGTAGACCTGTCAATTTCATGATATCCCAAACTTTTATTCATTACGACAGGCACAGTGTTATTACAGTCCGCTCCCTTCTTCAAAATACTACCCTTTAATTCTTCAGAAAAATGATATTTCACTGAAACTGATTGTCTCAATGCAGTATCGGGATACGAAGCTAAAGTGTAACCATAAATACCGAAACAAGAAAGAAATGCTGTAATAATAAAAAGAAATTTCCTCATGGAATATATATTTTTGAAATTCTCTTATATCGTATTCTCGCTGTATTTTGCGTTCAGGGGATTTGGCCCTGCAAGGATGATTTTTTCATTGGGCAAATTAATAATACCGATTGGACATTAGTATTATCCAATCGGTATTATTTCTAAAACTCTTTATAAGCCAACCGGCATTCTTTACAAATGCCGGGATTGTAATGGCACTTAATGACACCCTGAATTGTTACTTAAAAATCTCCCCTATTGGCATTTACTTTTAATTCTGCCAACAGGGGCAGTAATATTAAAAGTCTTCTTTAACACGGGCAGAATAAAGCATGATGAATAACCAGCAAAATTGCTAATTATTCATCATGCTATTTCTACAATTTCCTTTTACCAAGGCTTATTTGTTCCCTGCAATAACCAGAATTTTGACCAGGAACTGTTATTGCCATCTGTATTATTATAGGTTGATGGAACAAGTTTATCAATAGCTATCTGGGCATTTGCCGGATTATTTGATAGTTCCGAATTATTATAGCCGAACCTAAGTGGAATTTGACCACGATAAGATCCCCAGCCAATAGTCAAAGCTGGCAAACCTGTTCTTCTCCAATCCATATAAGCTTCATTGCATGCCTGCCATGAAGCAATCCATTTCTGCTCCATTATCCTTTGAAGGGTGCCGTCATATGCTACAGAAGGTTGCCCAATATATGTGTTATAATCTTTTACGCAGCCGTAGTAATTGTCTACATCAGACTGATAGGAACCAAACACTTGCCAGGTATCAAAAGAAGCTTTGATGCCTTTATTGTACCAGGTAGCAGCAGTGCCACCCACATTCCATCCTTTCTGTGCTGCTTCAGCAAGGTCAAAGCAAATTTCGCTGTATGAGGCAAGTCTTTGAGCGAGTAAAGGACCACTTGGGTTATCATAAATATCTGTTCTGAGATAAGATACATAGTTGCTCAGTGAAGTAGATTGTACACCTGATCCATTTATGTTGTATTCGAAATCCACATAATTATCATAGCTTATAGGTATTCCAACATATACTGATGAAGTATCATATAAGTTCATTATTGTATTTCTGAGTGCTCCATAAGGCCTGTCCGTTGTGTAAGTTGCCGGGTCAAACTGTTTATAGTTATTAGCCGCTGCAGCAGCAGGGTTAATATAGCGAATACCATTAACTATAGTTGTAAGAGTGGTATTGTCTCCTATGGCAAATTGGCTGGCATCCACAACCGATGGTGTTGCTATCGGCTGGGCCATAATAACAATTCTAGGGTCTTTTAGGTCTTTTAATTTCATTGTAAGTGTGCCACACATTTTATTTCTGTGATAACCTGAAGCATCATTAAATTTTTCACAAAACTGGTAGGATGACCCCTGGTCTTGGCCCGGGAATGGCATCATCCAATCATCGTCGATACTCTGGAATACGTTTGCTGCAACAGATTCTACATTAGCCTGTTCGTCCATTTTGGATGAGAGACGCAGATAGTAACGCAACAAAAGGGAGTATGCCAGTTTTTTCCATTTAACAGGATCGCCCCCATAAAATACATCAGAGCTTTGTGTTATGGGTGTTATTTCAGGATGGTCGGCCATAGAGCCACTAAAATAAGGGATAGCCGCTTTAAAGTCCGCAATGGCATTTTCATATATGCTTTCCTGGGAATCAAAGGGAGGGTATTGATTATTAGTTCCTGTCAAAGAGCCATTCAGTGCCATTGAATCAGGGGCATCTCCCCAAAAATCGGCAATATTCGCAAATCCAAAGCCTCTCATCACCAATGCTACGCCCTGGTGGAAATTCCATTGATACCCCTGGGCTTTTTGCAATAACAACTTGTCATTTGCAAGTATATGATAATTGCCAGTCCAATCAAAACCTTGCTGATCCCACTCGTAATCGCTAAAAGTACTTCCCCATGCATCCTGGTAAGTCTGTTGCATAGCGCCCGATATAACTCCTGACCCTAAATTGCCATACCACATTGCCGAATTGGCAAGTACTCCTGCCATCAAATAGTCAGGAGAAGCCTGGTCGGGAGTTACATTATTAGGGTTGGTGTTTAAAACAGAAAACTTTTGACAGGAATCACCGATTATAATTATTGCCAGGAAAACGCAGCAAATTATAAATATTTTTTTCGTGCCTTTCATCTTTTTTATTTTTAAGATTTACTAAATTATTGTGTGATTAGAAACGAACATTGAGTTTTACACCTAATGGAATAGTCCAGGGAGTAATGTTATAATACTCAACACCTTGTCTAAACTGTGAGCCATTGGCCTGAACCCCTGTCTGAAGGTCAAATGCCTGCTCAGGGTCAATACCTGCTTTAGCCTTGGTCCAGAGTATTATATTTCTCGTATAGACACCTAAAGATATCCCCTGCAGTTTCAATGCATCTGACCATTTTGTTGGCAACTGTACAGTAAGATTAACATTCCTTAGCTTAATATAAGACGCAGAGAACATATCCGCCCGCGCAAAACTCCATGGGCCATTGGTTACAGCATCCTCATAGTTGTCATATTTTGTAGTGGACGGATCGCCTAAATTTTCTACGTAGCCTCCATTACCGTCACTATAAACACCAGGATAGAATGCACCGTCATTAATCGTAATACTTCCATTGTTGGTATAAGGAAAACCACCCTGTGCAGTGGTAGGGCCACCTACCAGGTGGTATTGCTGGAAACCTACTACCTTAATAAAGGCATCCGGGTTTGATTTAAGATAAGCCGGAATATTATTGGCATAGCTTGCTGGTATAGGTATTCCCTCATTTAGCTGACTGGCCAATGCCGCATCGGATCCCATATAGCGGGTAGTCTTAGAGTAGAAAATACCCCCGAACCGGCTGTCAATAGTGGCACTTAGGGTTATACTCTTATAAGTAACAGAAGTTGTGAAGCCCAATAAAAGTTTGGGATTAAAATTACCCGCTATCATTTTGCTCTGAAAGTTTCCACCATTGACTTTTTGCAAACCACCCCCATCATCAAGCAATGGATATCCATAATATGGTGAGGATTTGTCAGTAACTGTAGCCAGTTGATTATCCCACAACTGGCCGATTTTACCATCACTGATCATTTGTTTTCCTTTTGAATCAAACTGGCCGGGTATCGGCTGTCCTTTTACATAAGTCCAGGACCCGGTAGGGCCATCTTGCCAGAATGAGAAAAAATTCTGTCCATTTACCAGCGACAATATATATGTATTGTTCTGGGTATAATTTACGCTCGCATCCCAATTCCAGTTTTTGTTTGACACAATAGTGCCACCCAATTGTAATTCTATGCCCTGGCTGCGAACCAGTCCTGCATTGATATTTCTAGAGGTTGCTCCTGTTGATGAAGGAGTTTGAACTCCCAAAATTTGGTTTTTGTTATCATTCCGGTAAACAGTACCTGAAAAACGGAGGCGACTATTAAAGAAAGCCAAATCCATACCCAATTCGGTAGATATAGCCTTTTCAGGTAACAAGTTCGGGTTCAAAAGACCTCCGGAAACTGATTGAATGGTAACGCCACCAAAACTGCCAGTTCCCAAAGAGTTATATAAACTATAAGGACCTGTATCCTTACCCACACTTGCCCAACCACCGCGCAGTTTAACAAGGCTCACATTTCTTCCAAAATCGAACATCTTATTTAGTAAAAGACTTAATGAGGCAGATGGATAAAAATAAGAGTTGCTGGCTGAGGGAAGTGTACTGGACCAGTCATTTCTTCCAGTTAAATCTAAATAGGCCATATTATTATAACCAATGGATGCAGTGGCATATAAGCTGTAGATAGCTTTTTGATAGCGACTAGAGGCATACCTAATGTTACCCTGGGAGATATTTGATACATTAAAAAGCTCAGGAATATTAATGCCGGCACCTGATGCAGAGTAAAGTTGATTGAAATTCCCTGCCGTGTAGAGAAGGTTTCCTCCCCCCGATGCAGAGACATCAAATTTCTCCAAAAATTTATTGTGGTAAGTAACAAGAAAATCGGTATTGCTTTCTGTATTGTACTCATTTGAAAGTCCATAATAGCCATTCCGTTCCTTATTTAAGCTTTTTGAAATTTTTGTTTCGCGGTTTTCAGTAAACATATCCTGGGAATATCGCACAAATGCGCTTACGTGAGGGCTGAAATCAAAACTAGCTTTTAGGTTGCCATAAAGGTGGTTGCGCAAAAAACTATTTTTTACCTGATGAAGGACAAACCATGGGTTGTCATCCCCATTGTTAGCAGCATCTAGTACATCAGGGCTTTGGTCGGTGCCTACCGGTGGTAATGCTTTTCTTTGCTGAAGCCCTGGTGTCAACCAATAATTCTTCATTTGCCTTACATCAATACTTGGAGACAGGTAAGCTGCGTCTGCAATAGCACTTGCTCCATTGCCCCCTGCAATATTATCGGCATTTGAACGGGTATAGTTTATGGATGAAAATAACTTGATTCCATTGCTTATCTTATGTTCTACGTTCAGTGAGAGGTTGTGCCTTGTGACCCCGGTGGTAGCAACAATTCCAGAGTTGAACATGTTAGAATAAGAAAACCGGTAATTATCCTTATCAGTTGCGTTTTCTACGGAAATGCTATTGTTTGTAGTAAACGCTGTATGCACAAAGTTCTTAAGGTTGTTATGTGATACCATTGGCAAGGCTTTATAGGTGCCGTCAGTTTGTAACGGGCTATTCCATTGTATTGCATTTATGCCCTGGTCAAGCGGAGTACCAAACCGATAAGTATCAGTACCTCCTGCATCTACTATCACACCATTCCAGCTATTATAGCCATTGGGTGTAGTATAAGGGTCGGAGCCCACTGTATAAGCCTGGTTAAGAGGAAAATAATGATAAGGCATATTTGCTTCGTCAGTTGTATTAAAAGTTACTCCAAGACCTTTTGCTTTCTTTCCAGTTTTGGTCGTAATCAATACTACTCCGTTCCCAGCCCTGGAACCATAAAGCGCTGCTGCACTAGGCCCTTTTAGAATAGATACGCTTGCAATATCATTGGGGTTTAAATCTGAGAGCACATTTCCATAATCGACATCATTTCCATTACCGTTGTTTGCAGCGACATTGTTCATGGAATTTTGCATAGGCACTCCGTCAACAACAAAAAGAGGTTGGTTATCGTTGTTCAATGACCTGATACCACGGATAACCACACTAACAGACGCAGTTGGCGATGAACTGGTTGAGTTCACCACCACGCCGGCAACCTGCCCGGCCATTGCACTAAGTGCATTTGTTTGTGGCACGTGATTCATATTTTCCCCACTTATTTCCCCTACATCATAACCCAGGGATTTCTTTTCCCTGGAAATACCCAGAGCTGTTACCACAATTGCATTCATAGAAGACAAATCAGGGTTCAAAGTAACAGAAATATTAGTCCTTCCACTTACTGGTACCGTAATTGCTGTATAGCCTATATAGCTAAATCTCAAAACTGCAGTGGGCGAGACGGAAATTGAAAAATTTCCCTGGTTATCTGTACTAACCCCT
The DNA here is from genome assembly GCA_030706605.1 of Bacteroidota bacterium. Taxonomy (GTDB): domain Bacteria; phylum Bacteroidota; class Bacteroidia; order Chitinophagales; family Chitinophagaceae; genus Ginsengibacter. Next base: position 104,017 of record JAUZOE010000008.1, read on the forward strand.
TCTTTCTGTCCTACTACTGTAACGGATACCCCCGCCATCGGATTTCCTTTTTCATCTTTTACAGTACCCCTTACTTCTAAAAGTACAGGTGCGGGTGGTGGTGCATTTGCAACTTTTACATCCTCTTTTCTTTCAATAGTAATTGCATTATTTGTAATACTAAAGTTTAAAGGCTGATCTTTAAAACATAAAGCAAGCACCTGTTCAACAGATGCATCTTTTACATTGATATCAAATTTTTTTGCCTGTTGCAATAATTCATCCTGGTAAAAGAATTGATATCCAGTTTTCTGATGGATTTCTTTAAATACTTTCCCCAGTGTAGTGTTGTGCTGTTTTATGGAAATATTTTGTGCATTTCCTTTAGCACTTACCTGTAAGCATGTTGCAATTAATAAAACAGCTGTTAACTTCATAACAAACATTGTTTTGGTTAGTATTACCATACCGGGACTACGATACAGTAATGAATGAGTTTTTTTCATACTTTTGTGTAATTTGGTTTAAACATTTAGTGATAATTCTCTCTTTTTAATTATGGATTAAACCAAAATATTTCCCAGGAACGCCGCAAACGTTCCTGGATTTTTTTGGAAACCCCTGAAATTTTTATATAATAACGTTTGTTTTTATCATTTTTTTTGAACTGGTATATTAAAATTTAATTGTATCAAATATTATAAAGTCAAAATTAATAATCAAGTATTACTAAAAGTTTACCTTATTATTAATCAAAAAATTAAATAACCTCTATAAGAATTATTAAGATAACACTATCACTTTCCTTCCTTCAATTTTAAACCGAACCCCTCCTGCCTCCATTATCTTCAACACTTGCGAAATATCATTTTCTCTACTTACCATCCCGGTATAATGACCTGCAGGAATCCTACCTTCATATACAATATCAACATTGTACCATCTCGAAATTTGTCTCATCACTTGCCCTATGTCATAAGCATTAAATTGAAACCAACCATTTTTCCATGCCATCACTTCATCTACTGAAGCATCAGTCACTTTAATATCACCGGTTTTATTGATTATTGATTGCTGACCGGGAACTAACATTTTAGACAAAGAACCCCTAGTAACTTTGAGCGACCCTTCCAGTAGTGTTGTATTTATTGAATTTTCATCATCATATGCCATTATATCAAAGTGGGTCCCAAATACCTGGACTTCCATATCATTCGTCTTTATTTTAAAAGGCATAGTCGGATTCTTGGCCACTTCAAAATAGGTTTCACCGGTTACCGTTACATTTCGTTCTTTCCCTTCGAATACGGTAGGAAAGCGTATAGATGAAGAGGCATTGAGCCATACCTTAGTTCCATCCGGGAGCACTAACTGGTATTTTCCGCCACGGGGCGTGGAAAGAGTATTATACACTATTGGCTGATCCTTCATTTTATTACCATCATTATAGGCTATAGTAGCTGCATTCAACTTCATCACTTTTACATTGCCCTGCTTTGTTAAAGTGCCCTGTTGAGTGGAATCCAATATAATACTGGAGCCATCTGACAATGTTAACACTGCTTTATTCCCTCCAGGCATTATCGCCTTCTTAGAAACTTTTTGGAATTGAACAATTTCCGCCTTGGGCTTCCTGGAATTTAGCCAAAAATATATACCCGCAATTCCAAAGAAAAGTATAGACGCCGCCGCTAAAATTCGTAACCACTTACTATTTGAACTTTTGTAAGACAGAATTACGGAATCAGGTTCATTTGTTCTGTTTTTACTCAATATTTGAGTAATCATTTCCTCTGCCTGGTCATTAGTAAATTGATTGCGCTGACTCTTAAATTTTAGCAAGGATTGAGATAATAAATATTTTATATGCTCATCGTTTTCAGCCAGTATCAATAATTCCATTAATTCATCCCGTTCATCTTTAGTAGCAACCTTATTAAAATAAGCCTGGAATAAATAAGTCAGTCTTGATTTGTTCATATATAATACTTGCTAAAAGCTAAGTTGTTAAAATTACTTATAATAATTCACCAACAACATTATTAACATTAAGACAACAAAAATGTAGAAAAGAGGTAATGAAATTAAAATATTTTTTTCTTTTTATTATCAGCAGGTATCACTGTCAACGAATGGAGAAAAGGGCTGTTCATTTTACTATTTTTGTTTATATACAATTAAGAAGAATATTTTGCCAATTTAGACATAACTATTATCCTTAATATTTTCAGAACAAATGAGAATGAGACCCTTTTTAAAAAGGTGCCCTTTCGTATTTAAGAACTTTAAAAAAAGTAGGCAACCTAAATGCCCCCCAACAACAAAAAGATACACAAATAGGATGATGCCACTTAAAATATTTATTTTTCTACGAGACACTTAGAAAAATTAATTGGATTACCTTACCTTTGCAACCCTTTAATAGAGTGTTATGGGAAATAAGCGTGAATTTGAAATAGCATTTGTAGGATTAAAAACAGGTATCCATGAATTTAATTACCAGGTTGATGACAAGTTCTTTGCTAATTATAAAGAAACAGATTTCAACAATTGTTATGCATCTGTAAAACTTACTCTCGAAAAAAATACATCTTTTATGATGTTGAAATTCGATGTAGGGGGAAGCGTAAGTGTTATTTGTGACCGATGTGGAAATACGCTACCAATTGATCTTTGGGATGAATTTAAGCTGGTAATCAAACAGGTTGAAAACCCGGAAGAGATGAACCAAAATGAGGAAGACCCGGATGTGTTTTATATTTCCAGAACAGAAAGCCATATTCACCTTGCTAATTGGATATATGAATTCGTAATGCTAAGTATTCCAATGCAACGCAGGTGTTCAGATGAAGAAAAGGGTGGCCCGCAATGTAATAAAGAAATACTGGCCATGCTCGAAAAGATGAATTCCAGGGTAATTGAAAATAATCACCCTTTTCAAAAAGGTCTAGAACAATTTAAAAAAAATAATAATTAATACTATTTAATCTAAGGTTATGCCAAATCCAAAGCGCAGACACAGTCAACAAAGAAGTGCAAAAAGAAGAACACATTATAAAGCAGATGCTCCTACTTTAAGTGTGGACAAAACAACAGGGGAAACACATGTACGCCATCGCGCACATGTTAGTGAGGGGAAACTTTTTTATAAGGGAAAAGTTGTAGCAGAAATAGCTCCTTCGAAAGCCTGATAAAGAACATAAATCATTTTGAACTCCAAAAATAAAGTTTGATTAACTTCAACTTTATTTTTGGAGTTTTTTTTTAAAAGAGCTACCCCTTTTTTATAAAAAAATTCAATTTTTGTATATTATTACCCGATAATTTATAACTATGAATATTGCATTGGACATGATGGGAGGCGATTTCGCACCTTTAGAAGCGGTAAAAGGACTTCAGCTTTTTTTATCAGAAAAGCAAAATAATCTAACTCTAACCTTAATTGGTGATACAGAAAAAATAAGACCACTACTTGATCAATATCAGATTGACTCTAAAAGTATTTCACTTTTTCATTCGGAGCAGATCATAGGAATGCATGAGCATCCTACAAAAGCAATGAAAGAAAAACCACAATCCTCAATTGCTATCGGTTTTCATTTATTAGCTACATCCAAAGTAGATGCCTTTATCAGTGCAGGCAATACCGGGGCAATGCTTGTAGGCTCGCTGTTCAGTATCAAAGCTATTGAAGGAATTTCCCGCCCCGCAATCGGTGCTTATATCCCCAGGGAGAATGGCGAACTTTCTTTGCTGATAGATGTGGGATTAAATGCAGATTGCAAACCTGAGAACTTATCACAATTCGCTTTACTCGGCACTTTATTTGCCAGGCATATTTTGAATTTTGAAACCCCACGCGTAGCGCTTATCAATGTGGGAGAAGAAGAAGGTAAAGGGAATTTGCTATGCCAGGGAGCCTATCCTTTATTAAAAGAAAACAGCAAACTGAACTTTATTGGGAACATTGAAGGAAGGGACCTTTTAATGAACAAGGCAGAGATTTATGTTTGTGATGGCTTTACCGGGAATGTTTTATTAAAATTTGCTGAATCATTTTATGATATCATTCAAAAAAGAAATATCCGCGATGAATTTTTAAATCGTTTTAATTTTGAAATTTACGGAGGAGTGCCTGTCTTAGGAGTTAATAAACCAGTTATCATTGGCCATGGCATTTCTCACTCAGGCGCATTTAATAACATGATAAAAATGGCACAGAAGATGATTGAAAACAATTTTATTGAAAAAATAAAAAGCAATTTTATTAACGTTTAGTTACTTAATTTAAACAATCAATCCAATCATTTTGGAATGAATCACCGCTTCTGAACTGTGTTTAAAATAACAACAATTTACCCCTTTGTTTTCCATTTCATCTATAATCATTTGTACTTTTTCATAATTGAACTTTCTCACGCTTCGTATATAAACTGCATATATTTTCCCGGGGAAATACGAGACCACAGAAGCATAAATATCAGGGTCCTTCTGGGAATCATCACCTAATAATATAAATTTCAAATTCGGGTATGCTTCAATTATCCTGGAAATACGCCTGAATTTTGTTGTAAGATTACTTTGACCTGATTTCCAAAATTCATTTATTCTTTTTAAATGGCTTAATAAATAAACTCCTTTGGGTAAATCATTAGCCCGTGAAAACTCCAAAATAAGATCATAGAGGTTCCATTCACTACCTGAAACATAGAAAAAGGGATTAATATTTTCGCCGGTTTGCCCATTACTGGCAAGTAATTGGTAATGATTAACCACACCTTCGAAAGTTTTTCTACTTCTCGCATTTTTGGTAAAAAGCACATACAAACGCCTGCGAAAACGTGATGAATGTGAGATCAAAAAAGTATCATCAATATCAGAAACAAAAGCATGAGCAGAATCAAAAGGGATATATACATTTCCTATTCCTGTTATGTGCTGAGAATCATATTTTTTTTCATCCAGCCTTACCTGCACTGTTTTCCATCCAATACCCGGCGATGCCGCCGGAAAAATTTCAAACCTAAAAAACCCATCTCCTTCTGTTTTTGTATTATAAATAACTTCATCCCACTCAATAGCAATTTTCGCATTTGAAAAAGGAATTACCATAAACATCCGCAGAAAGGAAAATAAATTGGTTACCCAGTTTTGGCGGTATGTTTGCCGGGGCAGTGGACTCAATCTTAATACATGCCCTAAAACAATTATTTTTTCAGTATTGCCAAAGCCATTGTAAACGTTTATTACAGGGTGATAATTGAGCCTGAATAAAAAGAATATTTTCTGCTTTATCTTTTTAAGCAACGAAATTTTCTTTTCTTTATGTATCAAACTCTTATTTATCATAACGATCGTTACAAAGGTATAATGAAGTCACCTTCCAATTTAAAGATATTATTTATCATTAATCCTATATCAGGGGGGAAGACAAAAATTAATTGGGAACCAATAATTCATAAATATTTTAAATCACTTTCTCATACTATTGAGTTTTTTATTTTAACCGGAAAAGAAGATGCTTCCTCGATTCAATATTGGATTAAGAAGTTTTCACCTGAGCGGGTAATAGCTGTTGGCGGCGATGGAACGGTTTCTCTTGTTGCCCAACAATTATTAAATTCTTCAATTCTTATGGGAATATTGCGAGGTGGCTCTGCCAATGGTATGGCAGAGGAATTAAAAATTCCTGCAGATCCAATTTTGGCTATCGATATTATACTAAATGGTAAATTGAAAAAATGTGATGTAATTAAAATAAATGAAAATGATATCTGCATACATTTAAGCGACCTGGGACTTAATGCGAGGCTTGTAAAATATTTTGATAAAGGTTCTTTTCGGGGAATGTGGGGATATGCAAGAATGGTATTAAAAATTCTATGGCAAAGAAAATTATTAAGCGCACATATTCAAGCTGATGATTTGAATATAAATATTCCAGCTTATATGGTGGTAATTGCCAATGCAAGTAAATATGGTACCGGCGCGGTTATTAATCCAGAAGGCCTGATTCATGATGGCAAATTTGAACTGGTCATCGTCCGTGAAATTTCACTCATAGAAATTTTTAAAATGTTTTTAAGTAACAAAAGATTTGATCCCCAAAAAGTAGAAATTTTTCAAACTACCAAAGCAGTAATTAGAACTGCCAGGGAAGTACATTTTCAGGTTGATGGTGAATATAAAGGGAAAATAAAAACGGTAAATGCAGAAATTCTTCCTTCAGCATTGAATTTGCTAATTGAAAATACGGATATATCAACAGGCTGATTCCCCATAAACAGCCACATTAAAACTGTTTTGAAATAAAATATTTACCGATCCATCATAAATTCCTTCAGATTTTCAAAGCCTGCATCCATTGAAATACTCTTCTTATCCTTTTTTAATATGGGCTGTAAAGAATCAGGAACCGGAACTGCCTGTTGAATCACAGGCTCCACTACATCATAAAACTTTACCGGGTGGGCTGTTTCCAAAAAAATCCCCTTCTGCTCCGGATGCTTTTTCAAATATTCATTTAATGCAAAATATCCAACGGCACCATGCGGGTCAGTAAGATAATTTTCTTCTTGAAAAACTTCTTTCATTGTTTGCCTGGTTTCATCATCTGAAATACTATAGCTGATCAGTTTATTTTTCAGATCCAAAAACCGGTGATGAAATAATTCCAATATGCGAACAAAATTACTGGGATCCCCCACATCCATAGCATTTGAAATAGTAGCAACCGCTTTCTTAGGTTGATAATTTTCAGTTTTTAAAAATTCAGGCACTACATTATTGGCATTACAAGCAGCAATAAAAAGATCAACAGGCATTCCGGAAAAATGGGCAAGCATCCCGGCACATATATTACCAAAATTACCGCTGGGCACACTGATCACAGGAGGATTCTCTTTATCCTGCCATTGTTTCCATGCAAAAAAATAATAAAATTGCTGTGGAAGCCATCGGGCAACATTGATGGAATTGGCTGAAGTAAGAAATAGTTTTTTGTTTAAATCTTCATCTGCAAATGCCTGTTTTACCATTTGCTGGCAATCATCAAAATTTCCATTTATTTCCAACGCATGAATATTATTACCCAAAGTAGTGAGCTGTTTTTCCTGTACCATGCTTACTTTACCAGAAGGATATAAAATAACCACTTCTACCCCATCCACATTATAAAACCCATTGGCCACAGCACCTCCTGTATCACCTGAAGTAGCTACCAATACGGTAACTTTCTGATTATTGTTTTTTACAAAATAACCAAGGCAACGGCTCATAAACCTGGCGCCTACATCTTTGAAAGCCATTGTAGGACCATGAAATAATTCTAATGAAAAAATATTCTCTGTCACCTTCAATAATGGTATTTCAAAATTGATAGTTTCTTCAACAATTTTCCTTAGTTCATTTTCAGGAATCACATCCCCAACATAAGGATGAATTACTTTGAATGCTATTTCTTCATCAGAGTAATTATTAATATTCTGAATAAATTCTTTTTCTAATTCCGGGATTTGCTCTGGAAAATATAATCCTTTATCGGGCGCTAAACCCCTAATGGTAGCTTCTTTAAAATCTACAACAGGAGCTTTTTGATTTAAACTGTAATACTTCATTTTGATTCTATTATTTTCACTCCTTCATAATTGATAGTGGTTATATATGTTTTATAATCAATACCAATTTTCTCAAAAATATCTTTCATAATTACTTCTACTTTTTGCGAAGTATTTTCTTCTTTACTCAACATAAATATAGATGGCCCCGAACCCGAAATGCCGCCGCCTAATGCACCTGCTTCTTTACATCGAATTTTCACTTCGTCAAACCCGGGAATTAAAATACTGCGAACCGGCTCCACAATTACATCTTCGAGGGAACGACTTATCAATTCATAATCTTTTTTCATAAATCCCGCGACCAGGCCTGCAATATTTCCCCATTGTTTAATAGCATCTTTCAATAAGATTTCTTTCCTCAGTATTTGCCTTGAATCTGAAGTGCGTACTTCTATCTGGGGATGTACAACAGTAACGAATACATGAGGTGCATCCAAAGGAATAATATCCAATGGAAAAATGGACCGGATTAAAGTAACACCGCCATAAATACAAGGCGAAATATTATCAGCATGTTTTACCCCACTCGCTAATTTTTCGCCATTCATGGCAAAACGCACAAGATCTTCATTTGAAAAAATATTTTGCAGCAGATGATTTGCCGCTGCCACTGCGCCTGCAGCACTCGCCGCACTGGAACCAAGTCCGCTACCCGGTTTGATATGTTTATCAATTATTAAATCAAATCCTATTGGTTTATCATACTCTTCCATTAAAGCGAGCAATGCAACACCTGCCACATTTTGCAATGGCAAAACAGGAAGATCATATTCATCAGCATGTGTAATGCGAATACCAGGTTGATCACTCAAAGAAAGTGTCATCTCATCCTGTGGCTCATTTAGAGCCATTCCCAATATATCGAAACCGCAAACAAGATTGGCAATGGTAGCAGGAGCTATAATTTTTACTGTTTTCATTTTTTTCTTTATTTAAATTCTTGCCGCGCGGATAATATCGGCAAATACTCCCGAAGCAGTTACTTCGGCACCAGCGCCTGCACCTTTTACTACAAGGGGTTGATCTGTATAGCGGTCAGTGTAAAATAGCACCACATTATCTTTGCCATAAAGATGATAAAAATCGTGCTCAGAATTAATTGGTTCCAGCCCTACTTCTGCTTTCCCATTCTCATACCTGGCGACAACCTTTAATTTTTTACTCACTTTGTTGGCTTCTTCAAATATTTTTTTGAAATGATCTTCTTCTTTTTCCATTGCCTGGTAAAAATCATCCACAGATCCCGTCATGCAGGAAGAAGGCATAAATGTATTATTAGTAATATCATCCATCTCTAATTTTTCACCGGTTTCCCGGGCAAGAATCATAATCTTACGCATTACATCTGTCCCGCTTAAATCTAAACGGGGATCAGGCTCTGTATACCCTTCGTCCTGAGCTTGTTTTACCACTTTGGCAAAACTCTTTTCACCATTATAATTATTGAAAACAAAATTGAGCGTGCCACTCAATACTGCTTCAATTTTATTTATTTTATCTCCGCTTAATAACAAATCATTCAAAGTGCCAATAACAGGTAAACCTGCACCAACATTAGTTTCGAATAGAAAATGTACATTAAATTCACGCGCAAGTTCTTTTAACTTTTGATAATAAATATAGGAAGATGAAGCCGCAATTTTGTTACAGGCGACCACTGATATACTTTTTTGCAATATATCTCCATAAATTTTTGCCACTTCGCCACTTGCTGTCACATCTACAAAAATAGAGTTACGGAAATTTTTACTTTGAATCGTTTTTACATATTGCGCCAGGTTCATTTCTTCTGCTTCCTGTAAAAGCGATTTCCAATTATTGAGGTCAATTCCTTTATCATTGAACAACATTTTTTTACTGTTCCCAAGTCCCACAATTCTTATGTTTAAATGCAGCTTTTGTTCCAGGTAATTATATTGCTGGAGCAATTGCGCCATCAACTTAGACCCAACATTTCCCAGCCCGGTAATAAATAAATTCACTTGTTTATAGGTGGTTTCAAAAAATTCTTCATGCAGCACATTCACCGCTTTCTTTACATCCTGCGCTGCAATAACAGCCGAGATATTTCTTTCAGAAGAACCCTGGGAAATAGCCCTCACATTGACCCCATTTTTACCTAAAGCACTAAACATTTTTCCACTGATCCCGGGGTGACTTTTCATTTTATCACCAACAAGAGCTACTATCACCAAGCCTTTCTCCACTATCAGGGGTTCTACTCTTCCTCTTTCTATTTCGTAACTAAAAACTTTATCCACCGCCTCTTTCGCCTTATCTGCAGAATCGTCTTCAATGCCTACACAAATGGAATGCTCTGATGAACTTTGTGTAATCAGGATCACATTTATCTGGGTATCGGCCAGTGTTTCAAACAGTCTTTTTGAAAAGCCGGGAATACCTGCCATACCACTACCTTCCAAACTCAGCAATGCAATTTTATTAATACTGGAAATTCCACGTACGCTGGTACCATTTTTTACAGATTCACTTTGAATTAATGTTCCGGCCTGGTCCGGCAAAAAAGTGCTTTTTACCCACACAGGAATATTTTTCCGCATCACTGGCTGAATGGTTGGTGGATAAATAACTTTGGCACCAAAATGTGAGAGTTCCATGGCTTCCTGGTAAGACACGCTGGGAATTATTTTTGCATTGGCAACCAACCGGGGATCGGCTGTCATCATTCCGCTTACATCGGTCCATATTTCTAATACCTTAGCGTTTAAAGCTGCCGCAAAGATGGATGCTGAATAATCAGAACCACCTCTACCTAAAGTAGTTGTAATCCCCTTCATATCAGCAGATACAAAGCCCGGTAAAAGAAACAAAGAATAATTAGCTGCAGAAAAATGAGTTTGAATATTTTTATTGGTTGCCTCAAAATCGACTACTGCATTTTCAAAATTGGAATTGGTAACAATCAATTTACGAGAGTCTACCCATTCATTTTCTGCTCCTACTGATTTCAGTTTGGCAGATATGATTTGTGAAGACAATAACTCACCATAACTCATCATGCGATCCCTGGTCCTTGAAGATAATTCAAGTAATAAAAAAACGCCGTTACAAATATCTTCCATTTCATTGCAACTTTTTTTCACCATACTTAATACACTGCTTTGCTGTGCAACGGGTATCAAATCTTTGACAATTTCCAGGTGGCGGCGCTCTATCTCTTTTAATTTATCTTTATACGTTTCATTGCCCTCTGATGCCAGCACAACACTATTGAGTAATGCATCTGTAGTACCTCCAAAAGCTGAAACTACAACAACAGTTTTACCTGCCTTTTGTTTCAATTGTATTATAGAAATCATTTTATTGATGTTCTCAGCATTAGAAACTGATGAACCGCCAAATTTTAAAACCTGCATATATTTTTATTGATTATTATTTAAAGATGTCCAGTGTAAATTGCCGGATAGCAAAAAGAAGCAAAAGCCCAAGTGGTAATATGGTAAAGTACAACCCTTAGCGGGTTGTAATAGTAATGCCGGTAATGTGAGTAATTACTGCAGGAGAAAGACTAATATGGTTAATTTTTTGTTCCAATTCTTTTATTGTAAAAAAATGAAGGTAGACAGCAATTTCCAAATAACAAGTAATGTATTATATTTTTTTAATAAAAAACTCAAAAATAACGAAATCATCCATTCAGACACTCATAAAAGTTCGCTACACAAGCCCCCCTTTTGTCTGTAAACAGATCATAAAACCCATTACAAAATAAATGAATTTATACAATAAATATTGATAAAACCCCCTATCCGGAAATTTAAATATTAATCTTTCTTCTCTTTTTTTAATGATTCTATCTCCCTCTCTAACTTAGCTATAGTGCCGATAATATTACTTTCCCTGTTACCTTTCTTGGATATTTTGAACTCAGGGTGAACAGTTTTCAAATCTGCTTTATAATCATCCAATTGTTCCTTTAGGGTTTTTAGTTTACCTGCAATTTCACTTTTTCTAACTGGTCGTGCCATAAATTAATTTTTAATTACAAAGTATAAAACTAATACAATATTTCACATTTGTCTAATACCTTTTTTAAAAAATATTATTTTTTATTGCCGGGGGCAAAAAAAATGGTTTGAGTGGTAAAAAAATAATCATTTAATGATCCTTGTTGAAAGGATGTAAGAGTGGTATTTTTAATTGAAAAATTTAAAAGTGTAAAGTAAAAACCGTCCCTTCATTATATACAGATTGCACCTGTATATTTCCCTTATGAACCATCATAATTTGTTTGCACAAGCTTAATCCAATTCCACTTCCATTTTTCTTTGTGCTAAAAAAAGGAATAAATATTTTTTCTAACATCTCTTCTTCCATTCCTAATCCATTATCTGCTACTTTTATATAAATTTTCCTCTGTACATTTTCTCCTGCAGAAAGAATAATTCTTCCATCTTCTCTACCTTTCACTGCTTCCATTGCATTGACCACTAAATTAATTAAAACCTGTTCAATCAATGTAGCATCTACTTCCGCTATCAAACCAGTTTCCTTTAATACAATATCCATCTCTATGTTTTTTTGATCAAGGCTCGGCTGCATAAGACTAAAGATATTTTCAAACATATCTCGGACATAAATTGTCTTTACGTCCGGGACAGTAATTTTATTCAGATTCCGATAAGTCTCAGCAAATTTCAATAAACTTTCACTTCGTCTCTTTATAGTTTCTATGCCTAATTCAAGATCATCTACCGCTCCATTACTATTGCTTAATTGATATTTTGATTTTTCCAGGTTACTTTTAAGCGTCCCCGCAAGTGAGGAAATGGGTGCTACAGAATTCATGATTTCATGCGTCATCACACTCAATAATTTTTGCCATGCTTTTGATTCTGTTTCATCAACAGCTTCACTTATATTCTGAAAAGCAATTAGTTTAAATTTTTTTCCTTCTGTTTGAAATTCTGTTGCAGAAAGCAATACTTTAAAACTCGATCTTTCCTGTTGCACTTTATGTATTTTACCATCGCCGGATTTTAGTTTAATGATTTCTTCATACAGTTCAGGATACCTTTTATTTAAAGAATGAATATGTTTTAAATAAGGTAACTCCAGCATTTGCTTTAAAGATTCATTCATCCATATTACTTCCCCGGTTATATTTTCATAAGAAAGTATTCCAGTATTGACCAATTCGAGAATCTTTTGCAAATATTGGTTTTGCATTTCCTTCTCCTTGCTGATGGTTTTAAATGCATCATTGATCTGGTTGAAGCCCTTGCGTAAGGTGCGTAATTCTGAGGGGGCATGTTTTAAATCAAACCGTCGTGAAAAATCTTTGTACTTAACTGATTCTACAAAATTATTTAGTTCTTCGCTCGATTTTCGATAAAACCAATATAAATCCGAAACCTGGTAAATTAAAAGAGGGACAAGGATTATAAGATAAACGTGAATACTCTTTACCAGTAAAAATGAACATACTGCAAGTGTAACAAACAGTAAAAATATTCTTATAAATATTTTAAATCCTAATTGATTAAGCATAAATACTTTTTTTGCTTTTTGCCCAGAAGAATGCAATTTGAAAAACGGCCTCCCGAAATATATCCGGCACCTGCTTTAGAAATCAACTTTTTAAATATCATATTTGTTGAGTCTTCTGTATAAAGCAGTTCTTGTAAGACCAAGCTCTTTTGCTGCCCTGCTTATATTACCATTATGTTTTTCTATTACCCGCAAAATGGTATTTTTTTCTACAGCATTTAAATTTAAATCTACAGGTAATGCCCCAGATACTGCACTTGATTCTATCGGAGAAAAAATAAGGTCAGAAGAAGTAAGTCCTTCTCCATCTGCCATGATTACGGCCCTCTCCATTGTATATTGAAGCTCGCGTACATTTCCGGGAAAGGGATATTGTTTTAATTTTTCAATAGCCTTCAGATCCAGTACAGGAGGTGATTTCAAATATTTTTCAGCATATATACCAGCAAAATGTTTTGCCAATAAAATAATATCATCTTCTCTTTTTCGCAAAGGCGGCACCACTATTTCAACAGTATTGATACGATAAATAAGATCTTTTCTAAAACGGTTTTCATTGGCCAATTCACTAAGAGGCAGGTTGGTAGCGCATATTAACCTTATATCAATATTTATTGGCTCATTAGACCCCAGTCGTATTACCTGCCGGTTTTGTAGAATACTTAATAATTTTGCCTGCTGCTGTAATGAAATATTTCCAATTTCATCAAGAAACAATGTGCCCCCGTTTGCCGATTCAAAACGGCCTTCCCGGTCATCCACGGCTCCGGTAAAAGAACCCTTTTTATGACCAAATAACTCACTTTCAAAAAGCGATTCTGTAAGTGCCCCTAAGTCTACTTTTACAAATGACTTTTGAGCACGGAGTGAGTTTTGCTGAATAGCTTTTGCTATTAAATCCTTACCGGTACCATTTTCACCTAGTATCAAAATATTGGCATCAGTAGGAGCAATTTTTTCAATTTTATAAAAAATATCTTTCATTACTTCTGAACTCCCCAAAAGCTCATTTCCAATTACTGAAGAAGCCGAGGCCTGTTTTAGAGTACTGACTTTCCCTTTTACTTTTAAAGTTTCTTTTAAGGTTTCCAACAACTTTTCATTATGCCAGGGCTTTACCATAAAATTGGCAGCCCCTTCCTTTAATGACCTTACAGCAAGATCAATATCTCCATAAGCTGTGATCATGACAACCTCATTTTCAGGTCCCATCTCTTTTATCTTTTTTAACCAAAACAAGCCTTCATTACCCGTATTAATTGAACTGGTAAAATTCATATCCAGCATTATTAAATCAAAAGATTTTTGTTCTAAGATAGAATGTATGTTTTGAGGATTTTTCTCTGTTACCACTTCCTTTACTTCTGTTTTCAACAATAACCGGACAGCAGTCAATATATCAACATCATCATCAATGATTAATATGGAAGCATTTTTTAAATTCATTGCTAAATTTTATTCAAATATTTAAATATAAAAACTCATAAAAAGTCAAAGGGAACCCTTTTAGATTTTTTAAAATTAAATATTAATGAATAAATAATTTTTATTTTTTATTACTTGTTTCAAAAGCGGATACTCATTGTATCAATAGCGTACAGTATACTTTAACACTCAATTTTTCATTTGCTGAAAACCAATTCATTACGTTTTGGCACAGTGTTGCTTATTACCTTTCCTACTCAATAATCTAACAATATAAATTTTAAAGACGCATTAAAAAGTTAAAACAAAAAAAGAAAATAAAAACTTATAAAAAACAAAATCATGAAACTCAAAACCAACAATCTATTAGAAGAACTAAGCAATACCGAAGTAAATAATCTTACCATAGTTGTAGATGAAACATTGGCTCAAAATCTCAAAAAAGAAGATCACAAAAATTTCACCGTTGCGAAATTATGGGATATTCAACGCCGGAAAAAAAATCTATATTCCAGAAAATTTTATTATTAAAAAAAAACACTATTAAAAACACTGTATCAGTAGTGAACGATTGGTGTATCAATATCGTACACTTTCTTAAAATTAATCTTTATAAATAATAGAAATACAACAGTTTATGTTATGGCATGAATTTGTATAATTGTTAATAATTAAAAAAAATAACCGTGGATAGAACGATCGCAAAAAAAAGATGGACAACAAAAAAAATACTAACTATTGCCGGCATTGTAGCTTTGGTTGGCCTGATTGCAGCCAGTTATTATTTCACTTCCGGGAAAAGTAAATTGAATGTAGATACAGAACGCATTACAATCAGTGAAATTACAAAAGGAACTTTCCAGGAAAACATTCCTGTAAATGGAGTAGTGTTACCGCTTACCACAATATACCTGGATGCAGTAGAAGGTGGCCGGGTTGAAGAAAAATATGTAGATGACGGCGCTATCATGAAAAAAGGACAACCTATTTTAAGATTGTCTAATACAGATTTACAATTGAGCCTGGTAACCCAGGAAACCAATGTATATAACCTGGTAACCCAAATGCAGATTTCAAAAAATGCAGCTCAACAAAACACTGTTGGCAAACTCAATCAAATGACTGATGTAGTGAGCCAACTGAAAGAAGCAGAACGTGTTTACAATTTAGATAAACATCTGTATGATCAAAAGGTTATCGGCTCACAGGAATATCAAAAAGCATTAAATGATTATAATTATTATAAGCAAAAAGAAAAACTTACGGAAAGAATTCTTCAACAGGATTCGATATCTACAGAACAACAGTTGAAACAGGCAAGACAATCATTTGAAGGTTCGCAAAATGCCTTGAATGTAATGAAACAAAAAGTAGGAGATCTTATTGTAAGAGCACGAATAGACGGACAGCTAACTTCGCTGGATGCTGAAGTGGGACAATCAATAAACAAAGGAGAACGGCTTGGGCAAATAGATGTATTGGACGGCTTTAAAGTGAGAGTGGATGTGGATGAACATTATTTATCAAGAATATACACAGGCCTAAAAGGTACTTTTAGTTTTAATGATACTACTTATACTCTTGAGATTAAAAAAGTGTACTCGCAAATAACCAGTGGTCGCTTCCAGGTGGATATGGACTTTACTGGCAAGGTGCCAACAGGCATTCGTCGCGGGCAAACCCTGCAGATATTGTTGGCGCTTAGCGAAGCAAGAACCGCAGTGCTTCTGCCGAAGGGTGGTTTTTATCAGCAAACAGGAGGCAACTGGATATTTAAAGTAAGTGACGATGGCTCTAAGGCTTTTAAAGTGGACATTCAATTAGGGAATCAAAATCCTGATTATTACGAAGTGTTACAGGGGTTAAAGCCGGGAGATAAAGTAGTTACATCCAGTTATGAAAATTATGGAGATATGCAGGAACTGGTGTTGAAGAAACCTTAAGAAAAACTCTGTCAATCCTGTGTAATTTTTGGATGATATAAAATTTTAAGTTCTGTAAATCATTTTTATGAAAAAAAAAAATATTGCTAAAAATTGCTACCGCTTTATTCGCCATCGCATTCATTTTTTTGTTTCAATGGAAAACTACTCAGGCCAAATGTGTTTGCAAAATCAATATGCACTCAAAATGCGTTAAACCCAATGACTCTAAAAAAGTTCCTACCGGCTCTGGTTTTTATCCGGCCCAGGATCTAATCATAAAAATTTAAAAAAACAATTAATAAAAAATAAAAACCATGATCAAAATTAAAGACCTGGAAAAAATTTATCGCACAGAAGAAGTGGAAACTGTTGCGTTGAACAAGCTCTCTTTCAATGTAAAAGAAGGCGAATTTGTAGCCGTAATGGGACCCTCAGGTTGCGGCAAATCTACCCTGTTAAATATCCTGGGATTATTAGATGATCCAGATAGTGGTAGTTTTTTATTCAACGGAATTGAAGTAGCTCATTTCAATGAAAGAAAAAGAGCTGATTTGAGAAAACGAAATATCGGGTTCGTCTTCCAGAGCTTTAATTTAATTGACGAGTTAACTGTTTTTGAAAATGTAGAATTGCCTTTGATTTACCTGGGTATAAAAAGTGATGAAAGGAAAAAACGGGTAGAAAATGTATTAGATAAAATGCAAATCATGCATCGCCGCAATCACTATCCACAACAACTCTCGGGTGGCCAGCAGCAAAGAGTAGCCGTAGCCAGGGCAGTAGTCAACAATCCAAAACTAATTCTTGCAGATGAACCTACCGGAAATCTTGATTCATCCAATGGTAATGAAGTGATGCAACTACTTACGGAACTCAATGAACAGGGTACTACAATCATTATGGTAACCCACAGCGAGCACGATGCACGCTTCAGCCATCGCATTATCCGCATGCTTGACGGGCAGACAGTTACAGAGAATATTTTGGTGTGATATCAACGCCAGGTATAAAAATTTAACTTTAAGGCGATTGGGTTCCTTCCTCATACCTAATATTTAAAGTAATAGCTATGTTTAAAAATTATTTCAAAACCGCATGGAGGAGTTTATGGAAAAATAAATTTTACACAGCAATAAACATCAGTGGTTTGGCGGTAGGATTAGCAACGGGAATCATGTTATTATTGTGGGTACAAAACGAAAAAAGCTACGATAAATTCAATAAAGATTACCAGCACATTTACCGGCTGAGCACTCATTTTAATTCTGATGGCGAAAAACAAACATGGACAGGAGTCCCTGGCCCTTTGGCAGTTTTTGCAAAGTCTATGCCCGAAGTTCAGTCTTTAGTAAGAACACAAAATGAATTTGACCAGGTACTTTCTAATAAAGACAGAACTAAAATATTTGACGGAAATAAAGTAGCAGCCGTTGATAGCGGATTTTTTAACCTTTTTAGTTTTCATTTATTAAGAGGAAATAAGGCTACTCTTTTCCCGAATATTAATTCTGTAGTACTTACAAAATCCACTTCAGAAAAGCTCTTTGGAGATGATGATGCAATGGGCAAAACGATCATCTTTAATAAAACAAATTTTACTGTAACAGGTGTATTAGAAGATTTTCCAAAAAATTCTTCTATTCAATATGATGCCATATTTCCGATGGGATATTTAGCACAGGATTTTACTGCGAGTGGTGGAAACGGAGACTGGAAAACTATTGATGAGGACCTGGGTGATTTTTCTTTTACCACTTTTGTAAAATTACAATCCAATGCAAATCCCGAAAAAATTGGCCAGCAATTTTCTGCGGAATATAAAAAAGCCAGAAACGGTGATAGCCAGGCATCTTTTGGATTACAGAATTTAGCCGATATACATTTGATAAGCGCTGACGGTAATGATGCTGCCAAACGCATGGTACAGATATTTATGCTGGTAGTGATTTTGTTATTAACAATTGCCAGCATCAATTATGTAAATCTTTCAACGGCACGTTCCTTAATCAGGGCAAAAGAAGTAGGCATCAGAAAAATTATCGGCGCGAAAAAGCAACAATTATTTTTCCAGTTTACAGTAGAGACAATAATGCTTTTTTGCTTTGCTGCAGCGCTTGCAATTATTTTAATATTCCCGCTAATGCCCCTATACAACAACATTTCAGGAAAAACTTTATTATTCAATCTAAAAGACATCAACGTTTGGAAAGTAATTGGTTTGGCAGTCCTCGGCACATTAGCTGCCTCAAGTATCTACCCTGCTTTTTTGTTATCTTCTTTTAAACCAATAGAATCTTTAAAAGGGAAAATCGCTTCCGGATTGGGGATTGCAACTTTTAGAAAGGCATTGGTAGTTTTTCAATTTGCCATTTCGGTTATTCTTCTGGTAAGCACCTTTGTCATGGGAAACCAAATGAGCTTTATAAAAAATAAAGATTTGGGTTATGATAAAGATTATGTTTTTTCTGTGCCGTTAACAAACGAAGCTATGAATCATTTAGATGCTGTAAAAACAGAATTAAAAAATGATCCTGGGATTTTAAATGTAGCCGCATCCAATTCATATGATTTTTCAAATGTAAGCCAGTCAAACGGTGACCTTGATTGGGAAGCAAAGCCGCCAAACAGCAATATGATCATTACACAGGTTTCCGTAGATAAAGATTTTATTCCGACGATGAAAATAAAATTTTCTGAAGGTAGCAATTTCGACGGCACACCTGCGGATAGTTCTCATTTTATTTTAAATCAAATCGCAGTGCAAAAGATGGGTTTAAAACCTCCTTACGTGGGACAGCAAATTTCTTTTCACAATAAAAAAGGAACAATTATCGGTATAGCAAAAGATTTTAATTTCCAATCATTAAAGGAGAAAATTGCTCCGTTAATATTTTTTACAGGTTGGGATAAAAATATTCTTTACATACGCACTACTGGACAGGGTGCCCAACAGGCAATAGCTTCAGTAGAAAATCAATATAAAAAATATGCGGGAGATGTACCTTTTAAATATAATTTCTTAGATAAAAGTTTTGAAGCACAATATAAAACCGATCAGCGTTCCGGTGTTTTATTTAATGTTTTTGCAGGTATCGCTATTTTCATTTCATGCCTGGGATTATTTGGGTTAGCAACCTACACAGCCGAAGTAAAAAGAAAAGAAATCGGGATAAGAAAAGTATTGGGTTCTAGCGTGACAGGGATTGTACAAATGATCAGCAAAGATTTTTTAAAGCTGGTAATTATTTCCATTGTAATAGCTGTACCCGTGGCCTGGTGGGCTATGAATAAATGGCTGGAAGGTTTTGCATATAGAATAAATATTTCGTGGTGGGTGTTTGTATTGGCAGGAGTTCTGGCGCTGATGATTGCTTTGGCAACAGTGAGCTTTCAGGCAATAAAGGCAGCGGTTGCAAACCCGGTGAAAAGTTTGAGAACGGAATAGAAAATAAATAGCTAACAGCCAATAGCTATTTGCGCAAAACAAATTTATGATTAAAAACTATTTCAAAACCGCGTGGAGAAATTTGATGAAGAATAAAGTTTTTTCCTTCATCAATATTCTTGGATTAACTATTGGCATCACCGTTTGCATGATGATATTTTTGTTTATTACAAACGAATTCAGCTTTGATAATTTTCATAAAGATAAAAACCGCATTTACAGGGTCATGCGTGGTTTTGAGAATGACGGGACATCCGGAAGGGTTGCTTTTTTATCCGGGCGCTATGCTCCGGCATTAATGAGCGATTATAAAGGAGAAATTGAAAATGCAGTTCGCATCAATCCAAATGATGACCTTATCGCTATCGGTAACATCTCTTTTCATGAAAAGAAAGTAATTGATGTGGATAGCAACTTCTTCAGTTTTTTTTCTTTTCCATTACTAAAAGGCAATCCGAAAACAGTATTGCAAAATCCACATAGTGTTGTTTTAACTGAAACTACCGCCAGGAAGTATTTCGGAAGTATTGAAAATGCTATGGGGAAAATAGTCGTGCTGGATAAAGATCTTCCGCTAAAAGTTACGGGTATTGCCAAAGATGTCCCATCCAATTCGCATATTGAATTTGACGTGGTAGTTCCGCTTGAAAATTATAAAAGCATGGGCACGATGACCGCCTGGATCAATAATGGTGTATACACCTATGTAAAGCTGGCGCAGCATGTAAAGGAAGCACAAGTTGAAAAACAGTTACCTGCATTTATGGAAAAATATTTGGGTGGCGAGTTGAAGAAATATGGTTTTCATTGGACACTTTCACTTACGCCACTTAAAGATGTATATTTTGACAATGCTGCTTTTGACGGCATTAAACATGGTGATAAAACTGTAGTATATATATTTCTCTCTGTTGCTATTTTAATCTTATTAATTGCCTGTATTAACTTCATGAACTTATCTACCATTCGGGCTACTGAACGCTCAAAAGAAGTTGGCTTGCGAAAAGTATTAGGCGCGCTACGCCATAATCTCGTATGGCAATTCATTGGTGAATCCGTTTTGCTTACCACCATGTCATGCATACTTTCTGTGGTTTTATTGTTATTGGCAATGCCCTGGTATAATCAATTGCTGGGATACTCATTATCCGCTCCATGGAATACATTGCCCGTTTATCTTTTCCTGGTTGGTGTTATTATTATTGTTGGATTCTTGGCCGGTAGTTATCCTGCATTTTTCTTATCTGCCTTTTCACCGATACAGGCGCTGAAAGGCAGGCTGCGTTTGGGAAAGGAAGGCTCATCATTCCGCCAGGCGCTGGTGGTAGTGCAATTTAGCATTTCCGTATTTCTCATCATCGGCACTATCATTATCACCAAACAAATGAATTATGTAAAGAACAAGCAGCTTGGTTATAACCAGGAGCAAACGGTGGTAGTACCAATTGATAATAATGATATTTACAAAAATATAAATGCCTTTAAAACATCATTGCAGAATGAAAGCCAGGTTCAATCAGTTTCATTAATGTCAGGCGAGCCGGGTGGTTTTTTTGACGGGTACACATTTGATGTAGAAGGCCATGCCGAAAAATGGAATGCAAGAACAGAATTCGCTGATTTTGAATTTGTAAAAACTTTGGGATTAAAAATTATTGCTGGGAGGGATTTCTCTGCATCATTCCCGACAGATACAACAAACGCAGTTCTTATCAACAAAACAGCGGCTACAAAATTAGGATGGGCACCTGAACAAGCTATTGGAAAGTGGATTGAAAATACGGTACAGGATACAGCCAAACGTAGAATAATTGGCGTGGTGGCCGATTTTAATTTTCAATCGCTGAAAAGTGATATTGACCCGCTGGTAATTGCCCCTAATATGGACAGGCGGGTAGTATTGATAAAATTGGCTCCTGGTAATATACAACAAGTTATTGCGCTGGTACAAAAAGCATACAAGAAATTTGCTTCCGCCTTTCCTTTTGAATACAGGTTTTTGGACCAGCAATTTGATAAAATGTATAAGAAAGACCTTCGCCAGCAAACTATCTTAACCGTGTTTGCCTTCCTCGCCATATTTGTAGCATGCCTCGGTTTATTTGGGCTTGCATCATTTACAGCTACCAAACGTTTTAAAGAAATTGGCGTAAGAAAAGTATTGGGTTCTTCTGTTAAAGATATCGTGGTACTCTTATCAAAAGACTTATTAAAACCAGTATTGATTGCAACCTGTATTGCGTTACCTGCCGGTTATTGGGCAATGAACAAATGGCTGCAAAATTTTGCTTATAAAACTTCTTTAAGCTGGTGGGTTTTTCTGTTAGCTGCGTTGATAACATTTGGAATCGCATTTATTACAGTTAGCATTAAGGCAATAAAAGCAGCGATAGCGACCCCTGCTAAGAGTTTGAGAACTGAATAAAAATAAATAACAATAAAAATAAATAACTATGATAAAAAATTATTTTAAACTCGCCTGGCGAAATTTATGGAAGAACAAAACCTTCTCCATTATTAATATAGCCGGATTGTCTATTGGCGTTTCGTGTTTCCTTTTGATTGCATTATATGTGCTTGATGAACTAAACTATGATAGATATAACGTTCATGCAAAACAGATTTACAGGATTGATGACCACGTTAAATTTGGTGATTTTTCTTATGAAGGAGCACAGGCGCCTGCAATAATGGGTCCCGCTTTTAAAAAGGATTATCCGCAAGTTGAGCAATATGCGCGTCTTAAAAATTATAGCGATTTTGTAATTAAAAAAGGTTCAGAAAATCTAAAAGAGGATAAAGGGGCGTATGCAGATTCCACGTTATTTGATGTATTCACTTTGCCGATGATTGAAGGTGATCCAAAAACTGCGCTAACCGAACCCCATTCATTGGTAATAACTAAAAGTACCGCAAAAAAATATTTCAACACCACAGATGTCATCGGAAAAACGCTTACTATCAACGATACCAATAATTATAAAATTACGGGAGTTATAAAAGATATTCCGGAGCAATCTCATTTTAATTTTGATTTCTTTTTCCCAATGATTGAAACCGCCCAAAGCAGGGATGGCAGTTGGTTCAACTACAATTTTCATACCTACCTGCTTGTTAAGCCTGGCACAGATGCCCGACGATTGGAGGGACAACTGAATAAAACTTTGATGGCCGGTGCGTCTCCGCAATTTGCAGGCACTTTAAATATAAGTAAAGATGAATTTGAAAAAGCAGGTAATTCGCTGCATATCACGCTCAGGCCTCTTACAGATATACATTTGCATTCAAATATTGCTGATGAACTGGACACAAATGGCAGTATTCAATATGTATATATATTCCTGGCAATAGCGATTTTTATTTTGATGATTGCCTGTGTCAACTTTATGAATCTTTCAACTGCACGCTCATCGAACCGGGCAAAAGAAGTAGGCGTGCGAAAAGTGCTTGGTAGTCTCAGAAATAATTTAATGATGCAATTTCTTGTGGAATCTGTTTTCATCAGCCTTCTGTCATTCCTTTTAGCCATCGGAGTTGTATTGCTAGTGTTACCATTTTTTAATGAGCTTGCTGGTAAAAATATCAGGTATTCTTTATTGCTAAATCCATTGATGGTGTCAGGTATTTTAGTACTCATGATTGCAGTAGGCTTAATTGCAGGCAGCTATCCCGCCTTTTTTCTCTCATCGTTCCGGCCCATTGAAGTGCTGAAAGGTAATTTATCCAGGGGTTTTAAAGGATCATTTATAAGAAATGCCCTTGTTGTTTTTCAATTCTCTATTTCAATTATTTTAATGATAGGGACTGTAGTTATTTTCAACCAGTTGAACTATATCCGCAACAAAAATTTAGGATTCAATAAAGAACAGGTTTTAATACTTAAGAACACGTATGCACTAAACTCACAGGCAAAGGCATTCAGAAATGAGTTGCTGCAAATGCGTGGGGTAAAGAACGCAACCATTTCCGGATTTCTACCAGTAAGCGGCAACAGAGGGGAACAGGGTTTTGTTACTTCCCCGGTTTTTGATGGCAAGAATTTTACAATAATGCAGCAATGGGCAGTTGATGAAAATTATATTCCCACACTACAAATACACTTAAAAAGCGGTAGGAACTTTTCTCCTGAGTTCCCTTCCGACTCGGATGCTGTTGTCATAAATGAAGCTGCCGCAAAAATTTTGGGAAACGGCAACCCCATTAATAAAAAATTGTATGAGATCAAAAATCTCAAAACAGGGAATTTGCTTGCAAACAATATTATTGGTGTCATCAGTAATTTTAATTTTAATTCGTTGCATGAGAAGGTAACACCTCTGGTACTCAAGCTCCGGCAGGATAATGGAAGCATCGCGGTAAGAGTTAATACCGCCGACATTACCGGGCTCCTGATGCAAATAAAATCTAAATGGAAAACGATGGTTCCATCGCAGCCTTTCAGTTATTCATTCCTTGATGAAGAATTTGCCAAACAATATAATACGGAACAACGCACAGGCACTATTTCTATGATCTTTTCAATTCTTGCCATTCTTATCGCGTGCCTTGGATTATTTGGGCTGGTTACTTATGCAGCAGAGCAACGCGTTAAAGAAATTGGGATAAGAAAAATATTAGGTGCAGCTATCCCTGATATTATGAGCATGCTTTCTAAAGACTTTGTGAAGCTGATATTAATCTCGATTTGTATTGCCTCACCTGTTGCCTGGTGGATGATGAACAGATGGCTTCAGGATTTTGCATACCGGGTCAATATTTCCTGGTGGATTTTTGTTGTGATAGGGTTATTGGTTTTAATAATTGCATTAATGACTTCAATATTCCAAACAATTAAAGCAGCGATAGCAAACCCAGTGAAAAGTTTGAGAAGTGAATAATAAGAAAATAATTTAATTAAACTATCATTAAAACTTATAACATCATGAAAATACAATTCTATATCACAATCATCATGCTTTTGGTAACTACAACTGCATTAGCTCAAACAACCACCCAGGTAAATCATTTCGATAAAGTGATCGTTAGTCCACACATACAGGTAACCTTTGTTGAGGGGAATGAAGAAAGCGTAACCATTGAAAAAAGTACGGTAGATAAAGAGAAAATTAAAATGGAGGTAAATAATAATACCCTGCGGATTTATTTAGAAGGAGCTAAAGAAATTACGAAGAACAAAAAATCGTATGATAATGGTTATAAAGAAAAACAACCGCTCTACAATGGAACAATTGTTACCGCCACCATCTCTTATAAAACATTGGATAACCTTTCTATACGTGGTGAAGAAACTATTGTTTGCAAAAGCCCGCTGAAAGGGGATAAATTTAAATTAAAGATTTATGGCGAATCTTATGTCATTTTAAATGAAGTGCAACTGGGCGAATTGCAAACCACCCTGTATGGTGAAAGCCTCTTGGAAATTAAATCCGGCGATATAAAAAATCAACGATACACTGCTTATGGAGAGAGCAAGGTTAACAGCCTCGGCATTAACGGAAATACATCCCGGATAATAGCCTATGGCGAGCCTGATTTCAGATTAAATGTGGCTGACGCAATAAAAATAACCTCCTACGGTGATGCTAATTTGAAGTACCAGGGAACACCGATAATTACAAAAGGAGTACATATAGGTGATGTAAATATTGATAAAATTGACTAAACAATAAACTATCAGATCAGGAATTAAATAATAATAATTATGACCATGATAATAAGTTATATAAAACTTGCCATAAGATCACTTCTTAAGAACAGGCTTGTATCGTTTATAAATATATTCGGACTTGGGCTAAGCATGTCCGTTGCAATGATGATTATGATAAGAGTTCAGGACCAGTTTAGCTATGACAATTTTCATCCATACCCTGGCCGTACTTATCGCATCATCAGCGAGTATGCGAAAAAGAATGGTAACCAATGGAAAATGGCAAGTACTCCGTTGCCATTAAATGAAGCGCTTGCAAAGGATGGAAACGTGGTAGAAAGTTCCGTAAATATTTATCCCGCCTTTAATGGTAAAGCTACGGTAGCAGGGAAAGAAATTTATTTGAACGGGGCTTTTACGGAACCATCATTTTTTGATGTTTTTGGTTTTACGCTGTCATCCGGTGACCCGAAAACAGTATTGCAGTTACCGAACTCCGTAGTAATTAATAAATCTACCGCAGAGAAATTTTTCGGTAATGAAAACCCCGTGGGCAAAGTAATTTCTATGGAGCAGGGAGGCGACTTTATTATCAAGGGTGTAATGAATGATCTGCCTGGAAAATCTCACATTAATTATGATGCATACGCATCTTACAGTAGTGTGACCCAATTGGAGAAAGATAAAATATTGCCAGATAAATCTTCCGACTGGTATGCTTTTAATACCGCTTACACCTACGCCTTGTTGAAAAAAGATGTTCGCCCATCAGCATTTGCCCGGCAACTAAATTTCATTGCCGGTGATTTGAATAAAAATAATAAAGAGGGAACCTGTGCATTTGCTTTGCAAAGAATTGATAAGATAACTCCCGGTAGCGCTTACCTGTATAATGATATTGGCAAAGGAACTTCATGGGGCAAAACATATTTTGAAGCCGGGTTCGCCCTGCTTATTCTGTTGGCAGCATGCTTCAATTATACAAACCTAACTATTGCAAGAGCCTTTACAAGGGCAAAGGAAGTAGGCATCAGGAAAATAGTAGGCGCCAAACGTTTCCAGGTTTTTACACAATATATAGTAGAATCTGTTTTACTTACTTTAATAGCGCTTGGCTTCGCGTGGTTAATTTTATCTTTCGTAATCCGGTATGCTCCATTCAATGATGACTATGAATTTATACCATCGTCGTTCAGGTATAATATTCCTTTGGCTTCCTGGTCCATTGGCTTTGCACTATTCACAGGAATATTAGCCGGCGCTGCTCCTGCATGGATCTTATCATCCTTTCGGCCTTTGCGGGTTTTGAAGAATATGTCAACTGCGAGAATACTCGGTAAGGTAAGCCTGCAGAAAGTATTTATTGTTTTTCAATACAGTTTATCATTAACCATTATCATCTTCCTTTTTGCTTTTTACAGGCAGTTTTCTTTTATGGCCAATGCAGACCTGGGTTTCAAAAAAGATAACGTGATGGTGCTTCCATTGAATGGCGTCGATGCTAAAATTGCCTCTCAAAAAATTGCAGGGATAAGCGGGGTTACCTCTGTGGCGGCTATGTCTTCCAATTTTGGCAAGCGTTTCCAGGGAATGAATATGCCGGTATGGATAAGCAGTAAAAAAGACGCTTTGCCACTCAATTATTATTATGCAGATAATACTTTTATTCCTACCATGAAACTGAATTTTGTTGCAGGAAACAATTTTCCTGTAGCTGGTGGAGAAAAGGAAAATTATATCATATTAAATGAGAAAGCGATTCATGCATTGGGCATCAGCAAAGCTGAAAATGCCCTGGGAGAAAAATTGTGGGTCAATGACTCAACAAGATTGGAAATAACGGGTGTGATTAAAGATTTTATTTATGAAGGCGTTGGCAGGCCAGTTGAACCTTTGGCATTCAGGAATAAAGAGAAGGCATGCAATTATTTATACGTGGTAGCAGGTAATACCGATAAAAAGAAACTTGAATCCCGCATTAAACAGGTATGGAATTCACTGGCCCCACCAGTGGCTTACACTCCTTCATGGCTTGATGATGAAATTAATGAGGCCAATTCACAAACAGCTACTGTATCGCTGCTGGGATACCTGGCATTTATTGCTTTGGCCATTGCTTCATTAGGCTTACTGGGCCTTGTTATTTACACCATTGAAGTGAAACGAAAAGAGATCAGCATTAGAAAAATAATCGGTGCAAGCGAAAAACAACTCATTCGTATGTTATCGAAGCGGTTTATTAAGCTAATTATTATTGCAGGTTTTATTGCTATGCCTGTTGGCTATCTGGCCGGGCATTTGTTCCTGCAAAATTTTGCATACAGAATACATTTCGGTATTTGGAATGTATTGTTGTGCTTTTTCTTTTTGCTAAGTATCGGTCTATTTACAATTATATCGCAGACCTATAAAGCAGCAATCGCAAACCCGGTGGATAGTTTGAAAACAGAATAAAAAATGTCTGAATCATGATTAATCTGATTTATGAGATTAAATGATTCAGAAAATATAAAATCGACTAAATCATTTAATCACATAAATCCTTGTAAAATGTTTAAAAATTATTTCAAAAGTGCATGGCGTAATCTGATTAAAAATAAAGCCAATTCCTTTATCAACATTATTGGTCTTTCAACGGGAATGGCCGTAGCTATCTTAATCGGTTTGTGGATATGGAGCGAATGGTCGTTTGATACAAATTTTGATAATTACAATCTTATTGCGAAGCTTGAGCAAAATGTAAGTTTCACTTCAGATAAAACAACCTACGACGTGTTGCCTATGCCGTTAGCTGAAGAACTCCGCAATAAATATCCCGATTTTAAGGCAGTAAGTTTATCAAAATCGAGTGGTTTTATTGTCAATTATAAGGATGAAAAATTTTCAGAGCAGGGCAATTATGTACAGCCTGCTTTTACAGGAATGATGTCTTTAAAAATGGTTGCTGGCAACAGGAACGGCTTGCAGGATATGAATTCTATTCTGATTTCTCAGTCGCTGGCAACTAAACTTTTTGTTAAAGAAAACGCCATTAACAAAATTGTTAAGCTCAACAATAAATTAAGTGTGAAAGTTAGCGGCGTTTATAAGGATATGCCTGATAACAGTAGCTTTAAAGATCTTGATATTATTGCTCCGTGGAATTTGCTGGTAGCCAATGACGATGGAGTCAAAAGCGATATCGATAAATGGGATAATAATTCATATAACATTTATGTGCTATTAACGAATGGAGCAGATTTTAAAAATGTATCAGCAAAAATCAAAGATATCAGGGTTAAAATGGACAACCCACCTTCTTATAAACCTGAATTTTTTTTACATCCTATGAGTAAATGGCATCTGTATTCAGAGTTTAAAAATGGTGTAATATCCGGAGGCCTCATTGATTACGTTTGGATGTTTGGTATTATTGGAGTTTTCGTTTTGTTGCTTGCGTGTATCAACTTTATGAACTTAAGCACGGCACGTTCAGAAAAAAGGGCGAAGGAGGTAGGGATAAGAAAAGCAATAGGGGCAATGCGTAGGCAACTCATCCTGCAGTTTTTCAGCGAATCTGTACTCGTAGCATTCATTTCTTTTTTATTCTCTCTGCTGATCGTGCGAGTAACACTTCCATTCTTTAACCAGGTATCAGGTAAAAATATGTCCGTATTATGGTTCAATCCATGGTTCTGGTTCATTGGCATTGTGTTTAGCTTTCTCACCGGTATCCTGGCAGGAAGTTATCCTTCATTATTTCTGTCTGCATTTAAGCCTGTGAAAGTATTAAAAGGAACTTTTCGGGCAGGCCGCTTTGCTGTAATACCACGAAGAGTTTTAATCGTGTTACAATTTACTGTTTCAGTTATATTAATTATAGGAACAATCATTGTTTTTCGTCAGATAGAATATGTAAAAGACCGGCCTGTTGGTTATAGCCGTAATGGTTTGATAGAAGTTGAGATGAATACACCTGATTTAAACGGGCATTATAACGCCTTAAGAAATGATCTCCTTAATAGTGGAGGTGCTTCAGAAATGTCTGAATCATCTGGTTCTGTTACAGTGCAGTATGGTGGAATGACAGACATTCAATGGAAAGGCAAAAAACCTGATGAACATCCTTTATTAATGAGCAACAATATTACCCATGATTATGGAAAAACTGTTGGATGGCAAATTGCTCAAGGACGGGATTTTTCAAGAGACTTTGCCTCAGACACTTCATCTATTATATTGAACGAGTCTGCTGTAAAAGTGATAGGTTTTAAAGATCCGGTTGGAGAGTTGGTTACGGTTCACGGAAAAAATTACAAAGTGGTTGGTGTGATAAAAGATATGCTAAAGGAATCTCCTTTTGATCCCGTTAGCCCTTCCTTTTTTCTCTTAAATTATTACGGTGTAAATATTATCAACATCAGGTTGACACCAACCCTCGGCACAGAAAAAGCACTGGCTAAAGTATCGGATGTTTTCAAAAAATACAATCCTTCAAGTCCACTCATTTACAAATTTGTTGATAAACAATTTGCGAAAAAATTTGATGCAGAAGAACGTATCGGAAAACTCGCCAGCTTCTTTGCCGTGCTTGCTATTTTCATTTCATGCCTTGGTTTATTTGGAATGGCATCTTTCATGGCAGAGCAAAGAATAAAAGAGATTGGTGTAAGAAAAGTGCTGGGCGCATCAGTATTTAATCTGTGGGGTTTATTGTCAAAAGAGTTTGTAATTCTTATTCTCGTTTCCTTACTCATTGCAATTCCTGTTGCCTTTT
This sequence comes from Bacteroidota bacterium, assembly GCA_030706605.1. Classification (GTDB taxonomy): domain Bacteria; phylum Bacteroidota; class Bacteroidia; order Chitinophagales; family Chitinophagaceae; genus Ginsengibacter. The sequence goes on from JAUZOE010000008.1 coordinate 134,324, forward strand.
ATTTTATGCACAACTGGTTGCAAGATTACCAATATCGCACAACATTGTCGTGGTGGATTTTTGCTGCAGCAGGTTTAGGTGCATTGATGATAACATTGATAACCGTAAGCTTTCAATCAATAAAAGCAGCGATGGCAAATCCGGTGAAAAGTTTGAGAACTGAATAAAGCCTCCACAATCATTAGAGTGGAGGGCATAATGAGATTCATAAATATGAACAACATTAAATTTATATAACTTTAAGATCTTCCCTCCTTTGGAGGAATAAAAGGAGTTTTTATGATAAAAAATTATTTCAAAATTGCATTTCGGAATCTTTGGCGGCATAAAGTTTTTTCCTTTATCAATATCATGGGATTAACTGTTGGCATGACTGCCTTCTTCCTTATATTTTTGTATGTAAAATTTGAACTGAGCTATGACTCATTTAATTCCAAAGCCGATAGAATTTACCGTATAGTCTGTGACATCAAAACGCCTACCGAAACCATAAATGCCAGTGGCCCCGCCTGGGCTGTAGCCCCTCACATAAAAGACGAATTTCCCGAAATAGAATCTTCGGTGAGAATTGACAATACAAGCCTTTTGGTACGCAGGGGCAATATAAAATTCCAGGAAGACAATGCCATCTTTGCCGACTCTGCTTTTTTTCACGTCTTCGATTATAAATTGATAAAAGGCAATCCGCAGACAGCACTCAAAAATAAATTCAGCATAGTCCTTACAAAAACGACCGCTAAAAAATATTTTGGCAATGAATATCCTGTTGGAAAAACCCTGATAGTTACTGATGGGAATAAAATTGCGACTGTAACCGGCGTAATGCAGGACATGCCCGAAAATTCGCAAATAAAAGCGGACATGCTGGTGAGTATGAGTACCCTCACAGAAGAATTTAATAAAGGATTAAATGACCAATGGGGGAATTATAGCGACCGGGCTTTTCTCTTATTAAAACCTGGTACTAATGCAAAAGCATTGCAGGCAAAGTTCCCGGCATTTTTAGAAAAGCGAAATGGTGACGAAATGAAAAAACTCCAGATGTACCCCACCTTACTTCTGGAACCTTTGAGAGATGTGTATCTCTATTCCACCCGTGATGGAAGCAAAACAGGAAACATTAATAATGTATATATTTTTACCATTGTCGCCCTGTTTATTTTGCTGATTGCCTGCTTCAACTTTGTAAATCTCACTACGGCGCGTTCTGCCGAAAGGGCGAAAGAAGTAGGAATACGAAAAGTGGTCGGTGCAGCGAGGGCTCAATTAGCACGGCAGTTTATAGGAGAAAGTATTATCATCTGTATCATAGCTTTTTTGTTGTCTGTACTGATACTTTCTTTGCTACTTCCCTTATTCAATCAACTGGCAGGTAAAATTGTCAGCCATAATATTTTCTCGCAACCCCAAAATCTTTTGATACTTTTCGTCATTTCTATCGGGATTGGCATCCTGGCAGGGATATATCCTGCACTTGTTTTGTCATCATTTCAGCCAATTACTGTATTAAAAGGGCGCTTTGCTACAGGTGCAAAGGGTATTTTACTACGTAAAGGCCTGGTGGTAGCACAGTTCACCATTTCCATTGCTTTGATTATCGCCACTATTATAGTTTACAATCAGATGAATTTTATGCGTAGCCAGGATCTTGGTTTTAATAAAAATCAAAAACTGATTATTGATACGCATGGCGATTCCTCAAAACTTGTTTTTAAGCAAGAAGTAACAGGATTACCAGGGGTGATTTCTACCTCCATGGCTGGCAGTGTTCCCGGAGGTGGTAACCCCGGGGCTTATTCGCAAATTGAAAATATAAAAGGCGATATGCAAATTGCGAATCTCGATCTCTATTTTGTTGACTTTGATTACATACCTCAATACCAGATGAAAATGCTTGCAGGACGGGCCTTTTCAAGAGATTTCCCAACAGATACCACGCAGGCCATGGTGGTGAATGAAGCAGCAATGAAAATGTTTGGATATAAAGACCCTCAGCAGATAATTGGTAAAAAATTTGATCAATGGGGAAGAAAAGGGAATATCATAGGCGTTGTAAAAGACTTTCATTTTCGTTCACTCCAGGAAGTCATTAAACCACTTAGTATTCGGATTGAACCCAATGGTTGCGATCTTTTATCCGTAAATGTAAAACCTAAGAACCTGAAAGCCACTATTGCTGCTATAGGGAATCAATGGAAAACATTAATTCCTAACCGACCCTTTAGTTATTATTTCCTGAACGATTTCTTTGATAAACAATATCGCAGCGAAGACAGGTTTGGAAGCCTGTTTTTAAACTTTGCTATATTGGCAATTTTCATTTCCTGCCTGGGATTGCTGGGGCTTGCATCGTACAGTACCACACAGCGGACTAAAGAAATAGGCATCCGTAAAGTAATGGGCGCGTCCGTTGCCAATGTGCTTAATTTATTATCAAAAGAATTTTTAAAATTAGTAGCCATCTCATTTTTGATTGCCGCACCCATAGCCTGGTATTTTATGCATGAATGGTTGCAGGGCTTTGCCTACAGAACCGATATTTACTGGTGGGTATTCGCAATTGCAGGCGCATTGGCATTATTAATAGCATTGCTTACAATCAGTTTCCTGGCAATAAAAGCAGCAATCGCCAACCCGGTAAAGAGTTTGAGAACGGAATAAAATCTAACTAGTAGTTAATTGCCAACAACTATTGGCTCTAAATAAAAAATATGTTTAAAAATTATTTCAAAACCGCCTGGCGAAACTTATGGAAAAATAAGATATATTCTTCCATAAATATTATTGGACTTGCTATCGGAATAGCGGCCTGCGTCATCATCCTTCTATTTGTCTCTTACGAAAGAAGTTTTGACAATTTTAATAAGAAAAATATTTACCGGTTGAATGAAGTGCAAAAGTTTGAAGGTATGGTAGCCGCTCAGAAAGTTGCGTTGAGCATGTTTCCAATGGCTCCCACACTTAAGGCAGAATTTCCTGAAATAACCAATTACACGAGGATCAGTGCAGCGGATAATACGCCATTAACTCATGGAGATAAAAAAGTTTTTATTAAAAGAATATGCTTTATTGATTCCACCTTCCTCAATATGTTCGATTTCAAACTCCTTAATGGCGACAGGAAATCTGTTTTGCAAAAGAAGAATAGTATTGTGTTGACGAAGGCCACAGCAGAAATGTTTTTTGGCAAAGAAGATCCCATCGGCAAAGTGCTGGTGAATTATGACCATGATACAACAACACTCCTGGTAACCGGTGTTCTTGATAATGTTCCTCAAAATTCTCAACTGCAATTTGATGCACTCATACCCATCAGTACGATTGAAAGACCTGATTGGATGAATAACTGGGGTGGTAATTGGCTTAACACATACCTGGAACTGGCACCTAATACAAATACTGCAGCGTTGGAAAAGAAATTTCCGGATTATCTTAAAAGACATATGTCTGACGATAACTGGAAACATTATGAATTGTTCCTGTTACCGCTAAAAAAAGTGCATGGAAGTGCTACCAATATTGGTCTCGACAAATTCAATTATCGGCAATTTGATGAGGGCTACACCAAACTCTTCTTTATTATCGCTTTAATTGTTTTACTCATTGCCTGTATCAATTTCATGAACCTTTCCACCGCCCGTTCTGCCGAGAGAGCAAGGGAAGTAGGCGTAAGAAAATCAATAGGAGCATTTAGATGGCAATTGGCGCTGCAGTTTATTAGTGAATCTGTTGTCCTTTCATTTATTGCGATGGCGATTGCTGCACTACTCGTAGTTATTTTTTTACCGGCGGTAAATCATTTGAGTCAACGGGAACTTACCTTTCCATTATTTACCAACTGGAAACTTTTTCTTTCTATTGTGCTTGGCTCCGTTGTTCTTGGGGTGATAACAGGTATATATCCTGCTGTTTATTTATCATCATTCCGCCCTGTAAAAGTGTTAAAAGGCTCTGTGCAGACAGGCAGAAATAAGAGTATGCTAAGAAACGTATTAGTTGTCGGACAATTTGCATCTGCCATTTTCCTCATCATCGCCACCACTTTTGCATTAAAGCAGTTATATTATATGAAGAACCGGCCTACAGGCTTTGATCGCGAACAGGTAGTGAATGTGCGATTGCAGAATCGCACTTCAGATAAGTATGACATTCTCAAAAAAGATTTGCTACAAAATACTTTAGTTACAGGTGTTACCGCTTCACAGGACATACTGGGTAGTCACCTGGATCAGTCAGGCATTCAATTTAAAGGCAATGGGCCCATCAGGCACCTTACCTCAACACGCCTGATTGTAGACCCGGACTATCTCAAACTTTATAAAATACCATTGGTGGCAGGAAGAAATTTTTCCTCGGATAAATCTGCAAACGGAAAAGAATATATTATTAATGAAATGCTGGCAAAAGAATTATTAAAAGACGATTCTTCCAAATCAGATATTTCATCATTACTGGATAAACAATTTGGCTTTGATTCGCTTGGGCATATAGTGGGCATAGCAAGAGATTTCAATTTTAATTCTTTGCACAGCAAGATCGAAACTATGTTCATGTTTAACCAAAAGGATTGGGGGTATGGCGATATGTCCGTTAAAATAAATGGCGACAGGCAAAAAGAAGCTCTTGCATTTATCCAATCTGTATGGAAAAAAGATTGCCCCGATACGCCTTTTGATTACCAGTTTCTCGACGATCATTTTGAAGATATCTATCGTTCTGATTCACAAATAAGCACTATTGTTGGAACGTTGGCAATTTTAGCCATCATCATTTCCTGTTTGGGTTTGTTCGGGTTGGCATCTTATGCTGCTGAGAGAAGAACAAAAGAAGTAGGGATCAGGAAAGTGTTGGGAGCATCTTTACAAAACCTTGTACTTATGCTTTCAAAAGACTTCTTGAAATATGTATTAATAGCTGCATTAATTGCATTGCCGCTTGCATGGTTCAGTGTTCATAAATGGTTACAGGATTATGCATACAGAATCAATATAAGCTGGTGGATATTTCTTTTAGCAGTTTTGGCTGCTGTGTTGATCGCATTTCTCACCATAAGCTTCCAGGCAATAAAAGCAGCAATAGCAAACCCGGTGAAGAGTTTGAGAACAGAATAAATTGATTTTATATTTTTATATTTTTTCGAAGACCCAAAATATTTGATTATAACTCTTTCAATTGCCTTATAAATGCATCTGTGTTATACCCGGCTATACCTTCATGTTTCAATACCACTTTGCCTTCTTTGTTAATAACGACGGTGGTGGGTAACGTACCGCTGAAGATTTGGTCAGGAACACTGCCTTGCTGGTTATAAAATGGAATAGCTAATTGTTTTCCATGAAGATAATTGATTCCTTTTACGGGATCTTCATCTTCATTGATAAAAAGAAAAATAACATTTTTATCATTCCTGAGTTTCAGGTACAACTTATTGAGAGAAGCCATTTCAGCCCTGCATGGCGGGCACCAGGAAGCCCAAAAGTTTACAAATACAACTTTGCCTTTTAATGTGGCTGTTGAAGTTATGATTCCATTGGAATCGGCAAATGAAAAGACAGCAGCTTCAGGTAAATCTTTTTGTGTGCCTTTTATTTCTGTATTAAATAAGCCTGTCGAAATCAGTTTTTGCAAAACCCAGGCTTTAGCATCTGCACTTAGAATAATTGTGATTAAAAGCCCTCCGAAGATTATGCTAAACCAATTTTTCTTTAGGTTGATATATAGTTTTTGATAGCTCATAAATTTATAATTTGATGGCTCTAATTCATTTTGGAATAATGAACATAACAATTTTTAAATAAAACCGTTTTTGGTCCCTTTAAACAAGTCTTAATATAACGGGCCATTCATAAAAATTTTGAAGAACTGCTAAACGCCTTGTAAAATAAGAATCGCGAGTATAAAGATAGTGAAAGGTTACCATGAGAAAATATTAGTAAACAATAGTACCGTTGAGAAAACCGTTGTCCCTACTAAAACCCATTATTTCATCAAAAGCTCCACTTAAATCTTAAAAACAGTACCTTTCCATAATTGCTGTATAAACTTTGTTTTCCTCCAAAAAACAACTGTCCGCCGGTCAACAGTTCTATAGTGTTGGTTAAAGAGAAAGTAAAAAACGGGCCTATAAAAAATGAGCCATCAGCAGGCGTATAAATACCGGAAAAATCGCCGCGTATCAAAGGATTGAACTGATAAGCTGCTTCAGCAAATAATGAATGACGCGCCGGAGAAAGCGACTTTGCAGATACATTAATAAGAAAAAAACTGGGGCTAAGGTTGTCTCCTTTTAATAATCCTGAACTGTTCAGTAGATAGGCACCATGCAGGTACAAACTGTTTGGAAATGTATAATTGACTCCAAGCGAAGCAGAAATAACGGTATTGGATAACTGAAAATTTTTGCGTGGTATAAAAGCTGATATTTCACCATTAAAACCCGCCTGCCCCAGTACACCCGACCAACCACCTCCAAGGACGTAGTCTGTGTTAACAATGCCTGCAAGCGCCTGTATATCATAACTGCCTTTTGTAAAACGATAGAGTCCCGCCGCAATTGTTTCATTTGCATTCCTTCCTGGTTTATATGCTATCTCTGCTGAAGACGTACTATTGAGATAATATTGAACCCTTACTGCATCAGTTCCCGGCCGTTCTTCGTAATCAAAATCAAAATAAGAATAAGCATTAAAAATATCATTCGGGTTCCACACCAGGTTCAATCCCCAATTGATGCGTTGCCGCCCGGCAGTAATTTCCCATTTACCATGGGTATAATCTACTGAAGCCCGGTCAATAGTTGAGTTCAATAAAAAAGAGGGTCCTTTCGCAATCGTTTTTGAAAGATCAAAATATCCATCATTACTATTTTGTAACAACGCATCCTGGATAGATAAAGCTGCTGAGTCGCCATAAAAGAACCGGTTCCGTATACCAAGATGAAACTTCCAGGCACTGTCATGAAACCAACGCACATCTACCCTATTGTGCACCAGGTTTTCCAATGTCCATTTTTTATTGATGTCGACAAATTGAGTGGTTTGCAAATCTTTTAAATAGCCATTAACAGACCAATGAGATTTTTTTTCAGTATTGATTATAGCGTTGCTTGTTGTATCCTGCGCATTGCCCGGTTGGGCAATTGCCAGGAAAAGCAGGAGCGCACATCCGGCTATTAATATTTTAACTATTGATGCTTTCATGAGTGGCTTTCAATTTAGTATCGCTGATCACTTTTCCATCTTCCAAAGTAATGATGCGCCTTGCTTTGTCCATTACACGCTGGTCATGTGTTGAAAAAATAAAAGTAACCTGCTCCTTCTCATTCAGTGTGGCCATTAGATCCAATAAGGTATCGGTTGATTTGGAATCCAGGTTGGCAGTGGGTTCATCTGCAAGAATGAATTTGGGCTTGGATACAAGCGCTCTTGCAACAGCCACCCGCTGCTGCTGCCCACCAGATAAATATTTAGGTCGCACATTTATTTTATCTTCCATACCCATTGCGGTAAGAAGGTAATTTACACGATCAGCTATGTCTTTTTTATTCCGGTGTTGGAGTTCCATAATGAATTCAACATTCTCTTTTACAGTAAGCACTGGTATGAGATTATAAGCCTGAAAGATAAAACCGACATGATGCAACCTGAAATCAGTTAATGCTCCCCGGTTCATCTGAGTGATATCTTCATTTTCTATAATTACACTACCGGAAGTTGGTTGATCCAGTCCGCCCATCATATTCAACAGGGTGGTTTTGCCGCAACCTGAAGGCCCCACGATAGCTGTAAATTCTCCTTTTTCAAACTCAAGATTGATGCCGTTTAATGCATGCACCGGCACCATCGTTTCATTATAGGTTTTCGTCAGATTTTTAATTTCAATTACTGGCATAAAAAACATTTAAAAAAATTAAAATTTATTTCGATCAATCACCCCTAACAGCTTCGGCCGGCTTCAACCGCACTGCCCGTCTTGCCGGGAACAGGCCCGCAATAATGGCAATAATAATTACCATAATGGCTAGCATGATATAAAAGTTAACACCAAGTGTAGGGTAAACAATACTGCTATACCCAAATGCATTGAACCCTTCTGCTATAATAGAAAGGTTAATACCATAATGCCCGAAAAATGATATACTGGCAATGCTAACAATCACTCCTATTATTGCTCCTGTCAGTGAAAGAAAAATAGTTTCCAGCATGATCATGCCAAACACCTTGGAAGGTTTCATTCCGATAGATAAAAGCATTCCAATTTCACGGGTACGATCCATCACTGCCATCAACATAGTATTGATAATCCCAAATGCCAACGCGATCAGTATGATACCTACAAAAATGAGCGTAAACTGGATCATCGTTCCTGAAAGGATCTGGAGCATAGGTGATAATTGTATCCACGACTGTACCTGCATTCCACTAAACTGCTTTTGAATTGTTGTTGCTACCTTTTTGGTATCATCATTGTTGTTCAACAGCACGGTAATGATTGAGGCAGCATCGGGAGGAAACCCTACCAGTTGCTGAATGTCTTTATTGCGAACAAAAATCATTTGCTTATCAAATTCGCTGTCGTGAGTCCGAAAAATACCGGTTACTTTAAATGCGCCATAAACAATATCGCCTGTGGTAGTCTGTAAAGTCAATACAATGCGGGAATGTAGCTTCACTTTTAATTTATCAGCAAGTTGTTGACCAATTACCACCTGGTTTGTCCTGTCGCTTTTGAAGTAATCACCTTGTATCAATAACTTAGAAAGATCACTCACTTTTTCCTGGTCTGACGGTTGAATACCATTAACCATGATACCTGATGAACCGGAAGCCGTAGAAGCCATTGCAGGCAACTGGATAATTGCAGATACTCCTTCAACGGCGGAATTTGTTTTTATAGCCGCAATTATACGATCTGCGTCTTTTACCTGCATCTGCATATCGTGGTTCAATAAAAAACCTGGCTGGTTCAATTGTATATGCCCCGTTTCGGTATGAATAACCGAGTAGATCTGTTGCGCTGCCATCCCCTGCATAAAAGCGTCTGAAAAAATACCGCCCCATAAACCAAGCGCCACAGCAATAATAATTACCAGGCTTCGTGTTTTATTACGCCATACATTTCTCCAGGCTATTTGTATCAGCATAGCATTATTGTTTTAAAGTTTCAGCAATCCTGAACCGGTTGATATACCATAAAGGATAAACCACTGATATAATAGCAATACCCAAAACAGTTAAACCCTGGTACAGGAAAATATATGGATCGAGTGACGCCGGCATGATAGGCTCAATACCAAACTGCTGGTAGGTTTGCGCCGTTGCCCCCGTTAATAAAATGGGATGCCGGTGCAGGTAGGCAAGTACAGGAAATATTAATAAGCTGCCTGAAAGTATTCCCAGCAAACCAATCAAAACGGTTTCGAAAATGATGATAACGGTAAGCCTTACACGATGCATGCCAATAGCAATCATTACTGCAAATTCTTTCTTTCTTTCCAATGTCATCATAAGGATGGTACCAAACACACCAAAGGCAACTACCATATATAATATACCCAGCATTATGATACCGCCGGCGTTATCACCCTGTATTTCCTGTACAAGACTTTTGTTCATTGCAGGCCATTGCATCACTTCCCGGGTACTATCAAGTGAATGTTTTAGGAAAAGAGTAGTTGAGTTAATGTCATCCGGTTGCCTGAGCATAATGCTGATAGAAGTGAGTCGGTCCGGCGCTCCAAAAAGTGCCTGGGCATCCGGCAGGTACAGATATACCAGCGAATTGTTGAGCTGCTCCAGCGGAAAATGAAAAATTCCTTGTATCGGGTATTGACCTGCTGCAGTAGTTCCATGGTAACCCTGGCCAAGCAACACCAATGTATCACCTAGTTTCAATTGGAGGTATTTGGCAAGTCCGTCGCCAATCAATATTCCCTGGCCGATGTTGTTGGTAAAATATTTACCCTGGGTGATTTTTCCTGCCACATTATTCATACTATCTTCTTTCCGGGGAGCGATGCCGATTACTTCCACCCCTTTAGTATGTGGGCCGGAAGAAGCAAGCGCAAACGACTCAAGCTTGGGCACTGCTAAAGAAATATTCTTCTCCTTTTTTAAAGCTTGCTCCAGAGAAGTGCCCGGCACAAAAGTGTTGTTGATCGATTGATCATCCCAATACCCCTTTGCATGCACCTGTATATAACCGGTAGAGAAGCGCACCGCATTGCCTATCATATTTCCGTATACTCCTTTCTGGAAAGAACGGATTGCAATGGCCAACACAACGGCCATAAACACAGAAGCCAAAGTAATCAGGGTTCTGCGGCGGTTGCGCCATAAATTTCGCCAGGCCAGTTTAAAAGATTGTTGCATCAAAAAATAATTTCACTATTCAAATACCATTCATTGAAATAATATCAACGAATGTTTTTCATTTGCTGTTGCGAAAAAAAATCTTCTTTCAAAGGCACATTAAAATCCAATTGCTGAAATTGAAATATAGTTTGTTTGCCTTTTTCTTTTACAGGCGTCATCACGAGTTTCGACGGAAGATCACGGTCATCAAAATGCTTTATATCCGATTGCATTTCTTCGTTTACCAACTCTCCGTCTTCGTTGTAAAAATCCGCTTTTAGCATAAAGTATTTGTCTTTGGCAATCCATATAATTATCTTGTCCCAAACCACAGCTGCATCAGGTTTGGGGGTTAATTGTATTTTATAGCAATCATAACCTTCAATAGTTTCGCTACCCAGGAAAGTATGCGTGTAGTCATCCACGATAGAGTTTGCTTTCACCAGGTCATTGTTGGTAAAATCAGATCCCATCCAGTTCTGGCCCATCATGGAAGGTGGTATCCTGATGATGCGGCTGATGGTTGGCATCCAGTTCCACATTTCAGTATGGCGTTTCAGGAACACTTGCCCTTTATCCTGTGGCGGGGCCGTGATAAGAATCATATAATATTCATTACCCAGCGACCAGGTTTTCATACTTACTTTCCGGGTCCATGTGGGCCGTACAATTGTCATCGTCGCTGAGCTTTGACTGGATTTTCCATTCATCAGATCGTTTGCTTTTCGCACTACTTCAGTAGCATTTGGCTGCTGACAATGCGCACCGAATGAAAAGAGCAATACCAAAAATGACAGTAATAACAAATGTTTCATAACCTGTTTTTTTTATTGCCATCAGGCAAATTTTTTAATGATCATTTCAATTACATCTTCAATAGGATATTCATCAGGCGCTACCATAAGATCAAACATCAGTCCGTCAAGAACTGAACCGAAAAGCATGGCTTCTGCCATTGGATTAACCGATTTTTTCTTTTTAAAATAGGCCATATAAACTTCAAGATACTGTTGTAGAAAAGCCATTGCCTCCTTATGGAATTTCTCCGAGATGTTTGGCTGTAGTGCCAGCATGGTATATAAGCGCCAGAAATCCGCTTCTTGTAAAAAGAGCTGTACCATTTTTCGAAGGCTGGCAGCAAACTCCTTCTTCGATTCAAGTTTTCCCGTAGAATCTTCATATAAAAAAGAGGCCGCTTTCTGCATACCAAAGCTCAGCAATTCATCCAGCAGTTGTTCTTTGCTTTCATAATAAGTATACATCAGTCCTTTTGCAATTCCCGCTTCCTTTGCAATCAAATTAATAGTAGCACCATTAAATCCGTGGTTGGCAAAAACTTTTAAAGCCGCCTGCATAATCTGCTGCTTTTTCGTTTCTCTTAGCTGCTGTAATTGTTGGGATGTTCTTGGTGACATTTTTTTTGACTGAACGTTCGTTCAAAGTTAAATCCTTTTATTGGAAATAAAAAAAAATGGCCCGCTTGATTCAAAAATAAAAAGTGTACGGTTTTTTTATACAGGTGTTCATAATCGAACACTTGTTAAATAATATACATATCTTAACAACTTACTACCAATTTAATAGGTTTTGGTATAATGGTTGAAATCTCCCTGTGAGTAATTGTAGCTATTAATCTTCTGTGTGTAAAGTTTTTAAAATAAAATTTCAATACCAACAAGTCAAAAAAAATGTTCAAAAATTATTTAAAAACAGCCTGGCGAAGTCTACTGAAAAATAAAACTTCATCGTTGATAAATATTAGCGGCTTAGCGGTCGGTTTAGCAACAGGCATCATCATTATGTTGCTTATTGTAAACGAATTTAGTTACGACAAATTCAATACTAACCTGAAAGACATTTACCTGTTGATGAAAAATCAAAAGCAAGTGGATGGCATCTCAACCGGTGATGCCACTGCGGGACCAATGGCTGCAAGTCTCCGGAGCGAAATGCCGGAAACAAAATATGCAGCACGTGTTGCTTACTTCGATAACCAGTTAATGGAAATTGGCGATAAAACTATTTACGAATCCGGCATCTATGCTGAACCGGCCATTTTTAATATGATGACTCTCCCCGCCATTGAGGGAAATCCTGTTACTGCATTACAGAACGAAAATTCAGTTGTTATCACTGAGCAAACAGCCAGGAAATTATTCGGGAAGGAAGACCCTATGGGTAAGTTAGTGCTCACTAACAAAAGCAGCTTTAAAGTTGCCGCTGTTGTCCGTGATGTTCCACCAAACAGTACCATTAAATTTGACATGGTATTTTCATTCAGCTATTTCGCTAAACAAAATACATGGCTTAGCAAATGGGATGACAATCGTATTCAAACATGGGTACAATTAAAACCCGGCGCTAACCTTTCATTGCTCGATAAAAAGTTAACCCACATTCTCGAGGTTCGTTCTAATGATACCACCGTATCACTGTTTGTATACCCATTTGCCAAATTAAGATTATATAGAAGTTTTAGTAATGGTAGACCTAATGGAGGCCGGATTGATATGGTTATTCTATTGATGGTACTCGCAGTATTCGTTATACTGATAGCATGTATTAATTTCATGAATATTTCAACTGCACGTTCTGAACACAGGTCAAGGGAAGTGGGTATACGAAAAGTTCTGGGTGCATCGCGTAAACTGATCATTTATCAGTTTATGAGCGAAGCCATGCTTATGACATTTCTTGCACTTTTATTGGCGGTATTTTTAGCCCAAATGGTATTACCCGTTTTTAATCGATATACGGGTAATAACCTGGTACTCAATTTTTGGAATTGGAAAGTGTTGGCATTGCTGATTGCTATAGGCTTGTTTACAGGATTGATAGCCGGAAGTTACCCTGCATTATTCCTAAGCCGGTTTAAAATAATAAAAGTCTTAAAAGGTGCATTAGCCAACGGCAAAAGCGGATCAGGTTTAAGGAAAGCGCTGGTAACAATCCAGTTTATTATTTCTATATTTTTAATTATTGCTACCATCGTTATTTATAAACAAATAAATCATGTTGGAAACCGGCCACTGGGTTACGACCAGGATAATCTAATTGATATAGCTGCCAATGGTGATTTATCCGGCAATTTTCAAATTTTAAAAAATGATTTGGTGCAAATTCCAGGCGTTAAAAACATAACAGCAGGCTCTGATAATATTTTACAATTTGGAGGAAGCGTAACAGGTATGGATTACCCCGGGAAAATCCCGGGCCAGGAAATATCTGTTATTGTAAGTTCCGTACAATACGATTGGGCAAAGACCGTGGGAATAAAAATGCTGGAGGGACGTGATTTCAGTCCTGACTTTGCAACAGATTCCACTGCCTGCATCATCAATGAGTCAACTGTACAAAAGATGGGATTAAAAGAACCTATCGTCGGTCAAAATATCGGGGGGAAGTCAGTAATAGGCGTATTTCAAAACTTCGTCTATAACAATCCGTCAGGCATTATTGCTCCAATGGTTATTTCATTACAAACAGGTAACCTACCTCACTTTTTTGTCCGCATTAAAAATGATGATCATTGGCGAAGCACACTTGCGCAAATAGAAGCAGCAGTTAAGAAAATAAATCACAATTATCCTTTTGAATATTCTTTTACAAAAGCAGATTACCAAAGAAGATTTGAAGAATGGAGTTCTGTTGGATTTGCCGCTACTATATTTGGCAGCATGGCAATATTCATTGCCTGCCTCGGCTTATTTGGCCTCTCTTCTTTTCTTGCAGAAAAGCGAGGCAAAGAAATTAGTATCCGTAAAGTGTTTGGTGCAAGTGTAAAAAGCATCTGGCTATTGCTTTCAAAAGACTTTTTGAAACCTGTTTTTATCGCAATGGTTATCGTGATACCCATATCGGTATGGCTTGCGCATGTTTTTCTTTCTGGAATTACCTATCATACAGAATTAACCTGGTGGATGTTTACACTTGCCGGATTAATTACTGTTTTAGTCGCTTTAATCACAGTAAGTTTCCAGGGAATCAAAGCGGCAATTGCAAACCCGGTGAAGAATTTGAGATCGGAATAAATAGCTAAAATCATAAATTATGTTTAAAAACTATTTAAAAATAGCATGGCGAAACCTGATGAAATATAAATTCATCTCGTTCATTAATTTATTCGGCCTAACCGTGGGACTTACCTGCTGTTTGCTGATTACCACTTATGTTCTGAATGAATTAAGCTACGACCGTTATAATAAAAATGCGGAGAACATATACCGTGTTACCAGAACATTTAAGAATGGAGAAGGCGCTGTTTCCCTTATCTTAAGTACGGTTTCTCCTCCCTTTGGATATTATTTCCCGACTGATTTTCCCGAAATACAAAAAATGACCAGGCTATTGAATAGTGGCACAACTCTGCTAAAGTATAAGGAAAAACTTATCAATGAACCCAATGTATATTTTGCTGATGAAAATTTATTTAATGTCTTTACTTTAAAAGTGGTGAAGGGTAATCCTCAAACTGCATTGAAAGATCCTTTCAGCATTATGATGAGTGAAGATGTGGCTAAAAAATATTTTGGAAATGAGGACCCGATGAATAAAGTAATACGTGCCAATAACCGGTTTGATGTAAAGGTTACAGGCATTTATAAAGGCTTTCCTGAAAATTCCTTTATGCATCCCGGGGTGCTCATTTCTTTTAATACACTAAAAGATTCAGCGGTATTCGGCGCAGAAAACCTGCGAACCAACTGGGGTAATAATTCGTTCTTTACTTTTCTTGTGTTGCCCGATCATTATGATCCGCAAAAATTAATTTCAAAGTTCCCTGCCTTTCTTGATAAACACATGACTAAGGAATATGGCGGAAAGCAGGCATCGAAATTTACATCGCTGGGTTTGCAAAAGCTTACTGATATTCATTTGCATTCGCATACTGATTATGAAGCGGAGCCCAACGGCGATATTACCCGTGTTTATATTTTTGGTACCATTGCCTTATTTATTTTATTAATTGCCTGTATCAACTACATGAACCTTTCTACTGCCCGCTCAGCATTACGGGCAAAAGAAATTGGCATACGAAAAGTGATTGGCGCTAGAAAAAAAGAATTGATATTTCAATTTCTAAGCGAATCAGTGCTCATAGCATGGACTGCGATTTTAATTGCTTTTGGACTTTTATATTTTACGCTTCCGTGGCTCAATGAAATTTCCGGACAAGAATTATCCGTAAACATTTTAGAAAAATGGCAGGTATTGGTGCCGCTTTTTTTAACGCCATTTATTGTGGGAATTTTATCCGGATTGTACCCTGCCCTATTCATGTCATCATTCCAACCGGTAAAAACATTGAAAGGATTATTTAAAGCCGGTGGTGGTACTATTTCATTCAGAAAAGTTTTGGTGGTGGCGCAGTTTACTATTTCTATTGTTCTTATTATTACGACCATTATTGTTTTCCAGCAGTTGCATTACATGCAGGAAACTTCTCTCGGTTATAATAAAGAACACATTATTACCATGCATTATTATAATTCAATTAATCCGCAATATGATGCATTCCGCAATGATTTGTTGCAGCATACAGGAATCAAAGATGTTGCCCGTTCTTCACGCATTCCTACCGGAAGGTTGCTGGATGAAAACGGCGCCTCTGCAATGGTTGGCGATTCGATGCGCCCGGTAACTGCCGACATTAAAGATGTTGCAACAGATTATGATTTTGTTCCCACGTATGGCATACATGTAGTTGCAGGAAGAAATTTTTCGAGGGATTATTCTATGGATACTTCTAATTTCATTTTAAATGAATCGGCTGTTAAAGCCATAGGATGGAAGTCACCACAGGATGCAGTTAACAGAGACTTCGCTTATGCTGGAAGAAAGGGGCATGTGGTAGGTGTAATTGAAGATTTTCATTTTGAATCATTGCGGCAAAAAATTGTCCCGATTGTTTTGATAAACCCTCCTGTACACGCAAACAGTTCTGCCTTCCACAACCTGTCTGTAAAGCTTACAGGGAACAATATTCCTGCAACACTGGCTATCGTTGAGAAAGTATGGCGGCAATATCTTCCCGACATTCCTTATCAATCTACATTCCTCGATGAAAATTTTAATAAGCTGTATGAATCAGAACAAAGGCAGGGAACTATTTTTACCGTATTTGCCTGTATTGCCATTTTTATCGCCTGCCTGGGTTTATTTGGATTGTCAGCCTTTGAAATTTCACAGCGGATTAAAGAGATTGGAGTAAGAAAAGTATTGGGAGCCAAAGTAAGTTCCATTGTTACTTTATTATCAAAAGATTTTTTAAAATTGGTATTGACAGCTACCATTATTGCTTTTCCGATAGCGTGGTATGCCATGTCGCATTGGCTGTATGATTTTGCCTACCGGATCCATATTCATTGGTGGGTGTTTTTATTAGCGTCAATATTAGCATTGATGGTGGCATTGGTTACGGTAAGTTTTCAGGCAATTAAAGCGGCAGTGGCCAATCCGGTTGAAAGTTTGAGAACGGAATGATAAACGTGAATGGCGAATCTTCAATGGTGAATAAAATTTATAACATAACACATACAACTTAAACTTTCTTTTATGCTCTTGAACTATTTAAAAATCGCATGGAGAAATCTTATTAAAAATAAAATGTATTCAGTTATCAATGTGCTGGGTCTTGCAACAGGCATGGCTGTTGCCATGCTTATTGGTTTATGGATATGGAATGAGGTTACATATGATACATCATTTACCAACCACCAACAGCTTGCGCAGATAATGACCACCACCGTTGGTGATGATAAAAGCAAAAATACCGACCCACGGGTTTGCCAGCCTATTGCCAGTGAACTGCGCAACAAGTATGGAAGCGACTTCAAAAACATTTCCCTGTCGAGGTGGAACCAAAGTGCGTTTACAGTAGGTGATAAAACGATTTCATCTGTTGGGTTGTGGGCGGAAGATAAATTTCCAACCATGCTTTCGCTCAACATGCTGAAGGGAGACATTAATGCGTTGACAGACCCTTCATCAATTATCATCAGCGCTTCACTGGCAAAAACATTGTTTGGCAATACTGACGCTATAGGCAAAACAATCAGGGTTGATAATAAGGACGATTATAAAGTTGCCGGTGTGTTCGGGGATTTTCCGAACAATAGCCCTGTAGTAAATAAATCTGTTTTCCCGTCATTGCAGCAGGCAAACTTCTTCCTGCCCTGGAAAAAATATGTAGCCAAAGATCAATGGGTAAAAGATGCTGCAACAGATTGGGATAATCGCTCCTGGCAATGCTATGTTCAGTTGGCTGACAATGTGGATATGGATAAGGAAACAGGGAAGATTAAGAATATAGTGATGGCACATAAAACAAAAGCCGAAGGTAATGAGAGCGCTTACCTGTACCCAATGGATAAATGGCATTTGTACAGCGAGTTTAAAAATGGAAAACCTGCCGGGGGAGCCATACAATTTGTGTTGCTGTTTTCTGTGATTGGCGTATTTGTGTTGCTGCTTGCGTGCATCAACTTTATGAACCTTTCAACAGCCCGCAGTGAGAAGCGTGCAAAGGAAGTAGGTATTCGCAAAGCAGTTGGCTCGTTGCGCCTTCAACTTGTAAAACAGTTTTTAAGTGAGAGTATATTGGTGGCTTTCGTATCATTTATGTGCTCTGTTGTTCTTGTTATTATATCGCTGCCTTTTTTCAATTCACTTGCCAAAAGGCATATACACTTGCCCTGGAATAATTATATCTTTTGGCTCTGCGCATTAGCATTTACACTAATCACAGGCTTGCTTGCGGGCAGCTATCCGGCTTTGTATTTATCAAGGTTTCAACCAATAAAAGTCTTAAAAGGAACATTCAGAGTTGGCAGGCATGCTTCGCTGCCACGCAAGGTTTTAGTGGTGCTGCAGTTCACCTTTTCTATTGCCCTCATTATAGGAACTATTATTGTTTTTAAACAAATTCAGTTTGCAAAAAACAGGCCCGTTAATTACAGGAAGGAAGGGTTGATAACCGTTAGTGGAGTAACCCAGGATTTGCCCGGATTCTATGATGCTGTAAGGAATGACTTATTAGCCACCGGTGTAGTAGACGACATGGCCGGGGCATCAGATGCAACTACAAACCTTGGCGCGTGGCGCAGCGGTTTTAACTGGGAAGGCAAAAACCCAAACACATCGCCAACCTTTGGCTTTATGTTAATGACGGAAGATTTTGGCAAAACAATCGGCTGGCACCTAGAAGAAGGAAGAGATTTTTCCAGGGATTTTGGTTCCGACAGTCTATCCATGATATTGAA
>JAUZOE010000009.1 GCA_030706605.1 Bacteroidota bacterium
ACCAGATACAGCAAGCGTAAAATTGGCACTTGTGGCAGCCAACTTATCAAGATTTGGAGTTTTAACGTTTTTATCTCCTGAATACCCGGTCGCCTGTGCCCGCCATTCATCAGCATGAAGGATTAATACATTTGGCTTTCTTTCTATCTTTTGGCCGTTGCACTCCAGGATTAAGAGAAAGAGAGAAAATGTTATTAATATTTGAGGAACAAAAATTCTCATATACTATTTTTATTTGTATAACCCATAAACTCCTATTCTACCAATAAATCTATTTTTGATGTAGTGGAACATCTATAATAGAAAGAAATTATTTCTACTCCTTTATCAAATGATTCGGGAAATCCTCAACCTTTGCACAACAAATTTGTTGCATAACCTGCTGGAGTTGCGTCTTCAAAATGGAGATAGTATGGTCTCCTCCCTCTTTACCAAGGGCTGCTACCCCATACATAAATGATCGTCCCAGGAAAGTAAATTGAGCTCCTGAAGCAAGCGCCCTTGCGATATCAGGGCCCGAACGCAAACCACTGTCTAACATAATTTTTATCTTATCGCTATAATCTTTTATAACCCTGTTGAGCGAATGGATGGAAGATTGTCCTGCATCCAGTTGCCTGCCTCCATGATTGGAAACAATGATACCATCAACGCCAAGCCGAACAGCCTTTTCTGCATCTGCTTCATTAACGATTCCTTTCAAAACAAGCTTGCCTTTCCACATATCACGGATGGCAGCTACTTTATCTTCATTCAACCTGCCATCAAAAGTTTTGTTCATAAATAGTCCAAGATGATGCATATTCATTCCTTTTGGAATATAAGGTTTTAATACCCGGAAGGATGGCTGGCCATGAATGAGCGTTTTGAGGGCCCAATTGGGCCTGCCCATTATCTGAAGAATATTGTTCATCGTCATCCGCGGGGGCATAGCTAACCCATTCTTAATTTCTTTCGAGCGATAGCCGAAAGAAGGTACATCACTCAGAATAACTAGCACGGGACACTGAGCAGCCTCAGCCCTTTTTATAATTTGATCGCGGAGACTATCTTCTGCGGGGTGATACAATTGAAACCAGGCTCTGCCTTCTGTAATTTCGCTAATCCGCTCAATACTACTGGTGCTCACCGTACTTAATGTAAATGGAATATTATGGTCAAATGCAGCTTTTGCCAATATTTCCGGCGAATTGGGCCATATCAATCCCTGTAAGCCTATGGGAGATATTCCAAAAGGGGCATCATAAGTATGTCCGAATAATTCTGTTTTCATATCAGACCCCGTATGATTTTTCAGGTATTCGGGCAGAAGTTCTATCTCCCTGATCTCGGAAGTGTTTTTATACAGATTAATCTCCTCATTGCATCCTCCGTCAAGATACTCAAAAGCAAACCTGGGAATCCTGTTTTTTGCTTTTTCTCTTAAATCTTCTATAGAAGGATAATTGGGGTTATATTTAAATTTCATTGGTAATTAATTATACTTTTAATATTTACTATCCTGTTTTGATTTTCATAAAGTCAATTCCGGTAAAACAGTTTTATTACTGCTTCATCCCTTCTCATCATGAGTAACGGAATATAATTTCAAATCAAAAATATCCGTTGGCATAGGTTTAGAATTCCAGTGTTTATGAATAGCTAAGGCAGCGCCTAAAGCAGATGCCTGTGGCAGAGAAGCACTGTAAACTTCCAGTTCAGGAAAAGCTTTTGCCAGTAGATTCATATAAATCTGATTTTTGCTGAATCCTCCGTCAACAAACAGCCTTTTAATAAAACGATCAGTATAGACAAGGTTCATACTTTGGATTTGCTGTGCCACTATATCTGTTATGAATTGATGATAGGCTTCTTCATAACTGGCAAACAGGGCTAAATCTCTTTTTCCAAATCCCGATTGCCCGATCATCGCATCTATCGTATCTTTTTCAGAGTTCGTATTTAAAGGTTCCGGGATATTGTATAAACGAAGATCAAATTGAACTGTTTTATAATAATCTAATGGTTTATCAAAATGCTCCGCAAGTATTTTAATTTGTTGCTCATGCTCGTACCCTGCAAATAAACGGGAAGCCTTTACCGGCTTGCCATTAAAAGATAAATAACAAAGACAATCCTGCTTTAATTCTAAATCACTTAATGGTTCATGGTTAAAAGGATTGAAAGTAATACACCATGTTCCCGTTGAAAGGAGTAAAAATGGTTCAGTGAAAGAAATAAGGTAAGGGATCAAAGCTGCGGAACTATCATGTAAGCCTATCCCAAAAGTGATATCCCCATTGATATTGTCAAACACTTCATCACTATCCATTATAGGAGCAAGCTTATTTCCTATTCCTTCGTCCTTTACCCATATATGATAAGCATTTTTTTGAAAATCCCATAAATTAGTGTGACAACCAATGCTGGTAATATCTGAGCATACTTTGCAGGTGAGAATAAAACTTAAGTATTGGGGAAGATGTAATGCATATTTTATTTGGGCAAACAATTCCGGCTTGTCATATTTTAGCCGGTACAACTGCATAGCCGAATTAAGATTCCCTAATACCGGGGAAGCAGTTTGCCTGGCAAACAAACTTTCACCTCCATAGGTATTATAAAACTTTTCTCTTAAATGAACAGGATAGGGTTTAAGGTAATTATATAAGGGTAATGAAACATTTAAATGCTCGTCCAGGTAAACAAGACTGGCTCCGTATCCGGAAATATTAACACCTTTAATTTCATAAAGATCATTTTTTAATAAAGCAGCAAAAGTATCTTTTAGCCATTGAGTTAAAGCTTTTACATCATCGCAGGGGAAATCATCTTCATCTTTTATTTCTTCCAATTGCCTGCTTTCTTCATAGACCATCTTATATTGTTCATCAAACAACAATAGTTTTTTATTCGTTTTACCTACATCAAAAATTGCTATAACGGGAACCTTTTTCATTATAATCCTGTTGCTACGGTTTTGCTTCCTCTTTTACTAATTAATTGTTGCCTAATTTTATGCTCACGAAAATATTGTAATGGATTCAAAACGCCTCCACTTCTTAGCCTGGATTCTGCAACGATAGCTCTCACATCGGTTCTAAAAGCATTTTGCAGCACTTCCTGTGCGGTTACGACATCATTGTTTTTCTGAGCATCTGATAATTTTTTCCTGTCAACTAATAAAGCCTGTGTATAGGATATCATAATAGCTTCTACCGATTGCAATAAATCTTCCAGGGGATCTTTTACATTATGACTGGCATCAATCATCCATGCTAAATCTGTTGAATGATTCATTCCTCTTGCATCCATTCCTTCTACTAACTCATTAAAAATTAAAAATAGTTGATAAGGTTTGATGCTACCCGTAGTTAAATCATCATCTCCATATTTACTATCATTAAAATGAAAACCTCCCAATTTTCCTTCCATCAACAATAAGGAAACAATCTGCTCAATATTGGCGTTCGCCAAATGATGGCCAAGATCAACTAAAGTATATGCTTTGGGACCCAGTTTATTAGCATATAATAATGACTGCCCCCAATCCGCAACAGTCGTAGAATAAAAGTTAGGCTCAAAAGCTTTGTATTCGATATACACCTTCCAATCGGCAGGTAAAGCCGCATATATTTCCTGTAAACTTTCTAACGTATTTTGAAATGCTTTACGAAAATTTAATTGCCCGGGAAAACAACTACCATCACTCAACCATACGGATAGTGCTTTAGAACCTAATGCTTTTCCTTGTTTAATTACTTCGATATTATGATTGACAGCTTGTTTGCGAACAGCCTTATCCACATGTTGCAATGATCCAAATTTATAACTCAACTTCTGGTCTTTCTGATCCTGGAATGTATTAGAATTAACAGCATCAAATTGTAATCCGAATTGTGAAGCTAATTTTTTAATAGCCTTATAATCTTTCGGAATATCCCATGGAATATGAAGCGAAATAGCTCCGCTGGATTGATTGAGAGAATGCAACAACCCAACATCTTCTATTTTCTCTTCTAATGACCGGGGCTCACCAGCTCCTGAAAATCTACCAAACCGTGTACCGCCTGTACCTAATGCCCAACTGGGGATAGCGATTTGAAAAGCTGCCAGCTTATGCATCACATTATCAAGGTCTTTTATCCCGGCAGATACATGATCAAAATTCTGTTGGTGCTGTGAAAGTTGTTTACTGTCTTGACTATTTCCTATGTGCTTTTTTGATGGCATTCCAATTAATTTATGGTAAATAAAAAACTTCTTCCAATGGTATTGATACCGGCGAATTATCAGCATTGGTCTCCATAATATCCCGCATATGAGCCCACCATTTTTTCATCACCGGGTGAGCAGGTAAGTTTCCTGTTGCAGTTTCATTGGTCACCTGCATGGTAGCCAACAAATTGCCTTCTTCTTTATCTAAAAAAATATGATATTCTTTGATGCCGGCCTCTTTCAATAAAACTACTAATTCCTGCCATATCTCATTATGCCGCTTTTGATATTCTACATCAAAACCGGGCAACAATTTCATTTTAAATGCTATTGTTTTCAATTGTCAATTTATTTTTGATTTATCATATCAACGCAAAAATGCTGCAGCTACTCCACCGTCTACATTTAATGCGTTACCTGTTGATTTATTGAGTAAGCCACCCACAAATACATAACAGGCATTCGCAATATCTTCAGGCAATATCATTTCATTCATTAAAGTTCTTTTGGCATAAAATGCGGGTAGTTCATCAACCTTGATACCATAAGCCTTGGCACGTCCTTCGGCCCATCCGCCAGCCCATATATTTGAATCGGTGATCACAGCATCAGGGTTAACTGCATTTACACGAATTTTATCTCCCCCTAATTCTGCAGCAAGCAAACGGCTAAGATGTGCCTGCGCAGCTTTTGCAGAACCATATCCGGAATTATTAGGACCTGCTACCACCGCATTTTTAGAAACGATGTTTATAATATCACCACCCAAGTCCTGCTTGCGCAATATTTCTACTCCTGCTTTGGAAACAAGAAATTGCCCTTTTACCAAAATATCATACAATTTATCCCATTCTTCAGCACTATGCTCAGCAATAGATTTTGAAATGCTGATACCAGCATTATTCACGATGATATCTACACCACCAAATGCCAGGGCTGAATTCAAAAAAGCATTATTGATTGTAGTTGAATCTGTCACATCCATCAAAACGGAAGAGGCTGTATCCTTTCCAAAGATATTTTTAAATTCTTCATTGGCAGCATCCAGTCTTTCCTGGTTGATATCGTTTAAAACAACACAGGCACCTTCTTCTGCAAACTTTTTAGCTATTGCTTTACCAATGCCCCCGGCGCTTCCTGTTATCAATGCTATCTTCCCGGACAATGCTTTAGGCTTAGGCATACGTTGCAATTTTGCCTCTTCCAATAACCAGTATTCAATATCAAATGCCTCCTGCCTTGGTAAAGAAGTATAAGCAGATATGGCTTCAGCGCCACGCATTACATTGATCGCATTGGTATAAAACTCAGCCGCCACTCTTGCGGTTTGTTTATTCTTTGCAAAAGTGAACATTCCAACACCAGGGTATAATATGACTACCGGGTTGGCATCACGAATAGCAGGGCTATTAGAGTGCTTACAGGTATTGTAATATTCTTCATACATTTTCCTATACTCAACAAACAAGGGCTGCAATTTTTCTTTAATTGCATTCATATCAGAAAGATCTTCTTCCGGATTGAGATTTAATACCAGCGGACTGATCTTTGTACGCAAAAAATGATCAGGGCATGAAGTACCCATTGGTGCCAGCCTGCTAAGATCATTGGAATTGATAAATTGCAATACCCTATCATCATCTGTAAAATGACCTATCATTTTGGTTTGGGAAGAACAAAAGCCTCGTAATAAAGGTGCCAGTGAAGCAGCCTGTTTCAGGCGGCCTTCTTTTGGCAAGGCTGCAATTTTTTCTCCACCAAAAACCACTTTATTTTTATTGATATTTTCTTCTATAAATTCGGCGCATTTTTCCACTACCTCAAGCGTGTTGACATAACTCTCATATGCGGTATCGCCCCAGGTAAATAAGCCATGCGATCCCAACATGATACCCCGTATGCCAGGATTTGTGTCAAGACACTCTTTTAGTTTTAGCCCAAGGTCAAAACCCGGTCTCTGCCAGTCAACCCAACCAATAGTACCCCCAAATAGTTCCTGAGTGATTCTTTCTCCATCTTTTGCCGCAGCTATTGCTATCGCCGCATCCGGATGCAAATGATCAATATGTTTAAACGGAAGAAACCCATGCAGAGGGGTATCAATTGAAGGTGCCTTTGATGCAAGGTCATAAATACAATGATTAAAAAGCTCAACCATTTCATCTTCATAATCTAACCCGCGATATACATTTTTTAAGCTACGCAAACGATCTACATACAAAGCGGCTAAACCGCTTTTCTTCAACGTACCAATGTCGCCTCCGCTCCCTTTTACCCACATCACTTCTAACTCTTTCCTTGTTAATGGGTCTTTGGCCATTGCTTTACAAGATGTATTTCCACCACCATAATTGGTTAATCTCAGGTCTGCCCCAAGCAGATTAGAACGATAGATTAATAATGCGACCTCATCGTTTTGTAATGCTTCTGCTTCTGCATTATTCCACAAGTAACTTACATGTTTAAATTTCATTATTTCAATATTTCAAGTTTAAATGATCGGCTTATTTTAAAGAATTACCATACCCTACAAGGATTACTGAAAGGATTATAGTAATAATTCCAAGAGTTATTGTTGTTTTTGTTTTTTTACTTACCCCTTTCCACTCTTTCAATACAATTCCCCACATATTAGCCACTAAAATAATAAAAGCCATATGCAATATCCAGCTACTGGCTCCATTGCCCAATTTACTTTCACCCATACCATAAAAGAAAAATTGTAAAAACCATATCGTACCCGCCATTGCAGAGAATAAATAGTTTTTTGAAAGCGACGTTTTTTTATTGGTATAGTCTTTAAATGTTTTGTTACGGATATTCAAAATCATGCACCATATAAAGTTAGTTGCAAGCCCCCCCCATAGTAACACAACAAATGTCACATTATTTTGGAAAAGTGGATTCATACCTTGAGCCACCGCTGCTTCCGCCATAGGCTTTCCGGCTTCTATCCCAAAATTAAAACAAGCACTCATAATGCCCGAAAAAACAGCCACAATCAATCCTTTAACCAGGCTGAATTCTGAAACAGATTTTTGCTTTTCTTCTGCTGACAATTCTTTCTCCTTTAGCATTCCGGCTCTTCCGCAAATATAGATTCCCAGTAAACAAATGATAACACCAGCAAGAACAACCCTTCCCCAGGAAGTGGTTAATAAATCATTGAAAGTGGTTTTACCCGGTGTTGAAACATAGTTGTAATAAATAGATGGCACCAAAGCGCCAAATGCAGAGCAAAATCCCAGAATAACAGAATTGCCCAAAGACATACCAAGATAACGAATACCCAAACCATAAGTAAGCCCTCCGATTCCCCAGAGTACTCCAAACATAACGGTATATTTAATTGTCTCGAAAGGAGTAGCTCTAATTATTTCTGAAAACCCAGGAACTGTTAACCATGCGGCTATAGGAGGCACAATCAACCATGAAAATAAGCCCCCAATTATCCAATAACTTTCCCAATGCCACCCTTTAACTTTTTTAAAAGGCATATAAAAGCTACCAGCCGCAGTCCCTCCAATAAAATGGAAAATAATACCAAGCAAAGCTTCCATAAGTATTCTATTTTAGATATATGTCAGGTAAAAATAAAACACATTTAAACTAATCTATCCTGTACTATGCTGTTTAAACTATTAGACAGGCTAAACTATTATATATATTTGTGAAACATACTGCGATTGAATTTATTTTTCTAAACCATAAAGCTAATGTCCTATTTTTATAGATTTATTGAAATTGATACGTTATCAGCCACTCCCAAATATCTACAGATTGCCAATTCAATTATCAAGGCAATTAATAACGGAAAGCTACAAGATAATGATGTTCTTCCTTCAATCAATGAATTTAGCAATGAATTAGAAGTATCAAGAGATACTGTGGAAAAAGGGTACAACCACCTAAAAAAAATAGGGATACTTTCTTCCGTAGCAGGCAAAGGATATTTTGTAAAAAATACTGATCCTCTTCAGTTTTACAAGATTTTTTTATTGTTTAACAAACTAAGTACGCACAAGAAAATTATATACGATTCTTTTGCAGATACCCTTGGCCCCAACGCTACTATTGATTTCTATATTTATAATAATGATTTCAATTTATTTAAAGAACTTATTAAAAGGAGCATTGACAATTATTCACATTATGTAGTTATACCACATCTTACAGAAGAAAATGAAACCTTCGATGAAGTATTAAACCTTATTCCTGCTAATAAACTGATCTTGCTGGATAAAAAAGTAACCTCAATGGATAACAAATGTAGCTCCATTTATGAAGATTTTGAACAAGACATTTATAAGGCATTGGAAAATGCGCTCTCCTTTCTTGAAAAGTATCAAACTATTAAAATAATTTTTCCATCCTATACTTATCACCCAAAAGAAATCCTTTCAGGGTTTACTATATTTTGTGACGAATTTGCATTTAATCATTCTATCATTCGTGATATAGCTCAAGAGACCATTGAGGATGGAGTTGTCTATATAAGTTTAATGGAAAATGACCTTGTTATCTTAATAGAAAAAATTTTGGACTGCAAGAAAGAAGTAGGAAAGGACGTAGGAGTTATTTCCTACAATGAAACACCACTGAAAAAAATTATTCTTAAAGGTATTACTACAGTTTCAACTGATTTTATGTTGATGGGAAAAAATGCAGCTCAACTTATCCTGGATAAAAAACAGTCACATATAGCTATTCCATTTCATCTAACTATACGAAATTCGATATAATCCAAATAAAATATTGATCAATCCGGATGATTAATATTTACCTAGCTCCTTTGTACCCTTTTATCTATTCTATTCTTTTCTCAATCCTTCTGTCAGGAATAATCCAGATAAATGCCACACAACAGTATAACGCAAAACCAATCCACGAATTAACAAAAGCAAGTAAAATCCCTGCCAGGTAAATGACTATTGATATTTTCCCTTTAAAATCTTTCCCTATCGAAGTCGCCAATACAGAATCTTTACCATGCAATTGTATTAAAGAAGTCGACAGTAAATAATAAGCGATTGCTGATAGTAATAAAATAATACCATACATGGCCACAGGTGAAGCGCTAAAATAATTCTCCCCCATCCAAGCTGTTGCAAAAGGGACCAATGAAAGACTGAATAGCAAAAAAACATTTCTCCAAAGAACTTTCCCGTTCACATGTTTTACGACCTGTAACATGTGGTGGTGATTATTCCAGTAAATAGCCAGGTAAATGAAGCTAAGAACATAGCTTAGAAACTTGGGTAATAATGGCCTCAAATCTGTGAATGAAGCTCCTTCCGGCGGATGCAATTCTAAAACCATAATAGTGATAATGATGGCAAATACTCCATCACTAAACGCTTCTAATCTACCTTTACCCATAAATATATTTTAAATAACAGGATTATTAATTCAATCTTTTACCAATTCCACTTCTGCGACAGGGCTAAATAAAAACATTTTTTTTGTAGTCATATCCTGGCATAAAAAGCGTTTTCTGATCCTGTTTCCTTTACTAAATACTCTTCCATTTTTAATTTTAAAAAAACTTTTTTCAGGTAATTCTTCCAGCAAGAAAACTCCGGGTTTATGCGGATCATATTTTCTCAAAACTCTCAATAAAGAGGCTTCTGCACAGGAACTTGCCGCAGGGTTTTTCAGAGTTAATAATAGTTCTCTTTCAATATCGGCCGGAAATATTTTTTGGGTGATAAACACCGCAAGAATTTTTCCAAATTCACTTTTCCATTTTGTGCCATGAGCAGGAATTTTATTACCATATTTTTCATACGCGAGTAAATGCCCCAATTCATGTAACAAGGTAATTAAAAAAGAATATTTATTAAGATTGCCATTTATGCTAATACGGTGGTTTTTATCTAAATGCCTGTGGCGATAATTACCAAGAATAGTTTGCCGTGCACGTGTGATAGTAAGATGTACTTTATGCTGAATGATATATTCAACTACGCTCTCAAAAGATCCTTCAGGCAAATAGGGATTGAGTTGTTCTAATGGAGATTCTTTCTTAGACATTGGGATTTCTGCGTGCGATTTTCATTAATTGAATCACTTCTATTGAAGTGTATAATAAATAAAATGCCATTGAAGTAAGTATCGAGGGTTTGTTAACCTCACCGCCTGTTACTAAAATATAAATAAGTATAGCGCCCATTATCACAAACATCTTCATCAGGATAGAGGAATACACACCTCTTATAAAAGCATTGAGATTAGTAGCATGCACTCCTTTTGTCTGGATAAAAAAACCGAAAAAACTCAATAAGAATAAAACTGCATTGGCGCCCAACAAAAAATGGATTTCATAACCTTGTTGAACTAAAAAGGTTTTAAATATTAAAGCAAGTACATTAATCAAAACAAAAAGTGCAATAACAGGAATAAATTTTTTTATAAATTGATTTTTCATTTTTTCGCAGTGTCTTTAATTATTTTGACAATAATACCAATTATGATCAGCAAAGGTAAAAGCCATACCAGCAAAGGAAAAGAAAAATGCAACCATTTATCAACTTTTAATCCGATAAATATTGTCAACCCGATGCTAACCAAAAATTGCATAGCAAGACCTGCATAGCGCATTAATTGTTGATTGCTTTCTTTTCTATTGATCAAAATGAATATTTATTTTTTCTTTTTCTTTATTGCTTTTGGAACCAGGGCATTATTGGTACTAATTAGTTTCAAAGTAGTGGTATCCTTGGGAATTATATTTCCTTTTAGCACTTTTTCAATACCACCAACATATTGCTGATTTAGTATCAACAAGTGTTCTATTGAATCTGACTTTAACTTCAACGTTTCCATTTCCTTAGTCTTATCTGCCTCTCCATACCCGGGAATGTATAATTTCAAAGGAGTAAAGGCAACCAATGCAATGGTAAGCCCCACCAATACTATAAAAGAAACACTCAAAGCCACATATACGCTCCACCTTGTAAGCTTAAATGCTACCACTTCTTCAAAGGTATCTTCATTCAATACTACCAACCGGTATCGGTTTCTTAAACGCTTTAAAGATGAAGTGCCATCAGGCAAAGACATAATATCATTTTAGGTTGTTAAAAATAATGTACCCTTCCCATTTTATTGACATAATAGCTCAAATTAACCGTATTTTTAAAATAATTTCGCCAAAAAAAAGTTCTTACTCTGTAAAAGGACTTTTTTTGCATATACTTGCTTCTATAAAAAAATTTAATATTCATGTACCGACGGCTTTTTAAGTTTGTGACTTTCTTTTTATTTTTCTGCTTTCTTTTGCCGGAGGTTCATGCACAATTGGGTAAAATAACTTTTGATTTAGAAAAGGACAAACCACAAAAATTCAAAGATAAAACCCTTAAATCAGAAAAAACAGGCCAAAAGAAATTTACTCTTCCACGGCGATTTATTCAAAATACGGTAAGTCATTATAATTATTTTTTCAATGCCAATAACAAAATTAACTCAGTAATAGAAAGAGCCAGATTGGCTAATAAAGATGACTATTCCGCTTTAATACCCTACTACAGCTATTCACTCACCAATACTGCTTCGCAAAGTAATGAACTGGATTCTGTAATTTTAAAAGCCACTGCAGGTATTTTACTTCACGATCTTCGAAGCGACTGGGTAGATAACTTGTATCTTTTGATCGGCAAAGCCTATTATTTACGGCAGGATTTTGATTCTGCTTCCATGACATTCCAGTTTATCAATTACAATCTTTTTCCAAGGAAAAAGAAATCTGAAGACGATCAGTTAATTGTAGGCTCCAATGAAAATGCCTCCAACCATGCATTAAGTATTTCGAGCAAAGAAAGCAGTAGTATTATTGATAAAACTTTTTCCCGCCCCCCCAGCCGGAATGATGCACTGGTTTGGCAAATCAGGACATTTATAGATATGGGAGAGTTTTCTGATGCTGCCGGCTTAATCAATACCCTTTCAAATGACCCCCTGTTTCCCGGCAGGCTAAGAACCTCACTTGAAGATATGCAGGGTTATTGGTTTTTTAAACAGCAAATTTATGACAGCGCTGTTGTTCATATGGTGAATGCACTACCTAATTCCATAGACTTACAAGACAAAGCAAGAAGAGAATACCTGATAGCACAACTCTACGAATTGGATCATCATCAGGATTTAGCTTCTGAATATTACAATAAAGCAATTAAGCATACCACGGATCCTTTAATGGATATTTATGCCAACCTCAATAATGCCAAGATGCTTAAAAGCCAGGATCCGGCTGAAATAGAAAGAAGCATCAACAGGCTTTTGCACATGGCCAGAAAAGATAAATTTGAGCCTTACCGCGACATCGTTTTCTATTCTGCTGCTCAGCTCGCGCTGGAAATTCCTGATACCACTTCTGCGGTTTCATTTTTCAAAAAAAGTATTTCTTATAATGAAGCTAATCTTTCAATTAAAAATAATTCCTTTCTTACCCTGGCAAAGATAAAATACCAGCAAAAAGATTATAAAGAGGCTTATGCTTTCTACGACAGCTTACAGCTTAGTGACACTACGCTTGGCGACATTACCCTGATTCAGGAAAGGAAAAATGCTTTAAGACAAGTGGTTTTTAATATAAATATCATTGAGCGTGAAGATAGTCTGCAGGCAATCGCAGTATTATCGCCCGCAGACCGGGATGACTTTCTAAAAAAATTGTCTAAAAAACTTAAAAAAGAACGTGGAATAAAAGATGAAGATGTTTATTATGGCAATTCAGCCACTGATTATTTTGGCACTAAAAATCAATCTTCGGATATTTTCTCTAATAATAAAACTAATGGGGATTGGTACTTTTATAATAATGCAGTTAAGTCAAAAGGCTTTAGTGAATTTAAAAGAGTGTGGGGTAAGAGACAAAATGTAGATAACTGGAGACGAGCTTCAGGTTCGTCACAAGGCCAGGCCGGCAATCCTGGTTCATCGAATCTAAATGCTGATCCACTTGCACCTGTAGATGAATCAAAAGATGGAACATCGGCGAATACGGCTACAAATATTCAACAGGACATTTCTGAAGCAGGGCTTCTTGCCAATGTGCCTCTTACAAAACCTCTGATGGATTCTTCCAATTCTAAAGTAGCTATTTCATTGTTCCGGCTTGGTAAAAATTACCAGGAACTTTTGGAAGATTACCAGGTTGCTATAGAAACATACCTGCGCTCTCTAAAACGATTCCCGGATAGTTTATATAATGGCGAGCTATACATGAATCTTTCTTATTGCTATAATAAACTGGGCAACATGGCTCAGGCCAATTTTTATAAAAATCTTTTGCTCAATAATTTTGGCAAAACCAAGTATGCAGATTATTTGCTGCATCCGGAAAAATTTAATCCCTCTAAAAAAGATACCGCTGCTGCCATTAGGTATGATAAAATTTATAATTTATTTATTGAGGGAAATTTTGAAGAAGCCAATAAAGAAAAACAATTGGCAGACAGTTTGTATGGAGTTAGCTATTGGAGCCCTCAACTATTGTATATTCAATCAGTTTATTATATACGTGAGAAAAAAGATAGTGTGGCCACTGACATTTTAAAACAGATTATTTCAAAATATCCCAAATCTCCATTAAAAGAGAAAGCAGAGACCATGATTTATGTTTTAAGCAAAAGAGATAGCATTGAAAATTATTTAACGAATCTGCATGTAGTACGGATGAAAGAAGATTCACAGATAGTAGTTTTTGATGACACTAAAACTGCTAAAAATTTAGCGCCTGTTAACAATAATGATCAAACTGTACAGAAAAAAACTGAAACAATAGCTCCGGCAAAAACACTTACGCTTAATCCTGCGGAAAAATTGCCTCCACCTGTAAGTAATGCTACTTTTACTTTCGATCCTAATGCAGAACAAAATGTCGTAATGGTACTTAGTAAAGTAGATCCTGTTTACAGCAGTGAAGCAAAAAATGCCTTTAGCAGATACAACAGAACAAAATTTTATTCTTTAAATCTACAGATCACTAAAGATACATTGGATAAAGACCGCACTTTATTAATTATTTCTAAATTTATAAATGCTGAAACTGCTATTGATTACCGCGATAAAATAAAACATGATGCTCCCTCAGAAATATCCTGGTTACCCACCAATAAATATTCATTTTATATAATATCCGAGGCTAATCTTGAACTTTTAAAAGAGAATAAAAACCTCCAGAGCTATATTGATCTTTTAAACAAAAAATATCCGGGGAAATTTTAATTTACTTTTAGCAGGAAATAAAATCTGCTTCTGTAAATTTAATTTTCTGTTTTAATGAAAAGCAAATGAAAAATCAAAATAAGAAACAAAAGAATACAGGTATAAAAGCAAGCGTAAAAATATTGTGGGCAATGGTATGGGCAGGATTTGCATTTTTTATATTATTATTTACCGCAGCTTATTTTGGATTATTTGGCAAATTACCTTCGCTTCAGCAGTTAGAAAATCCACAAGCTAACCTGGCCTCAGAAATATATGCGAATGACGGCACCACTATCATGGGGAAAGTTTATACCGAAAATCGTGTTTCGGTCGATTATAAAGATATTTCAAGACATGTAATTGATGCTTTAGTTTCTACCGAAGATATTCGTTTTTATAGTCACTCAGGAATAGATGCCATTGCTGTAGGCCGTGCAATAAAAGGCCTTGGCACTAACGGAGGTGGCAGCACCATAACCCAACAATTAGCAAAAAACATTTTGGGACAAGGGAGTGGTTCAGTAATCAGGCGGGGAATTGATAAATTAAAAGAATGGATCGTAGCCCTAAAACTGGAAAGGAATTTTACCAAACAGGAAATTATTGCATTATACCTAAACCGGGTCTCATGGCTGAATGCATTTGGCATCGCAAATGCTTCACGAATTTATTTCCAAAAGGAGCCATCCCAGCTTACTACCGATGAGGCCGCATTGCTGGTAGGCATGTTAAGAGGCCCTGGGCAATATGATCCTGTGAGGCATCCCCAGGCGGCATTAGACAGGCGCAACCTGGTACTGGACCGAATGGTAACCAATAACATCCTTTCAGAAGCAGAAGCTGCTACATTAGAAAAAAAGCCTTTAAATATTAAGTACAAAAGGGTTAATGAAAGCCTTGGTATTGCACCTTATTTCAGATCAGTGTTGTCAAAAAAGCTAATTGAATGGTGCCATACACATAAAGATCCCAAGACCGGTAATAATTACGATCTCTTCCGGGATGGGTTGAGAATCTATACTACCATTGATCCTAAAATGCAAATGTATGCCGAAGAAGCCGTTGCAAAACACATGGCTAAAATGCAAGTGACTTTCGACAGGCAATTAAGTAAGAATGTATGGAAAAATCATGAAGACATTCTAAACAGGGCTATGAAGGAAAGTGAACGCTGGAAAGCAATGAAAGATGATGGTGCCACAGATACTGAGATAAAAAAATCATTTCTGAAGCCCGTGAGCATGAAAGTTTTTGCATGGAACTCCAGGCATGAAACAGATACAGTAATGTCTCCAGCTGATTCCATAAAATATTTTAAACAGATGATGCAAACAGGATTTTGTGCCATGGATCCCGTGACCGGAGAAATAAAAGCATGGGTAGGTGGCATAGATTTCAAATGGTTTAAATATGATCATGTAACCACCAACAGACAAGTTGGCTCGACTTTTAAACCAATCCTGTATACTCTGGCCATCACAGATGCCGGGCTTACACCTGAAAGTATGATTGGCGGACAAACGATTACTCTTGCCAACAAAACAATTGCTGCGGACAAATCTATTGCAGGTACCGGAGGCACCATGGCTTATTGTCTAGCTAAGTCAATCAATTCAGCAGCGTATGATTTAATGAGTCGTATCGGCCCGAAAAAAACAGCAGAGTTTGCCCATTTATGTGGAATAAAAAGCAATATTCCCATAGTGCCTTCAATTGCATTGGGCTCGGCCGATATTCAACTTATAGAAATGATGAGAGCGTATACTATGTTCCCCAACCGAGGCTTTAATACGGAACCTATTTATTTAACTAAAATTGAAGACAGGCATGGAAATGTATTACAAACATTTCAGCCTGAAACTAAACAGGTAATTAGTGAAGTAGATGCCTACACTATGTACAGAATGATGCAGGGAGTAGTTGATTATGGAACCGCAGGCTCTATGCGGTGGAAATATGGCATTCAAAGTCCGATGGGAGCTAAAACAGGTACTACCAATGACAATACAGACGGATGGTTCATGGGATATACTCCCCAGATACTTGCAGGCGCGTGGGTAGGTTGCGATGATCCATTTCTGCACCTGCCCAGGTATGGTACGGCGGGAGGTAGTGCGATGGCCCTGCCCGAGTGGGCCTATTTTATGCAAAAAGTATATGCAGATAAGTCCTTAGGAATTGACCCAAAAGCAGAATTTGAAAAGCCTGCTGAACTGAACAATGATCCAATTTATGCTGATCAGAACTTTGCAGCTATTGCTCAAAAAGGCCAGGGAATAGACAGCACAGAAGAACAGGGAAATGGTGATGCCGGTGATTATGGAGCACCAGTCAATGCAGCATCTCCATCGGATTTTGGGCAGGAAGATTCAAAAAATACGATCAAACCTTTGAAAGAGAAAAAAGTTATCGGCCCGGTGAATATTTTTGCTGAACCTAAAAAAGATCTCTATAAAAAAAGAGAAATAAAATAGTTAAACAGCTACTAAGAAATGAAGGCAAGAAAAAAATGATAACTTCTAATTCTCACACCCATAATGACAATTAATATTGAAAACATTTAACTGTTTTTCATTTTAAAAATAATCATAAACACCAGCATAATAATAAAAGTCACAGCTATACCAATGAATAACATTTTTATTATTTTTCTTAAAGGAAGAATACCTTGCTTTCTAAGTTCAGGTGGTTCGGGATATTCATATTCATTATCTTTCATAACATAATTCTTTAATTGAAAAATAATAAATAACCATGCCGAAAAAGGTTAATACATTTTAATAAATTTGTAGCTAAACAATTACTCCTGTTATAATTCTTTAGTTATAAATAAGATTCAATAAAAAAGAATTATCCTACCATCACTTTTATAAGTGATGGTAGCAAAACGGAGTTCAAACAGAACTTAAAGATACCTTAGTGGATTACGGCGGGAACTTTTGATATAATTTTTTATATTCAACCAAAAGGCGAAGAACATATAAAATATTACAGGCGACCCCAGAGTAAGAAAGGAAATATAAATAAAGTATCTCCTTATTACAGAGGTAGCAATGCCCATCCTTTCGCCAATTGCTGAACAAACACCAAATACCTGCCATTCAATAAAGTGCTTTATTTTATACATAAAACAAATCTAAAAAAAAATTGCAACAAATTATAGCAGAAAAATATTTTTATGATTCCATTCAAGCAGACTTCATGAACTTTTCATAAGTCCCTCAACTACTATTTCAAAAAATCTGCCAACACAGTCAACCTTTATCTTATTAAAGCATAAAAATAATTCTATCAATTACAAAAATAGATCAATCAATTTTAAGTAAATTTGCACCCCATCACTTTCTCAGGAAAGTTCTTTAATTGAAAGTTTATTCTTTTTTATAAATAAAAATTAAAATATATACGCAATGGTTTTTGATTTTGACATGATTAAAAAATTTTATGAAAGCTACGCCCAAAAAGTTGAGGCCACGCGTAAAATCGTAAATCATCCTCTTACTCTTACAGAAAAAATATTGTATGCCCACCTTTGGCAGGGAAATGCAGATCTAGCATTTGAAAGAGGAAAATCTTATGTAGATTTTGCTCCAGACAGAGTTGCTATGCAGGATGCAACAGCACAAATGGCCTTGCTACAATTCATGCAATCAGGAAGAACAAAAGTATCTGTACCTTCTACAGTGCATTGCGATCATTTGATACAGGCAGAAGTAGGTGCCGTTACAGATCTTTCAAAAGCCAAAAGCCAGAATAAGGAAGTATATGATTTTCTCGCTTCTGTTTCCAATAAATATGGGATTGGGTTTTGGAAACCCGGTGCCGGAATTATTCACCAGGTTGTTTTAGAAAATTATGCATTCCCAGGAGGAATGATGATTGGCACCGACTCCCATACAGTTAACGCCGGGGGGTTAGGTACAATCGCGATAGGTGTAGGCGGAGCAGATGCCTGTGATGTGATGGCAGGCTTACCATGGGAATTAAAATTTCCAAAACTGATAGGGGTAAAATTAACAGGAAAACTAAGCGGATGGACATCTGCTAAAGATATTATTCTGAAAGTAGCCGGGATACTTACCGTAAAAGGTGGAACCGGGGCTATTCTTGAATATTTTGGCGAAGGAGCTACTTCCCTATCCTGCACCGGCAAAGGCACCATTTGTAATATGGGAGCCGAAATCGGGGCAACGACCTCCATCTTTGGTTATGATAATAAAATGGCTGAATACCTTAAAGGAACAGGCAGAGCAGAAGTAGCCGCAGAAGCTGATAAAGTATCCGGGAATCTCACAGGCGATAAAGAAGTTTATGATTATCCTGAAAAATATTTTGACCAGGTTATTGAACTCAATTTATCAGAATTAGAACCACACATTAATGGTCCGTTCACACCGGATTTAGCATGGCCCATTTCAAAATTTGCTGAAGCAGTAAGTACTAATCAATGGCCCGAAGAATTAGAAGTTGGACTGATAGGCTCCTGCACTAATTCTTCTTATGAAGATATTACGAGAGCAGCTTCTGTTGCCAGGCAGGCTTCAGACCAGGGAATAAAAACCAAGGCTGAATTTATCATTACACCGGGATCAGAGCAGGTTAGATTTACTGTAGCAAGAGATGGATACCTTACTATTTTTGAAAATATGGGTGGAGTAGTTTTAGCCAATGCCTGCGGCCCTTGCATTGGACAATGGGCGCGCCATTCCAAGGATCCTAATCATAAAAATTCCATAGTTACTTCTTACAACAGGAATTTTGCCAAAAGAAATGATGGCAATCCAAATACACATGCATTTGTTGCATCGCCCGAAATAACAACTGCATTAGCCATAGCAGGCTCCCTGTCTTTTAATCCGCTAACGGATTATTTAACTAATGATAAAGGTGAAAAAGTAAAATTAGAAGAGCCCCAGGGAATTGAAATGCCTGTAAAAGGTTTTGCTGTTGACGATGCAGGATTCCAGGCACCTGCAGAAGACGGGAGCAATATCCAGGTGGTAGTTTCTCCCACATCCGACCGGCTTCAGATATTGGCGCCTTTTAAAGCATGGAATGGTAGCAATCTCAGTGGTTTGCGATTATTAATAAAAGCAAAGGGAAAATGTACCACTGATCACATTTCTATGGCAGGTCCATGGTTAAAATACAGGGGACATCTCGACAATATCAGTAATAATCTTTTGATAGGCGCTGTTAATTTTTTCAATGAGAAAACCAACTTCGTAAAAAACGAATTAACGGGAGAATACGGACCACTTCCCGAAACGCAACGTGCTTACAAAGCCGCCGGTGTAGCAACTATTATTGTTGCTGATGAAAACTATGGCGAAGGTTCATCACGTGAACATGCAGCTATGGAACCCAGGCACCTGGGAGTAATCGCGGTACTGGTAAAATCTTTTGCCCGTATACATGAAACCAATTTAAAAAAACAAGGCATGCTGGCGGTCACTTTCAATAATAAAGAGGACTATAATAAGATACTTGAAGATGACGTGATTGATATCAATGGTTTAACCAGTTTTGCAGTTGATAAACCATTAGAAGTCGTATTGCACCATAAAGATGGCACTTCCCATTCTTTTTTAGTAAATCACACTTATAATGAACAACAAATAGAATGGTTCAAAGCCGGCGGTGCTTTGAATATAATAAGGAAAGAATTTGAAGAGAGTAGTAAATAATTATTAAACTAATCAAAAAGAAAAAGCGGCCTCATAAAATGGCCGCTTTTTCTTTTTCTTCTGGATATTCTTAATACACTATACATCTCCTATATATTCATTTGGCATCTGTTTTCAGAAGGTGATAATTAACTTTTCTTACTCCATAAACTACACGGTAACCCATTTTCCATAAATCTTTAGTTAATGTATATTCATTAGCCAAAAACCATTACATTCAGTTCCTTTAAATCATTAAAAAATCCGGGATAAGATTTTCTTACCGCTTCTGCATTTTCAATGATCATGTCTCCATTGGCGCCCAAGGCTGCTACAGCACATGCCATTGCAATACGGTGATCATTATGTGAAGAGACTGTAGTTCCCTTTATCTGATTACCGCCTTTTATAGTCATGATGTCATCATCCAAAAGAATATCCACATTCATCTTTTTAAATTCATCCTTTAAAGTAAGTGCCCTGTTACTTTCTTTATGAAGAAGCCTATTCACGCCTTTAATAGTAGTAGTTCCGGTGCAATAAGACGCCAATGCCACAAGTGGTGGAAAAAGATCAGGGCAATGAGTAGCATCAAAATTAAATGCTTTCAGCTGATTCCTCTTGACTGTGATTTCACCCTCGTGAATACTTACTTCTGCGCCGGAATCATAAATGGCTTCCATTATATTTTTATCCCCCTGGGACGAATTTAAATCAGCACCTATTAAAGTAACCTGCCCGGATATGGCACCAGCAACAGCCAGGAAAGCTGCATTGCTCCAATCACCCTCTACTGTATATTTTATACTATGGCTCTGAAGAGGATCACGCGGATGCAATGTAAATATTTCATAATTTTCATTTTCCATATGAAACCCAAAATAATTTAAAATTGAAATAGTAAGATCAATATAAGGTCTGCTGGAAAGATTTTTTACGCGAATGCTAACAGGAGACTTACACGCTTTTGCAAAGGCAAAAAGTAGTCCGGTTAAGAACTGGGAACTCAGGGCACCATCAACAATAATTTCTTTCGGATGCAATGGCCCTTTTAGAGTAACCGGCAATTTACCACCGTTGGAATTGATCTCCACATCCAGTTTTGGAAATATTTCATCAAAAAAGTCCATGGGTCTTTTTAAAATACTTCCTTCTCCGGTAAAAGTGATTTCATAATTAAACAGAGCAGCAATGGGAGCAAACATTCTCATAGA
Source organism: Bacteroidota bacterium (assembly GCA_030706605.1). Classification (GTDB taxonomy): domain Bacteria; phylum Bacteroidota; class Bacteroidia; order Chitinophagales; family Chitinophagaceae; genus Ginsengibacter. Next base: position 21,290 of record JAUZOE010000009.1, read on the forward strand.
TAGCCCGCTTTCGCCACAACTCACCATTACATTTTTATTGGGAAAGGCAGAATGAAAAATCTGGTCAGATGAAGTAATGGTCATTTTGTTATTCACCGTAGTAATGGTAGCGCCAAGTTGAGTAATAATATTCATAGCCGCCTTCTCATCATTACTATTTCCAAAATTATCAATTACTGTAGTTCCCGGAGTGATAAGCGCTGCCGCACATGCACGCTGCATAGAACTTTTAGAAGGTGGCACTTTTATTTTTCCTGATATGGAAGAAGAAGAAATAGTTTTATTCATAAAATGATTAAGAATTAAAAAAAAATATCAGCTAAAAAGAGCTGACAAGCTTCATGGTGAGAATGTCATTAAAAAAGTTCATTAAAAATTTCCCGCAAATCACTCAACGAAATCTTTTTGACAGCGCCTTTTCCAATTGCATCCAATACTACAAAACTCATATCAGTTCCTGATTTCTTTTTGTCATGCTGAAGAATTTCCCAGGTTTTTTCTTTGTCGAAATTAAGAGCAACAGGAAGCTTATATTTTGAAAGTAATGCCTCTATTTTTTGGCCATCCGCCACAGAAAATCCATTTACCTTTTGTGAAATAATACAGGCTGCTACCATACCAATACTTATTGCATGGCCATGAGCAAGTTTACTGACATTCTCAATCGCGTGGCCAATGGTATGCCCAAAATTCAACAATTTCCTTTCGCCTGTTTCATACTCATCATTTGATACAACATTGTATTTAATATCAACGTTTTTTTCAATTAGTTTACCGGTAAATTCATGAGAATTTTGAAATTTATCTAAAGAATTTTCTTCCAGGAAATCAAACATTTCTTTATCCTTAATGCAGGCATGTTTTATAATTTCAGCAAAACCATTAATCCACTCTGCATCAGGCAAAGTTTCTAAAAAAGAATAATCGTATAATAAAAATTCAGGATGCCGGATGATTCCTACAAGGTTTTTATAAACTCCTACATCGATGCCGTTTTTCCCCCCAATACTTGCATCCACCATAGCGAGAATACTGGTAGGAACAAAACCGAATTTGACTCCCCGCATATAAATGGAGGCAACAAATCCGGTAATATCAGTAACCACTCCCCCTCCTATTCCTACTATGAAACTTTGCCGGTCTGCTTGTAATTCTATCAATTGATTAATTACTTCGGCAACCGCTTTTTGATTTTTAAATGGTTCACCCGCCTTAATTACGATGGTTTGCCATCCCGAAAATTTCTCTGATTGCTTTGCAAAAATATTTTCATCAGTAATAAAAATAGTATTCTCCCTTTTCACCAAATTCTCAATTTCCGAAAATTCCGCATCAAAAAAGCATTCTATTGTTTTTCCAGAAAACTGGTATTTCTTTGAAGTCGTTTTTTTATTAGTCATTCATTATTTTATTCTGGTGACTGATACTTTCTAAATGAACTGCATCAAAATATTTGGTGATAAAATCTTTACTTAAACCAAGAAGTTCACCTTTTACAAATGCTTTGGCTAATATTTCATTCCAGCGATTAGTTTGCAGGATGGTAATATTGTTTTCTCTTTTATATGTACCTATTTTATCAGCAATTTTCATGCGTTGACCAATCAACGTTAATAACTCATCGTCAATATGATTAATCTGCTCTCTGAGTTTGGCTAAAGCAGTTAAAAATTCTTTTTTATCTGAATTTTCAAAACGCCAAACCAAATCATTAAGCATTTCGGCAAGGCGCTCAGGTGTTATTTGTTGTTTGGCATCGCTCCATGCATTGTCAGGATCTATATGAGATTCAATCATCAATCCATCAAAATCCAGGTCAATACTTTTTTGTGCAACATTCTGTAACCCTGTCCTGTTACCACATATATGAGAAGGATCACAAATAAGCAGCATTTCCGGAAACCTTCTTTTCATTTCAATCGGTAAATGCCACATAGGTGCATTACGGAATTCTGTATTTCCGTAATTTGAAAATCCCCTGTGAATCATGCCTATATCTTTCATACCGACTTTTTGTAAGCGTTCAATACCACCACACCATAATTCCAAATCAGGATTAATAGGATTTTTTATAAGAACCGGAACATCTACGCCTCTCAATGCATCACAAACTTCCTGCACACTGAAAGGATTCACAGTTGTTCTGGCGCCAATCCATAACATATCTACATCAAATTGCAATGCATCCTCAACATGTTTAGCAGTTGCTACTTCCACAGTAATTGGCAATCCTGTTGCTTTTTTAGCAGAAGCCATCCATGGCAATGCTTTGGTACCAATACCTTCAAACATCCCGGGCTTGGTTCTGGGTTTCCATATTCCGGCACGAAGCATATCCACTTTTCCTGTGGCTGCCAGCCTGGTAGCAGTTTCCAGCACCTGCTCTTCAGTTTCTGCACTGCATGGGCCACTGATAATTATTGGACGCTTGTTCCAAATCTTTTGCATTGAATCGTTCATTTTTTTGTTTTTTGTTTTTTTATACTAATTATAATGCCTCTATAATAATTTTGGTGCAAAACTATAGAGACTCATTTTAAAATCCTTTTAATTTTATTCGAATTTTCTATCAATTCTGTTAGGTATTGATAATTTTCTTTTTCCAGGCAACTTTTAAATTTTCTTAATTGAGAAATATGTTCGTTTAAAACATCCAGGACATTTTCCCTGTTCTGTTGAAAAATGGGTACCCACATGTCCGGATTGCTTTTAGCCAAACGAACCGTACTTTCAAATCCGCCACTGGCCATTCCAAAAATAGTTCCTTCTTCTTTTTCTTTTTCTAAAACTGTATTTGCCAAAGCAAAAGAAGTGATGTGTGAAATATGACTTACATAAGCAGCATGTACGTCATGCGCAACAGAATCCATATACAAGATATTCATCCCAAAAGCACGATACATTTTTTCTACCCATTCAACAGCATCAGGATCACTATCTTCTTTATCACAAATTACAACTGCATTTCCGGCAAAAGCACCTGTCTCTGCTGCTTTCGGACCACTAAACTCTGTACCCCACATAGGATGTGTCGCCACAAATCTTTTTCTCTTTTTACTCTTATTAGCTGTTGTACATATTGCATTTTTTGTGGAACCTACATCTATTACTATCTGCTGATCAGTTTGATCGAGAATTGAGACAATCATTTTTTCAGCCACACTTACAGGCACTGCAAGAATAATCAAATCAGATTTTGAAATGGCTTCATCCAGGTTATCTACTTCATCTACCAGGCCAAGTTTCAAAGCTTCTTCTGCATGTTGTTTATTGCTTTCAACGCCAATGATTTTTGCAGCAAGTTTTTTTTCTCTCAAAGCGATAGCCATTGAGCCGCCTATTAAACCTGTTCCTATGATTGCTACATTCATAATTTTATTCTTAATTTTTTATTCTTTCAATTGCCTCGCCAATTTTTTCTTCACTTGTGCACAGGCTCACTCTTATATATTGATCACCTGCACTGCCAAATATTCCACCGGGCGTAATGAATACATTTGACTCATTTAATACTTTATCACTCAATTCATATCCGTCCTTAAATGTGGCAGGGATGGAAGCCCACACAAAAAGCCCGACCTGCTTATCACTAAAGGAACAATTCAACAAACGTAATAACTCAAATACTTTTTTTCTTCTTTTCTTATAAACGTTATTGACAGCATCTATCCAGTCCTGATCAAGATCCAGGGCCTTAGCAGCCGCGAGTTGCAAAGGCAAAAACATTCCACTATCCATATTACTTTTGAAACGCAGTACTTCATTAATTCTTTCTTTTGCCCCTAAGAGCATTCCTATTCTCCAACCAGCCATATTATGGCTTTTACTTAAAGAATTTAATTCAATCACCACCTCTTTTGCTCCTTCAAAACTTAATAAACTCATCGGTTTATCATTCAATATAAAACTATATGGATTGTCATGACAAATAAGGATGCTGTGCTTTTTGGCAAAGGTTATCAATTGTTTAAACATTTCCTCAGTTGGCAATTGCCCGGTAGGCATCTGTGGATAATTGACAAACATTAAACGAGCTTTTTTCAAATCATTTTTTTCCAGTTCTGTAAAATCAGGAAACCAGTTATTCTCCTCTTTCAGCGTGTAGGCCTGCACCTGTGCCCCGGCAATTTTTGCAGCACTTTTGTAAGTAGGATACCCCGGATTGGGAATTAAAACCACATCTCCTTCATTAATATAAGTCATACAAATATGCATAATCCCTTCTTTACTTCCCATTAATGGAAGAATCTCTGTATCGGCATTCAACTCCACCTTATACCATTTTTGATACCATTTTGAAATGGCATTTCTAAGAACAGGACTTCCTTTATAACTCTGGTATCCATGCTGACCAGGCTTTGCCGCTTCTTCCTGCAATGTTTTAATAACATCCGAATGCGGTGGCAGATCCGGGCTTCCAATCCCCAAATTGATTACTTGTTTCCCGGCTTTATTCATCTCATCAATCTGTCCTAATTTGCGGGAAAAATAATATTCTTCAATTCCATTCAAACGTACAGAAGTTTCAGCTAATTTTCCTGAGGCGCTATTATTATTGCTATCTGTTATACTACTCATTTTTATTGTTTGCTTATTTATTTTTTTGATTAGATTTCCCATTTTTATATACGCCATATACTTTGACATTCGCGGTAAATGGCTCTATATTTTTTAATACATTATGCAATTGCTCGAGGTTGGTAAATTCACAATCAGCATGAAAAGAGTATTTCCAATCGCTTCCAGGAATTGGCATAGATTGCAACTTACTCAGGTTCACATCTCCTTCTGAAATTTTTGTAAGCACTTTCGCAAGACTCCCTTTTGAGTGATCTGTCTGAAAAATAAGAGACGCTTTGTCGGCACCTTCAATTTCAACCGCAGATTCAGCGTTTTGCAATACCCAAAACCGGGTGTAATTATTTTTTTGAGTATGTATATTAGGTGCAATGATATCTAACTGAAATAAGTCAGCAGCGAGTTCTCCGGCAATAGCCGCTATATGCTTGCTTTTATGTTGATGAACATGTTGCGCACTAAGTGCCGTATCTTCTGTTTCAATTAATTTCCAGTTATGGCTTTCCAAAAAATCCATGCATTGCAATAATGCCATGGGATGAGAATGAACTTCCCGGATATCAGAAAGGGAAACGCCTGGATTGACTAAAAGATTTTGATCAATCTGAAGATAAATTTCTCCAACGATCTTTAAATTACTTTTTTGTATCAGGTTATAATTGGGCAAAATGCTTCCGGCGATGGAATTTTCAATGGCCATAATGCCACCATCACTTTGATTACAATCTCCTGCGATCTTTACTACTTCACTAAAAGTGGAACAGCAAATTACTTCTACATCATTTCCAAAAAATTTCCTTGCGGCGGCCTGGTGAAAACTCCCTTTGAACCCTTGTATGGCTATTTTCTTTTTCATATTATGTTATAAACCAAAAATCCCGGCATTTTTGCCGGGATTCTTTTATCGTTATCTGTTTGTTTCAGTTTTAACAAAGGCATCCCGGACTATTTCTAAAATAGTAGCTAAAATAAAACCCGGTATTTGCTTTTGCGAATGTCATTATTTTTCAAAAGTAAGATATGGCAATGAAATGAACAAAGTAATTTTATTATTTTTTAAAAAATATTTTTCAGCACTATATGCAATAAAAAAACCGTCTCTTAAAGAAACGGCTCTTAGATTGCCAGCCAAATAAAAAATTTCAGGCAAAAATAATACCGTAAGATATTATTTCTTTGTAGTATCTGCACTCATTTTAGTAGTATCTGCACTCATCTTAGCAGTAGTGTCGGCACTCATTTTACTCATAGTGTCAGTTGAAGCAGGTGCGGCAGTTGTAGTATCTGTAGTAGCTTCAGTAGAAGAAGAACCACTGTTACATGCTACAAAAAAGGCAGAAACGGTTAAAACGAGCAATAATTTTTTCATTTTGATTAATTTTAATTTTTTTAATAAATTGATTTGTTATTTATACCCATATTAAAAAAAGGTAACCCATTCTAAAAAAAATTTTTTCTGGTTTTTAATTGGGTTACTTTTCCAAATTATTAGTATTAATTATAGCCGAGTGAAAGTAAATGATCAGGAAAAAGTATTATTAGAAGGGCTTGCCTCCAATGATACCAATGCTATAGAAACTATTTATCGTGAAAACTATCCTGTTATTCAGGCCTATATAATTAAGAATAACGGATATACTGATGATGCCAGGGATATTTTTCAGGAAGCTATGATTATTCTTTTTGAAAAAGCAAAATCCAGTTCTTTTATTCTAAACTGCCAGATAAAAACTTATTTGTATTCAGTTTGCAGGCGGCTTTGGTTAAAAAAACTTCAACAACAAAACAAGTATCATCCAGCTATAGAGATGATACAGGAAACAGTGCCGGTAGAAGAAGAAATAGAATGGCATGAAAAAAGAAACGATGAATATAACCAAATGGAAAATGCACTTCTTAAAATTGGAGAACCGTGTAAAAGCCTGATAGAAGCATTTTATATTCATAAAAAATCGATGCCTGAAATTGCTGCCTCTTTTGGCTATACGAATGCTGATAATGCAAAAACCCAGAAATATAAATGCCTGGTAAGATTGAAAAAAATATTCTTTTCACAATACAAAAATAAAGGTTAAGATGGAAGAGAACCTACTTTTAGACGCTATTGAGCGGTATAAAAATGAAGTAATGGATGACCGCGAAAAGATTCTATTTGAAGAACTTAGAAAAAATAATCCAGACATAGACCAGTTTGCCGCGGAACATAATTTCTTTTTAGGAGAGCTTGAAAAAATGAGCGAACTTAAAACTTTAAAAAATCATCTTGATGAAGTAGAAAGCAACCTGATTAATGAAGGCGTTATTTCCCGCAAAGAAGGTAAGACAAAAGCCAGAATTGCTTATTTATGGAATCGATATCGCCGCACCATTGCTGTGGCAGCATCAATTGCCGTAATTGTTTCTATTTCTACAGCTACTTTTGTTTCAAAATATTCTGAAAAATCAAATGTAAGTGCTATTACGCCTTTGGTAGATAATAAATTAAACCAGTTTGAACACAAACTCAGCCAGATAGAGCACAAACTAAATGATGCTGCAGCAGTTAAAAAGCCAAAATTTGAAGCTAATTTCAGGGCTACTGGTTTTTTAGCAGACCCTAATGGATATATTATTACCAATGCTCATGTTGTAGATAATGCAAGAAACCTCATTGTTGAAAATAAAAAAGGAGAACAATATTTTGCAACTGCGGTTTATTCAAATCCCGCAACAGACCTTGCTATTTTAAAAATTTCAGATACTTCATTCAAGAAAGTAAGCGGGCTTCCTTATACCTTTTCTCAAAATGATGCGGAACTTGCAGAGCCCATTTTTACGCTCGGATACCCACGCGAAGAGGTGGTTTATGGCGAAGGTTATTTAAGCGCTAAGTCAGGTTACTATGGTGATACTACTTCTTATCAAATCAGTATTTCGGTAAACCCCGGAAATAGTGGAGGGCCAGTCATTAATAAAAACGGGGAAGTAATCGGGATTATCAGCAGTAAAGAAACCAACGCTGACGGAGTCGTATTTGCCATAAAATCAGAGAACATTTACAATGCGCTTAAAGCGGTAAAAAAAGATGAAAATGAAACTATAAAACTACCAACAGTAAATACGCTAAAGGGAATTAACCGCGTTAAACAAATTAAAAAGTTGGAAGATTTTGTATATAAAGTGAAAGGGAATTAATACTCAATTATATCTATAGAATTGTAATCAAATATTTTTTAGTTTCTTTTTTATCCTGCTACATTCCCATTGGCATTTCTTTTTTCTGACGGTTCCTGGCAAGTGAAGGATCCATCTGAATTGCTTTATCACAAATTTTTTGTCCTTTGTCTTTTTGCCCCATCTTTTGAAAAGTCATTCCAGCCATAAATAAAGATGAAGCATCATTAGAATTAATACTCAGTAACTTTCCATAATAATCAAGCGCCTCCTTATATTGCTTGGTGGTGTACATAGCATAGGCAATATCAGTGAGCAATTCTTTATTATTGGGTTTGCGCTCTAACAATAGTGTTAAAGTCTTTAATCCATTTTCAGTATCTCCCATATAAAGCTGAGTAAACCCGTAGTTTTCATAAAAATCATTGGTTTTAGTGTAACCTTTTTCGATGGCCATATCAAAATACTTTAATGCATTTTTATAATCATTTTGGTTATAGTAAATGAGCGCTAATTCATATATCCATGTGCTTCTTTCAGGATCCAGTGTGATTGCTTTTTGATATTGAGGTATAGCATTCTGTTCATTTTCGAGTTCAAGATAAGTACGCCCCAAAGTAAAGGCAGATTCTGCATCATTATCATTTTCTTTAATGGCTTTTTTCAAATAAGTTTCGGCTTTCCCATAGTCCTCAATATGATAATAACTCATTCCCAGAACACGATCTGCATCTGCACAATTATCGCACTTTTGCACCAGGTCAATTGCCTTTTGGTATTGCCTGTTGTTAAATGAAAAAGAAGCTAACTGTTTTATCACTTCAGCATTCCCGGGTTGCAATTGATAAGCCTTTGTAAAGTTTTGACCGGCTTCATAGATTTTGCTCATTTCAAGATTTACCTTTCCATTTGCTAAATAGGCTTCAGCAAAATTTGGATTAAATTGAATGGCTTTATCAAAATTTTCCCCTGCAACAGCATAAAGGCGGGCATCAGTATTGGCTAATCCTTTTTGGAAATAGTATTGAGCACTATCGGAATTTTGAGAAAATAACAAATTCGAAATGCTACATAAAAATGCAGCGACGCAAAGGTTTTTCATGATTATAGTTTAACAAAAAATGATTAGCAAAGTAATACCATTGCTTTAACGCTGGCAGACAGGATTTTATTTCATATAAATTGTTGATTTTATCCACAATATTGGCCTTTATTTTCTACTTAATAAAATCCTCAATCTAGCTTCCTACTCTGATGACAATCTTTTTGGCTTTTAGTTTTCTTTCCCGGAATTTTTTTTTGACCAAAATTCTTCAATAAAAGGGAACCTTACAGATTTTTATAGTACAGAATTTATAATATAAAAGTATTGATAATCAGAAATTAAAAATCTCAATATCCATAAGGCCTATAATCAATTCAGGTAATTTTAGGTTTAAAATAAATCCCCTTACACCGAATTCAAAAATCAGAAAAAATCTTTCATATAAATAGATAAAGAACCTTTTTCCCAGGTCTTCTAACTTAACTTAAAATATCCAAAACCAGATCAATTCAGACCAAGTTTCAAGCCAAAAAAGCTTGATGAAAGAATCTTATTTGTAATGTATATTTTTCTTTTCCCAAACAAAATAAAATACCTTAATTTTGCAGCCCAAATTAATATTTTTAATCACCGGTTGCATAAAAGCGACCCAAAACAATGTAAATGCAAAATTACGAATTGATGGTGATTTTTACTCCTGTGCTTTCTGAAGAGGAATACAAAGCCGCTCAGAATAAATTCGCTTCGTTTCTTACTGAAAACGGAGGAAAAGCAGTGCATCAAAATGCCTGGGGACTAAAATCACTGGCGTATCCTATCCAGAAAAAAACCACTGGTTTATACTGGGTTCTGGAATACCAAGCGCCATCCGACTTCAATGAGAAGCTAAAAATACAGCTTCTTCGTGATGAATCAGTTATTCGTCACATGTTCACTGCACTCGATAAATACGCCGTCGAGTATAATGCCAAAAAGAGAAGGGGCGTACCTACTGGAAACGAAAAAGCAGAAGCATAATCACATGGCAAAAGCAAATGAAATTAAATATCTCACAGCAATAAAAGCTGAAAAACGGCCAAAAAAATACTGCCGTTTCAAAAAATTAGGTATCAAATACATTGATTATAAGGATGGTGATTTTTTGAAAAAATTCCTGAACGAACAAGGCAAATTGCTGCCACGACGTATCACAGGAAATTCACTTAAGTATCAACGTAAAGTTAGTGAAGCAGTAAAAAAAGCACGCCAAATGGCAATATTGCCCTACGTGACTGACCTTTTAAAATAAATTTTTCACCACCCTAATCTCTTATAATAGAGAGAAAGTTCAGTCAATAACCTGAATTGGGTAAAAATGCAAACAAAATGCAGGTAATATTAATACAAGACGTAAATAATTTAGGAGGAGCTCATGAACTGGTAACTGTAAAAGATGGTTACGGACGCAATTTTTTAATACCTTCAAAACTGGCAATTGAGGCAAGTCCTTCTAACTTAAAACAATTGGAAGAACGCAAAAAACAATTAGCCAAAAAAGAAGAAAAACTCCTGGCAGAAATAAACAGTGTTATCTCTGTTTTACAGGAATCTCCAATTAAAATTGGCGCTAAGACAGGTACCAGTGGCAAAATTTTTGGTAGTGTTACTTCAGTTCAGATAGCACGAGCCATACGTGAACAAAAAGGATATGAAATTGATCGCCGTAGAATTGCAATTATCGATGATGTAAAAGAATTAGGAAGTTATAAAGCAAAAATTGATTTTGGCAAGGGACATGAAATTGAAGTAGAATTTGAAGTAGTTACCGAATAACAATACATTCTAACTAATTTTAATAACAAAAAACCTGCTTAAAAGCAGGTTTTTTGTTAGACAGCATAAAAGAAAAAATATTTATTTAGCCCTGATCTAGGATTTAGATAATTTAAAAGGCACTACTAATTTAATAAAAAAACTAATTTTAGTAAAAATTATGAAATACAAAAGAAAAGACTATCTTTATCCTTTATTAATGGGTATAGTCTGTTTTTCTTTTGGCTGATGTTTCTCTTTTTTCAGATTTCTTCAGTTCATTGTAGCTACTAATTCATTAATTGTTATCTAATTTTAAAAAAAAAGTTTTTACAATGAACATCTATGTAGGTAATCTCAGTTGGCAAATGACTGACGACGATTTAAACAACTTATTCAGCCAGTACGGTACTGTTTCAAGTGCAAAAATTCTTAAAGAAAAAAACACAGGTCGTAGCAAAGGATTTGGTTTTGTTGAAATGGAAGACGAAGAAGCAGCAAAAACTGCTATCGCTACATTAAATGAAAGCGAAGTTCAAGGACGCAAATTAATCGTAAATGAATCTCAGCCACGTCCTGAAGGCGGTGGCGGCGGATACAAGAAAAGCGGCGGTGGTGGTTACGGCGGCGGCAGAAGCAGCGGCGGTGGTTACGGCGGCGGCAGAAGCAGCGGCGGCGGTTACGGCGGCGGCGGATACAAGAAAAGCGGCGGCAGTGGTTACGGCGGCGGCGGCGGATATAATAAAGATTATTAATTTTTCTTAATAAAAGATTTCTTAAGAGGTTGTTTCAAAGTTGAAACAACCTCTTTTTATTTAAAAAATTTATTTCAACTTTTATAAAGATTTGCTCTAAAATCAATTTCCAACTTCAGTATTACTCCGTTATGCACTTTTAAAAATATCTCTATTCTGTTTTGATCCCTAAGGCAACTATTTTTAAATTCACCCTATTTTAAGATTAATAAAAATTCAGCGAATTAATAAGAGCTTATAAATTACTAATAGAGGTAATTCAGAATTACTAAAGAAATAGAGCAGTATCAATTAAAAGAGGTACTTCAATTGCTTTAAAATTGAAATATCCCAGCTAAAAAACCTTTTCTTTTGTATTTAATGCGGAGACCTTAACTTTACCGCACTAAAAAAGATGAAAGGTGGCCTCCACTTTACTCTTTTAAAATACATATACTATGGTAGCAGCACATGTAAGACAGTTTCTCGAGTTCGAACAACCCATAAAAGAACTTTATGACCGGATTGAAGAAAATAAAAAATTAGCTTCAAAAAATTCAAATAATGAATATGACGCTATCATATCAAAACTGGAAGAAAATATCCTTATTAAAAGACAAGAAATTACGGAACACCTTACGCCATGGCAAAAAGTACAATTGAGCCGTCACCCGGACAGGCCCTATACCCTTGAGTATATTTTAAAAATGTTTACCAATTTTATAGAACTACATGGTGACAGGAATGTAAAAGATGATAAAGCAATGGTTGGCGGCTTTGCTCAACTTGATGGGGAAACCATTATGGTAATAGGACAACAAAAAGGGACTAATACGAAAATGCGTCAAATGAGAAATTTTGGTATGGCAAATCCTGAAGGCTACCGAAAAGCATTGCGACTGATGAAATTGGCAGAAAAGTTCAATAAACCTATAATTACATTAATTGACACCCCAGGTGCATTTCCGGGATTGGAAGCAGAAGAGCGAGGACAAGGAGAAGCCATAGCCAGAAATATTTATGAAATGATCAGGCTGAAAGTGCCCGTAATTTGTGTCATCATTGGAGAAGGCGCCAGTGGTGGTGCGTTAGGTATTGGCGTGGGTGATAGAGTTTTAATGCTGGAAAATTCATGGTACACCGTAATCTCTCCTGAAAATTGTAGTTCTATCCTTTGGCGAAGCTGGGCTCAAAAAGAAATAGCTGCGGAACAATTAAAATTAACTTCAGAAAATATGCTGAAGTTTGGCCTAGTTGATGGAATAATTAATGAACCTCTTGGTGGCGCTCACTGGAATTATGATGAAGCCGCTTCAAATCTCAAAACTTATATAAATCCCATATTACAGGAATTAAAAAAGATAAAGCCGGAAAAAAGAATAACGCAAAGAATTGAAAAATTTGGGAAGATGGGGTTTTATGAAGAATCATAAAAGGTTGCTAACTCTCTGGCTTTCGATAAAATTTTCATTGCTTTATTGGTGAACTGCTTAATTTATTTTAATTATTAGTATAACTTGCTTCCTGAAAAGCAGGTAAGTTATAATTTGCATTACAATCAAAATTTATGTCTCTAAAAAATAAACTAAAATACACGGGGGTTGCAATAATAACTCCTTTCAAAAAAAATAGTGAAGTCGATTATGATGCTCTTGGGAATTTAATTGAGTATCTCATCAATAACCAGGTGGAATACATTGTTTCTTTAGGTACTACCGGTGAAACCCCTACTCTTTCTAAAAATGAGAAACAGGAAATTGCAAGGTTTACTTTAGAAAAAATAAATGATCGTGTTCCTTTAGTAATAGGGATTGGCGGCAATAATACCAAAGAGGTAATAAGCAACCTTTCTGATTATCCCATGGAAAATATTACGGCAGTTTTAAGTACTAGTCCTTATTATAATAAACCCTCGCAGGAAGGCATTTTTCAGCATTATAAAGCCATCGCCGAAGCATCTGCCAAACCAGTAATATTATATAATGTGCCGGGAAGAACCGGAACTAATATCTCTGCAGAAACAACCTTAAGGCTTGCTCATGAATGCAAAAACATTGGCGGTATTAAAGAAGCCAGTGGAAATATGATTCAATGTATGCACATTTTAAGGAACAAACCCGATGACTTTTTAGTAGTAAGTGGCGATGACCATGTCGCCCTTCCTTTAATTGCCTGCGGAATAGACGGTGTGATAAGTGTTGCTGCTAATTGTTTCCCAAAGGATTTCTCTGATATGATAAGGTTTGCTTTGCAAAATGATTTTGCAAATGCTTCGCAACTTCAATATAAATTACTAGAGGGTTTCGATCTCTTATTTGCGGAAAATAATCCTGCCGGAGTAAAAGCATTTTTATATGAAATGAAACTGATAGAAAACGAATTACGTCTTCCTTTAGTTCCGTTAAGCACTACTATTCATCAAAATGTAAAAGATTTTCTTTCCAGGGTTTCTTAAACTTTTTTATTAAGCAAATAATTATCTGAATGGAATACGCTGGTGGTTTTATGAAATGAAGTGTTGTCTTTGCATTTTGGAAGCCCTTTACAACCCTACCAGGTTTGAATAAAAAATTCGTTTATTCAAGCCAGGTAGCAAACCCCTTCTTCTGCAATTTCACTATTTTCAAAAACCTCGCAGGCTTCTTCCTTAAAATTTTCAAGAGTATTGTACATTGAAGAAAAATGGCCTATTATTAATCTTTTTGCACCACTTTTTTGAGCAATCAAAGCAGCTTGCTTAGTAGTAGAATGGAATCGACTCATCGCTTTTTTTTGAAGATCATCAAGATAGGTGGCTTCATGATAAATAAGATCTACCCCTTTAATTTTTTCGCATATGATTTCAAAATAAGCTGTATCAGCACAATACGCATATGACTTTGCAGGAACATGCGGTGTTGTTACCAAATCGTTTTTTATTACCTCATTTTGTGGATTAATATAATCATACCCACCATGAAGTTTTTCATAAAAAGATGTAGGAATATTACATTTTTGGGCTTGATTAATATTGATCTTACGAAGATTTTTTTTCTCCATGAACTTAAATCCCCAACAGGATATCCTGTGATTTACCTGGAAACACTCTACCACAAATTTGTGGTCCTCAAAAATAATTCCTTCATTTTCGAGAACATGAAAATAAAGAGAATAAGGCAGCAAACTTCCAGATGCATCTAATTGTAATTGTATAATTGTCTCCAGTTCAGCAGGAGCATATACATGAAGATCATTTAAACGATTATTTAACCCAAGACTTGTCAGCAATCCGATGAGACCAAAATAATGATCGCCATGCAAATGAGAAATGAAAATATGGTTGATCTTGCTACGCCTGATTTTATATACATTCATTTGCATTTGTGTACCTTCCCCACAATCGACTAAAAAAGTATGCTCATCCGTTTGAATTATTTGCGAAGTAGGATGCCTGTTATGCGCAGGCAAAGCAGAATTATTTCCTAATATAGTAACCGCAATCACTTTTCCTTTTTTGTTTTCGTTTAGGGTTTCTTTTTTATTACGAACTTGTAAATCATACAACCAGCAACAATTTACAATACATTTTTCTATGAAAAAAAATTGATCAGCGGCTTTTTCAAAATAACTCTCTTTCAATCTCTTCCATTTGCACAATATCCCAGGCTTCACTCTCCGTTGGTGTTACATTCATTATTTCCAAAATTTCATTTTCTTCTAAAAACTTTTCTACATTTGGGAGGAATTTACAAAATACCATAGAGTTACCGGTCTCGTAGAAAGTTTGTTGAATGTTCAAAAGGGTTTTTGCACTTGTTTCATCAATATGGGTAATGTGTTCAAAACTTACTACAACATTCTTTATCGGTTTCTCAAGATAAGAAAGCAGTGTTTTCTGAAGTTCTTCTGTCATATTTGCAGTCAATTTCTGTTCTTCGATAGTAATGACGTGCATTTTTTCTTTGGTATCAATTTTGACTTTCATAGCTTTAAGAATTCAGGGGAAGTTACAGATCAAAGATATTAAAAAGGAAAAGTATTTAAAAATGAGCGTATTGATAGTTTTATACTTATAAAATAATTTTTATCAAAAAAATCTATAAAAATCAAAAATACATTCAGACAAATATTATTTAATATACATTTTAAAACAAGCCATTTTTTTTAATTTAACCTTTTCTATACGTTTTTCAACATCCTGTGCGTTCTTTAATTCGTTTATTAATAGAATTAATTCATTATTATTGTACAGCATTTAAAATTGTTATAAATGGACAACAATTTCTCAACACAAGTAAAAGAGATCATTTCTTACAGTCGGGAAGAAGCTTTACGCCTAGGAAATGATTTTATCGGCACAGAACATCTTGTTCTTGGGCTGATAAGGGATGGTGAAAACACCGCTATGAAAATTTTAAAGTCTCTCAATGTGGATCTTTATGAACTGCGTAAAGAGATAGAACTTGCCGTAAAAGACAAAACGGGGAAAAATATCGCCAATATTAATTCTTTACCACTGACCAAGCAGGCAGAAAAAGTTATCAGGATTACGGTTCTGGAAGCTAAATCTAATAAAAGTCCGTTGGTAGAAAGTGAGCACCTGATGCTTTCTATTCTAAAAAATAAAGAAAATATTGCCACTCAGATTTTAAACCAGTTTGATGTCGATTACGATATGTTCAAAAGTGAATTGGGCTATGTAACTACGGATCCCAAAGCGGAATTTCAGGATGAAGAAAGTGAAGAATTTGACGAAGAAAAAAAATCTTATTCCCAGCAACGCACCTCCAAAGGTTCCTCAACACAGGCAAAATCAAAAACACCTGTTCTTGATAATTTTGGCAGAGACATCACACGTCTTGCCGAGCAGGGGAGTCTGGATCCCATAGTTGGGCGTGAAACTGAAATAGAAAGGGTCTCACAAATTCTTAGTCGCCGTAAAAAGAATAACCCTATTTTAATTGGTGAACCTGGCGTAGGCAAGACCGCGATTGTAGAAGGTCTTGCTCTCAGGATTATACAAAGAAAAGTAAGTCGTGTATTATTTGACAAAAGGGTCGTTTCTCTTGATTTAGCAGCTTTGGTAGCGGGCACTAAATACCGTGGCCAGTTTGAAGAAAGAATGAAAGCCATTATGAATGAACTGGAAAAAAACCGGGATGTAATTCTTTTTATTGATGAAATACACACCATCGTAGGTGCGGGTGGGGCGAGTGGCTCGTTGGACGCTTCCAATATTTTCAAACCCGCTCTGGCGCGTGGTGAACTTCAATGTATCGGGGCTTCTACACTAGATGAATACAGGATGTATATCGAAAAAGACGGAGCATTGGACCGGCGTTTTCAAAAAGTGATGGTAGAGCAACCCAGCGTGGAAGAGACCATAGAAATACTCAACAATATTAAAAGCAAATATGAAGATTACCACAATGTGATTTACGATAACGAAGCGATCGAAGCTTGTGTAAAACTTAGCGACAGGTATATGACAGATCGTCTATTACCCGACAAAGCCATTGATGTACTAGATGAAGTAGGCGCAAGGGTGCATTTAAAAAATATTAATGTGCCAGTTGAAATAATTGACCTGGAAAAAAAGATTGATGAAATAAAACACGAAAAAAATAAAGTAGTAAAAAGCCAGCGTTTCGAAGAAGCAGCATCACTTCGTGATACAGAAAAAAGATTGCAGGAAGAATTGGAAAAAGCTAAAATGGATTGGGAAGAAGAAAGCAAGCACAAAAGATACCCGATCAATGAAGAAGCTATTGCAGAAGTAGTTAGTATGATGACTGGTATCCCTGTAAAAAGAATGGTGCAGGCAGAAACCGATAAACTACGCAGAATGGCTGAAGACCTGACTGAAGCAGTTGTGGGACAAGAGGAGGGAATACAAAAAGTAGTGAAAGCCATACAAAGAAACCGTGTAGGCTTAAAAGATCCTAAAAAACCAATTGGCTCCTTTATTTTCCTTGGCCCCACCGGTGTAGGCAAAACAGAATTGGCAAGAGCATTAGCAAGATATATGTTCGATAGCGATGATGCGCTCATACGTATAGACATGAGTGAATACATGGAAAAATTCACTGTATCAAGATTGATTGGTGCACCTCCAGGATATGTTGGTTACGAAGAAGGCGGACAGCTAACTGAAAAAGTCAGACGTAAACCATATTCAGTAATTCTTTTGGATGAAATTGAGAAAGCACATCCGGATATTTATAATATCCTGCTTCAGGTATTAGACGAAGGCCAACTGACTGACGGCCTTGGAAGAAAAGTTGATTTCAAGAATACGATGATCATAATGACTTCTAACATCGGGGCAAGGCAGTTGAAAGACTTTGGTGCAGGTGTAGGATTTACCACCGCTTCAAGAGTAGCTAATGCCGAAGAAAATAATAAAGCCGTTATCGAAAAAGCTCTGAAGCGCACTTTCAGTCCTGAATTTTTAAACAGGATTGATGACGTAGTGATCTTCAATCAACTTACAGAAGAAAACATTTTTGCTATCATCGACATTCTGATGAAAGGTGTCACCAAGCGATTGGTTAACCTTGGCCTACAGTTAGAACTTTCTGCAGAAGCGAAAAAATTTATTTCAGAAAAAGGATATGATTCCAATTTTGGAGCCCGCCCATTACACAGAGCCATCCAAAAATACCTGGAAGACCCTTTGGCTGAAGAAATATTGAATATGACTATAAAGAACGGAGACATCCTTTTTGCTTCTCTTGATAAAGAAAATTCTAAAATTGTTTTTGAAATAAAAGGAGGCGTTAAAAAAGAAAAACCTTCTGAAGTTTAAAATAATTGATTAATCAAATAAAAATGCCGCTTAAAACTGCGGCATTTTTTTA
This sequence comes from Bacteroidota bacterium, assembly GCA_030706605.1. Classification (GTDB taxonomy): domain Bacteria; phylum Bacteroidota; class Bacteroidia; order Chitinophagales; family Chitinophagaceae; genus Ginsengibacter. Next base: position 39,430 of record JAUZOE010000009.1, read on the forward strand.
TTCCGGCAAAAGAAAGAATTTTGTTGAAATTTAGGGACTATTCCCTAAATTTTCAGGGACATTCATTCCTTTTTTTGCCCTTTCTTTTTTTTATGCCATTTTTGTATTCATGATTCCAAAAATAATTATAACAATAGACGGATATTCATCATGTGGCAAGAGTACTTTGGCAAAACAACTGGCCAAAAAGTTGAGCTATGCCTATATTGACAGCGGTGCGATGTATCGAGCAATTACTCTTTATTTTTTGAGAAATAATATCAACCTGGAAGATGAAAAAGAAGTTAAAGAAGCATTGAAAAATATTTCCATTGATTTTATTGTAAATAAAAATTCAGATCAATCTGAAATTTATCTAAACGATGAAAACGTGGAATACATTATACGCGACCTGGTAATTGCTGAAAAAGTAAGTGAGGTGGCCGCGTTAAAGAATGTAAGAAAGTTTGCCGTATCAGCCCAACAGAAAATGGGAATTAACAAAGGCATTGTCATGGATGGACGTGACATCGGCACCACTGTTTTTCCCGATGCAGAAATAAAAATATTCATGTTGGCAGATGAAGCCGTAAGAGTGGAAAGAAGATTTGCAGAAATGTATGAAAAAAATCCCAATATATCTTTAGATGAAATAAAATCGAATATAGCTATGAGAGATTACATAGATTCGAACCGAAAGATAAGCCCTTTGCGAAAAGCAGATGATGCTGTAGAACTGGACAATACTCATCTTACTCAAAAAGAGCAGTTGGATTTTGCACTTGACCTTGTAAAAAATATTCAACAACCTGCTTAATCAAAATATCTTTCCTGTCTCATTTTGAATTACGGTATTCCAATTTATTTACGAAATACCAACGATTGTTTTGTCTGTCCTATGTGCTGGCAATTCAAGAGTTGAGGGGAAAACCTTTTCTAATCTTGAAAAAGTATGTGGGGTTTTAGCAAGACTTTGCCAGACATCTTCAACTTAAAATGATGCAACCAACGTATAGAATGAAAATTTTTTGACAAGTAATACGTCTTCATCCCGGATAGGAATAGAAATAAGAAATGCAGATGGGAAAAACCCATTTAAAGAATTCATTACCCCCAAAACAGGTTCAGCAAATTTCCTGGCAATTAAGCCTGTTAGCAATCGAACAACTTTAATCGATTATACTAAAAGTGTGAATAATAAAGATTATGTAAAATACCGCCTGGTAAGCTGGTAAAGTAACATCGATAATTATTACATTTTGCACCAACACAATAATAAGTTACAAAATGTAGAAAATATGGTAATCTCATAAAGAAAAATCTAGTCAAACATTTGTGTTCTGATATTAGGCACACAAAAGATTGCTTTTACTGTGACAAATACCAATATTATTATTGATTCTAAGATTTATTTCTATATTTTCACTTATCACAGTTTCATTTTGTTATTGACCTGTTTATCTCTTAATTTTCAATTTTATTTTATTTATATTTTATTTCAAAAAAATCAATAATGAACCAAGACCTGACCGCTTCCAAACCTAACTACACATCGCAAATTATAATTATCGGAATCCTGTTTTTTATCTTTGGATTCGTAACCTGGCTCAATAGCACACTAATTCCATATCTGCAGATTGCCTGCCAGTTGCAAACTTCTCAGGCAGTATTGGTAACTTTTGCCTTTTATATTTCATATGCAGTAATGGCATTCCCTTCCTCATGGGTTTTAAAACGTACCGGTTTCAAAAATGGAATGATGTGGGGATTGATATGCATGGCATTGGGCGCACTTGTTTTTATACCTGCAGCACAAACCAGGACTTATGGCTTATTTCTTACCGGCCTATTTATAATAGGCACAGGTTTGGCATTATTGCAAACAGCATCCAATCCATATATAACCATCCTGGGGCCAATAGAAAGTGCGGCCAAAAGAATCAGTGTTATGGGCATTTGTAATAAAGGAGCCGGAGCGTTTGCCCCCTTGATCATGGGTACCTTTTTACTCAAAGATTCAGATGCCCTGGTAGAAAGATTAAAATCTATGGATATGGCACAAAAATCAACTGAACTTGATGCCTTGGCCTCAAGGGTGATTGTGCCTTACATTGTAATTGCGGTTGTCCTCACCGCGCTTGCCATATTTATTTATTTTTCAAGTTTGCCCGAAGTGAAAGCAGATGGTGAAGAGGCTTCAGAAAAAAATGCTAAACCAAATGATGGGAAAACCATTTTTAGCTTTCCTTATTTGTGGATTGGATTTGTCACTTTATTTTTATATGTAGGAGTAGAAGTAATGGCCGGAGATATTATCCAGGTTTACGGAAAAGCAATCGGAATTAGTCTGGATATTGCCAAACATTTTACTTCTTATACAATGTTGGGAATGTTGATCGGGTATCTTGTAGGTATTGTGGCCATTCCTAAATATTTCTCACAAACCACTGCTTTGAAAGGCTCTGCCATCCTGGGTCTCGTTTTCACATTACTGGCTATTTTTACTTCAGGATATACTTCAGTATTATTTATCGCACTGCTGGGATTAGCCAATGCATTGGTGTGGCCCGCAATCTGGCCATTAGCACTTCATGGTTTAGGCAGATTTACTAAAACCGGGTCTGCCTTATTGGTAGTGGGTATAGCCGGCGGTGCAGTGATCCCAAAAATATGGGCAAGTCTTGGAGAAAACATCGGTTTCCAACAGGCATTCTGGATAATGGTTCCATGCTATCTCTTCATACTTTATTTTGCTACCTCGGGGTATAAACTGGGTGTAAAAAATAAGGAAGAGGTCAAAGCCATTTAGATCTCCTTTTTAGTTGATTCTTTGCAATATAACTTTCAATTTTCATTTGCCGGGTCAACTTTCTTCACGTGTCTTTCTGATAGAAACAAGCCAATTAAAACCAATGCCACTCCTATAATGGTATAGCTACTGATATGGTCATGCAATATCACTGCGGCAATAGCGAAACCAAAAATCGGGCATAGAAATAACCAAAGGCCTGCTTTAACCGTATTTGTTTTTAAAAGCCATAACCATAATGACACTGCGAAAATAGAAACAGGGATAGCAAGCCAGAGTGTAGCTCCCCAAAATGCAAAATTAAAATGATTCATTTCACCTTTGTAATTGAATATAGTAGAAGGTAATAACAAAATGCCTCCGATAAATGTTTGCCATCCATTAATGGTAAGTAAATTTAAATGGTTCCATTTTTGGGCAGAGAAAAATATAGCCCCAATGGAATAAGAAAGCATACCTAACAATAAAAGTAATAATCCGCCTGTGGTAATGCGCGCTTCTTTTAATAAAGGCCATGATGCGCAGACAACACCTGCCGTACCCAAAAACAGTGCGACAAAAATATTTACGTTTAATTTTTTCTTTAAAATGAATACAGACAAAAAACTGATAAATAAAGGATTGACAGCTATGGATAAGGCACCAACACCTGCGGTTACATGCTGCATGGCTATTACATAGCAGCCCAGGTAAATAGTAATATTAAATAAGCCATAAATAGCTATTAATTTCCACTCCCGCCCTAAAGGTAAACGCTGCCCCGATATCACATGTATAAAGAATAGCATAATGGCCCCGCCAATGGCAAATCTTATTTGCGCAATCACCAGGGGTTGCGCTTCTTTCAATCCTATTTTAGTAGCGGTAGCTGCTGATGCCCATAATATGGCAAATAAAATTCCAGCACCTACCCATTTATATTGTTGCTTAATTGTAGTTTCTATTTTAGTCACCAAATATAAAGGGATAGAAAAGATTAATGAAAAAAATATGAGTTAATACTATTTTACTTCCTGTACCTGTTTAAAATATTCATAAAATTTGATTTCATTATCACAGCATTACACTTTTACTTAGTTTTATAAAAATTATACATTTTGAAATATTTATTATTTTTATTTTCTGCCATTTTAATTTCTCATTCGGGATTTTCACAAAATGTAGATTCCATAGACAACCGCCCGATTTATATTCGTTTTCCTTCTATCCCTGAATTTACAATTTACAAAGCACCGGACAGTACTGCGTTTACAAGAGAGGACTTACATAAAAGAAAAGCTACCGTGATTATGGTTTTTAGTCCCGATTGCGGGCATTGCCAAAATGAAACCAATATGTTGATTAAAAATATCAACAGGTTTAAAAATACGCAAATAATAATGGTCACTTACCTGCCCTATTCAGAAATGATGAAGTTTTATTCAATTTATAAAATCGCCAATTATCCACAAATTACCATGGGCAGAGACACTAAATATTTCTTCCCTATATTTTTTAAAATTCAAAATTTACCTTCCATCTTTGTTTATGATAAAAAAGGAAATTTCAAACAGAAATTTGAAGGAGATGTAAACCCAGAAAAAATTTTAGAGGAATTACAGCTTAATTAAATGCCACGGAATAGTAAAAGAATTTCAGATTTTATTTACTTATTTCAATAGTATTCCCGTTTTCAGAAATTCAATTCTATATATCACACTTATTTTTTTCTTAATTTTATAAAAAATTTATTGATGAAAAAATTATTATACCTCTCAGCCTGTTTCTTCATTTCACTTTCAGGATTTTCACAAATCAATTCAACAACTGGCGCTACACCAGCTTATATTAGCAACCCTGTCATTCCTGCCTTTACAGTTTACAAAGCGCCGGATAGTACTTCTTTTACCAAAGAAAATTTACACAAAAGAAAGCCAACTTTATTAATGATCTTCAGTCCCGATTGCGGACATTGCCAGCACGAAACTACTGTACTTATAGAAAACCTCAATCATTTCAAAAATACCGAAATACTCATGTTTACATGGCTTCCTTATAGTGATATGATGTCGTTTTATAAAAACTATAAAATTGCTGATCATCCGCAAATAACCATGGCCTGGGATTTCAAAGATTTCTTTCTGCCTTACTATCATGTGCAAAGCTACCCTACACTTGTTGCGTATAATAAATACGGAAAATTTGTAAAAGCCTTTAGCGGAGATATAAAGATGGAAGAAGTATGGAAAGCCCTTGGGAATAAATAATATGAATTTGCCTGGGTACAGAAATTCCAACTCATTATTTGCTTTCGCCATTTACAATCACCTCTTTTGTTATAAAGCAATGAGCAATGAATTATGGATAAATAAAAGCAAAAAAATCCTGATAGATAACAATTCAACAATTGATCTACCTTTATCGAATAATTTTTTTTACATAAATATAAAACACAATGAAAGTAACCGTAGTAGGCGCGGGCGCAGTAGGCGCTACCTGTGCTGACAACATCGCCCGGAAAGAACTTTGCGAAGAGTTGGTAATGCTTGACATTAAGGAAGGAATTACCGAAGGAAAAGCGATGGATTTTATGCAAAGCGCTGCTTTGTTAGGAAGTGACACCAAAATTATTGGTAGCACTAATGATTACAAAAAAACTGCCGGCAGTAATGTGGTAGTTATTACTTCAGGTATACCTCGTAAACCAGGAATGACACGTGAAGAATTAATCGGGATCAATGCAGGAATCGTAAAAGGCGTTACCACCAATATCCTGGAACATTCCCCGGATGCAATAATTATTGTAATCAGCAACCCGATGGATACTATGACCTACCTCGCATTAAAATCGAGCGGGCTTTCCAAAAACAGGATTATCGGAATGGGTGGTTTGCTTGATAGCAGCCGTTTTAAATATTTTTTATCTACCGCAATGCAGTGCTCTGCTCATGACTTACAGGCTGTAGTAATCGGCGGACATGGAGATACCACTATGATTCCTTTGACCAGGCTGGCAACCTACAACGGAACGCCTGTTTCTAATATGTTGGACGATGCGACTCTGAAACAGGTAGCAGCAGATACCATGGTAGGCGGTGCCACACTTACCAAATTATTAGGCACCAGTGCCTGGTATGCTCCAGGTGCCGCAGGCGCTACTTTGGTAGAAGCCATCGTTCGAGATGAAAAGAAATTAATTCCCTGCTGTGTAATGCTTGACGGCGAATATGGGCAGAAAGATATTTGCATGGGTGTACCCGTAGTGATTGGAAAAAATGGCTGGGAAAAGATCATTGATTTCAAACTGAATGAAGAAGAGCAGGCAGCCTTTAATAAAAGCGCTGAAGCTGTGAGGACAATGAATGGTGCTCTGGAAGGACTGAAATAAAGAACAGTAAAAAGAATTAAGAAATTAATGAAACCCGGTGCCCAATTATTTGCACCGGGTTTTTAATGGATTAACTTTGGATAATATTAGCAAAAATTTTCTATTCTAACATTTAACTTAGCAAGCAATTAATGAAAATTTATTGCGTGTTTTATTTACATATTTTACGAGGTTGAAATTAAAATTTAAAATAAAATATAAGTAACATGAATATAAAAAAAACCTGCTTTTTTTTATTATTACTTTTAGCTGCCGGTTGTAATGAGGGTAATAAGAATAAAACTAAAACTGATACTAAATATGCAAAAGGCTCTTATGGCTACGATGCGGCATTTCTCAAGAAATATTCAACTGGTATTATTGAATTGCAAAATGGGAATGCAAAAGTTTTATTAAGTGCAAATTACCAGGGAAGAGTGATGACAAGTACTGCAGCCGGTGATAGTGGTTCAAGCTATGGGTGGATCAACTACAGTTTAATATCATCAGGAATAAAGAAAAAACAATTCAATCCGGTAGGAGGTGAAGAAAGGTTATGGCTTGGACCTGAAGGTGGTCAATTTTCAATTTATTTCAAAAAAGGCGATTCATTCAACATTAAAAACTGGCAAGTCCCTGCTGTAATTGACACAGAAAAGTTTGATGTTATCCGATCAGACTCCTCATCAGCAACCTTTTCTAAGAACGCAATACTCACTAATTATTCAGGATCAGTTTTTCATTTACAAATTAAAAGAAAAATTCAGTTACTTGATAAAAGCACAACAGAACAGATACTGAACTCAAATATCCCTTCAGGTGTCCAATTTGTTGCTTACCAATCTTTCAATCAAATAATAAATTCGGGCAACAATAAATGGAAAAAAGAAACCGGCCTGCTTTCCATTTGGTTATTGGGAATGATGACACCTACTGAACAAACAAAAGTTATAATTCCCTTTTCGCCTCACCCCAATGCACGTTCATTTATAACAGATAATTATTTTGGGGAAATTCCTCAGGATAGATTAACAGTAAAAGACAGCATTTTATATTTTCGTTGTGATGGAAAATCCAGAGGTAAACTTGGTATAGCACCAGTTATCGCAAAGCCTATCGTCGGAAGTTTTGATTTTGAAAAAAATATTCTAACCATTTTAATTCCGGAAGTACACAAAAATGAAATGTATGTGAATTCAAAATGGGAAATTCAAAAAGAACCTTATAAGGGAGATGTAATCAATTCTTACAATGACGGCCCTTTGCAGGACGGCAGTCAACTTGGACCTTTCTACGAAATAGAATCTTCATCACCTGTAAAAGAATTAATGCCTGGCCAATCTGAAGAATATCAACAAACCATCATTCATTTTCATGGCAACTATTTATCTTTAAAAGAATTAGCGAATCGTTTATTAAATGTAGATTTGAATACTGTCAAAAACTGGTAAATCTCTATACAAATGAAACTATTTAAAACTGCAAAAGGCATTTTCCTTAAAAATAACAACAGAAATTATATACTTAAAGGAGAATGGAACACCATTATTAATCGTGATAATTTATTCGAATATTTATCTCAACAAATAAATGATGAACAATATTCTGATGATTCCAAGTCTTCATCAATAATTGAGGACTTTACCCTGGCACCAATTGGCCAACAGGAAGTTTGGGCTGCAGGTGTTACTTATTTAAGAAGCCGCGATGCCAGAATGGAAGAATCCAAAGATTCAGGAGGTGCCGATTTTTACAGCAAAGTGTATAATGCCCAAAGGCCCGAATTATTTTTTAAATCTATGCCACACCGTGTGGCTGCACATAAAGAAAACGTTTTTATCCGGAAAGATTCCCAATGGAATGCACCTGAACCAGAACTTACTTTATTTATAAATTCAAATGGGAAAATTCAAGGTTACACAATAGGAAATGATATGAGTTCAAGAGATATTGAAGGTGAAAATCCTTTGTATCTACCTCAGGCAAAAGTATATGAAAAAAGCGCTGCTCTGGGTCCCTGTTTATATGTACCGGAACATCCCATTTCATCTGAAACAGTTATAGGCATTTCTGTTAATAGAGATGAAAAAAATATTTTTAAAAGTGAAATTCAATTGAATAGAATGAAAAGAAGCTTCACGGATCTTACTGAATATTTGTTCAGGGAATGTGACTTTGAAAATGGAGTTTTTTTAATGACAGGAACAGGAATAGTTCCACCTAATGAATTTTCCCTAAAAGCAGGTGATAAAATTGAAATTAGTATTGATAAAATAGGGATGCTTACAAACATTGTTGCCTATAAATAAATACCAATAGGTTCCTCTCTACACATTAAACCGGAAATGCATCACATCTCCATCATGCACTTCGTATTCTTTTCCTTCTATCCTTAATCTTCCGTTTTCGCGACAGGCTGCTTCAGATTTATATTGAATAAAATCATTGAAAGAAATTACCTCAGCTTTAATAAATCCTTTTTCAAAATCAGTATGGATTACACTGGCTGCCTGTGGGGCTTTCCACCCATGGTGAATAGTCCAGGCCCTTACTTCCTGCACCCCTGCTGTAAAATAAGTTGAAAGGTTTAAAAGTTTATAGGCGGAATGAATTAAGCGATCTAATGCAGGCTCTTCCATTTTATATTCTTCCATAAACATTTGTTTGTCTTCCGGATTTTCAAACTCTGCTATCTGTGCTTCAATAGCATTGGTCATGATGATTACCTGTGCCCCTTCTTTTTTAGCTGCTTCTACCAATTGATCAGAATATTGATTTCCTGTATGCATTGATGCCTCATCCACATTAGCAACATATAAAACCGGTTTATCAGTCAGTAAAAAATTATCAGCGATTGCCAGTTTTTCTTCTTTGGATAAATCTAAGGAAAGTATATTTTTGCCTTTATCTAAATGTGCCTTACATTTTTTTAAAACTTCGAACTCTTCCCTTACTTTGGCATCGCCGGTTTTTAGCATTTTTTCTGTTCTTGACAATTTTCTTTCTACGCTATCAAGATCTTTTAACTGAAGTTCTGTCTCAATAATTTCTTTATCACTGATCGGGTTGATTGCTCCTTCATCTCTTAAAATATTTTCATCTTCAAAACAACGGATTACATGAATAATAGCATCTACCTCTCTTATGTTGGCAAGAAATTTATTTCCCAGGCCTTCGCCTTTACTGGCGCCTTTTACGAGGCCTGCTATATCTACAATTTCAATTTGGGTAGGAACAATTCTGTCAGGCTTGACCAATTCAGCAAGCTGTTCAAGCCTTTTATCAGGCACGTTTACCAACCCGATATTAGGTTCTATAGTACAGAAACGATAGTTGCTTGCCTGCGCTTTTGCACTATTACTAACTGCGTTGAATAAGGTAGATTTCCCTACATTGGGTAACCCTACAATCCCAGCTCTTAAAGCCATATTTTTAAAAATTTATGCTGCATAATTGCAGATTTTATAATCAGATGAATGTCATTTACAACAAAAAATGTTGAAAGCGCGCAAATATAACAAATAACCCCTGACGCATAGAAACGAACTTATTCCCTTCTATCTTTATTAGCTGGTATTAACAGTTCCATCTATAAATAAGGATACAAAATCAAATGACTAAAGCAATATCAAATTAATGATTTAAATAAGCCAGATTCTCAAATAAGTGGCATAAATGAATAGATTATTGAATTCCCTGCATACCATTTTGCAGCCCTTCCTGGTCAGCATTCTGGTTTTTCCTTTTAAAAAGTGATACATCAAATTTACCAAAACGCCAGTTAAAATTCAACCTTACTATTTGCGGGTCTCTACGTCTTTCATTTTCCTGAATTGAATAAATAGTAGAAGAAAAATCCGAACGGGAATGTACTTTGTAAACTCTTGTTTTTAAGAAGTCATTCATACTTATTGAAACAGAAGCTGACTTATCTTTTAAGAAATCTTTTTTGATGGCTATGTCAAATCCATAGACGGGATCACTATATCCATTGGCTGTTGATAAATTTTCACCGCCAAATGATCTGCCACCACCTCCGCCACCTCTGCCGGGAGGTAAAATTGTTTTACTGGTATAGTCTCCCGTTAGTTGTATGGTATAGCTTGCCGGCAATTTAAAAGTATTATTGAGTTTTCCAAACCAACTAAGCTGTTGATTACTCAAATCGCTCTGTAAGTTTTTACCATTGATCATTGAGTTATACAAATTTATATTTGAAGTAAGACTCCACCAGTCAGTAATTTTATTAGTAGCTGTCACCTCAAGCCCATACGCATCGGAACGGTTGGCATTTACAAAAGTAGAAACAAGGATTGAATCGTTTACGCCGGGATTAGGATTCTTATCGCGGTATTGGTAATTAGCAATAAGATTGTCTGTGTTTCTGAAATAGGCAGTAGCAATTATATTATTTCCATTTTTCAGATTCAAATCGTATGAGAGTTCCATTAAATTAGTAAATTCAGGAACTAAGGCGGGATTGCCTCGGCTTATGTTCAGTGAATCACTGTAATTATAATACGGAATTAACTGGAAGAAATTCGGACGGTTTATTTTCCTGGAATAATTTAATTGTATGTCTTGTTTGTCATTAATTTTTTGTGTTAAAAACACGCTCGGGAAAAAACTAAATGGATATGAATTTTCAAAAACCTGGTTAGAATCAACAAGTGTTCCTGAATATTTGGAACTCTCTATCCGGCCACCTAATTGATAGGTAAAATTGCTTATTTTCTGAGAAAATGTCACATATCCAGCATACACCTGGTCTTTAAAATAATACTTACTGTTCAGGTAGGGTACTGACACATAATCATTCAAAGAATGATCATAAGAAAAATTCTCATTATTGCTACTGTAATTCCTTATAGAACCTCTTAATCCCGCTTCAAGTTTTATTTTATCAGTAATGGGATCTGTATAATCTGTCTGGGCTGTAAAATATTTGGTAAGTCCATCTCCATAACTCATTTGTTGCCCGTTAAGACCTTTTGGCGTGTTGTCGGGATTGAAATATTCCGTTGCTACTTCCAACCGATTACTGGTTTTGCTATAATTATAATTAGCATCGGCTGTAATGTTTTTGTCGGCCTTTGCAAAATTATGTTTAAAACTGAAAGTACCTCCGTAATTATGAAAAGTGAAATTTCCGGTGGTATTGCTTAACCCGTTCTCACTGGACATATAAGAACCGATAGTACTGTCCCTGCTAATGTCAAGTTTGTCAACATTGGTAAAGGAACCTCCAACCATTACGCCCGAAAGAGAAAATGTATTTCTATTGTCGTGAAAATAATCGAAACCTGCACGACCAAAGGCAAAATGGCCTCTGCTATCCGGCTTGTCATCCTGAGAAAGTACTGCTTTGGTATCATTAATAAAATCGGTTCTGGTAGTACTTTGATTACTTATAGATTTACGCTGATTATACATTGCATTGGCGAAGAAGTTGATTTTTCCCTGTTTAATATTAACATCGGCACCAAATCCATGACTAAGTCTGGAATCAATGTTGGCCCTGACATTTCCATTATAACCGGCTTTTCGGTTCTTCTTAAGAACGATATTCAGGATACCCGCTCCGCCACCGGAAGCATCAAATTTTGCAGATGGATTGGTAATAATTTCTACACTTTCTATTTCATCTGCAGGTATCTGATCAAGTGTCAGGGTAGTAGGGCGGCCATCAATAAATATTTGAGGAGTTATATTTCTTAAAGTTACATTACCATCAATATCTACATTTACTGAAGGAAAATTTTTCATTACATCCACAGCAGTTCCACCAACGCTTGTCAGGCTTTTAGATACGTTAAAAACTTTTCTGTCAACGTTCATCTGAAGAAGCGGTGCATCTGCCGTAACTACCACTCCAGCTAATTGCTCCGGGTTGGGTATCAATTTAATATTTCCCAGGTCTTTATCTACGGCATTGATCATTTGACTCATGTCGCCGCCGTTCATTTTTAAATTAAAATAAATTTTTTCATTGAAAGGCTTGAATCCTATAGCAGTTATAGAAATCTGGTACATGCCAAAAATTGACAGTTTATCAATACTAAACTCACCCCTTCTATTTGTCAACATAGCCGCTACTACAAAATCTTTCCTCTTTTTTGTAACCGTATCCATCCTGTTTTGTGTAAGCTGAACCGATGCTGCTTCCATAGGTTTATTACTGTTGCTATCTATTACTTTCCCATAAAAATGCCCCATATTCATACTTTGCCCTCCCCCACTTCTTCCTTTCGTTTGGGAATGTGCATTCATGGTTATAACTGTGATCAAAATCAATAAGCAACCAGTTTTCAAACTCCGTTTCATTGTTATAATTTTCCCAATACAAATCTTAGTGCCTGTTGCGATAAGTAAGTTATATATATGAGTGGCAGTTAATCAGTTTTAGGTAACGAAATTGCATATAATATTTGACAAACAAAAAATAAAACAGAAGTAAAGTAAGCCACTTTAAGTCAAAAGAAGAATATTTATCCTTTTATTAGTAAAAAATAAAATATAAAAAGAGATTTGTTTTAAGATCAAATTTTTATTTAATTTTGCAGCCCAATTTATGGTGGTTGTAGCTCAGTTGGTTAGAGCATCAGATTGTGATTCTGAGGGTCGTGGGTTCGAGCCCCATCATCCACCCAAAAAATCCTGCATGCTTTGCGGGATTTTTTGTTTAGAAATTTCTTTATTAATGGCAATAATTTTATGTGAAAATCGTCTATTCTTTTTACAAAACCTTTGTTAATTCAGTTTCTTACTCTTAGTACGAATCTAATTTCTATTACTTTTACGTATGAACCTAATAATCAATTTTATTATGAGCAAAAAATTTATTCCGGTACTTTTAGTTCTTATACTTGGAGGCTTATTCATAGGCTATGGGGTAATGGGAAGGAACGACAAACAAAATGATGATCCCAAAGTTAAATATCAAAGAATTCTTCGTAATGTAGGTATTGTTTTAGAACAGGGACATTATGATCCCAAAAAGATTGATGACAAGTTTTCGCAGGAAGTGCTAAAAAAATTTGAAGAAAACCTCGACCCGGATAAATATATTTTTTTAGAGCAGGATATTGATGCATTCAAAAAATATGGAAACAGAATAGATGATGAAATTCATGGAGCTCCCATTGAATCTTTTTATGCTATCAGCAAAGTTTATCAGAAACGATTAGACGAAGTTTCTTCTTTATACAATAAGATTCTTAAAAAACATTTTGATTTTTCAAAAAATGAATCTTTGCAAACGGATGGCGATAAAAGAGAATATCCGAACTCTATAGCCGAAAGAGATGATTATGCAAGAAAACGTTTAAAATACCTTGTACTTGGCAGATATGTCGACCTGCAGGATGACCGCGAAAAAAATAAAAAAGATTCAGCTTACAAACCCGATTCCACACTTCAAAGCGAAGCGATTGCCATTGTTTCAAGACAAATGGACCGTTATTTTCAAACACTGAAAAATCACAATACAGATGATGATATGTTCAGCACCTTTGTAAATGCTATTACGAGCAGCATGGATCCTCATACCTCATACTTTGCTCCGGTAGATAAGAGGAGCTTTGATGAAATGCTTAGCGGCACTTTTTTTGGAATTGGTGCCCAGTTGCAGGAAAAAGATGGAAAAATAACCATAGCCAGCCTTATAACGGGAATGCCTGCCTGGAAAACCAATGAAGTTACTCCGGGAGATGAAATTATAAAAATAGGTGAAGGATCTGCACCACCCATTGATGTAACAGGCTATTCTATTGAAGATGCCGTAAAATTAATCAGGGGCGAAGAAAGAGGTTCAGAAGTAAGACTGACTCTTAAAAAAGCAGATGGTACTATTAAAGTGGTTCCCATAATCAGGGATAAAATCTCGTTGGAAGACACTTTTGCAAAAAGCGCTATTATTAATGGAACTCACAAAGTAGGGTATATTTATTTACCCGAATTTTATGCAGATTTTAATGACCCATCTGGGAGAAGATGTGCCACCGATGTGGCCAAAGAAGTAGAAAAACTAAAAGCAGAAAAAGTTGAAGGAATTGTCATTGACCTGAGAGGTAATGGAGGTGGTTCGCTATCTGATGTCGTAGATATGGTTGGTTTATTTATTAAAGGCGGACCAGTAGTACAGGTTAAAGGGCGGGATGAAAAAGCAAGTGTTTTGTCAGATAAAGACAAGGAAGTATTATATACAGGCCCTCTGGCCGTGATGGTTGATGAATTAAGCGCATCTGCCTCTGAAATTTTTGCTGCGGCTATACAGGATTATCATAGGGGAATTGTAATTGGAAGCACCTCTACTTACGGAAAAGGTACTGTTCAAAGAAGTATTTCTCTTGATCCCCAGTCTGAAAATGCTTTATTCTCTCAACCGGACCAAGGGCTTGGCGATATCAAACTTACTTTCAGAAAATTTTACCGGATCAATGGAGGTGCCACCCAACTGCGCGGCGTAGTTCCTGATATTATTATTCCTGACAGGCTAGAGAACGCCAAATTTCGCGAAAAAGATAATCCTGATGCATTAGGCTGGGATGAAATTCCTAAAGCCAACTATGCTTTATGGAACCCTGGCTACAACTATACATCAGTAGTTAATAACATGAATGAGGAAATTAAAAATAATAATAATTTTAAAAACATAAGCAAAACTGTATCATTACTTGATAAATACAGGAATGAGGAAGTTCCATTGAATATCGTTAAGTTCAGGCAGTTGCAGCAGGAAATAAAAGATGCTGCGAAACAATTAGAAGTTGATACAAAATCTCCTGTAAACCTGAAAGTGAAAAGCCTGAAAGTAGATTCTCTAGCTATTGCAGGTGATACCGATAAAGTGAAAAAAGAAGCCTTGTTTTTAAAAAATATCAGCGGAGATATTTATATAGATGAAACTTTAAAGGCGCTTGACCAGGTAATTGGTGAAGCCATATTAGCTGAAAGAAGTTCTTCAGTACATTATTAATAGCCGAATTTGTTATACGCTAAAAAAGCCGGTAAAATATACCGGCTTTTTTTATGATAGTACTGGAATATCTTTTTTAAATAACCCCATTAAATTTTTGATTTTCTGGTCAAATCAATCTCCGGTGGTAATTTATTTGACCAAGATGGTAATTTAAGTGAGTTAATAACAGAACCATCACATTTTCTGTGGAAAACACAACGTTATTGATTGGCTGTTGAAAATCTTTTTTCCAATCTTCATCCGATAAGTTGGGCAATGTGTTTTTAATAACATCAGAAATAGCATTTATCTCAGATATTAATTTTTCCCTGGGGATGTTTTTTTGAGAAAATTCTTTTTCACGCTCGCGCACATAGCCCGTGTTCCCAAGGTAATTACCTATTAATTGATTCAGGTTCCCAATAAGATGCAACGTTAGATTTCCGGCTGAATTAGCAATGCTCCCTTTTGTTTTCCAAAGCTCACTTTCATCTTGATATAAATTGATTTCTTCGGTTAGTTTTTTCATATCTCTTTCAAAAAAATAGATAAAATCCATAGTATGTTAGTTTAAAATGGGAGCTAATATAAAAAACTTAAAGCTATTTTATTTACAGGACTTTGCCCCGCTTTATTGTTCTGTAATGTTGATACCACCGTGGAATCATTTCTAATCTGATCGATAATTGCCCCAGGAATATTTTTTAACCGGGTCACCAATGCCCGGAAAGCATATAGTCTTACCACCGCATTTTTATGTTTGGTTGCCAGTTGAGTCAATTCTTCCACTGAAGCACTTTTACGCAATTCTTCATATCGCCTGTCCCACACTGATCTGGTATCGCTGTTATCGGCCGATGGTGTAAATTTGTAAATGTTTGATTTAGCTATTTCCCTTACTATTTTTTTAACCGGATTGGAAGCTGTTGACCGGGGAAATGCAATTGCGTGAGGCAAAGTCAAAGCAATTGTATTGACACAACTGAAAAAAAGGAAGAAAAAATATTTTTTCATGAGGCCTGTTTTTAAGCTAAAAAATGGCAAGAAGACTATACTTATTTTTTATCTTATAAAGATAAAGAATCATTAACAGGATCATCATTATATTTGCCACTATGACTACAGAATTATTAAAAGATTTGAGAGACCGCCTGGTGGTTTTGAGGAGGTTTCTTTGACGTCGAGAACCGCGAACAAAAAATAAATAACGATAAGCAATTATCACTTTCACCGGGCTTTTGGAACGATAGCGACAGAGCTACTTCTATATTAAAAGCCATAAAAGTGAATGAGTATTGGCTCAATCTGTACATTGATGTAAAATCAAAAGTAGAAGATTTTGCGGTACTTTTTGAGTTCTGGAAAGAAGGCGAAGCTACAGAAGATGAAGTGAAAATTGCCTATGACAGTTGCTTGAAAGCTGCTGAAGAAGCAGAGTTTAAAAGCACTTTAAATCAGCCCGAAGATGAGATGCCTGCTATTCTCCAGATAAACAGTGGCGCCGGTGGTACAGAAAGCCAGGACTGGGCCGATATGCTATTGCGCATGTACAGGATGTATGGTGAAAAACAAGGCTGGAGCGTTACAGAATTAGATTACCAGGAAGGTGATGGAGCAGGTATAAAAAGCGCTACATTGCAGTTTGACGGCCCATTTGCGTATGGTTTTTTAAAGGCGGAAAGTGGTGTACATCGGTTGGTACGCATTTCTCCTTTTGATAGCAATGCACGCAGGCATACGAGTTTTGCCAGCATTTATGTGTACCCTTTGATTGATGATTCCATTGAAATAAAAGTAAACCCTGCAGATGTGGAATGGGCATTTTTTAGAAGTGGTGGAAGTGGAGGACAAAACGTAAACAAAGTAGAAACCGCCGTAAGATTAACACATAAACCTTCCGGTATAATAGTGGAATGTCAGCAGGCACGAACCCAGGGCGAAAATCGTGAAAAAGCAATGGCCATGCTGAAAAGCCGGTTATATGAAGAAGAGATGCGCAAGCGGCAGGAAAAATTAAATGCATCAAATGCCACTAAGAAAAAAATAGAATGGGGAAGCCAGATCAGAAGTTATGTATTTCACCCATATAAAATGATTAAAGACCATCGCACTGATTATGAAGTAGGTAATATTGGTCCTGTGATGGATGGCGAACTGGATGGATTTATAAAGGCTTATCTGATGATGGAAGCCTCATAATTGATAATTCAAAACAGATACAAAACAATATGATAATTAAACAAATTATCAATATAACAGTTACACAATTACTTTTAAAATAATTTGCATATGCCTTCCATCCTGATAATTGATGATGAAATCGCGATTAGAAAAACCCTTACCGAAATACTTGGATATGAAGGATATAAAATTGATGAAGCGGCTGATGGTGAAGAAGGGTTGAAAAAGTTTAAAGAAAAAAATTATGACCTGGTTCTTTGCGATATTAAGATGCCCAAGCTGGATGGTATAGAATTCCTTGAAAAAGCAAAAGAAATCAATCATGAAATTCCCATAATTATTATAAGCGGGCATGGTAATATTGAGACTGCGGTAGAAGCTGTTAAGAAAGGAGCCTTTGATTATATATCCAAACCCCCGGATCTAAACCGGATGCTGATCACCCTTCGGAATGCAATGGATAAAACTACTCTTGTTGCCGAAACAAAAGTATTAAAACGGAAGGTGAGCCGCGTGCAGGAAATAGTTGGAGAATCAGCTCCGATAAAAAAAATCAAAAATACCATAGATAAAATAGCCCCTACAGAAGCAAGAGTTTTAATTACCGGAGATAATGGAGTAGGAAAAGAACTGGTAGCCCGGTGGATTCATGAGAAAAGCGCACGGAGCAATGCCCCGATGGTTGAAGTAAATTGTGCAGCCATCCCCGGAGAATTAATAGAAAGTGAATTATTTGGGCATGAAAAAGGAAGTTTTACCTCTGCTGTAAAACAACGCATCGGGAAATTTGAGCAGGCAAGTGGAGGCACGTTATTTTTAGACGAAATAGGAGACATGAGCCTGAATGCCCAGGCAAAAGTATTGCGGGCTTTGCAGGAAGGGAAAATTACAAGGGTTGGGGCCGATAGAGACATTAGTGTAGATGTAAGAGTAATTGCCGCAACCAATAAAGATCTTTTAAAAGAAGTAGACGATAAAAATTTTCGCCTTGATTTATATCACCGCCTGGGAGTTATTATTTTGCATGTACCTTCATTAAATGAACGTATATCTGATATTCCAATGCTGGTAGATCGCTTTTTAGAAGATGTCGCTTCAGATTACGGACAACCCAAAAAAAACATGGAAAAAAAAGCGCTTGATCTTTTGCAAAAATATAAATGGACAGGTAACATACGCGAACTGCGGAATGTAGTAGAACGATTAATTATTTTATCCGGAAAGACCATCACTGCTGAGGATGTAGAAAATTACGTTTTGCCCAAAAAATAATTTTTTCTTCAAAAACTGATCAATATTTATGAAGCATATTTACTGCATAAGTGGGTTTGGAGCAGATGAACGCGTATTTAAATACTTAGATTTTGGGGAGAATGAATTTCATTTTATTCCCTGGAAAATTCCCGAAAAAAAAGAGACGATTCAGGCATATGCGGGAAGGATGCGGGAAGACATTCTACACCCTACTCCTGTTTTAATGGGCTTATCATTTGGAGGAATGATGTGTGTTGAAATTGCAAAAATCATTACTCCTGAAAAAATTATCCTGTTATCCAGCATAGAAACCATTCATGAAATGCCCTTGTCTATGCGTATTGCAGGCAAATTGCATATTAATAAATTGCTACCCATTCGCCCTTACTCATTCCTGGCCCCTATTGAAAATTACAATTTGGGCGTAGAAACCAAAGAAGAAAAAGAATTGATTAAAGACTATCGGAAAAATATTAACCTGAAATATAATTCATGGGCTGTTGAACAGATTCTTCAATGGAAAAATGTTTGGAAACCTCCCAACAGGATACACATACACGGAGGCAAAGACCATATTTTCCCCATTAAATATATTAATGCAGACTATATTATCCAGGACGGAGGGCATTTACTACCCATGAACAGAGCCAATAAAGTGAATAAAATATTGGAAGAGATATTGAATTGATTGTATTTTTTATAACTAATTGTATGTGTTTAAATGTATTGTTAAACTAATGATAACTATTTCCACACTGTATTTTAATAAGAACTTTTAAATGGTACTTTTGTCAGCATTACAAAAATTTTACAAATGAGTATAGGTCTACTTTTATTTATAGTTACTTTTATTGCTGCCCTTATCGGGTTATACGGGATGTTTAAAAAGGCTGGAATCACTCCATGGAAGGCTTTAATTCCCTTGTATAATACCTGGTGCATGGTAGAAAAAATGGAAATTAAAAAGATATGGTTCTTTCTCCAGCTAATTCCTATTGCAGGCCAGTTTATAACTATTTGGATCTTGATAAAATTTGTAGAACATTTTGGCCGTTTTGGCGTTTTCCATCATTTTCTTACCGTGTTTTTCCCTTTTATTTATTTCCCTTATTTAGGTTTTTCTGATAACGAAAGATATGCCGGTATAGCAGTTGTAAAAAATTATAAAAAGGGAGCGATACGAGAATGGATAGACGCAGCCGTATTCGCCGTAGTGGCAGCCACCTTAATACGCACCTTTGTTTTTGAAGCCTATACCATTCCCACTCCTTCCATGGAAAAGACGTTGCTTGTGAATGATTTTTTATTCGTGAGTAAGTTTGCCTATGGCCCTCGCATTCCTAATACACCATTGGCATTACCTTTTATGCATCATACCATCATTGGGACTAATACCAAATCTTATGTGGAATGGATCCACATTCCCTATACACGCTGGTTTGCTAGACCTGTAAAAAGAGGAGATGTGGTAGTTTTTAATTTCCCGGCAAATGATACATTAATCAATGATAGCCAGCATGGCTCAGAGATTACCTATTACCAGGAAATCCAGGGCAGAATGATGTCTGATCATATATCTGAAGAAGAGGCCAGGCAGCGGGTGATTGATCAATACGGTGATATGATTATCACTCGTCCTGTGGATAAAAGAGAAAATTTTATTAAACGATGTGTAGGTATTGCCGGAGATACTTTGCAAATCAAAAGCAGGATTTTGTATATTAATGGTGTTGCACAGGCTTTACCCAAACATCATGAATTTAATTACCAGGTTAATACCACCGGACCTCTTGATCCTGATCAACTGAACAGCATAGGTATACAGTATAGTGATGATCAAAATAAGAACCAGGTTAGAATGATAGGAACCAATAGTTACCAGATTGGCATGAGCGATGATGAACTGGTTCAACTAAAAATGCTGCCTGGCGTAAAAAGTATTCAACCTATGCCACTGTCGGATTATGATAAGAGTCCGTTCTTATTTCCATATGTTACTGGAAACGGATGGACAGTGGATGATTATGGCCCGATGTGGATTCCAAAAAAAAGTGCTACTATTCCATTGACACCTGAAAATATTACCCGCTATAAACGTTGTATAATTGCTTACGAAGGCAACAAGTTTGAAGAAAAAAACGGCCAATATTTAATCAATGGCCAGCCAGCAACCAGCTATACTTTTAAAATGAATTATTACTGGATGATGGGTGACAATCGTCATAATTCTCTGGATAGTCGTTTCTGGGGTTTTGTACCTGAAGACCATATTGTCGGTAAAGCATCCCTTATTTGGTTCAGCTACGATAAAGGGCCTCGCTGGAGCAGGATATTTAAAGTAATCAGGTAGACATATTTAATTTACAACCAATATCACATTATCTGAATTTTATTAGAGATATAAGGGGATAGTATAAATGATATGGCAAGCAAAGAACTGAAGCAGACAGAGTTTGAAGCTAAAGTAAATACATCGTAGATAGGTCGTATTAATTTATATCTAACACCTTAGTAATGATGCCCCCAATGAAGCAAAAAGATTACAGGAAGTCATTTTTTGCAACGGAGACTTTTGGCAAATGCACACACTATTCAGCTGATAAAATATATGCGACCAATGCCGTCAGAAGCTATTGCCAAGAAAATAATATTATTGCTGTTGCTGCTGCTGTACTTCAAGATTGTATCTGTAAGAATTAATGGGTTCTCCGGGATTTTTTACCTGGTAACTGAATTTGGGTAAGCCCTGCTTTTCAGACGATTTCCTGGTGTTTCCGTTTTTGATTTCGACTGAAACTTCCAATGTATGCTCTCCTGATCCTTTATAAGTACCTTTTACAGGAGTACAGTCAGCAAAATTCCTTCCTTTTGCGAGGCGTATGTGCTGATCATTTACTATACAGTTATTAGTTGGGTCAAGTCCCAGCCAACCATAATTAGGAATAAAGGCTTCTACCCAGGCATGCGTTGCGCCCTCGCCCCGCATTTCTTTACCTTTTGGACAAATGTAACCACTTACATAACGGGAAGGTATTTTAAACATGCGCAGGAATATCAATAATATATGAGCGAAGTCCTGGCACACTCCAGCTTTTAATTGCCACACATCTTCAGTTTTGGATTCTACACTTGTTATACCCTTTTGATAAGTAAAATTATTATATACATATTCTGAAAGGGCACTTGCATTTTGCAAGGGAGTTCTTTCTTCATTGATGAATTCGCATAAAATATTCTTTACTTCATCATGTGAAATAAAATATTCAGGTTTTAAAAAATCCATATACGCAGTATGGTGTTTTAATTCCTTTAAAATTTCCCATTGTGATGAAGCATCCATATCATCAGTAGGGAAAATTATGGGTTTGGTAATTACATCTGCTACAGATTCTATCAATAAGCTGGTATGTGGCTTTATAACAGAAAAGACACCTATATGATTCCCAAAATAATCTACAAAATTTTCTATAACGGGATCATTTGAAATTCTTATTTCATGATTTCTTACTTCCAGGAGTGCATCAATAATTGGATACAACATGATCTGGTTGATGCAATCTATTACGGTGGATGTGTAAGAATACCGGGTGATATGTTTTATTTTATAAGTGGACATTTTATTGAATTAAGAATTACCAAAATAATGTTTGCTGAAAGCGGCAGAAATTTCGAATAAATCAAGCCTTATCTGGAACAAAAAGGCATCTAATGTTTTAATATCACTTTCATGCAGGTTGCTATATTTAATGTTGTTCATCACTTTCCCGATTAAAAATTCAAGACGTTCATAATTTTCATGCAAGCTTTCTTCTCTTAATCTTCCGAAATATTTATAGAGGCGCTCAATGCTGTATAAAATGGAATGAGGAAAATCAGGGTTATATAAAATGAGATCCAGGGTATTTTTTGTTGTGAAATTTCCTTTATAGGTTTTTAAATATACCTCAAATCCAAATAGTGAATACAACAAATATCTTAGTTTCATCGCTGCATGACCTTCATGAGGGTCATTGCGCAATTCATTCATTTTTATTCTTGTAATATCTGTTGAATGTATAGCCCTTTCAATGAATTTGCCAATATTAATGAAAGTGAAACCTTCTCCCCGGGTCATAGTATTATCAACTGTTCCGGTAAATAATAAGCCGTTTCTTATTAAAAAATCAATAGAGGAAACAGGGTCTGCTATACTTGCTTCTTTCCTTAAATTATCATCTCGTATATAATGATAATAATCATTAAGACATTGCCATACTTCCTTAGTGATATGATCTTGAATTCCTCTTGCATTTTCTCTTGAAAACATCACATTATTATAGGCAGAGGCACTATTAGTACGACTAAAGATCATATATGCCAAAGCCTTTGAAGAACTTGTTTCTATAGATTTAATTTCATCATCCGTTAATTCCCCGTAAATTTTAATAAGAGACCGCCATTGAAAGTCATCAGCATCATCCTGAGATGAAATGTACTGAGTTAAGATAACCTGTAGCATACCATTGGTTCTTTCCATGTATCTGCCAAGCCAATAAATTGTGTCTGCAAC
The DNA here is from genome assembly GCA_030706605.1 of Bacteroidota bacterium. Lineage (GTDB taxonomy): Bacteria > Bacteroidota > Bacteroidia > Chitinophagales > Chitinophagaceae > Ginsengibacter. The sequence continues at coordinate 62,507 of JAUZOE010000009.1, forward strand.
TCTACTTAACATAAGCGTTTTAATAAAAGATTTAGAAGTTATTAAAAAATAAATCATCGCTTCCGTAAGCGGACTAATTACTTGTATATCCAATATTCAATAAACGAATATCGAACTACATTTTATTTCTCATATCTCCCAATCTTTTAAGCTAATACCCAGGTATCCTTGCTCCCACCCCCCTGGGATGAATTCACAATCATTGATCCTTCTTTTAACGCTACCCTTGTTAACCCTCCAGGCACAATGCTAATTCCCTCAGGACCATATAGTGCAAAGGGTCTTAAGTCTACTCTTCGTGGTTGTAAAATTCCATTGATATAACATGGAGTCGAAGATAAACTGATAATGGGCTGTGCAATAAAATTTCTGGGTTCAGCATTAATTGCATTCTTGAAATTTTGTATTTCTTCGTCGCTTGCTGAGTTTCCCATAAGCATGCCATATCCACCAGATTCATTGGTACGCTTAATTACCATTTTATTCATGTTTTCAAAAACATATTTTTTGCTGTCTTCATCTGCAAGTTGATAAGTAGGTACGTTTTGTAATATGGGCTCTTCGTTTAAATAATACCGGATCATGTCCGGCACATAAGTGTAAATAGCTTTGTCATCAGCTACGCCGTTACCCATTGCATTTACTATGGCTACATTTCCTTTTCGATAGGCCCAGTAAATACCGGAAACTCCTAAAATACTATCTGGTCTAAAAACAAGCGGATCAATAAACTCATCATCAACTCTTCGGTAAATAACATCAACCTGTTGGAGGCCTTTGGTTGTTTTCATGTAAACATAATTGTTATCTACTATGAGATCTCTGCCTTCCACCAGTTCGATTCCCATCAGCCGGGCAAGTGTTGTGTGTTCAAAATAAGCAGAGTTATATATTCCAGGCGATAATAAAATTACCCGGGGATTACTGATTTGCCGGTTTCCCAGGGCTAATAAATTCCTGTACAATAGGTCAGGATATTCCTTTACAGACCTAACATTATTTTTAGGAAGTAAATCAGGAAAAATACGGTAGGTGATGCTCCTGTTTTCCAACATATAAGAAACTCCAGAAGGGGTACGCAGGTTATCTTCCAATACATAAAATTTTCCATCATCGTCCCGTATTAAATCTACTCCGGAAATATGAGTGTAAATATCAAAAGGGACATTGACATTGATCATTTCCCTCAAAAAGTTGGGACATGAATAAATGAGTTGTGGCGGAATAATTCCATCATTTAAAATGTATTGGTTATGATAAATGTCTTTCAGAAAAACATTCAGCGCTTTTAACCTTTGCTTTATTCCGGCTTCTATCAAAGCCCATTCATTGCCGGTAATAATGCGTGGAATAATATCAAACGGGAATATTTTTTCTATACCTTCTCCACTATTGTATACGGTAAATGTAATACCCTGGCTCATGAAAAGTTTTTTTGCCATTTCATCTTTATGAGTCATTTCCGCTTCGGGCAAGTCTGCAATTGCTGAAACAAAATTTTTATAAGAGGAGCGGATGCCCGCTGTACTAAACATTTCATCCCATACATGGGGTTGCTCCTGGTAAGATTGTAATAATGAATTTTGACTCATAAGGTATTAGTATACAAAACCAATTTACACAAAAAATAAGAAATGACCGGAATTTTTTTTGAGATCAAATTAGGTATTAGAAAATTTACCTGCATCATTTCTGGTATAGGAGCAATTCATTTTGCCTGGTTGATTTTAAACCAAAATAAAAAGAGGCTGCATAATGCAGCCTCTGGTAAAGGTTTCTCAATAATTAGGATGAAAATATGTATTATTTTATATTTGGTCTTTTTAAGAATCTAAAAAAGTAGACTTCTAAAAAACTTAAAAAACATTATTCCTGCAACTAATAAATACAAGAATACTTAATTAGGTAGTTGATAAACCGGTATAGCATGAGGAGTTATTCGTAGGAGAAGTATTGTAAAGCTAATAATTTATTATTAAATAATCAAAATAATATTTTTTCATATATAAATTTCTTAAGAGAACCAGGTTCATTTTAATTAGGCATAACCCAATTAAAAAGGATAGTCTATCCCTATGGTGGCATTAAAATTTTCATACCGCCATTGGCGGTTGGCATCTGATGTTCCAAAAAGATTTTTAAAATTAACGTCAGGAATTTGCCAGCCATCATTTTTAGAAATATCAGGTCTTTTAAACCGGAATCCTACATCAAATCTTAAAAGAAAATAAGCAAAGTCGAATCTAAACCCAACTCCTGAAGCAACTCCTAATTGTTTATAAATATTCTGAAATTTAAATTGCGTAGTATCATAAGCGCCATCTGGTCTTGTGTTTTTAAAATCCCATATATTGCCTATGTCTGTAAAAAGTGCCATTTTAAAAAGGACAGCGTTGGAAAAAAGTGGTGCCACATTAAAACGATATTCGGCATTTCCTTCCAGTTGAATATCTCCGGTGCGATCATTGAATAATTTGTTATTATATGCCGCTAATGTTTGTCCTCCCAATCCAATTCCCCTTACAGGCCAGGCTCTCATACTGTTTGGACCTCCGCCAAAATATTGCTTAAAGAAGGGAAGGGTGGTATCGCTTTTTGAAATTGGAATGCCTATACCCGCAAATGCGCGAAAAGCAATTGCTGATTTTGGATGGTTAATCGTATAAGTATATTCACCATCTATTTTTATAAATTCCTTTAAGTATTTATTGAAAAAATTTCCGTTTTGTGAAGTTTTACCTTTTAATTTTAAAATCCCATATGGCAAGCCCGATTCTTCCAGGTTAGCTTTAATAGTTCTTACCCTATTAGGTTTTTTAGGATTAGAACGCACTTCATTATAGCTCAGGCTGGAACCCATAACCAAAGCCGTATTGAATGAGTATCGCAAAAAAGGATTTGCATTTAAAGTACTATCGAAGCTAGCAGACCTGTTATACAAACGCCTGTAATCAAAATTAAAGGGTTTGAAACTCCATAAATGTTTTTCATTATTAGTCCAGTTAAAACCATAGGCAGTATTAAATATTTGCTGGTTAAAAAAATCAACCCTGTTGATTAAAGAAATATTAGAATTAATGAATGATTGTTTGGTCAGTAAATTTTGTTGATTCCAAACTTTAAAAGGAAAAATAAATTTTGGGAAAAGCAGGCTGTTAGAATAAGTGATTTCATTGGAATTGACAAAGGTGCCAAAACTGTTTCTGTGAGAAGTATTGAATTCAGCGCCTACTTTTATTGCATTGGTCATTCGTATAGCTGATTTTGCAAGGTTTCTGTCGGTAACTGACAGATTTCCTGAAACACCCAAGAGATTTCCGGTAGTAGCAGAAAGGTTATTGGTAGCATTATTAGCTGAATAACTCAATTCAATATTTCCTTCAAATCCATATCTTTTCAGTGGAATTAATTTTACCACCATGTCAAGAAGGTTAGTATCTTTTTTCTCAATAATATCGATAGTGGGGCTTTCCCAAACTCCCAGTTTATAAAAATCATTCATCGTTTTAAAATAATCCTTCTGTCGAAATTCATCGCCCTTTTTCATCGACAGACCTGAGCGAAGCAGTGATGTCCTGAAACGCTTTCGATGATATTCTGAAATAAAATTTTCAAAGGCATGTACCTGTAAGGAGGAATCAGTATATCGCTCTCCCGGAATATAATCGGGCAAAATATAAATATTATTGATGTAATATTTTTGAAGATTTGTGCTGTCAGGAGAATTGTTCAATTGAAATCCAAGCCTTATGGTAGGTTTATCCCTTTTTTCATTGGCCTCTGCCAGCAAACGTAATTGCTCAAATGGGTCTTCTGAAACACTCGTCAATGCCTCAATTGAAGTGTCGCCTGTAACTCTTATTTCATCTACAGTAAATTTATAATAGCCGTGATTCCGATAAAGATTGGCCAGCCGGTTGGTTTCGGATTGTATCGCGCTTTTGGTAACGGGCGTATTAGGCTGCAGGGGAGATTCTTTTTTTGTTGAGATGGCCAGTCTTTCCAATTCGGGCTTGTCAAAAAGAAAAGCCAATGTATCTACGAGGGTTCGCTTTCCGGTAACTACATCATAATTAATTATTACTCTTTTTTGTACTCCCTCTTTTTTGACAACTGTGTCAAAAGAATAAGTGATTTCCGGGTCATAATAGCCGATATTCATCAGGGAAGTGCGCATGTTAGATGCAGATTGAAAAACAGCATTCGTATCAAAAACCGGGGGGGTTGTGATATAGTGCAGGAAAAAGAATTTATCGACAATGTTTACTTTGGCACTATCGTCAAGTTGTGTATTTAATTTGGATTTAATAATTACTTTCTCATCTTTGCTGGCACCCGAAGCAGTAAGACTGATATTATTTTTGAAAACAAAAGGAATATTTTTTTGATATTTTCGCAAGGTGGTAATTCCGGAATATTTTGTTTTTGTGGTAATACAGCTTGGTAAGAATATCAGTGCCATACATACAAAAAATAAGAGTACAGGTATTTTCGAAAGCATAATTCCTTTCATAATTTAGAGCCAATGTTGACCAATAAGATTGTCAAATATATTCAAAGTTTAAGCCATAAAAAATTCAGGGATGAAGAAGGAGCTTTCATTGCTGAAGGGCCTAAGGTACTTTCTGAATTTCTTTTATCAAAAAAGTTTGAATGTATTATGATATGTGCCGAAAAAGATTGGCTTTTAAATAGCAGTTCTCTTTTATATACGATTTCATCTGAGAAGATATATGCAATTGATGACCAGTGGTTAAAGAGAATTTCCTGTTTAAAGACTCCCAACCAGGTGCTTGCGGTTTTTAAACAGGAAAATACTTTTGAAGAGCCTATATTGCAAAAAAAGATTTCTTTAATGCTTGATGATATCCAGGACCCAGGAAATTTGGGAACCATAATCCGCAATGCAGATTGGTTTGGGGTAGAAAATATAATCTGTAGCCAAAATTGTGTGGATTCTTATAATCCAAAAGTGGTACAATCTACCATGGGAAGCTTATCAAGGGTGAACATCTTATATACTGACCTGGCTGCTTTTATTCAAAAAAATAAGATAACTGTATATGCTGCAGCCTTATCAGGTACTTCACTTTATGAAACAGACAATATCAATGAAGGGATTATTCTGATTGGCAATGAATCTAAAGGAATTCATGCAGACATTTTGAAACTGGCTGCTCAAAGAATTACCATTCCCCGCTTTGGGCATGCAGAATCTTTGAATGCGGCGGTTGCCACAGGAATCATTCTTTCCCATGTAAAGAAAATGCGGTAGTAAATTATTTTTATTGTTCAAAATCAAATCCGGATATTTACCTGAATTCTATTGCCTTCACGGGTTGTATTTTTCTTACCAATAATGTGGGAATAATTAACATTACAAAACAGATGATTAAGGTACCCACATCTATAGCTACTACCTGCCACCATATTACATCTGCATGGGCTACTTTCATAAAATAAGCTTCTTCATCTAATTTGATAAACCCTGTCTTTTCCTGTAAAAAACAAATTCCCAGTCCAAATAAAGTACCGGCAATGACACCAGTAAAAGCAATGATTGTAGTATTATAAAGAAATATTTTTTGTATCGAAAAATTCTTTGCACCTATGGCTTTTAATATTCCAATCATTTTGGTTCGTTCCAAAACAAGAATAATCAGGCAGGTAATCAAATTAACGACGGCTACCACCATCATTATGACAAGCAATATGCTTTTAATGCGCCCCTGCAAATTAAGCCAGTCAAAAATATTGGGATAAATTTCCTGTATCGTTTTGCTATACCAGCGCCCCGGCAAAACCTCGGCATCATATAAATAATTGTTGACTGAGTCAGTTTGTTTATAATCTTTCAGAAAAATTTCATAACCTCCTATCTCGGCAGGCGACCAATCATTCAGCCGTTGTATTAATTTAATATCGCCAATACAAAAATTATGATCATATTCATCTATGCCTGTTTTAAAAATACCCGCAATTTTTAATTTTCGTGCACGTTGGCTGCCATTACTTTGTATGAATAAAATAATGGCACTGTCGCCTACATCTGCTTCCAATTGGTTGGCTGTATAGGCTGAAATGTCGATATCTTTACTATACCCGCTATCTTTAAATGAAACCCATTTTCCTTTTACCAGGAATTGATTGATACGACTAAAGTCAAAACTACTGTCCACGCCTTTCATCAAAACACTTTCAATATCGTCATTATAGCGGATGATGGCAGATTTGGTAGCGTATCGTGTCACATTTTTCACTTGCGGCATTCCTTTTAAAACCAGTTCAAGTGAATCATTTCTTTCAATAGGCGTTTCTTCCGCAATGTTTGCCTGTGTGATTACATTTTGTTGCACACGGATATGGCCCCAAAAGCTAAAAACTTTATCGCTGATCACATTTTGAAAGCCATTAACAAAACTTAAAGCAACGATCATCACCGCTACGCTTATCATGGTAGCAGTAATGGCCAGCCCTATAATGAACTTTGAAAAAGTTTTTTGCCTGTTAAAGGCAATTCGCTTAGCTATAAATGAGGAAACGTTCAAACGATGTACATTTGGTATCTTGTAAAACTAATTTTTTTTAAAACATTTAAATGAAATCGATACGATTAATTATTTCTGCCTTCGTGTTTTTTGTTTTTTTTAATAATAATTTATCAGCTCAAACGCCTGATAGTATTTACACAAACAATATAACTACCGTAAGGCTTTACAATTCCGGCAATCAACTTACACTGCCCCTAATTAATTTAAACAGCAATGACCAGGTAGAATTAGATTTTGATGATTTGGATGCTGATGTTAAATATTACTATTACACTTATCAACTGTGCAATAGCGATTGGACACCGGCCAACCTAGGCCAGTTTGATTATATAAAAGGGTTTACACAATTGCGGATTAATACTTACCGGTTTTCGTCAATTGCTCTCACAAGATATACCCATTATCAGGCGCTGTTACCCGACAAGAGTTGCTATCCTACAAGATCTGGTAATTATCTATTGAAGGTATATTTAAATGGGGATACCTCTCAGTTAGCATTTACAAAAAGATTGATGGTATTGGATAATAAAGCGGCAATCGTAGCCAATGTTGTTCAGCCATTTTCACCTGCATTATCCCGCACTCACCAAAAAATTCGGTTTAACATTGATGTAAAAGGCGTAAATTCTTTTAATGCGGCACAACAAATAAAAGTGGTGGTACTTCAGAATTACCGATGGGATAATGCCATAAAGAACCTGGCCCCGGCTTTTATCCGGGGAAGTTCTTTAGAATATAATTCTGAAAATTCAGGTATTTTTCCTGCGGGAAAAGAATGGCGCTGGCTCGATTTAAGAGATTTTCATTTGCAAAGCGACAGAGTGCTCACTGCCGATTATAACAAAAAGTCTACAGACATTTTTTTGCGTCCGGATGGCCCGCTCTCAGGCTTGCGTTATGTTTATTATCATGATAACAATGGAATGTCAATTATAGAAGCCATCCGGGGTATTAATCCTTTTTGGGAGGGAGATTATGCCACTGTTTATTTCTCTTTTGTACCTCCTAACGGAATAGCATACACGGATAAGAATATTTATCTATTTGGACAGCTTACCAATTATAACTTAACCGACAGCTTGAAAATGACATTTAACCCTGAAAAAGGAAAATATGAAACCCATCTTTTTATGAAGCAGGGTTATTATGATTACACCTACCTGGCAGTTGATAAAAATAACCCAGCCATACGTAATGAACTGGATGGCAATTATTATGAAACCGAAAATCTTTATACTATCCTTGTTTATTATAAATCATTTATTGGCCGCGCTGATGAATTAATAGGAGTTGCCACTTTCGACTCAAGAACAGATCAGCCGGGATTGAGTTTTTGATTTTTTTGAGGAGTCTTGTAGATTCTTCTTTTAATAGAAAAAAAATTATAAAATGTTGATATTATAATTTTTTATTGAGGTTACTGTTTTACAAGACTCTTTTTTTGTTACTCATTTTTTGATAACCTTACTCTAATTGCAAAACTTAATTATCATTAATTTACTCATAGTTTTTCCTTTAATAACAAACCAATAAAAAACAATTGATCTACTTTTTTAAAAAATTAATGATTTTATCCTCACTCATATTTGCATTAGAAATAAGAAAATGATCTTTATTCCCCTCCAGTTTAATAAGATTATCTAATTTATCAGATATTAAGGAAGGGGAAGAATTATAAATCAACAAATGTTGGTTGGAAGCCAGCGCAAGTATCGTTTTCAAGCCTCCAATCCTCATTATTCCAGGAATTTCAAGTTTAAGCATGTTTTGATCGGTCATTGGATTAAAATGATTTTCATCAAGGATAATCTTGCCAAGATCATGAGTTACCGCAGCCACAAGTAAGCCAGTCAGGCCGGTATTCCCAACAGCACATAAATCAATATTATGAGATAAATCATTAGTTTCTTCAATAGCTTTTATTATTGTCAGAATATCCTGGGCCTGCTCTTGCCTGTCGGTCAAATTAAACGTCGTAAAGAATTCTGAATTTTCATTTCTCCGGGTCATTGTTGAGTCTTGAAGTACATGCTCACCTTGTTTAAATAAATCTGGAGCTAAAATATTACACTTTTGATCGAGCAATTTTTTAATTAAACTGCCGGGCTCTGAATTTCCCTCTGGCACCCAGTAAGCCTTACCTTCATCACTTGTAACTATTACAGTTGAATTTGCCCCGGAAAGAGGTTGATATAATATGCATGGTATCCAATTATTTTTATCTTTTATAGAAATCAGTAATTGGGTTGCAATAAAATCAGTTCCTTTAACTCTTTTCATAATTTTACACTCAACAGCATCCGGTTTACTGGCTTCTAACAAGTGATTGATTGCTGTTCCATAGATTGATCTGAATACTTTCAGGCTTTCTTTATTTTTTGGCCAGTATTCATCCAATTGATTAACATAAATATTTTTTAAAAGATCCTTTAATCCTTTTTCATCCAATTTATTCGGCAAATCATGATATTCACTTGATGGTAATTGTTCAAAAGTTTTATTTCGATTAGAATTACGCTTATTCATAAAAGCCAATAAATATTTATCACTGTCAGCCACAAAAGGTTTTTCCAATAGTTCAGATTCATTGGTTTCATTTAACAACCATTTGCCGAACCACTTATAAACCGCTTCCCTGCTTGCTTTATTATAGTTATGTCTATAATCAAAATGTTCATTTATTAAATTACCTTCTTTATTGTAAAGATTGTAAACACGCTTAATCATTGGAACAATTGTATTCCTGGTGTTATAAGTCCAGTCATGAGTATCTGAAACCAATAAAAGAGGTTTGGGAGCAATCATAGCCGCGATCTCCACATTAAATGTATTAACCCTTAATCCAGGTGCATTTTCGCACAATCCACCCCCTTGCATATTATTACTTACCATATTGACAGGCGCGGCTACTTTAAATCTATTATCCACAGCTGTAAGCATGTAAGCCTGGGTTCCACCTCCCGAAGCTCCGGTAATACCTATCCTGCTGGTATCTACTTCAGGAAGGCCACGCAGAAAATCTAATGCCCGTATACTATTTCTAAGTTGAAGACCTAGCAGATTAATCCCATATAATGTGGAAATACTGTCATTTGCAAAAGTATGTGACGCCTGCTTGGTATCATTATACCCGACCATATCATAAGTAAAAATCACATAACCTTGCCTGGCAAAATTAATACACCGACCAGGAATCGAATTTATGAAATCATTATTCAGGCGACCATAATCAAAGTGTCCATGAGGAGATAAGATTGCAGGAAAAGGGCCTTTGCCTTTTGGCCGATATATATTTCCAGCCAGAAAGAAACCAGGATAAGTTTCTATGGTTACTGTTTCTACTATATAATCTTTATGCTCAATTTTATGGTAGTATTTAATATTTAAAGGATTCTTATCAGGCATAGGCCAAAGACCGGCACAAACAAGAATATGTGTTTTTAAATATTCTTTCTTTTTTTCCCATTCTTCTCTGGTTCGATAAACGGGCATTTCATAGATAGTTTCAGTGCCTCTCATTGTCAACAATCGCTCATCACGAAACGTAACGTCCCTATTATTAAGCATATGATCATCATATATTGTAGTTAGTGACTTATAATTTCCCCCAGGTAATGTTTTCAAATCATTTCCGGGTAAATTCCAAAATTTATCTATATAATTTTGTTTGTTTTGACCACTTACAATTTTACAGATGATGGAACATACAATTAGAAGAAACATACACGAAAGCCACTTTTTCATATTATATTTTTTATTGTTTAAATGATATCTACATCGAATGAAATTTTTATACTACATCTGATTAGCCTTACTATCAAAAAGAAATTTTTATTCTTCATAAAGTTTCTAAGAATAAAAAAGAATAGTCAAAATGCAATTTCCGGAATTTCCCCTTCCACGATTAATCTCCCCTGGGTTTTATTTTGTATTTCCTCGACAGTTACACCATGAGCCCGTTCAAGTAATAGAAATCCTTTTTCAGTGATCTCAATCACAGCAAGATTAGTTACAATTTTTTTTACACAATTAATTCCAGTTAAAGGAAGTTCACATGCCGATACTAATTTGGATTCTCCTTTAGAATTAGTATGCATCATAGCAACAATAATATTTTTTGCGCTTGCCACAAGATCCATAGCGCCTCCCATACCTTTTACCATTTTACCCGGAATTTTCCAACTTGCGATATCACCGTTTTCACTTACCTCCATAGCGCCCAAAATTGTAAGATCAACTTTACCTGCCCTGATCATCCCAAAACTCATTGCGCTATCAAAAAAAGAGGATCCCGGGACTGTGGTAATCGTTTCTTTACCCGCATTAATCAAATCTGCATCTTCATCCCCTTCTATCGGAAACGGCCCCATACCTAATAATCCATTTTCAGATTGCAAAATAACATTTATCCCATCAGGTATATAATTGGCAACAAGAGTAGGAATCCCTATACCAAGATTTACATAATCTCCGTCTTTTAATTCTTTAGCTATTCTTTGGGCTATTTGATTTTTATCTAACATAGATTCAATTCAAAACTGAAACATTGTAATATTCTATTGGTCTAATTTTCTAATAGTTCTTTTTTCAATTCTTTTTTCATAATTAGCTCCCTGGAAAATCCGATGAACATATATTCCAGGTGTATGAATTTCATTGGGATCTAACTGGCCTGGCTCCACCATCTCTTCAACTTCTGCTATAGTAATTTTGCCAGCCATTGCCATCAAAGGGTTGAAATTCCGGGCAGTAGCTTTATAAACCAGGTTCCCAAAAGAATCTCCCTTCCAGGCTTTTACTAAAGCAAAATCTGCATCAAAAGCATATTCCAATAAATATTGTTTACCATTAAATTCACGAACTTCCTTTCCCTTTGCCACTTCTGTGCCCACTCCTGCCGGAGTAAAAATTGCGGGCATTCCATAACCACTTGCCATACATCTTGTAGCCAGTGTACCCTGGGGTATTAATTCAACTTCAAGTTCGCCTTCCAATAATTGCCTTTCAAATTCCGCATTTTCACCTACATATGAAGCAATCATTTTTTTTACCTGTTTATTTTTCAATAATAATCCAATACCAAAATCGTCTACTCCTGCATTGTTGGAAATACACGTAATCTGACTCACTCCTCTTTTTTCCAGAGCAGCTATACAATTTTCGGGGATACCGCACAAACCAAAGCCTCCTATCATTATGATGCTTCCGCTCATGATATCATAAACAGCTTCGCCTGCATTCTTAAAAACTTTACTCATGCGTTCATTTATTTATTAGTAGCAATAGATATATTCACATAAATATTAGTAAAGAAAGGTATCAATTTTATTTAACTTTTTTTGAGGCAGATCCCATTGCAAAAGATTTTTCCTGGGTGGCTTATTGGTTTTTAAGTTGTTTAGATAAGGTCTTAATTCATTTCTTTGCTTTTGCATGTACAGACTGTCGAACATAAGACTCATTAGTTCAGGATGTTTCACATACCAATTATAACTTTTATCAAAATCCGCAGACCTGATTTTATGAATTTCAAATACTTTTTGCACTAATGCCTTTGTTTCAGCTGTATCACTAAGCATAGAATCTCTTCTGCTGATTTCAACAGCCAAAGTTTGTGCTCTCATGATATCCCACATAATATTTTTCATTTCTTCGGGTTGAATCATATCAGAAGGCGCTTTCTCTTTTGAAACACAAGAAACAAATATCACCAAAAAAATACAGTAAAAGCGATTGATCATTTCAACTGTTGTTGATATTGTGAAGCTGAAGAAACATCAAGGCGTTGTAAAAATTCTAAAGCCCTTGATTTATCCGGTGGTGTTGCCTTTGAAAATATTTTTATTAATTCCTGCGTTTTCCCCTGGAAAAAAAATTGCAATACCATTGTATTGGGATTTTCAACATTAAAAGTGTTTAAAAGGCTTAATACATTTAACATTTGTGTTCTTGCACTTGCTTCTTCATTATACAACTTATCCATCCCCAATCGATAATAATTATAGATTGCATCATGAATGATATTATAACGGCTATTAAGCAAATTCTCTGCAAGCCAATACCTGTTCCTCGTGCCATCAAATGCTTTCCACCCAGTTATATTTCTTCCTTCAGGCGCATTATCAATTATATTTTGTGCTTTTTGAAAATAAGGATTGCCACCTCGTGGTGAAAATGAATCATAATCGAAGCCAAGAATCATATCAACCCAATAAGCAAATACAGCAGTAAGGTTAGATACAAGAGGGTCTGTTCCGGTAACACGCGAGTCATTAAATTCTAATTGTTGGAATTCTGTATATTTAAAAATTACATCATTATCCTGGTAGTTTATAACAGGAGAAACATAAGATGAATTAAAAACCGGTCTGGCAGATTGAATAGTTAAAGAAGCCTTATAAACATTAGCATCTCCGGTTGATTCAAGATTTAATAAAAAACTACAGTCTATTTTTTCATCAGGAGCAAATTTGTCATTGCTCCATTTGCGGCCATTCACAAAATTATTAAGTGCTGTTTGCAATGTTTGAAATGCCTTCTTATCAACATTATTAGCAACACGATTACTTAATACACTAATCCTGGCCTTCAGTTCCTGGGCATCGGAATTAATAGTATAAACAGATAATAATAAGAACAATAATAATTTATTCATTTCTATATAGAATGATAGTGTTTACGATATCTTTAGCAACTTCCTTTTTTGATTTTATAGGGAATTTATATTCTTTTCCATTCTTATCAAAAATAGTGATTTTGTTAGTATTATGACTGAATCCCGCGCCAGGGTCATTCAATGAATTAAGTATAATCAGGTCTGCATTTTTTTTAGAAAGTTTATCTAATGCATTTTGCTTTTCATTATTAGTTTCCAAAGCAAAACCGACTAAAGTTTGTTGTTCAGATTTCATTTCTCCTGCTTTGGAAAGTATATCTTTCGTCTTAACCAGTTTTAGTAAAAATTCTTTCTCTTGTTTTTTTATTTTTTCACCGGATTTAATTTCAGGAGTATAATCAGCAACTGCTGCTGCCATTACAATAATGTCGTAAGAAGAAAAATCTTTCAGGCATTCTTCATACATTTCATTAGCAGAAGTCACTCTTGTTGTTTGAATTAATTTCCCCACTTCTATTCCTGATGGGCCCAGCACTAACTGGACTTCTGCACCCTTATTTGTCAATTCTTCTGCTATTGCAACTCCCATTTTCCCGCTGGAATGATTACCAATAAACCTTACGGGATCTAAAGCTTCATAAGTTGGGCCTGCCGTAACCAAGGCTTTTTTCCCTTTCAAAATCAATTGATCTGAGAAAAATTGATTAAGGAAATTAAATATTTCTTCAGGCTCGGCCATCCTGCCTTCACCGACCAGACCGCTTGCAAGTTCTCCATTATTTACCGGAAGAATTATATTTTGATTTAATTTTAAGGCTTCGATATTTTTTTGAGTAGCAACGTGATGCCACATATCTTCATCCATTGCAGGCGAAACCAGTACCGGGCAACTGGAAGATAAATAAACCGCCAACAAAAGATTATCACATAATCCATTCGACATTTTAGCAATTGTGTTACATGATGCCGGAGCTATAATCATTACGTCAGCCCAACGACCAAGCATTACATGGTTAGCCCAGCTATCATTATCAAATAAATCAATTAAAACTTTATTTTTTGAAAGTGTAGAGAAAGTAAGTGGCGATACAAAATTGAGCGCACTTTTGGTCATGATCACTTTTACTTCGGCTCCGGCTTTAATAAGCAATCTTAATAGTAATAAAGATTTGTATGCCGCTATACTACCAGTAACTCCCAATAAAATTTTTTTGCCTTTAACCATAAGTAATTCTTTAGATAATTCTCTTACTCTATATCATTAAAAATGGCGGTATAAAACCGCCATTAAAATTATCATTTCTTATTCAAAGATTATTATAAAAATTAATCAAATAAATTATCCTCATTTCGGCGATAATAAATCTTGTCATCCATAAACTCAACAGTAGCTAAGATAGCAGGATTGGGCATCCTTTCATAGGCTTTTGATATTTCAATCTGCTCTTTATTTTCATGAATCTCTTCAAGGCTATCAGTGTGGCTTGCAAATTCTTCCAATTTATTATGTAGTTCTTCTTTTATTGAAATATTAATTTGATTAGCTCTCTTAGCAATTACAGCAATTGATTCATAAAGATTGCCTGTTTTAGCTTTTATATCAATAAGATTTTTTGTTTCAACAACATTGCTGGTATTAGCGGTTTGCTGGCGTCTTAATTTGCTCATTTTGTAATTGTTTAATATTATTTAGACTTATGTTTTTATAATCTTCAGCTTCTTTTAATAATTTACTTTCAGGAAAACGATCAGCGAAATCAAAATACTCTGTAGCCACTTTTTGATATCGCTCTTCCTGTTTATCCGGAATACTCAATTTGGCAAATTTAAAATAAGATTTAATAGCCATTAACATATACTCCTGTCCTTTTTCTGATTCAGGATAAGAGTTGATAAGATTAATAAAAGAAATTCCAGCCGCACGATATTGCTCTATATTATAATATAGCTCAGCTGATTTATAATCCTTTAATTCCAACTTAGCCCTACATAGAGCAATAATTTTATTAGCATCCCCAATTCGGGAAGAATTTGGATAAGTACTGATAAAACTCTGCATCATTCCAATAGCCTTAGTCGTATTTATTTGTTCCAGTTCTACCTTCGGTGATTGCTTATAAAAAGTAAGCGCATGCACATAAGCGATTTCTTCGGCTTTTGTACTATTAGGAAAAACGCCTAAAAACCCTTTAAAAAGATTCTCTGCATCAAGGTAATTTTGTTGATAAAAAGAACAATAAGCATACTTATAATATAATTCTTCAAATTTATCAGATCCCTTAAAAATAGGGAATAACTCTACGTATAACTGCTCAGCTTTATTATAATTCTTAGCAGCATAATACTTATCAGCCATTTTAAGCTTGTAGTCATAATCCGTACTCTTAAGTACTTTATTAAACTGGTTATTACATGATGAAGCCAGTATTAAAAATGGTACAAATAAAATTAAAATTAATTTCATAAAGAGGTGCAAAATTAAGTGATTTTAAACAAAAATGAGTATTAAATAAATTGGAGCAAAATTGACCTAGTTAATGTTTTGATAATAGCATAAAAAAACCCTCCCCATAAGGGAAGGGTTTATCATTGAGCAAAAAGTGTTCTAAATTAATTGGTCTTAATATCAACTGTATTAGCATCACCGCCACCTACTTCACAATTTGTAGTAATACGATCTGCGCTAATTCCTTCTTTTTCAGTTAAGTAAGCTTTGATAGCATCTACTCTTTTATTGCATAGAGCCTGAGAAGCTTTAGAAGCTGCAGGATACCCAGTCACTGTTATTGTACAAGCTGCACTGTTTTTCAGTTTAGAAGCTACGGTTGCCAACATTGCTTGTGCATCGCTGCTTAATGTGCGAGTCTTACCTTTAAATGAAATACTAGGAAGATCACCTATATTACAAGCATTTGCATTTACTGCTACCATGTTCTTGCAACATTCAGGATCAGGGCATTTACCAACGCCATCAGCATCAACTGGTTGACAATAAGTAGGAGTTACTAATTCTTTATCCTTATAATCAGGAACGCCATCGCCATCAGTATCCAAAGGACAACCGTGAGAATCAACTTTCACACCTGCTGGAGTACCTGGACATCTGTCAAGTTGATCAACAATACCGTCACCATCTTCATCATCAAATACAGGTTTAGGTAATTTCATGTGCTTAGGATTGTTAATTTCACTATATGCATAATCCAAAGGATTGATCCACCATAGAGGTTCTACTGATTTAGAACCTACATTAAAGTTCAAGCCAACAGAGGCATAATTATAGGTGTCAAAATCACGGGTTTGTACAGGATCAGCTACAGGATGCTCCTGCCATTGCTGACCATCAAGTAAATCAGATTTAATGAAAGTAAACCTGTCTTCAATAGCAAGGTTCACACGTTTACCCAATTTAAACGCAATTCCGGCCAATAGTGTTCCGGAAGGTTTAAATGTCTGTCCAAATACCTTTGCGTCATTAGGGCTGGTCTGCGCATGTGTTTCATACGAATTATCCATCATGCTTTTTAATTGCTTGCGGATATCCTTCCTGCTTGAATAACCAGAACCTGATATTGAAGCAAAGTTATAGGGTGCATTACCATTTAATGCATTAATTCTTGTATCATAAATAGTTCCACCTATTCCTATACCAGCATACATAACCATGCCACTCTTTTGTTTATGAAACCGCACATTGTTCAACGTAAAAATACCTTGCAAACCAAGATCCTGAACATGAGTGCGATAATTATAATAAACAGGCTGCAAACTTGAAGAATTATAAGCTCCCCAGGCAGGATCATTAGCATAACCATAAGAAGGCTTCCAGTTCAATCCTTTTGCGGCTCCATATAAATACTGTAATCTTAAAGAAAATACATACCCCAACGCTTTACGAAGATGTATTGCAAACCCTGCGGTAGGCAACTTTGCCGACACATCACCACTTACTGAAAACATACCGCCGGAAATTCCTATTTCGAGTTGATTGCGCGGCTTTGCCGGAAAATCATAGGTGTTGTTCATAAACTCATTCTGTTGCGCTTGTCCTTTGGGGGAAATTACGCTTGAGTCAAAAACATTATATACACCACTATCCTGTGCGAAAACGCCACAGGAAAAAAGGGAAAATATTCCCAATAATAACAATTTAAACTTTTTGCTTGCCATAACTTTTTGATTAATGATTTCTAAATAAACTTTGATGATTCCGCAAAAGTATCAAACCTTAGCCAAAATGCAAATTTTTTTTAGCCTTTAATTAGATTTAGAGCCAATTACATATTCATACAATTTTGTAAACCTAAGACTAATAAATCATGTTAAGTGCTGCATCAAATTAAAATAATCATTCTTTCCTTATAATTTTCAAGAGAAATTATTTTTATACTAACAAATATTACTAATAATCTCTTTCTTTTTTTTTTCTTTGCTATATTGCCATTTTATCTAAAAATGGACTTTTCAAAAAACCTTATTTCAGACGAATTACAAAATTTTGAAAAAAAATTTGCTGATTCAGTAAAAAGCCAGACTCCTTCTCTTGACAGGATAATGAAGTATATTATCAAAAGAAAAGGAAAGCAACTTCGCCCCATGTTTGTGTTTTTAAGTGCCAAATTGTTTGGCTCCGTAAATGAATCTACCTACCGCGCAGCCGCCTTAGTTGAATTACTACACACGGCCACCCTGGTACATGATGATGTAGTTGATGAATCTTTTGAAAGGAGAGGTTATTTTTCAATAAATGCATTATGGAAAAATAAAATTGCAGTATTGGTAGGTGATTACCTGCTTTCGAAAGGTTTACTTCTCTCTACAGAATCGGGAGAGTTTAAGCATTTACAGATATTGTCAGAAGCCGTAAAACAAATGAGTGAAGGAGAATTATTGCAGATGGAAAAAGCCCGGAAACTAAATATTAATGAAGATATTTATTTTGAAATTATCCGGAGTAAAACTGCTTCATTACTTTCCTCAGCCTGTGCTGTGGGTGCCTGGAGTACAAGTAATGACGAGAATATGACTCAAAAAATGAAACTATTTGGCGAAAAAACAGGGATTGCTTTTCAAATAAAAGACGATCTTTTTGATTATGGAAGTGATGATATTGGTAAACCAACAGGAAATGATCTGAAAGAAAAAAAACTGACATTACCTCTTATATATACACTTAATAATGTTAAACCCGCTCAAAAAAGAGAAATCATTTATATCATAAAAAATCACAATAAAAATCCTGAAAAAATAAAATATGTTTTGCAACAGGTAACAGATACCGGCGGAATTGAATATGCAGCAAAGAAAATGACAGAATACAGAAATGAAGCATTGGCTATTTTATTTGAATTCCCTGAAAGTGATGCAAGAACAGGGTTAGAGGAACTCGTTCGTTACACTACTGACAGGAAATATTAGTGATACTAAAATCAAAAATTACTTTTTGAATTTTATATGGAAAAAAGATGGAACATACTGGAAGCAGACAATAATAAAATTGCCAAAATACAGCAATCTTTAAATATAAGTCCTTCACTATGCAAAATTCTTATTCAAAGAGGCATTGATACTTTTGAAAAAGCAAAAGATTATTTCCGGCCACAGTTATCTCAACTTCATGATCCTTACCTGATGAAGGATATGGAAAAAGCCGTAGAAAGGATTTTATTGGCAATAAAACAGAATCAAAAAATTTTAGTATTTGGTGATTATGATGTGGACGGAACCACTGCAGTTGCCGTCATGTATCGTTTTTTAAAAAAAATATACAGGGAAGAAAATATTGATTTTTATATCCCACACCGCTATAAAGAAGGTTACGGAATAAGCAAGCAGGGAATTGATTTTGCCAAAGAAAATAATTTTGATCTTATTATATCTCTTGATTGCGGAATCAAATCTGTTGATCTGATTCAATATGCCTGTACATTAGGTCTTGATTTTATTGTTTGCGACCACCACCTTCCTGATGAAAAATTGCCGCCGGCTATTGCCATTTTAAATCCTAAACAAAAAGACTGTCAATATCCATACAAAGAGCTTTGCGGTTGCGGAGTAGGCTTTAAATTAATTACCGCACTATCTCAACGGTTAGGAATAAACGAAGAAGAATATTTAAGTTGTCTTGATCTGGTAGTTACTGCTATCGGGGCAGACATCGTCCCTATTACAGGGGAAAACAGGATACTTGCATTTTATGGATTGCAAAAATTAAATACCAAACCCTGCGCCGGGATAAAAGCATTAATTGAATTAAGTGGTGTTGAAAAAAAATTCTCCATCAATAATGTGGTTTTTATTATAGCACCACGTGTAAATGCCGCAGGCCGCATGGATGATGCGACCAAAGCAGTAAAAATGTTTATTGAAGACGACGATGTCAAAGCCAAAGAATTTGCAGAAATGCTTCATAGTGATAATTCAGACAGGAAAGATGCCGATTCCACTATTACTGAAGAAGCATTGGCGATGATTGGTAATGATGAGATAATGCTCAACAGGAAAACCACCGTTCTTTTCCAATCACATTGGCATAAAGGCGTAGTAGGTATAGTAGCCAGCAGACTAATCGAAAATTATTACCGTCCTACCGTAGTATTGACTTTGGGCGAAGAAGTTGTAGGCGGAAGCGCCCGCAGCGTACCTGGTTTTAATTTATATGAAGCTATTCATGCTTGCCGTGAATATTTAATAGGGTATGGCGGCCATTTTGCAGCCGCCGGAATGACAATGCTTCCTGAAAATGTAAATGCTTTCAGCAATAAATTTGAAACAATTGTTTCCGAAACTATCCCTCCGCATTTACTGATTCCGGAATTAATTATTGATGCCGAAATTGATTTCAGGAGTATCAATAAAAGTTTCTTTAATATTATTACCCAAATGGAACCTTATGGCCCCGAAAACCTGCGCCCGGTTTTTATTACAAAAAATGTAACCAATACACAGTGGTCAAAAATTGTAAAAGAACGTCACATCCGTTTTGTGGTAAAAAATGAAGGCATTACATTAACAGGTATAGGATTTAACCTTGCTGAAAAATTTCCCATTCTACAAGAAAACAAGCCCTTTGATATAGCATATACCATTGATGAAAATGAATGGAATGGGGAAATCAATCTCCAGCTAAAAGTTATTGATATCAGGCAATCCCAAGCCAACGTAAATTAATTATTCCTTTTAAAAATGAATTTCATTTATTACTTTAAGTATTTTTTTTTCATCGGCATCAATTGGAATTTTCCGCTCGCTTTTTTTACGATTTATCATGAAATAAAAGGAGAATTAAAATACCGTATCAACACCATCAGATTAGACCGACTGCATAATCTTGAAATAAAAGGAAATAATCTTACTCATGCATCCATTTACCAGGGTGCTAATTATTACGTACTCAAAAAAGCTTTCAGCTATCTTAAAAGTATCAATGCCAATGACAACATTGTTGATTTTGGCTCAGGCAAAGGCCGGGCAATGGCAGTAGCAGCAAACTATGGCTTTAAAAACATTACAGGTATTGATTTTTCATCTGACTTATGCAAGGATGCAGAAAAAAATATTGAAGGAATACAGTCATCTTTCCCTTCAGCAAATTTCAAAATAATTTGTGATGATGCTACCCATTATAAAATAGAAACCGATGACCAGGTTTTCTTTTTCTTCAACCCGTTTGACGAAGTAATAATGTTACAGGTCGCAAAAAATATTTTACTTTCTCTTAAGCAAAAACCAAGACAGATTTATATCGTATATGTAAACCCGTTACATAAAGAAATATTTTTAAGCGCAGGATTCGAAGAAGAATATTATCTAAAAAAACTGAAATATATAGAATTAAGCCTTTTATCAAACGAGCCTGATGAATAATAAAAAAGCTATCCCTTTTTTAGAGATAGCTTTTCGATAATATAATTTTAAAATTACGCTTCTGTAATTATTTTAGTTTTCGGTTTCCCCTCCATCATTTCTACACTCCGGTTAATAAAAGTAGTCAATTCATTTCCCTTTAATAACCCCTGGGAAAGTAAAGCAAGATCCGTTAAGTTCTTAACTAAATTTTCCTGTTGATCTTTATTCTCTTCTTTTAAAATATTTTGATAAATAGGATGATTACCATTTACCGTTAAGGTAACCTCTTCTGGCATGTTTCCATAAAAACTCCCCATTCCTCCCCCACCATTCATAGCCATATCTTTCATACGCCTCATAAATTCAGGACGTGTTGCTATCACCGGCGCAGAATCAGGAGATAATCCTTTTACCTCAATAGTAGTATGCAAATCAGGAATTTCTACATGGAACAAATCTTTCAGTTTCTCCGCTTCTTCTTTGCTCAAAACACTCTCATTGCTTTCATTTTTATCAATCAGGTTTTCAAGAATATCAGCATCTACCCTTACAAACTGGATATCGCTCCATTTCATTTCCATATTGTTGATAAATGCAGCGTCTACAATAGTTTCTAGCTTTACCACAACAAATTCTTTTTGCCGGGCGGCTTTAATAAAACTGTTCTGTTGCACGGGATCAGTGGTGTACAACATCACAATTTTGCCTTCTTTATTTTTTTGTAGACTTTCGGCAGCCGTCTTATACTCATCCAATGTATAATATTTGCCTCCGTCTGCATCTTCAAACAAATTGAACTTATTTGCTTTTTCCAAAAACTTATCATCTGTTATCATTCCGTATTTCACAAAAAGCCCAAGGCTTTCCCATTTCTCTTCAAATGATTTCCTGTCTTCTCTAAAAAGTTCCTCTAATTTATCAGCCACTTTTTTAGTGATATAAGAACCAATTTTCTTCACATTCGGATCTCCCTGCAAATAACTTCTGCTGACATTCAGTGGAATATCCGGACTATCGATAACGCCATGCAAAAGCATTAAAAATTCAGGAACAATATCTTTTACTTCATCCGTAACATAAACCTGGTTGCTGTATAATTGGATTTTATCTTTCTGGATTTCAAAGCTCTTCTTTACTTTGGGGAAATAAAGTATACCAGTGAGGTTAAAAGGATAATCCACATTCAGGTGAATCCAGAACAAAGGTGCTTCGCTGAAAGGATATAATTCTTTATAAAAATCCTGGTAATCCTGTGTCGTTAAATCAGCAGGTTTTTTTGTCCAGGCAGGTGTAGGATTATTAATTTGTTTGTCCTCGAAAAATATGGGAACCGGTAAAAATTTACAGAATTTTTCCAGCATGTGACGAATTCTTTCGGGCTCCAAAAATTCTGCACTTTCTTCATTTATATAAAGTACAATATCGGTACCCCGGTTTTCTTTGTCATTTTCTTCTACAGAAAATTCAGGACTCCCGTCGCACTCCCATCTTACCGCTTTTGAATCTTCTTTATAACTTTTAGTAATGATTTCAACTTTATCACTCACCATAAAAGACGAATAAAATCCCAAACCAAAGTGCCCGATAATATTGGCTTCATTTTTCCCTTTATATTTTTCCAAAAATTCTTCTGCCCCACTAAAAGCCACCTGGTTAATGTATTTATCTACTTCTTCTTCCGTCATCCCCACTCCTTTATCAGAAATGGTTAGCGTCTTTTTATCTTTATCAATCAGGATATGAATATCAGTATTACCTATATCCCCTTTTACTTCGCCAAGCGAGGTTAATGTTTTTAATTTTTGAGAAGCATCAACCGCATTACTTACCAGTTCACGGATAAAAATTTCGTGATCGCTGTAAAGAAATTTCTTAATGATTGGGAAAATATTCTCTGTTTGTACCCTTATACTTCCTTTTTGCATACTATATTATTTTTTTATTTGAATGTAAACCGGGAACCCTTCCACCAAACTAGTGCCAAAATGAAAATGATGAAAAAATGACGGAAACATACCAAACATTGGCAAAAATGATAGCTTTCAAATAATAATATCGGTCAGAAAAGCAGGGAAACTCAAAAATTATCAGAAGGTGAAAAATTAAAAAAGCCCTGATAGTTGACACTTTCAAGGCTTCCAATTTAAACTCTGTGCCAGGGACTGGAACGGCATAATACTATGAAATCGTTACTGGTAATGTATTTCAACTTTTACAAGGTACAATAGGGGTACACGGATTGTAATGTTAACCAATTTTATAAATGGATTAATGGGTTCTATGATTCCATTATTCTTTTCAATTGCTCATTATTTTGAATGATATTTCTTAATTGAAAAAACTGATTGTTAAAAACCTTAAGTTTTTCCCTTTCATAAATACCAAAATCGATATAGAAATCGCTTACCATTTCTTTTAATTCGCTATCAGACTCTAATACGGTTATTCCATAATAGTATTTATAACCCTGCGAATCAAACAAATCCTTTATTAAGAGCTCTTTTTGAGTGGCATCTAATATTGTATGTTGCATTATTTCACCTAGCAGACTTTTATACCTTTTTAAGAGTATATCTAATGACGCCATAAAAAATCTAGCGTTTCCTAAAATATTATCATAGGTTTTGCCCGAACTACTTGAGTTAATACCTCGTTTGAAATCGTTAAGATCGGAAACAAACTGGGGAAACTTTTTTAGATCTAAAAAAGCACTTCTATAATAAATTACAAAGTTCAATAATTCATAAGTTGAGAATCCAATACTTTGTTTATTTTCAATTGTTTCTGCTGCTATTTTCTGAAAAGTTTCACGGTAATAAATCAAAAAATTGTTCCCCTGCTGAGATTTGATTTGCTTAATAGTTAATGCAATCGTTATAACTACTGCTACAAAACCGAAGAAAGAAATTATTGGCGTGGAGATATTATTGAACTCTTGCGAATCAAATTTCAAATGCAATTCACTTTTATAAAAGAACCTCACAAAAATATCCCCGATCAATAGAACTACTATGATGGCAAAAAATAAAATTCCTTTCTGTTTATTGGACATCTTTAAAAATATAAAAAATGAAATTTATGCACCTCGTTTCACTCATCATTACTAAATTTAAACCAGCAAAAAAGAATACTAACTCCGATAATCCAAGCTATCCAAAGATCTGCAATAGGGTTATTTTTAAACCACTCCCAACCAAATAGTTTATAAACTCCGTATCCAATTATAAAAACAACTGCTCCTAATAATGCTCCATAATACAATAAATTACCTATGGCAGTAAAATACATTTCAAATTTATTCCTGGGAGGACGATAATCCATTTGTAATAATTTTTACTTAAAAACACTTTTAGGTCATTCTCGGCAATGATTAATGAATCTACTTTTACCCATAAGCAACAGAAAACTAAAATTAGTAAAAAAAATATCTACTTTTAATTCCTAATTATATTTATATGCTTTTATGGATAGCAATTGCAATTGCGATCATTTACGGTTTCCTAAAAAAATTTAGCGATGGTTTATCTGATACGAGTTTATGGATTGCAAAAATAATGATGTCAGAAGGCGACCAAAATATTTTAGAATCAAAAGGTCTTTTGAAAGCGAATCAAGCGGTTCTAATGGAGGGGTGGCCAAGCAATATCCTATTCATTACTTATTTACTGCCGATAGCAAGTATAATTATAGGTTTCATTTATAGCTGGTGGGGTGGCATAATAATGATGCTTAGCGTGGCCCTTTGCGGAAGTGTTGCTGAATTTTTCTTTAGGCGTCCGTTAACTTATTATGTGTTGATCTATTTAAGTAGAATGGCAAACAGATTTGCTGATTACAAAAAGAACAACGATTCAGTGAGGGCAGATGCTATTGAACTATTTTCTGATAAAATTAAAGAAATTCTTACCATCTACTTCGGTTCAGGAATTGGAGTTCCAACCTCAAAAAAAATAAATGAAAACCCATACGGTGATATTTATTTTTTATTGAGCAAAAATAATTGAAGTTATGTTATGAGTAAACTAAGAGGAAATCCTTGACCGCCTTATTTGGTTTAGTTGATGTTAAATTGTCCAGCCCTGCCTTTGCAAATCATGTTTGCTGTTGCTGCTTTACTCTAATATTTCGAAAATTTTCTTCCGCAAAAGATTTTCTCCAATTTGGCTAGAAATCGTGTTTATAGTATTTAAGTAATCCTTTCTAGAACAGGCGCAATATTGACAGCCTTGTTTGAACAAAATCGTGTAAACCCACATATTGAATTCAGCTGGTAAACTTGTTTTGGTTATGCTTTTAAATGTTCGAATTAATACATGGTTTTGCGTTAAGGGCAATATGAATTCAGTTTTAAAAATATTTTTGGCGTCAATGTTTTTAAGTATTAGTGGGTTGTCAGAGCATAGATGGTAGCTTAGCCCATGTTGGTTTTCCTTTTCTTCCAAATTTAAAGTATTACAAAGACTAAAAACAAACCGCCGATGTTGTGTGCTCCGTGCAGATGGCTTTGCAGCATGGCATCACCAACATCAGTATGAACCCATATTACACGATTATCCTAAACCATCCAATGTGTTAGAAAACCAAATTGATCCTCTCCGCTTTCATAAAACTTTGCCGATGAATATTTATAGCCTTCAGGATAATTACCTATTCCCACTAAGGTATTTAAAGTAACCCAGGTTTAAGTTTTGTTTAGTTCATAAATCCCAGGAGTTGTTGGTGATTGCTAAGCTACAAGGCCTGAGGCACGAACACCAAACGGAGGAGTATGACTTTATGTAGTGTGAAAGCATTTTTGAGAACACAGGCAAGGACAAAAAATTTAAAAATCATCAGAAGATGAAAAATTAAAAAAGCCTTGAAAGTCAATACTAACAAGGCTTTAAAAATTACAATCGTGCCCGGGACTGGAATCGAACCAGCACATCCTTGCGAACGGCAGATTTTGAGTCTGCTGCGTCTACCAATTCCGCCACCCGGGCAAAAAAATCATGAATCATAAACCCCCGATTCATTTAGGGTGGCAATATTACGCATTCCATCTAATTTGTCCAAAATACGTTTGACCATATTTTTTATTTCCTTCTTTTCCGGCAACAATTTCTTTTACAATAATACATTTCACGAAAGCAAAGCAGTAGCTGATTCAAACAATTTTAATAAAACTCATTTGCAAAGAAGTCGATATATTTTAAGCAGATCGCGTAAATTTCCATTTTTAAAAGATGAGGGAATGCTAAAAATAGGATTAATAAGAGAAGGGAAAACCCCGGCAGATAACCGGGTGGCGCTAACACCAGAACAGTGTAAGTGGATACAAAAAAATAAAAATATTTCAATAACCGTTCAGCATAGTGATAGCCGTTGTTACAAAGACAGTGAATATAGTAATGCGGGCATCGAAGTAAAAGATGATGTAACTGATTGCGATGTATTATTGGGTATAAAAGAAGTCCCTATTGATCAATTGATAGCCGAAAAAACCTATTTCTTCTTTTCTCATACCCGGAAATTACAATCCTATAATCAAAAACTTTTGCAAGCCATCCTTGATAAAAAAATTACCCTTATTGATTATGAATGTCTTGAGCATGAAGATGGAACCAGGCTGATTGGATTTGGTTTTTTTGCAGGCGTGGTAGGGGCTCACAATGGCATGATGGCCTATGGAAACCGTACCGGGAAATATTTTTTAAACAGAGTGTACAAAAAAAGAAATTTCCAGGAACTGATTCATACTTATTTTGGATTGAAACTACCTCCGGTAAAGATTATTGTAACAGGAAGCGGCCGCGTAGCACACGGCATTATCGAAATAATGAATCTTATGGAAATTCATGAAGCAGAGATAGATGAATATAAAACCACTAAATTCTCGTACCCCGTTTACCTTCATTTAAAAGGTATCAACCTTTATATTAATAAAATTACCGGCAAGTATGACAGGAACGAATTTCACCTGTTCCCTGAAAGATATACCTGTCTTTTTCAGGATTATATTTCCGAAACAGATATTTTGCTGAATGGAGTATATTGGGAAGAAAAAACACCCCGTCTTTTTGAAATGGATGATATGAAAAAAGACAATTTTAGAATAACGACGATTGCTGATATTTCTGATGACCTGAATGGTTCTGTTCCATGTAATATGGGCGAAACGACAATAGAAGACCCGGTGTATGGTGTGGATAAATTAACCGGCACTATTACCCCACCCTACCTTCCCGGCTCGGTTGATGTTATGGCTGTAGGCAATTTGCCCAATGAATTGCCCAGGGATGCTTCAAGATATTTTGGTGAACAACTGATAAAATTCATCCTGGATGATTTAATTATTGGAAATTCAAAACTATTGGAACAGGCAACTATTGCCAAAGAAGGAAAATTAACCAAACGCTTCTCCTATATGGAATCCTATTCTGGAAAAGGCAAGGGGTAAATGGAAAATTATTTATTTGAATTCCGGCTATTACACCCGCAAACTTCAAAATAAGATCTCATCTTTTATGAGCTACATAATAATTACTCATTATCTCATGGATTTTGTCTTTTAGCTGTGTAACATCTTCTTCCGCATTTATTGCTACAGGAGGCAAAAAATGCATTTCCATTTTTGAAGGCCAGAAATAAAATAATTTTCCAGGAGGCAACACTTTCCTGGTATTAAATATCAACGCGGGCAAAATAGAAACCCTGGTTTCTATCGCCAATTTAAACGCGCCATCATGAAATTCCTTTAATGGCAGTTCTGTTTTGTTACGGGTGCCTTCAGGATAAATGCACATATGCATACCAAGATCTAAAACGTTTTTCATTTTCCTGAAACTATCTTTCCTGCTGTTCTTGTCTTTCCTGTCAACCAACACAGCGCCTCTTTTATAAATTGGGCCAAACAGTGGGATTTTTGCCATTTCTGACTTAGCAATTGTTTTATTAGCTCCGGGAATAAAAGGAGTAGTTACCGGAACGTCCATGAATGAATTGTGATTACAGGTTATAATATATTTTTCGCCTGGCTTAAAATTATTTTTTCCAACAATTTTTAAACCGCAACCCGTAAAAAAGAAAAATACCCTCATCCATACTTTAGAAATAATTCTGAAAACCCTGGTGCGTTTTGGCTCATCAATAATACCTATCACCCACATCAGCAATGCCACAGGAAGCAACGTGATTATAAATATGATGAGCGCCCAAGAGGCGAATATTTTTGCCAAAATATTTTTCAAAAGATAATTTTTTTAAATGAATTCTAAAGCTTCCAGTCTATGGGCGCTTTGTTTTGTTTCATGAGCAATTCATTGGTTTTGGAAAAATGTTTACAACCAAAAAATCCTTTGTCAGCACTAAAAGGTGAAGGATGCGCTGCTTTAAGAACGTAATGCTTTGTTTCATCAATTAATGACTGTTTTTCCTGGGCAAATTTACCCCAAAGCAAAAAAACAATCCCTTCTTTTTGTTCTGAAATTTTTCTTATTACACTATCTGTAAACCGGAGCCAGCCAATTTGACTATGGCTGCCGGGCTCATTTTGCCTTACCGTTAAAGAAGCATTTAATAAGAGAACTCCCTGGGAAGCCCATTTTTCAAGATTCCCATTCCCGGGAATTTCTAATCCCAGGTCGTTTTTCAACTCTTTAAAAATATTAAGTAGCGAGGGCGGTTTGGGTACACCCTCCGGAACAGAAAAACTTAAACCATGTGCCTGCCCACGGTTGTGATAAGGATCCTGTCCAAGAATAACAACTTTTAAATTGGCAAAAGGCGTCTTTTCAAAAGCATTAAAAATTAATGGACCGGGGGGATATATAATTTTTCCAGAAGCCTTTTCAGCTTTCAGAAAAGTAATAATGTGCTGAAAATAAACTTTTTCAAATTCTTCTCTTAAAACTTCTTTCCAGCTTTCTTCTATCCGGACATTCATGGAGAGGAATTTTGCTTATTTCTTAATTTTTGTTTTTAATTCCTGGTAGTGACCCCGACACGATTCGAACGTGTGACCCACAGCTTAGAAGGCTGTTGCTCTATCCACTGAGCTACGGGGCCTGTTATAAAAAAAGAAATTTAAAACTTAATCATCCTTTTGGCTTCTCTCATTTGATTTCACTGCATTGACAATAAGAGAAAAAATTTTTGCAAATATAGTCGAATTGTACTCCGGGTCAAAAATAGCCTTTACTAATTTAAAAAATGAAAGGAAATTCTCAGATTATTATTTGGGCAGCCACATATGAGTATTGAAATATAAACCCAATGATGTCGATTTGGTAAAAAAGCCAGTTCAAAACAATTAAAATTAAAAAAATATTTTTTGATTAAAAGTCAAATCATACATTTGCGCCGGAGAGATGGCAGAGCGGTCTAATGCGGCGGTCTTGAAAACCGTTGAGGGTCACACCTCCGGGGGTTCGAATCCCTCTCTCTCCGCAGAAAAATTTATTTAAAATAAGAACTCCTGTAAATCAAGTATTTACAGGAGTTCTTATTTTCAGGATTACCCATATTTACCTCCATTTTTTCCAAAAGTTAGTGGAGCCATTATACACTTTATACAACCTCAAGCAATTTTACATCAATCCCTACTTATTGGCATTTTATAAAAATACTAATCATACCCAATCAATATATAAATTTTATATTAATAGTATTATTTTTTAATAATTAAAGCCAAAGAAAAAAGAATAATGGAAGATTATTCAATTCATTGTAAACCATACAAAAGCATTTGAAGAACTGATTTGTCAGATAGCCATTATTGAAAACCGGGAATGCAAATTATTGCTCCTTTAATCCAATTGAGAAAATTGTTGAACTCTATGCGGACTTGCAAAGAGTTAAATATAAACACTTTCATAACTATTATACATAGAGAATACTTTTTCAATAGCATCACAAGTCATAATGAAAAGAATTGAATTTTGCAGAAATATTTTCACTGAGAATGAATAATATTAATTCAATTTCGATAAATATCCCAAGATTGCTTTCAAGCAAAAAAGTCGAATGGGGGATTAGTAGACACAGCAGACCCAATCGCAAGGATGTGCAGATTCGATTCCTTTCCCGAATAACTATTTAAAAATAAGAGCATTTACTTTTAATTGAAAAACCAGTTTGTATTCTAATTAATAACCATATAAAATGCAAATTAGTGATACATTGAATAAATAATTCGAAGATCCAGGAAATCAGCAATCTGACGATGTGCAGACAAATTGATACCTGCCATCCAATTTTTATTGAACTTATAGTACAATCCCCATCGGTGATAAATGCGGTCAATATAGGGATTTTGATTAAATACATAAACGCCGATTTGCTGGCTAAAATTAAATTTTTTGAAAATAAATTCATGTCCCAGCAATACACCGGCACGGTTATAATCTAAATTTGATCTTCCATTTATTTCCAATGTTTTCTTCACGCCCAGATCCGCCACCCATTCCAGGCCAAAATTAACGGTATTAAAAAAACCTATTTTCCGGTTCGCCTGTAATGCAAATCCATAAACCCAATAAAAATGGTCTTTATCCAATGAAATTGTTTTGTAAGATCCAAATGGCATTAGATCAAATCTCCAAACAAACTTTTCAGAAGGTATAATATTTTTAATTTTTACCTTATTTAAATCATAAACAATTCCTAAGGATGCGGTAGGAAAATTAATGCCATAATTAGGATGGTAAAAGCTACCGTTTGAGTTATGATTAAACATGGCATCAAAATCCAGGCGAAGCTTTTTACCGGCTTTTATAGATGTATTAAAACCAAGACACAAATACGGGTTAATATATAAACTATAGGAATAGTTTTGATTGTTCGTTATCTTATTATATGGGTTACTGTTATAACTCAACCCGGCTTTTGCTACCAGCCCAAGCATAAATTTTTTATTATTGATTAAATATGGTTCAATAAAATAAGAACTATAAAAGGCGTTTCCTAAAAAGCCTTTGCTAAAATTGTAGTAAGCCAAAGTAAAACCTGAATTAAAATATTTTCGCGCATAATGCTTTGCCTCTTCATCGAGTCGTATTCTATTTAGCTTAATCTCTACCCCGGCTAAAACTGTGCCGGCAGTATTTTTAACTTGTATATCGTGGGCAAATACAAAACCATAGACAGGGCTTGCAGAAATGGTAAAATGAGTTATTTTCTTTTCTGCTAAATCACTACTTTGAGACAAAGGTTTTTTAATAAGAAAAAAAGTAAGAAAAAATAATATGCCTATATTTTTTTTCAATGCCAGGGCTTATGAGGTTTATTTTTGATTGCAAGAAAATAATAAACACAGTAAATAGTCATCGTCGAAAAGAACAGTTCAATTAAGTAATTTAAATATCACAATGCTGATAATTGTTTTCATGGTTTTTGTTTATAGATAAATGTTTACCTGCGGAGAGTAATTTACTTACTTCTGCAGGTATAAAAATTTTACAAAATAAAACTACTAATCTATAAAAGGAAAACTAATGACTTTAATCATTATCGGAAATGATTGTGATTCTGACCATGATTTCATTCAGCTATCGTCATCTAACAAAACACATTCCTTTTTAATCCGCAATTTTGATGACCAGAGTCATAAAAACTTGCGGCTTACTCTATTAACTTTAAACTGGAAATAATTAAATTCAAACGTATATTGAAAAACAATGGACCTTAACGAATTGATTCAAATAGCGCAAAAGGCTGCAATTGATGCAGGAAAATCAATAATAGAAATATACGATTCAGGAAAATTTGAAACAGAAATAAAGAATAATACTTCTCCGATTACGAGGGCTGATAAATGTGCTCATGAGATTATTACTAACTGTTTAAACCAAACCCGTTTACCAATTCTTTCCGAGGAAGGTATGAAAGTTAATTTTGAAGAAAGGAAATCATGGGAAGATTTCTGGCTGATAGATCCGCTTGACGGGACTAAAGAGTTCATCAATAAAAATGGTGAGTTCACGGTAAATATAGCCTTAATGAAACATAATGTTCCCATAGCAGGTGTGATTTACAGGCCATGTACAAAAACTTTGTATACAGGCTCTTCAGAAAAAGGTATTTATAAAACGGAAGACAAAAATATAATTGAAATTTTACCCCTAAAAAAGAGGAAGACTTTTAATGAATTGTTGGGAAAGGAAAGTGTAAGAATAGTTGCTTCAAGGTCGCACCCTTCCACAGAAACACAGTCTTTTACAGCGCTTTTTAAAAAAGTTGAATTAATGGCAATGGGGAGTTCGCTGAAATTTATACTGCTTCTTGAAAACAAGGCCGACATTTATCCAAGATTTGGAACTACTATGGAATGGGATACTGCCGCAGCTCATGCTATTTTAAACGCTTCTAACCGGGGCGTATACCAAACGGATTTAACATCCGAACTCACTTATAATAAATCTGACCTCAGGAATCCTTTTTTTATTGCTTTTTAATTAAAATAAAATTTATTCTTTCATAAATAGCCTGCTCATTTAAAGGCATTCCAGGGTATGACTATCACCTGTTTTACTGTCCAAAATCATTGTATTATACAGCCTGATGATGTTCCTTTAAATAATGAAAGAAACATAAAGGATGGTGAATAAAAATAATTTTATCAGGAAGCGATAAAAAATAAATAATGTAAAATGGTGGTAATAGTATTTGGTTTACCTGGTTCCGGCAAAAGCTATTTTGCTTCAAAACTTGCAAAAAAGATTAAGGCCGACTATGTAAACAGCGATCGGATAAGAAAAAAGATGTTTAAAAAGAGAACCTATTCTAAAGAGGAGAAAGAAGCCGTTTATCATAAAATGCTGGATATGATGAAAGAAGATGTGAATCAAAACAGGAACGTGATTTTGGATGCAACATTTCATACAAAAGAAACGAGGCAACCATTTATGAAGGAAATGGAAAGAAAGGGAGGTATTTATTTCATAGAAATTACTGCCGCAGAAAATATAACCAGGGAGAGATTAAAAAGAGAAAGGCCCTACAGCGAGGCTGATTTTAAGGTTTATAAAATTATCAGCAGTAAAAATGAGCCGCTGATGGAACCGCACCTGGTATTGAATTCAACTAATAACAACATAAAAGAAATGCTTGAGAAGGCATGTGATTATCTGAAATGTAAAAATGACTAAAGAACAGATAAACAGGCTGGTTTCTGATGGCGTATTTCCCGGTGATCCGGGAAAGCGCGAATTAATTGAAACACACATCTCATGGGTAATTGTGTGCCATCAATTCGTGTATAAAATCAAAAAACCGGTTCATTATTCATTTCTTGATTTTTCGACCCTTAAAATGCGATGGCATTTTTGTAAAAGAGAAATTGAATTAAATAAAAGACTTGCAGAAAATATTTATCTCGATGTGCAACCTGTATATGAAAGCCAGGGAAATTTTATTTTAGGAGGAAAAAGTGGAATCATAACAGACTATGCAGTAAGAATGAAAAAAATGGATAGGGAAAAGCAAATGGATCAACTTCTGATAAAGGGCAAGGTAGCAAAATCCGATATAAAAAACCTGGCTGAGAAAATAGCGGATTTCCACAGGCATACAGAAATAATTACCAAAAAAGATTTCCTTAAAACCAAGCAGGATTTTAATGACCTGAAAGAAGAAAAAGAATTTTTGACTGATCAATTGGGCAGCAAGTACGGAGACATTATTGATCATGCAATAGACGTCTCAGATTCATTCATAGAAAAAAACAAAGAATTGCTTGCAGCAAGGCTTCGGGAAGGTTTTTACAGGGATTGCCACGGTGATTTACATTCAAGAAATATTTTCTTATTGCCTGCTCCTTTACCCTTTGATTGTATAGAATTCAATGATAATTTTAGGCAAATCGATGTATTGAACGAAGTTGCTTTTCTATGTATGGACCTGGATGCATTTGAAAGAAAAGACCTGTCAGATTTATTTATTGATTACTATAACCGGTTTTTTCCGGCGATAAAAACAAGTGATGACCGCACGCTCTTTATTTATTATAAAAGTTATCGGGCAAACGTACGTGCAAAAGTAAACAGCCTGCGGGCTAAGTCAGCAGGGGATAAAGAAGAAAAGGCAAAAGCATTAACCCAGGCAAAAAAATACCTTCAATTAATGAATAACTATTTGCAATACATCATTTCTTACCCCCCATAAAAGTTCTAGCCATTAAATTTGTGACTACTGTCAGTCAGTTCGCTGTCCAATGTCATTGGTATTCAATTCTTCAATAATGTAATTTCAGTAAAAGAAAAAATTATGCCTCTGGTGAATAAAGAGTTAGGGAAGATTTTTAGTGACATGTCGCATATTTACCAATATAAAAATGGTAAAGAAAAATTTCGTGCTATTGCCTATGAAAAAGCAGCAAGAGTAATCAATGACCTGCAGGACGATATTACAACTTTTACTAAAAAATCTCAACTGGAAAAAATACCAGGCGTAGGTCCGAGCATCGCAGAAAAGATAAATGAATATATCAAAACAGGAAAAATCAAAAAATTTGAAAGCCTGAAGAAAACGGTTCCTATTGATATCCTTGAACTCATGAATATTTCAGGCTTCGGGCCCCAATCTTTAAAGCGCATACATCAGATGCTAAAAATTAATGATCGTGATGAATTGACAAAAGCTTTGCAGGATGGAAGAATCAGTAAAATAAGAGGCTTTGGAAAGAAGAAAGTTGATAATATGCTACGTAGTATGAAGCTGCATAAAACAGTCGAAGAACGTATGTTGCTTTGGAATGCGATGGAAGCCGGCAACAAAGTCCTGGATGAATTTAAAAAGATGACAGAAGTACTGCAAGCAGAGTTGGCAGGCAGTCTTCGCAGAAAAAAAGAAACCATAGGAGATATAGATATTTTAGTTGCTTGTGATGAAAAGAGTAGGAAAAAAATAATTGCAAAATTTGTAGCACTTCCTCTTATTAAAGAAGTGCTTGCCAAAGGGGATACAAAAGCCAGCGTAATTATTAAGGAGTTTAACAAGCAGGTAGATGTCCGCATTATTAACCCCGATGAATGGGGTTCGGCTTTATTATACTTTACCGGATCAAAAGAGCATAATGTTGAGTTACGAACTATTGCAAGGGATAAAGGATACAAGATAAGTGAATATGGTTTGTTTGACATAAAGACCGGCAAACGAATTGCCGGTAACACCGAAGAAGGAATTTATAAGGAGTTGGAATTTGCATGGATTCCTCCTGAAATGCGGGAGCAAAAAGGAGAGCTTGATCTTGCT
Organism: Bacteroidota bacterium; assembly: GCA_030706605.1. Taxonomy (GTDB): domain Bacteria; phylum Bacteroidota; class Bacteroidia; order Chitinophagales; family Chitinophagaceae; genus Ginsengibacter. Next base: position 97,751 of record JAUZOE010000009.1, read on the forward strand.
GCCAAAAATAAAATTCCTTCGCTGGTAACATTGGCGGATATAAAGGGCGATATGCATCTGCATAGTACCTGGAGTGATGGTACAATGGATATTGAAGATTTAGCTCAATTCGTTTCAAGCCATTATCCATATGAATATATCGTATTGACTGATCATTCAAAATCGGAAAGAGTTGCCGGTGGAATGAACGAAGAACAATTTATTGACCAGGTTAAGGAGATCAGGCGTGTAAATAATAAACTAAAAAAAGATTTTATTAAGACAGGTGTTGAGGTGGATATCATGGCCGATGGAAGCCTGGATTTGAAAGATGACCTGCTGGAGCAACTGGATTGGGTTTGTGCTTCTGTTCACTCCGGGTTTACACGTGATAATACAGAAAGGATTATTACAGCTTGTGAAAATAAATTGGTGAATTGCATTGGTCATCCTTCAGGCAGACTCATGGGCCAGAGGGAAGCTTATCCCGTTAATTGGCAAAAGGTTTTTAAGGTAGCCAAACAAACCAATACGGCTTTTGAAATTAATTGCCAGGCTGAACGCATGGATCTGAATGACGATCTGGCAAGAATGGCGAGGGAAAACGGAGTTATGCTGACGATCAGCACTGACAGTCATCAACAAAGCCAGTTTGCATTTATGCAAATGGGCATTTTTATTGCACGCCGGGCCTGGTGTACCAAAAAAGATATTTTGAATACAGCATCGTGGAACGAGATTAAAAAATTTATAGAACGAAAGAGAAAAAAAACTTTCTCCAATGAACCCTTTTTCTGAAAATGCCTTAAAGGTTTTGGATAGCCGCTATCTCCGCAGAAATTTAAAAGGAAAGCTGACTGAAACGCCTGATGAATTATTAATGAGGGTTGCTAAAGCGGTAGCCGCAGCGGAATTAGAGTGGGGAACCAATAGTGACGCACAAAAATGGCAGGTGATATTTTATGAATCCATGAAGAACTTATTATTTCTTCCTAATTCACCTGCCTTGATGAATGCTGGCACTTCATTAAATCAGTTAAGTGCTTGTTTTGTCTTGCCAATAGAAGATAACCTTGATAGCATTTTTACTACTTTGAAAAATGCAGCTTTAATTCAACAAAGTGGCGGAGGTACCGGCTTTAATTTTTCACATCTCCGGCCGGCACATGACCTCATTTCAATAACAGGAGGTGAAGCCAGCGGACCGGTTTCATTTATGAAAGTTTTTAATGCTGCAACGGAACACGTAAAACATGGAGGGAAGAGACGTGGAGCCAACATGGGCATACTAAACGTCGATCATCCTGACATAGAAGAATTTGTTCTTTCAAAAAAAGATGAAAAAGCGCTGAACAATTTTAATATCTCTGTGGGTATTACCGATAAATTTATGGAGGCTGTTGAGAAAGACGATACGTGGAAACTGGTTCATCCAAATTCCAAATCCATCGCAAAAACAATAAAGGCAAAAGATTTATGGAAATTGATTATAGAAAATGCCTGGGCAGGTGGTGATCCGGGATTAGTATTTTTGGATACTATTAATGCAGGTAATCCTTTGTTGTCGCTTGGGAAAATTGAGTGCACCAATCCCTGTGGTGAAGTCCCGTTGCTCCCTTACGAATCATGCAACCTTGGATCAATAAACCTTTCCAATTTTGTTGAGCCTGATAAAGGAAAAAATAGTATCAATTTTACAAAGCTGGGATCAACGATTGAAATGGCCATTCGATTTTTGGATAATGTAATTGAAGTGAATCATTACCTGCTGGGTGAAACAAAATCCATTGTGAGCGCCAATAGGAAAATTGGTTTAGGTGTGATGGGCTGGGCCGACCTGTTGATCAAGCTTGAAATACCCTATGATTCGGAAGAGGCCATATCACTTGCGGGCCGGGTAATGAATTTCTTTAAAGAAAAAAGTTTGGCAGCATCCGTGAAACTGGCAAAGCAAAGAGGCGTCTTCAAAAATTGGGAGAAAAGTATTTTTTATCCCGATACCCGATTGCGCAATGCAACAAGACTAAGTATCGCCCCCACAGGAACTATCTCCATTATCGCAAATACGTCTTCTTCCATTGAGCCTTTGTTTGCGATTGCTTATCAGCGAAGCCATGTTCTCGATGGAAGTACTCTCTCCGAAGTTAACCCGCTTTTCATTGATCATTTGAAAAGAAACAAACTGTATTCTGAAAGTTTAATGGATGAAGTCAGCGAATCTGGCTATTTACAACACATCCGGCAAATACCCATTGCAACCAGGAATCTTTTTAAAACAGCGCTGGAAATATCACCTGCGTGGCATTTGAAGCACCAGGTTGCTTTTCAGCAATATGTTGATAATGCCGTTTCTAAAACAATCAACCTCGCAGAAACAGCAAGTTTTAACGATATAGAAGATATCTATTTTAATGCATGGCGGCAAAAAACAAAAGGAATTACCATCTTCCGTTACAATTCAAAACATGCCCAGGTACTTGAAAAGGGTATCAGCAAAAGTGAAAAAGCTTGGAAAGTTTGTATTGATTAAATTGAAAACTGAGTTTCTTCTATAAATGGGGCAGGGGAATATGGAAAGATAGCAAGTTGTTGTGACCAGCGATACTCTGACTACAATCACTGATAGCGATAACTAAGATCATTTAAGGCGCCGGTATTTATTAGTTTCTTTGAAGGTTGAATTACATAAAATAACAAACTAAAAACTCAAGGTTTCTGTATGAAAATATTTGCATTAAACGCTACGCGAAGTTTTGGCGGGTTAGTTGCCAAAGAGCTTAATATGCCTTTAAGTGCTCATGAGGAAAGAGAGTTTGAGGATAGCGAGCATAAAGCAAGACCACTTGAAAATGTGCGCAACCAGGATGTATTTGTAATTCATTCTCTTTATACTGAGCCAGCTCAAAGTGCAAACGATAAACTATGTCGCCTGCTATTCTTTACTGCTGCGCTTAAGGATGCATCGGCCAAAACGGTTACCGCCATAATCCCTTATTTGTGTTACGCACGCAAAGACCGGAAAACAAAACCGCGTGATCCGGTAACTACCCGCTATATTGCCCGCTTAATGGAAGTTTCAGGAATTGACCGCGTGGTAACTATGGACGTTCATAACCTGCAGGCTTACCAGAATGCATTCAGGATACCATCAGAAAATCTTGAAGCAAGAAAGTTATTTGCCGCGTTCCTGCTGCCGTTTATTAAAGATGATTCTGCCGTAATTATGTCGCCGGATTTCGGAGGTATTAAGCGAGCTGATCAATTTCAACGAACAATGGCGAAACAATTGAATAAAGAATTACCGGTGGTGTTTATGGAAAAATACCGGAGCAGCGGTGTGGTGTCCGGAGAAAGAATTACCGGAGAGGTAAAAGATAAAACCGTAATTATTATTGACGATTTAATTAGTACCGGTGGCACCCTTGCAAGGGCTGCTGCAGCTTGTATAAAATTGGGTGCAAAAAAGGTATTGGCAATGGCAACGCATGGTCTTTTTACAGGAAATCCGGATGAAGCTTTATTGCAAAGTCCGTTGGATCAAATAATAGTTACCAATACAATCCCTCCTTTCAGATTGGAGAACACTGGGATAAAAAAAAGAGTAATTGTATTGGATGCCGCACCACTTTTTGCACAAGTTATAAAACGTATGCATGAAGGAGGATCGGTTACGGAGTTGTTCGATGATTAAAGAAATTACTTTGGATGTTACCAAATAATCATACCGGGCTGGTTGCAGAAAATGAAGTGCCATTAAAAGCAAAAGTTTCTTTTTTAATGCAACCCTCAGCCTATCCTGAAAAGGCCACAAACGTGGAAGTAAAAGAAACGCATATGTCATGGGTTTTTTTGGTAAATGGGTTTGCCTATAAACTTAAGAAGCCGGTTATCAATAGCTTTTTTGATTTTCAAACGTTGGAAGCCAGGCTAAAAAATTGCATGGAAGAGGTTCGCGTAAATAAAAGGTTAGCCAACGATATCTATCTTGGCATAGTGCCGCTTGTGATTAATGAAGTTGGAAAACTACAACTTGATGGAAAAGGACAAATTGTTGATTGGCTGGTAAAAATGAAACGTATCCCCGAAGAAAATTTTCTCCACCTTGCTATCCGATCTAAAAAAAAGCTAAAGGAATTAATTGAAAGTGCAGCCCGGGTACTGACTGAATTTTATAAGAAGGCTACTCCTGTCCAGATAGATCCGATCTCGCACCGGAAAAAATTAAAAGAGGAGATCGTTGCAACACAAGCAGAATTGATATATCCCGTTTACCATTTACCGGTTGCAGTAAACAAACAAATTACCAATAAACTTCTTCAATTTCTGGATACGCATTACTTACTTTTTGACAACCGGGTTGCCAAGGGTAAGATTATTGAAGCGCATGGAGATCTTAAGCCTGAACATATTTGCCTGGTGCCTCAATCTGCTATTATTGATGCATTGGAATTCAGCAAAGAATTAAGAATAATGGATATAGCTGAGGAAATGTCTTTTCTTGATATGGAATGCGAAATGATGGGAGATCCTGTTACGGGGAAAATATTTTTTGATTACTATCAGGAAGTAAGTGCTGACAAAATCCCGGAATCGCTGATCTTTTTTTATAAATCAAAGAAAGCTTTTCTTCGTACTTACCTTGTTGCAAGGCATATAACAGAAGCCAACTATAAAGATGATCCTAAATGGCTGACCAGGGCTAATGCGTATTTACAGTTGTCTGAGAAATATGCGAATAAATTACCTCTTTAGTGATTCAATACCTTTTTCCTTTTCCCACCGTTGCATATATTTCAGGGCATCCTCATCACTAAGATTATAGAATGACATATAGGCTTGTGACACAGCGTAGTAATCTTCGGGTTTTTCCAGTATTACCACTTCATCTGCTTTTCCCGCCAGTTTTTCTTCCATCTCATAACCGGAAACGGGCGCTGCAACAATGATCTTACCGGCATTTCTGTTTTTACACATTTCGATCGCGGCAAAAATAGTGGCACCTGTTGCGATGCCGTCATCCACCAGTATAACGGTTCTCCCTTTTAATTCAGGGAGCGGTTTGCCTTTGCGTAAGATAGTTATCCTTCGCTCGATCTCTTTTTTCTGTTCATCCACTACTGTATTTATGGTTTCTTCCGAAAGTTCCTGCTTTGCAGATGGGCTTAGATAGACACTTCCATCTTCTGCAATGGCGCCGAAAGCGTATTCCGGGTTTGCAGGATGGCCCAGCTTACGTGAAACTAATAATGAAAGTTCAGCGTTTAAATGAAGCGCTACATAAAAGGCAGTTTCGGCACCACCTCGCGGGATACCTAATACTACTGCATTTTTATTTTTATATTTTTCCAGCGCTTTTGCCAATTGAAGGGCAGCATCTTTTCTATCTGTAAACATGGCTTATTATTTAAATGGTTCGGGAATTATGATGTACTTATCTCAATAATATTTCTGCCGGTTCATTAAATTTTGTCCCAAATTTTTCAGATAAATATTGCATGCGCTGCAAACTCCATTTAGCATCTTTAGCATCTACATTTACCTGGTAGTCAGAAATCAGGACAGGAAAGAGGTTCAATTTGGTCAACCCTTTTTCATCCGCTTCAACGCGAAAGAAAAAGGAATGGTCATTTCTGAATATAGGATCAACCCTATAGTCATCAACAAAATCCCCTGTATCATAAAGTATCAATTTATGATGGTACACTTCTATCCCCTGGAAATTGTGCGCACTATGTCCGTGAATAATACCGGCGCCGTTGTCAATCATTTGGTGCGCAAAATCAATGAAGTTTTTTTCCGGGAACGCCTTCATATTCGGGCCCCAATGAATACTGATAATAACAATATCCGCTTCTTTTTTTAGCTGCTCTATACTGAGTAATGCTCTTTCCCGGTCATCTTCACTTGAAACATTGATATAATTTATTCCACTTTTCGAAGCACCGGCTTTCCATGTGGGTTCATTATCGGTGAATCCCAATATCCCTATTCTAATATTCTTCCTGGTCAGGATGACAGGTTGGGAAGCTTCTTTATCATTCATACCTGCGCCCACATGGGCTATGCCTGCCTTCTTGAGCGTTTGAAGAGTTTCTATTAAACCTTCTTGCGAATAATCCAATATGTGATTATTAGCAAGGTTGGCAACAGTAACATGCGCGTCTTTAAGGCATTTAATTTTATCAGGGGAAGCTTTAAAGTTGAATGTTTTGGTAACCATTTTATTGCTGTTGGTCAAGGTTGTTTCCAGGTTCACAATATTTATATCTGTACTTTGTAGCAACGGTAAAACATTTCCCCATACATATCGGTAACCTTCCCGGGAGGTATTGGAATCAACCGTTCTTCCGATCATAACGTCTCCTGTTAAACCGATAACTAATTGATCATAATTCATTATTCAGTAGTATCAAAATTATATTCACCAAAAATGATAAAGCATAAAGCCTTCAGGCATTTATAGCTATTTCTTCTTTTCAATAATGTAGTTAATCAAACTTTCCAGCGTAGCAATTTTTCCATAATCCTGCTCAGGTATTTCAATGCCTAATTCCTCATCCAAAGCCACCACAAACTGCAATGAATCGAATGAATCAATTTCCAAAGTATGCCTTATGTCATCCCCCGGTTGCAACTTCTCCGGCTCAGTATCGGGAGCCGTTTTTTTCAACAGCCGGAATATGATTTGTTTTATTTCGTCTTTCGTCATGTTATTAATTTTTGATGCCGTACCATGCAGCTCCCAGCAGGGCAGTTTGTGCATTTAATATAATTTTTATGGGAACCTTTTTTAGCAAATAATTCAGGCGGCCGCCCTGGCAAAAGGAATCGTAGAAATGATTGCTTGTGAATAGTGAAGTAATTTTTGGGGCAATTCCACCACCGATAAACAGTCCGCCGGTTGCTTTAAATTTTAAAACAATATTAGCCGACTCGTAGGCGAGGTAACGGATAAAATGCTCCATTGTTTCTTTGCAAATAGCGCTTTTGTCAACATGCTGACTGATAATTGCCGCGGCGTCACCCTCTTTCATTTTTTTCATCAGCCATTCCGGTTCTTTCCGTTTCTTTTTATCCCGGAGAAAAGTATAAATGTTAACGATACCCGGTCCGCAAATCAGTCGTTCCCAGCTAACGTGGCCAAATTTTTTCTTCAAAAAATTATACAATTCAAAATCAAATTCATTGCGTGGCGCAAAATCACAATGCCCGCCTTCTGTTGCGAACGGATGATAATATTCACCGTCCCAATACATTCCTGCTTCACCCAAACCAGTACCCGGTGAGATTAAAGCGGCATTGCCCTGTTCTATATTTTTAACGGAATGTACGTCGGCCACGTCTTTTTGATTCAACGCAGCTAACCCATAAGCATTTGCTTCCAGGTCATTAAGGAGTTTTACCTTTTTTATTTTAAAATGCCGGGCAAGTTGGCGGCTATCGATGTCCCATAAAATGTTGGAAAGTTTGGCTTGCCCATTCATAACGGGACCGGCTACCCCAAAACAAATCGAATCCGGAACAGGGGCTTCCTGTAGGAAGATCGCAATTATCTCTGTAATATTATTATATTCTTTTGATACGAATTCTTTTTCTGCTATTGGAATTAAGATATTGTCTTTAGACTTAAAAAGACCCAGATTCGTTTTGGTGGCACCCACATCGCCAGCAAGTACAATTTGGTTTTTGTCTTGTATAGTAAGCTTTTTGGATGATTTAATTGGTAACAGCATAATTTAAAATTTGCACTGAGTGATCCATGTCTATAACAAATCCGGATTAGACAGGTATTTTTTTAAGGCCATTAAAAAACGGCTGCCTGTTGCGCCATCCGTTGCCCGGTGATCTGCGGACAAGGTGACGTTTAGCACAGGCCTGGCTCCCAGCAACCCGTTTTCTGCCCATGGCATTTCAGTTATACTCCCAAAACCCACAATGGCTACCTGCGGCGGATAAATAACCCCATAGACTGTTTCAGCATTATTTTCGCCTAAATTAGTAACCGTTATAGTCGATTCACTTAATTCAGAACTCCGTAATTTCATGGCTCTTGCCCGCGGAATAATATCATTTAGCGAAGCCATTAATTCGTCAATTGCTTTTTGATCGGCATTATGAATAGCGGGTATCATCACACCACCTGTTCGCAATGAAACCACAAAACCTATATTAATTTCTTCTTTTCTTTCCAAACCGTTTTGCCAATAACCATTCAGGTCCGGCACTTCTGTTACCGCTTTTGCCACAGCGCCTATTAATAATACCACCGGCAATAACCTTTGCTTTACAGAACGTTGTTTATTCGCTTCTTCCAGCCAGTCCATTGCTTTGCTCATATCAATTTTGGTCTCCAAATAATAATGAGGTATCTCCCGGTTTGATTTACTCATGGCTGCAGCTACTGCCATCCGCACATTTTCGGTGGTGGCAACTGTCACTTTCTTTTCCTCCTTTGGTGCCATTTTTTCTATCATGGCGCTCTCTACATCATCTTTGGTTATGACGCCATCTTCACCCGTTCCCGTTATGTTACTTAAATCAATTCCGTTCTCCTCTGCGATTCTTTTTGCCAATGGCGAGGCTTTAGCCCGATGATGTTCCTGGGCTAATTCAACTTTTTCAATTTCTTTTTTTGCCTTAGCTATTGGCCCAGGAGTTTTTTCTTTCTCTATCGGTTCGGGGATTTTTTCTTTCTTTTTTACAACAGCTTCCTCACCCGGATCAATCGTTGCCATCACGGTACCAACCGGCACTTTTTCATTTTCTTTTAATAACAGCTTTTCTATGATGCCTTCATTGAACACTTCTATATCAATTAATCCTTTTTGTGTGTCTACTGAAGCAATAATATCTCCTCTTTTTACTTTATCCCCCGGTTTTACATGCCATTCCACCAGCGTCCCGGCTTCCATATCTGCTCCTAAACTTGGCATAGTGAACTCAATCATGCTGTAACATTTTTTTTACTTTATTTACAATATCATTTTGCTGTGGAACGGCGGCCTCTTCCAGGTGTTTGGGGTAGGGTATTGGCACTTCCACACCACCCAGCCTTTGTATCGGGGCATCCAGTTCATAAAACACATTTTCTGTAATTCTTGCACTAATTTCTGATGAGACATTTACAGCGCCCCAGGCTTCTTCTACCAGCAATACGCGGTGGGTTTTTCGTACCGAGTTAAAAATGGTATCGTTGTCCAGCGGACGTAATACTCTTACATCAACCACTTCTGCATCAATCCCCGCACCGGCTAATTCAACGGCTGCGTCCAGTGCTTTGTAAACACCTGCCCCGTAGGTGATGATAGAAATATCTTTCCCTTCACGCCGTACTTTGGCGTTGGTAATATTCACCGCTCCGGCATCAGCGGCAAGTTCTCCTTCTTTATTTAGCAAAAATGTATACTCAAAAATGATCACAGGGTCAGGATCCTGTAAGGCAGTTAGTAACATGCCTCTTGCGTCTTCATGCGTACCCGCAGATAAAACTTTTAACCCGGGAATGTGGGCAAACAGCGGCTCCCAACTGTGAGAATGCTGGGCTGCCAATTGCCTGCCGATACCGCAACTGATTCTTATAACGATCGGTACATTCAGCTGTCCGCCCGACATGTGTAAAAGGGTAGCTGCATTATTTACGATCTGGTCCATAGCCAGTAAACTGAAGTTTACCGTCATTACTTCCACAATGGGTCGCATGCCATTGAGTGAAGCACCAATACCGGCTCCCACAAATCCTGATTCAGACAGGGGGACATCCATAATTCTATCTTCTCCAAATTCTTTGAGAAGCCCTTTGCTTACCGCAAAAGCGCCACCATAGCGGCCTACATCTTCGCCCATCAAAAAAACTCTTTCATCCTTTTTCATGGCTTCACGGATGGCCTGTTTAATGGCTTCGCGATAGGTGGTTTTTATCGTGTTGTTTCCATCCATTATATTTCTTTTATTGGAACAGGGGCGCTTTGCCACCCACTTCTGTGTTTGTAATACAATTCAGCTTTCAGGAAGCAACTGCTGAAGCTTTCCATCTTTTTAAATTAGGTAAAGCGCTTACTGCCTTATCAATTATTTTTGAATCAAAATTCATTTTTTCCATTTGAGTAATTACCAATGATGTCATTTCTTTTAAAGACATATTGGGGTTGGTGAAAACTCCGTTACGGTAACAATATTTGCAATATTCATCACTTTTAATACCGCCTTTTTCTGTGCCTTGCAGATCCGGATTATCCAGTGGCATACCGCAACTTTGGCAATAGGTTTCAAGTTTCATAATTGACTATTTATAGTTTAAAAATATTTGTCAAACCATTTCTTTTTTTCCGCTCTTTTTTTCATGCGCTTCCTTTATCCATTCGATTAATGCTTCATCAATATCATCTGCATTTAAAATATCGATAACATAAAGAAAGCGGTGGGCCGACATTTGAACAACATTGCTAATCCGTTTGTCTCTTATTTTTCGGCTTAAACTAAAGTCAACCCTTATTTTATCTTTTAATATTTTTACTGCTGCAAATGTGAATTTGCTTACAAAATGGATACAACATTCCAATGATTCAATTTTAAATGCCCCAAGCTGTGTTTTAACAGCCCTCTTAAATATTTCATACAACTTTTTACCATCCGGCTTTCCTTCGAAATGTTGTTCAAGTGGGAATGGCCTGCATGAATGTACCTGGCCCTGCCGTTCAAATTGCCGGCCGCATTTGGGGCAGGTCCATAATTTTGTTATTTCAGGCGTTGTTTTCACTGTAAACAAATTTGGTAATTTCTTCTACCGGTTCCCATGTGCCTGCTTCTGCAAAATCAACCGCCCTTTGTATTTCTTCTTCTACTTTCTTATTCATTTCATCAATATCCCTTTGTTCCACTATATTTTCATTAAATAATGATTGTTGCAGTTTGGGTATAGGGTCACGTTTTTTCCATTCTTCCACTTCGCTTTTTTCACGGTACAACTCTGCGTCAAACATGCTATGTGCACGAAAACGATAGGTATTGCAAACAAGGAAAAAAGGTTTGACTGTTGTTCTCACTTTTTCTATCGCTTCTTTTGCTGCTTTTTCTACTGCCATTACATCCATACCATCCACTGTCGCTGCCGATATTCCATAACCGGGCGCTTTTTTTTCAAGCTCAACAACAGAATGAGTATACCGTATTGCGGTTCCCATCGCATACAGATTATTTTCACAAACAAATAAAACCGGAACCTGCCATAATGCGGCTAGATTCATCGCTTCATGAAATTCTCCTTCGGCGGCAGCGCCTTCACCGAAAAAACAACAGGTGATTTCATTCTTCTTTTGTTTTTTAGCAGCCAGTGCCATTCCAACAGCTACCGGCAAATGCCCTGCAACAATAGCATTGCCGCCAAAAAATTTTATTTTTTTGTCAAACAAATGCATCGAACCTCCGCGTCCCATACTGCATCCTTCTTTTTTGCCATACATCTCGGCCATGATGGCTCCGGGGCTTATACCCCGCACCAGCGCATGCCCATGCTCCCGGTAGGTACATAAAATATTATCATCAGTTGAAAGAGAATTGATCACACCAACTGCTACTGCTTCCTCTCCCACATATAAGTGCAAAAAGCCCCTGATCTTTTCTTTTGAGTATAGTTCCGCAGCCTTTTCTTCAAACCTTCTTATCAGCATCATTTGATAAAGGAGTTTTACTCTTGCATCGGTATATTTACTTATTTTTTCATTTTCAACATACATATCACTACATTATTTTAATTTACAGTGTCGGCATCATGGCCATAGCCGGTTTTTCTTTTTCCCGCTTTGTTGCTATTACACACTCTGTTGTCAGCATCATCATTGCAACTGACGCAGCATTCTCAAGGGCCAATCTTCCAACCTTTGTAGGATCAATAATACCGGTGGCGAGCAGGTTTTCGAATTTTTCAGTCTTTGCATTAAAACCAAAATCATCTTTACCGGTCTTGACCTGTTGAATGATTTCATTCGGTTCAAGCCCGGCATTTAGCACGATTTGCTTTAATGGTTCCTCTAAAGATTTTTTTACGATGAATATGCCAATATTTTCCTCTTCGTTTTCAGATTTAAGTTTTTCAAGAGCAGGTATGGCCCTTAAAAAAACTATCCCACCTCCTGGCACAATACCTTCTTCCATTGCCGACCTGGTGGCGTTTAGAGCGTCATCCACACGGTCTTTCTTTTCTGACATTTCCATTTCTGTAGCCGCACCAACATATACGATTGCTACGCCACCTACCAACTTTGCCAGTCTTTCTTGCAATTTTTCTTTATCATAAGTTGATGTACTCTGTTCGAACTCAGCTTTAATCTGGTGAATTCTTTTTTGAATATCTTCCTTGCTGCCTGAGCCATTGATAATAGTGGTATTCTCTTTTGAAACCAATATTTTTTCGCATTTGCCCAGTTGCTCGAGCTCTGTATTCTCAAGTTTGTAACCATCTTCCTCGGAAATAACGATGGCACCAGTAAGTATAGCGATATCCTTTAGCAACTCTTTGCGTCTGTCCCCAAAGCCGGGGGCTTTTACTGCTGCAATTTTCAGAACACCGCGCAAACTATTTACAACCATTGTTGCCAAAACATCTGTTTCTATATCTTCAGCAATTACCAGCAACGGGGCTCCTGCTTTTGAAACTTTTTCAAGTAACGGAAGTATGTCCTTAATTGCTGTTATTTTTTTATCATGGATAAGAATCAAAGGATTTTCATAGTTTACTTCTAATTTTTCCGAATCTGTAATAAAGTAAGGAGAAAGATAACCCCGGTCGAACCGCATACCTTTTACCACTTCAATAGTTGTGTCCATACCCCTTGCCTCTTCAATAGTAATGACACTTTCTTTTCCTGCCCTATTCATGGCATCAGCAATAAGTTTTCCGATTTCAGCATCATTATTAGCTGATATGGTTGCCACCTGTTCTATTTTGGACATGTCATCCCCAATTGTTACAGACATTTTTTTCATTTCTTCCACCACTGATTTTACAGCTTTTTGAATTCCTCTTCTAACTCCCATTGGGTTAGCGCCTACTTCAATTCTTTTAATTCCTGTGTTAATCATTGCCCTTGCTAACAATGTTGCTGTGGTAGTTCCATCGCCTGCAGTTTCAGAAGTCTTCACTGCTGCCTGTCGCAACATTTTAGCTCCAAGATCTTCGACGGGATCATCTAATTCTACTTGCTTTGCAACCGTAACGCCATCATTACATACCTGTGGTTCTCCTGTAGCTTTTTCAAAAACCACGGTTCTGCCTTTTGGCCCCAGTGTTACCACTACAGCATCTGCCAGGTGATTGATTCCTTCCTGCAACTTGCGTCTGGCTTCGGTATTAAAATCCATTATCTTGCTCATACTATTGTTATTTTTAAATTATTGATTTATAGAGTTCAAAGAGTTATATTTTTCATAACGACTTTACTATTATTTCAGTTCTCCTGCCTGATAAGAATTAATATCCAAATGCATAATAATAGACAGTCGGGTCATTTGAATATTTCCCTTCCAGCATAACACCCCCACCCTGTTGTGTTCTTATTATTTTGAGAAATGTGTCAACAGAAGTTACGGGCTGTTTGTTAACAGAAATGATTACAAACCCTTCACGCACACTTGTATGACTTCTCAGTCTTCCTGCATTAATTTTTGTAACCTTTACTCCATTGCTAACATTATATCTCTTTTGATCTTCTTTGCTGATTTCTGTTAATTCAACACCTAAATAGTTAAGCACTTCATTTCTGTCGTCCCTGATAATTTTAGTATCACCTGGTATTTTTTTTAAGTGTAGCAAAAATTTCTTTTTTTTCATTCCCATTTCTAATCAAACCAATTTTTACTTTTTCTCCGGGACGTTTCCGTGCAATCATCTCCTGCAATTTGGCTGCATTTACTGTTTCATTATTGTCAATACTAATGATCACATCTTTCGGTTTAATGCCGGCTTCTTTTGCTCCACCATTTTCTGTAACACTATCAATATAGACTCCGTTAGCCCTGTTCATCTTTAATTCTTTTGACAGGTCACTGTTCAGGTCGCGGATAACTATACCCAAAACACCCCGCTGCACAGCGCCATAATTCATAATATCATTGACTACTTTCTTTACAATATCAGCAGGAATAGCAAATGCATAACCTGCATATATCCCTGTAGGAGTTGAAATAGCCGTATTAATTCCGATAAGTTTTCCATCTAATGTTATTAAAGCACCGCCACTATTGCCCGGATTGATAGCCGCATCGGTTTGAATAAATGATTCGATAGCACCCTGATCCCTTAAAATATTTATATTCCGGGCTTTGGCGCTTACGATACCTGCAGTAACGGTTGATGCCAGATTGAACGGATTACCAACGGCCACAACCCATTCACCAACCTCAACGCTATCGCTGTCGCCAAAATAAATAAATGAAAGACCTTTTTCATTGATCTTCAACAGGGCAAGATCAGTTTGTGGATCAGCTCCTATAAGTTCTGCATTGTAAGCACGGCCGTCATAAAGTGTTACATTAATTTCATCAGCATCTCTTACTACATGATTGTTGGTAACGATATATCCGTCAGAAGTAAGTATTACTCCTGAACCATTACCGACTCTGGGCTGAGAATCATAATAAGGTGATTCAGGAAATTGAAATTTAAAATTTCTGAAAAAGGGATCGTCTTTAAAAAAGTCTCTTAATGGATCAGGCAAATTATAAAAATCATTATCCTGTTGCTTTTGAAATTGCTGTTGCGGTTTGAAAGTACTTTTAATATTTACCACTCCGGGCGTGGCAACTTTAGCAGCAAATTTAAAATCCACCATGCCAGTATAAGATATTTTACCGGGCAGCGCAGCAGCGCTTCTCTGCATCTCCCTAATATTCTTTTCTGTTTTATTTTCCTGCGCCTGGCAACTTTTAAATATGAACAGAATAACCAGGAAATAAAAATGGTGCTTTGTATTTTTTATTCTACTAATCACATTGATTATAGATTTAGTGTTTTTTTAACTATGTACTTTCATTTTAGTTTTAATTTATTTTATGATTGCTCCAGTGTCGAAACATCTCCTTCAGGCAATCCCAACTCTCTTGCCTTTAGCAACCGTCTTAAAATTTTACCGCTTTTGGTTTTAGGCAGTACGTCTATAAAGTCAATTTCTTTTGGAGCAACTGCCGGTCCTAATTTTTTTCGGGCGAAGCCTATGATTTCTAACTTCGTGTTTTCAGTTGGTTCAGTTCCTTTTTTTAAAACCACAAAAGCTTTAACTATTTCCCCAATTAGCGGATCGGGTTTGCCGATAACTGCCGCTTCTGCCACTGCAGGATTTTCCATCAGCGCACTTTCTACTTCAAACGGACCAACCATGTGCCCGGAGGTTTTAATGATATCATCAGCCCTTCCTACAAACCAGAAATAACCCTCTTCATCTTTCTTTGCCAGGTCCCCGGTGATATACCAATCACCACGAAAGCATTTTTTATATCGTTCTTCTTCGTGGAGATAGTTGCGAAACATAGATGGCCATCCTTTTTTCAAAACCAAATGGCCTTGTTTATTGGCTTCTGTTATAAGATGAAAGCCGCTATCGGTAACCTCTGCTATGGCTGCTTCCACACCGGGCAATGGTTTTCCCATACTGCCAGGCTTCACTATCATGGAGAGATAATTGGCAATCATAATACCGCCGGTTTCTGTTTGCCACCAGTTATCCAGTATGGGCATTCCAAAAGCTTTTTCACCCCAGATCACCGCTTCAGGGTTTAGCGGTTCACCTACACTACAAATCAGCCGAAGCCGGTGCAGGTTGTATTTATCTTTTGGTATTTCATCAAT
Source organism: Bacteroidota bacterium (assembly GCA_030706605.1). Classification (GTDB taxonomy): domain Bacteria; phylum Bacteroidota; class Bacteroidia; order Chitinophagales; family Chitinophagaceae; genus Ginsengibacter. The sequence goes on from JAUZOE010000009.1 coordinate 113,568, forward strand.
CCTCATTAACCTCCTGATAGCGGTAGGAGCAGTGTACCAGACGGAAACCTCCTGCTGCTCAAGAATTGAATACCATCTTACAGCGTCAAACTCTTCTTCATCTACTATATTGGTAACACCGTTTACCAGGGGTGCTATAATGCCGTATGAAGTTCCCGTTACCCAACCGGGATCAGCAGTGCACCAGAAAACATCTCCCTCATGGAAGTCCAGCACATATTTTCCGGTAATGTAATGCATCAAAACAGCACCATGTACATGCAAGGCACCTTTAGGCATTCCGGTAGTGCCGCTTGTGAAATGTAGTAAAGCCGGGTCTTCAGGATCGGTGGGAGGGATGGTATATGCACCGGATGCTTCTTCCATCAATTTCGAAAGTGATAAAATCTTTTTATTGGCATGTTGTTTCTCATCTGTCAATAGTATGAATTGAAGGGAGGGCAACCTGTCGAGCAATTGCTTTACTTTTTTTTCGAATAGCTCTTTAGTGGTAACCAGTACCCTTGCATCTCCTTTACTTAACCTTTGAAAAATGGGTTCGGGGCCAAATACTGAAAACATCGGGCAGAAAACTGAAGTTGCCTTAAGCGTTCCCAGTGCAGCAATGTATAATTCAGGAATTCTTCCCGTTAGTGAAAAGACTTTTTCGCCTTTTTTAATATTCAGGGATGACAGCACATTGGCAAAGCGGGAACTGAGTTCATCCAGATCGTGGTAGGAAAAATCCTTTACCGCATAATTCTTTTGTATCCACCTTAAAGCAACTGTATTTTTATTGGGACCTTTGGCATGGCGCCCTACTGCTTCGTAGGCAATATTCAATCCTTTATTGCCGGGAAGTCCATCAAGATGGCCACGCTCTTTGTTCCAATCAAAAGATTTTGTCAATGAAGCATAATTTTTAAGATTAGGCTCAATTGAAATTGACGTATTGTTTTCTATATTCATCATTTCTATTTCGAATATGTATTCTCAAGACACAATGGTTTTTATCTCAAGCCATAGTTTTAATTGATGAATGCCTTTGCGACTCCCATTTTTCTTTGTGGCTTTTGAGTTTTCTTTCAAGATTATAGGCTGTTTCTGCAACTGCTGCTTCAAAACTTGCTTCATCGGATGAAGCATAAATGACAGATCCCGGAACGCTTAATCTTATTTCACAAATTTTACCCTTACCATAGGTATTTTTCTCCTCCTGGAAGAATACTTCTGCATTGATGATCCAGTTGAATTTTTTCTCAAGATTTTCCAGTTTTTTATAAACTAATGAAGCTATTCTTGGATAGGTTCTTGTTTGTACGAAATGTAAATTGATATTCATTGATTTTAATTTTTATGATTTACTTGAATTATATTAATATCGATATAGAGCGTCTACGGTAGAAAACCCGTCAGGCATTTCTTCCTGCTCAACCAAATACACATTTGCACCTCTAAGAAATGCTTCTTTAGCAGCAAGATTAAAAAGTGACACTTGAGCTAACCCAGTCCCATTTTGGATTTCAACTTTATTATTGACTGGGTTATACACTCCGAAAACATCCTGGTCCTTCAACATAAATAAAGTATCTATTTTACCATGTATAGCTGCTGGAACAATCTCATCAATGCTATTCCCAGTTCTAGGTGTCCCTTGAAATTCCCTGAATGCTTCCATTTTATCCTTTTTTGTTCTATTGAAAAAAGGTTGCAAGAAATCCAAAGCACGGTCATGCAAAGACTGTAAGCCCATAAGCTTTGGATTACCGGATATATGTCTATCACATAAATTATTAAAGGAATTAATTTCCCGATATGCAGAAAAAAGGTAGTCTACACCTGCTATCACAAGAGGGTCCTTCTCATCCTTAAGCAATTTCATTAAACCTTTATCTACTTCTCTCAGGTACTTGTTAATTTCAGTTTTATTTTCATCTTTTCCCTCCCCATGACCATAATAAATAGAATGGCCATGCCCTTCCTGCTGGCTTTTGAACTGCAAAGATTTTTGTTCATAGTCAGAACCCACAACATCTTCCAATCCTGACGGAACGATTTCAGCAATATTTATCTCTTCCAAACCTGAACCGGAACCTTTGTATAATCTTACCTCATCCACCTCAAGGGTTAGCAGGAAGAAATTTTCATTAGTAGCAAAGGTTGAAAGAAGGGGTTTGAGGTAAAATTCAGTTGAAACATAATGATAAGGTTCAAATTTTACCGGCAGTTCATATTTTTTGAATAAATGATTTGAAATAAATATGGCCAATCCTTCTGATTGATAACTCCAATATTCAGTATCGTCCACCAGATTTTTTATGGGCTTTACAAATTCACTAAGCTCAGTCTCTTTTATACCCCGATCACTTAATATATTTTTTATTTCTTTCAATTGATTTTTAAGTAATAAAGAATCCTCTTTCCGAAAAGATTCATTTCCGGCAGTATGGGTTGGTATAAAAACAGATATACAATTTAAATCATGGACTCCTGCCAATTCTTTAAAATCCTTTTCAGTTATTCGTTTCATAATAATTTTGATTAATATAATTTTCCCACATATTAATTAAATGATGCTTTTTTAGCCTGAAATTTGAAACATTTCCCTCCAATTATTTTTGTTTTTTAAGTGTTTCTGATAAAAAATGATAGCAAGCATATTTTACATCCACATAAATTTTTTCTGACTGTTCCATCTCTTGCCTCAATTCATTTTGTCTTTTCTCTGTTTCCGCATTGATTAACTTATTATCAATAAGCGTATGATCAACCTTAAGTTTGGAATGTTGTTTTTCTATGTGTTTATGCAGCCTGCCAAATCTTACCGCAACTTCATTCAGCCTCCCTTGCTGAGCTTCCACTTTTTCAGCAATATTCGGTATTGTATTTCGTTGAATTACTTCAGCCAGTTTATTTCCGAACTGAATTATTTCACGATTATAAAATCCAATCAACTGAATCCAATCCACCAACTCATCTAAATAATATCCTGCTATTGTTGTAGACATAATTCAATTTTTATGTTTCAAAACACAATACTTAACCACAGTCATCGCTCTGCAAAGAAGATCTTTATTATGTTCTCAAAGCTATTTAGCAGTTTCTCTTTTGGCAATGATTGTTGTCAGCAAAAGCTATGACGGCTATCAAGTTGATTTAAATTACGGCAGACCTTAAAACGCCTTTTATTTATAGAAAGAAAGATTTTGGTAATTAATAACAACCAGGAATCAGGGAGATACGATTTTTAATACAATCAGGAACTTCTGTTGATGGTGTTTATCAAAGCAGGAATTTTAATTTCATGAAAGGAAACTTTAAACATTTCATTGTATTCTTAAGAAACCTGTGATTCATTACTTCAAAAATTCTTATCAAACGTATTATCTTTTACTATCTTCCGTCAACCAATGTAATCACTCTACTTGCCCGCTTGATTACCTAGTGATCGAAAGTAGAAAAAAGGAAAGTGATATTTTTTAATTTGAACAGTTATATAGAAAGTTGATTGACCTAAGGTACTGCCTGAAAAAAAATATAATTGCGACTATTTTTAAAATAATTTTTATTATCTGAATGAAGACATAGTGAGATACTTCAACGGGCCTTTATCTTGTGTACCTTGTTTATAGCCGGGTTATCTTTGGGGTTGAGCTTTTCGGATCTTTGTCACATATCCTTGTGTGTTAGCCATGCTTATACTGAGTTTAAAAATACTTAGATTCCTTAGAACTGGGGGATGGCTGCTAAGCCACAAAACATGATAGCTATGACGGCTTTTCAGACATGAGGATAAGGTTTTATGATCACCAACAAATGGATAAATTTGTAGATGATGCTTAATATTAATTGAGGCCATTATTAAAAATTACAAAAACCTGGTAATGTTGTTAGCCATAAGAGACACCAAAGGTGGGCAGTATTAACTAATATAATATTTCATGAGGACTCTTCGCAAATTCTGAATACTCATTTATAAACTCATGAAGACAGTATTAATGATTTATGGTAAGTTTAAAGCCTGAATTAACGGTAAGTTTCACAGAAGGGGCAATTGATAAACTCCTTATTGTTGAATTGGAATTAACTATCGCAGTGCCACTATTAATAATTACATCTGTATTTGCATCAGGCAGTGTTCCGCAGCTCCAGTTACCAGGATTTTCCCAATCAGAGTTCATAGCGCCCGTCCAATAATCAGTAAACCTGAGTGTAAATGTATTACTATAATTTCCATCAACTGCACAACGGTATTGATATCCATACCATGAGGTGGGTGCATTAGTCAAATGCAAAGTATCAGCATTCGTTCCACTGTAGTTACTATTATCAATTATGCCATTAAAATTCACTCCATCAGTACTTAGCTGCCACTGATAAGTGGTTCCGCTTATAGATGACGGTATCTCGATCCCTGAACAGATTTCAGTTGGGCAACCTCCGCCATATATAAATGAAGTCGAAGAACTCTGTCCATCCGGATTGGTAACGGTTAGTGCATAAGTGTCGGCATCGGCAGTAGGTGATAGCGTAACGCTTGCAGTAATTTGAGTTGGATTAACAAAAACAACATTGCTGACTCCTACCGAACTCGGACCAGTTATAGATACCTGTAACCTGTTAAACCCAGGCCCACCTGTATCATCTCCCGGATCAAAAAACTCTGCATTATTGTTTGAAATACCATTAATTGTTACAGCAGATGTACCGCATGAAGGAGTAGATGTTAACACGGGTGTGGCAGGTGGTGGCGCTTTTAACTGGGCCGCTCTTACTCCCCAGGAATCATTAGTTGGTGCATATTCCGTAAATGTCCACATAGTCATATCATCAGATGGATCCACAACTGTCTGTGTGAAATCTCCCCAGCGATTTGCAGACGGATTATATGTCGATATGGTATTAGTAATATCAACCGGGGCATTAAAAGTTCCCGGAGCATTCGTACGATATCTGCCCGCTACACCCGCCTGTGCGTATTTAGAGGCACCTACAGAAGTAAAACCCATGATATTATGCCCCTGGCCACTTTCTGCTATACTTGGATAAGTATAATGTACTATAGAGCTACCTGTTCCTGAAGTATCACACATACTTGCTGATAGTAAAATAGCAGGACTGGTTGACAGATTCCCAATTTCGAACCAAACTGCTCCGTCCCGGTCGCCGCCTGAGCCGCCGATCCCGGCACTGTTCATAAGACTTCCCTGGGCCACCCATAAACCAGAAGTATGGGTAATTTTATTTTCGTGTATCATAGCGGCGACTAATCTCCTGTCATCTCCATCCAGGGCGATTCCTCCTTGTGAGGGAGGATTCATGGGCGTATAAGTCGTAAGTGTACTAAGATTGATATCACTGGAAAGAGTTGGAGTAGTTCCTGTATATGAAACTCTTTTCAATACCAACCTCGAATAAGCTGTTTGAGATGCCCCGATAAAGTAACCATTAGTTGCAGAAGGATCATCATTATGAACTCCCTGGGGTGTATACATATCTGTTCCCGAAGCAGATTGGGTAAAGCTGGTAACCGTTAAAGTCCCTGAAAGTAAATCTGCCTTATTCACTACCCACATGGTGCATCCTGAAAACGTTTTCCCTGCTTTAAAAAGGTTGCCCCCAATATATAGAGCTTTTTTATCTACCCCTAAAGTTGGATAGTCAAAAAATTCAACAGAAGAACCGCCGGTCCCTGATACGTTAAAATAATATATGGTGAAATCAGAATTACTGCTGATGGTAGGCCCGTCGCTTACACCAATGCAACAATAGTTATCCTTAGTATGAGTTACATCTATCGCAACTATAAACCAACGCTGTGTCAGCCTGTCAAATCTAACATGCGGATCGCTTATCCCGGAAATACCCAGGGATGTATCTTTAAAGAAAGTATTGAGATCTACATTTAATACTGCGGGTAAAGTTGTTGTTGAGCTACCTGTTGGAGTAGTAAGGGCTGTCGCCATTACACCAACTTTATTAAACACTTTCATTCTGGTATTTGTAGTGGCAATAATTTGAGTAGTACCCACATCTCCCATGTTATCTGGCGGGATATATGGCGACTCTCTACCAGAGACATTAGTATATGATCCCCAGATAGAGAGAAAATTACTGTGTATTGCCTGGGTGACAGGCGCCAATAAAGTGGGCGTATTCAAAACAGGACTATTCACCAATATCCCGGATTTTGAAACAGCTTTAGATTGAGGGTCTTGTTTTTGGGGCGTGGGGCCGTGAAGTTCTGGCATCAAAGGAGCCAGGAAGTTATGAGGCAATGGATGAGAAGCATCATAAATTAATATCTCTTTAACAGATTTTTTTATTCCTTTTATCCCAGTTACAGTAAATCCATGGATTTCCTTATTCTGAGCAAATAAAACATTTGCAACAAAACAAAAAAGAAATACCAGCCTTATTGTTATTAATTTAGTTTTCATCAAAAATTGAATCTAAAGTTAGTCAATCCACCGATCATTTAAGGTTTGCCATCATACAAAAATTTAGTTCCTTTAATAATCACAATTGTCGGTGAACCAATCAACCTTAAACTTTAAAAAAATCAATAATAAAATAAAACATAAGCAATATCCTGTTATTACTTTGAACAGACTTTGTACAAAAGAAAGAAAGACTTTACATTATTTGAAATTATATCAAGTAGAGGGAATAAAGAAAATGATTATTGATTATGCCAGGGTCGACAATGAAAATGCATTAATTCAATTTTAAGGCTGGAAAGTAAAAAAACAATATATTGAGATTAATTAGAGTGAATGCCAGTTCAGATTAGATCTAGTTACAAGTCCACAGCAGCAGCAACTCCAAACCGGTTGAAGTAACTATTTTTAAATAATTGATTTTGAATTAGTTAAAATTTGTTACTTAAGAGTAAAAAGAAATATTTTTTTAAACTCCCAGGCCAAAACTATTTCATGTCATGATAAAAAAAATACTTACCGCTTCTATAATGTTATTGTTTATAAAAGCAAATGCACAACAACATAATTTCTCTGATGGATACGTAGTGCCTAAAGATACCCTGGTGCAGCAAAAACTTGCACATTGGCAGGATATAAAATTCGGATTGCTGATGCACTGGGGTACTTATAGCGAATGGGGTATTGTTGAGAGTTGGAGCATTTGTCCCGAAGACGAAGGATGGACACAGCGCCGTGGTCCCTATGCAGCAAACTATTTTGATTATGTAAAGGCCTATGAAAACCTGCAGACAACTTTTAACCCGGTTAAATTTGACCCTGATAAGTGGGCTGAAGCTGCTAAAGATGCGGGTATGAAATATGTAGTTTTCACAACAAAACACCATGATGGCTTTTGCATGTTTGACACCAAACAAACAGACTATAAAATCACTTCCCCCAAAACACCCTTTTCAACAAATCCAAAAGCAAATATTGCCAAAGAAATATTTAATTCATTTAGAAAAGACGGCTTTATGATTGGGGCTTATTTCTCCAAACCTGACTGGCATTGCCCTTATTACTGGTGGCCATATTTCCCTCCAAAAGACAGAAATGTAAATTATGATCCCAAAAAATATCCTGAACGCTGGGATGATTTTAAAAATTATACCTACAACCAGATACAGGAATTGATGACAGAATATGGCAAGATGGATATTCTATGGCTCGACGGAGGCTGGGTTCGCCCAAAATCCACCATTGACAAAAGTGTTGAATGGCAACGCGGCATTGTTTACGACCAGGATATCAATATGGCAAGAATTGCGAAAATGGCAAGAAAAAACCAGCCGGGGTTATTGGTGGTTGACAGATCTGTAGGCGGCGAGTATGAAAATTATGTAACGCCTGAGCAAACTATTCCTTCAAAACCTTTGGAAAATCCCTGGGAGAGTTGCATTACTATGGGAAATTCCTGGAGTTACTTACCCAATGATCATTACAAGCCAACCAATGAATTGGTACACATGCTTTTAAAAATTATTTCAAGGGGTGGCAACTTTCTGTTGAACATCGGCCCTTCACCTGAAGGAGACTGGAGCGATACCGCTTATAACCGTCTAAAAGAAATTGGCGTTTGGATGAAAGTACATGCAGATGGCATTTACAATACCATTCCGCTGGCGCCATATGAAGATGGTAATATTGTATACCTGCAATCAAAAGATAAAAAGGACCGCTACGTGTACGTGTTAAGTGATAAAACCAATGATGTAGTTCTACCATCAACCATCACAGTAAATAAAATTGTAGTAAGTAAAAAAAGTAAAGTTGTCTTATTGGATGCTCCTAAAGAAAAAATAAAATGGAAAACTGCTGGCGATAGTATAGTCATACAAGTGCCGGCTAAACTTAAAAATAAAGTTGCAGGAAATTATGCTGTGACTTTCAAAATAACAAAATAATTTTCCAGCTATGAATTTCCCCATTTTGCCCGGGTCAATTAAAAATTGAAAGCGGAAGGTTACATATCGGAGTCCAGGAACTTTGACGAAAAAAAATTCATGAGTACTATACGAAATTTCTTCCAGCATTAGAACAGAACGATCTCCGATATCTTCAAACAACCGATCTAAATCTTTTGATTATTTAATGAGAAAATAACAATCTCTTTTTGATAATGATCCGAAATTTAGTTGCCATGGGAAAGTAAATTCCATTTCTTCTAAGTGAAAATCTTAAATAGAAGTTGGTTTACTGTAAATCAAAAACAATTTCAATAAATAAACTATTTAGCTGAGAAATTTTCTTATCTTTTAAATAAAAAAATTGAATCCCTCACATTGGATCTTAATAGGATTATGGATTGTTTATTATGCACTTCATAGTGTGTTTGCTTCTTCGTCAGTAAAAGAGTTTTTTACAAAAAGCATGGGGAAATATTTTCGATATTACAGGCTCTTCTATTCTCTTTTTGCACTTATTACTTTAATTGGGTTACTCACTTTTCAGTATTCTTTTGACAGTCCGATCCTTATAAAATCGGCTCTCATAAAATATTTCCCGGTTCTATTCCTCGTGTTACCGGGAATTGCGATCATGCTTATTTCCGGGAAGAAATATTTCATGCTGTTGAGTGGAATAAGGTCAATATTCACACCCGTTGCCCCCGCTGAATTGAAACTAGATGGTATTCATCGCTTCGTTCGCCACCCTTTATACGCGGGAACTTTACTGGTTGTCTTTGGATTATTTTTTGTTTACCCCACTCTGAGCAACCTGATTGCAGCAGCCTTACTAATTATCTATGTTTTAGTCGGAATAACTTTTGAAGAAAAGAAATTAAAAAAAGAATTTGGCGAAAGCTATGAAAATTATATTGCAAAAGTACCCATGCTTATTCCAAAACTCAGGCATGAAAAACGGGTGATTAAGACAAAAAACAAATAGAAATATCTTTGATAAATAAAATATCAATTATGCCCTATTTTCGCCCAGGTAAATTGATATTTCATTTGCACAAACTTTTGGCCCTGCCTTTGAAAAAATAAATAAAAGGTCTGCAATTTGTTTTATCAGAATTCCTTTTCGCCAAATTCAGTTTTAGGAAGTTTATTTTTTGAGGTAAACTTATTAAGATTAAAACTAAAATTTAGCATCAGCACATCTGTCTCGTATATATAATTGGTAGTAGTATAAAAATCCGCCCCGCTGGTAGTGATGCGTTGCCGGTTACTTTCACCTAATCCTAAATCAATATTTTGCCATTGCAAGGCTGTGATAAACAGGCCATGCATAAAGCTTTTCTTAAGAGATATATTTGGCGAAAGAAATCTTGAATCCTGTCCCTGCGCTGTTGGTCTCTTAGAAAGGTATTTTACATTTCCCTGTAAGCTGAATGATTTACTCAACTGAAAATTGGTATTGGCATTAAATGAATACACCCACGACTGGTTATCAATAGGTGTCGTTATCCCTAAAATGGTAAGGTTGCCTTTTATTTTATAATTGTAAACATTCCCTCCGAAATAAAAACTCCACCAATTGTTGAACTGCAGATTAGTACTCAATTCCAAACCCAAAGAGCGTGCATGCCCTGCATTGGTAAACAACCGGTTTAAGATAGAATCATTGTAAATACTGTTTACCCGCTGGATAGGATTTTGGACTCCCTGGTAATACAATGTTCCAAAAACGGAGCCACCGCTAAAATGGCAGGTAAGACCTAATTCGGCAAGATCTACATACTCCGGTAATACATCGGGGTCTCCCTGTTCCAGGCTTTCTGAATGTTCCCTTTCGGCGATGGGATTTAATTCATTATTCGTAGTCCGTTGAATTCTCCTGCTATAGCCTGCCTTCAGGTCCCAGTTATGATTAAAACTGTATAGAATATTGGCAGATGGGAATAAGTTGGAGAGATTCAGGTAATGCGGAGGTTGCGGCACTGTTCCATAAACGAGATTCAAAGTTCTTGATGCATATTCATACCTGAGTCCGGCAACATAATCTAATTTCGAGGCTTTACCGGAATACTGAGTATATATAGCGTTGATGGTATTTTTAGATTTTGCAGAGCCCCTGAACCTCGTATAATCCGGATTGGGAGGCAGCGGAGTTATGGTATAACCGTAATTTCCTTCCTGTGTATCATATCGGAACTGGTACCCGCTTTCTAATTTTCCTTTTCCCAGATTGATAGCGTGATCTAACTTGAACCTCCAGCCCTCCAGTGGTTTCGTGTAGGGGTTATATACATACTGTATGGTATCTGCCCATGGATCGGAGTTTACCAGGTTAAGGTTTTTGTCATTGCCATAGAGGTTATCTTTTTCATATAGTATTGATGCGGATAAAGTGGCTTTGTCTTTAAAAGTAAAGGTATAGTCTAAATTGCCAAGCGTAAAGTTTCCTTCCTTTGTCTCAAGGTTTTTATTATAGTAAGGGCTGTTCCTGATGAGGTTGCCTGTTGTAAGATCGGAGGTGGAATTGCGATAGTTCAATGCCGCGAGCCTGTCCTGAAATTTCCTACCTTCAAAAAATCCCAACGAAAAAGAATTATTACTATCCGGGGTAAACGCAATTGATGTCCTGCCCGAATAGTTGTAACGGTTAAAACTTCTTTCTCCGTCTGATGGCAACCGGGTAATCGTATTTTCAGTAGGGTTTTTTACATAGACATCTCCTTCCCTGTAGCCTTCAATATCGTTCCGCGTATAATCGCCACCAACAGAAATGTCCCACTTATCTTTTCTATAGTTGAAAGTGGCATCGCCGCCAAACCGGGTTGGTTTCTTAAGGTTATTATAGGTAGTGGTGCTGGGTAATCCGCCCTGTGCATTTGCAACAAAAGTGATCCCGTTGCCTGTTCCTTTTTTTGTAATGATATTGATGATCCCCGCTTTTCCGTCAGGATCATATTTTGCCGAAGGCGCGGTTATCAATTCAATGTTCTGCAATGAATTGGCAGGTAACTGGCTTAGAATAGTTGCCGCATCGGTTAATACCGGCTTCCCATTTATCAAAACCAAAAAGCCAGTGGAGCCCCTTACACTTATTTCTCCTTGCCCGTTTACAGAAACCGAGGGAAGATTTTTTAAAACATCAATAGCGGAGCCGCCCTTGGCAGCCTCAAACTGGTCTGCCCGGTAAGATTGCTTATCTATCTTATTCAACGAATTGATTTTGTTTCCCGATACCGTTACCTCTTTCAGTAAGGTAGCTCCCGGAATAATATCTATAATACCTATATCGAAAGCCTGGCCGGAGTTTATAGAGAAAGGTTCGGTTTGTTTTGTTTCGTAGCCTATGAACTGGATCTTTAAGCGGTAACTTCCTGCTTTAATTTTTTCAATTTTAAATTTTCCATTAACATCAGTAACTACACCGCTAATTAATTTATTATTGACAGAATTAAGTAATGATATACTCGCATAATCCAAAGGTTGCCTGGCGGCGCTATCTATAATTTGGCCTGACACCGAGCCACTTTGTGCAAAGGATTTTAAAACTATAAAAAGCGATAACAAACATAAGAGATGCTTCATGCTATAATATTATAGCGGCAAATTTAGACTTAAAAAAAAGGAAATAATAGTAGATAAACTCATTTTTATGGTAGTGTAATCCTTTATAATTTTAATGAATCAGTTCCCTGTACTTTTTGGGAGTAAGATTACTTTGCGATTTAAAATATTTTACAAAATAGGAAGTATCGGTAAAGTTGAGTTCGTAAGCAATTTCCTTGACAGATTCATTAGTGTGGGTCAATAAAATTTTAGCTTCAAGAAATATCCTTTCTTTTAATAAATCGTAGGCCGTTTTACCTAAAATTTCTTTACAGGTTTCATTTAGCTTGGCAGGAGTAATGTGTAACTGATCAGCATAAACTTTTACATCCCGGGTTATTTTAAAGGAGTTTTCAATTTGTTTCCTGTAATTCAGCAGTATCTTATTTTTTGATGAATGATTAAGAAATTTCACCTGCGACGCCTGTAGCAATTTTGCGCTAAGGAACCGGAGAGAGGAATCTAAAATCTCAGTAGTCAACTTATTGTCCGAATAATCTTTTAATAACTCAGCGGCAAAATCAAAAATAAAATCCTGGGGTTTTATTTTTATAACCTGTGGCAATAACAATAATTTCTGAATAATATCTGTTGAATAGAAAAGTTCTTCCCGGAACATGATGACATACCCTTTTGGTATTTTAGTAAAATCCCAACAATGTACCAGCCCCGGAGAAAGACAAAAACACACCGGTGAAACCACATCCATCTTTTGACCATCAATTACATGAAAGCCTGCTCCCTGGGATAACAGTATAATTTCATGATAGCCGCTATGTTTGTGTGGTTTTGTCGGTTTAACAACCGGTTTCATTACGCTTATTTTGAATAACTCTTCAGCGTCGATTTTTGATTTAATTACTATCATAAATTTTCTCCCTCCTCACATATATTTTTTCATTCAACACCTCTTAAAAGCAATTATTTCCCTCTACCAGGAACGAATCCAATTTTTTGATCTACATTTCCTGCAAATACTTCCGCACAAAACGGATAGCCATAGAACCTTCTCCCACTGCAGCAGAAATACCCGTCATGGCACCAAAACGAACATCGCCGGAAGCAAAAATTCCGGGCACGCTTGTTTCAGGCAAAAATGGTTCTCTCTTTAATTTCCAAAGTGTATTAAATGATTTGTCTTTCATAACATCGCTTCCAGAGAGAATGTATCCTCTCTGGTCTTTAAGCACAAGATCTTTCAACCAGTCTGTACCGGGCCTTGTACCAATATAAATAAACAATGTTTTTGAGGGCACAGTTCTTTCTTCAGCGGTCTTTGTATTCCTGAGCGTGATGCTTTCTAAAATGGACGATCCTGAACAGGAAATTACCTCGGTATTGCTCAATACATTTATGTTGGATGTGCAGCTGATATTTTCCACGAGGTAATTGGCAGCTACTTCAGAAAGTGTGTCCCGCCTGATGAGAACATTTACTTCCTTGGCAAATTTGCTGATATACAGGGCGGCCTGGCATGCTGAATTTCCTCCTCCCACAATATAAACAGATTCATCACGGCAGGCATGCGCCTCCACTGATGCATGGCCATAATAAACGCCAGCGCCTGTGAAATTTTCCAATCCCGGGATCTCGAGTTTTTTATAGGCCACACCGGTTGCAATTACAATAGCTTTGCTGTGTATCAACGAACCATTCATCAACTCCGTGATCTTGTACCCATCCTTCACCGTAATTTGTTTGACATCGGCAGGGGTAAGAATTTCTGTTCCGAAACGAAGTGTTTGCGTGATGGCACGTCTTGACAACTCCGCCCCGGACAGACCCGTGGGGAAGCCAAGATAATTTTCAATTCGGGCACTACTGCTTGCCTGTCCGCCGGGATTGCTCTTTTCAATGAGCAGTGTTTTGAGACCTTCGCATGAGCCATATACTGAAGCAGCAAGCCCTGCCGGCCCTGCACCGATTATGAGCACATCATACATCTCTTTGCTTGCCTTTTGCTGAAGTCCGACACCTGCAGCAAGATTAGGTAACGAAGGATCAGTCAAAAAGGAACCATCTCTCAATACTACCAATGGTAAATCAGATTTTGAAACATTGGAACTTACCAGATATTTTTCCGCTTCCTCATCGTTTTCAATATCCATCCAAATGTATGGAACCAGGTTGCCTGATAAGAACTCCTTTAGCAGATGCGATTTTGGCGACCATTGAAAACCAATAATACGTGTTGCTTCGTGATCCGGTTTATAGAATGCCTGCCATTCATTCAACAAATCGTGTACAACCGGGAAAAGTTTTTCTTCCGGTGGATGCCACGGTTTTAGTAAATAATAATCCAGCTTCACATTATTGATTGCTTTTATTGCAGCTTCAATATCGGAGTAGGCAGTAAGTAACACTTTTTTTGCCACTGGAAAAATTTCATTTGCTTTTTCAAGAAAAGCAATGCCTTCCATTTCAGGCATCCGCTGATCAGAAATAAATAATGCGACCTCTTCATTCTTCAGCTTCAATTCTTTAATTACCTCTATTGCTTCAATCGCTGATTCAGTAGCAGCTATTTTATACTCATCACGATATTCATTCCTGATGTCCCGCTGTATGGCCCGAAGCACCTGGATGTCGTCATCAACAATAATGATGTATGGCAGTTTCATTTCGATTCTTTTTATAAAATAATGATCAGTTTAATCCCTTTTTTGGCACAATTGGAATGTGAACCGAAAACTCAGTTCTTCCCGGTTCAGACTTAACTTTTATCTCACCGTTATGTTTTTTTACAATCCTGTTTACAATATCAAGACCAATTCCTGTTCCTTCCCCCTGCTTTTTTGTTGTGAAGAAAGGATCAAAAATACTTGAGATAATTTCTTTAGAAATCCCCACCCCATTATCGATAATAGAAACCTCTATGTCTTTATCATCACAGAATGTTTCAATAGTAATTGTTCCGTTTTTACTGAGAGCAAAGATTGCGTTATCAATTAAGTTAGTCCAGACCTGGTTAAGCTCTCCTACATAAACAGGAACTTCAGGCATATCATTGCAAAACTTTTTAACCACTTCAATATTTTTTTCACGAATCTTAAACCCTAAAAGTGTCAGTGTATTTTCAATATCATTGTGAATGTTGGTAGGTTGCAGATCGTTCGTCCTGTCCATATGAACATGGCTTTTAATGGATGTCACCAAATTAGAGATACGTCCTGATGCGTGAGCCAGGTCTTTAATAATTCGCTGGGAACTTAGTAAATTTTCAAGCCACGGAATAACCCTGGTAAACGATGATGGGCCTATGTCCGTCCTGATGTTTTCAAGTTCCTCAATTGAAAATCTGTATTCGGAAAAAGTTTCTGCTGTTTCTCTTTTGGTAATGCCATTTTTCTCAAGCCATTCCTCAATTTCATCTTCGTTCTCCATACGCTGAAGGGTTGTCCGCTTAACATTTTGTATCGGCCCATTTACTTTTCGATCAACGAGTTCTTTTATGTTTTGAATATGTTGTGTTGTTATTTTACAATCCAATAATTCTTTCGTAAATTCAAAATTATGTTCCAACCTTTTGGTCAGTTCATGAGAGATTCCACTAATAGCAGCAGCCGGATTATTCATTTCATGTGCAATGCCGGCAGCAAGGTTACCGAGGGCATTTACCTTTTCATGCTGTAGTTGGGTTGTTGCAAATGCCTTTGCTCTTTCGGTCATAATACCAATAAGGCGTTGGATAAAATCCGGGTTAAGGAGTTCCAGTTCAGCAAAATACTTTTTGTTAATAAGGAGAAGATTTGTTTGTCCTAACGCATAAGAGTTGCCGGGATACTTCTTCATTCTCGAATAAGGCATCAGGCCGCCTACGCCAGCGGTAAGATCGTCATTTTGGAACGTAAAATAATAAACCTGTCGCCCGTTAATGTACATGTAAAAAACAACTTTCCCCTCCAGGGAAAACCACATCACCTCAGCCTCGTCGCCGTATTTTGCGACGAGATCACCATCTGCATATTCATGATATTCCGAACGATCCAGTATCCATTGAAGATGTTCGTCTGGCAGTTCGTTTAATGCAATAATTTTTTTTAAATCTTTGATTGTAACGGGTGGCATTGGGTCCAAAATTTATATTGAATGTTTAAAGCTATTAATCTAAAATAATTTCTTATTAAAGATGAGTATCCATTAATGAATCTTACTTCCAGTGGCTTTTTTATAGCTCTCAGTTTTATAAAATTACATGCCACTAAGAATAATCAATAAGTGTTTTAACGGATTAATAACCACTTCAAAATTTTTCTGTTTTTAAATTTGATCAGCCGGTATTCTCCCACAGGAAAGCGGGAGAATCGAAATGGTCGATAAAACTAAGTATTCTATTTCTAAATAGAAAAGAAATTAATGGAAAGAACTCACTCCGAGTTAGTAAGAACCTCTCTTACAGTCGGATTTGCAAACACTAAAAAATACCCATTTGATGAACATGCCCGTCGCACTGATGTTGAATAATTATGCACTTTCTCTGGGAACTAATCTGTAAGCCACCTTATTGCTTAACTAAATTGCGCCTGGAAGAAAGTCGGAAATGCCTGATAATTACTTAATTTTAGAGTCTCCAAATACATCACCAGTATGAACGAAATCAAAAAAGAAGATATCAAACAGGAAGTGTTTGATCTTTACGACGACTATGCACACAACCGTGTCAGCAGGCGTGATTTTGTGCAAAAGCTTTCCGCTTATGCCGTGGGAGGACTTACGGTTGCTTCACTTATGAGTTTTCTCATGCCCGACTACCAGGGTTCTGTCCAGGTTAAAGCCAATAACCCCGGGATACAATCGGGATACATCCATTATAATTCTCCAAAAGGCGGCGGTGAGATCAAAGCCTTGTTGTCAATGCCCACGGAAACTAAACAAAAGCTGGGAGGAATTGTAGTAGTGCATGAAAACCGCGGTTTAAATCCATATATTGAAGATGTTGCCCGGAGAACTGCGCTCGCTGGATTTATTACCATTGCGCCAGATGCCCTCACTCCGCTGGGTGGCTACCCTGGCAATGATGATGCAGGTCGGGAGATGCAAAGCAAACGGGACAAAAATGAAATGCTCGAAGATTTTATATCGGCTTATTACTATCTTAAAAACCACAAAGACTGTAATGGTAATGTGGGGGTGGTAGGTTTTTGCTTTGGGGGAGGCATTGCCAATATGATGGCTGTGCGTACTCCGGATTTGGCAGCCGCTGTAACATTTTATGGAAGCCAGCCATTGCCAGAAGAGGTCCCTGAAATAAAAGCTCCGCTACTGCTGCATTATGCAGAACTTGACACCCGTATTACGGGAGGCTGGCCAGCATATGAAGCGGCTTTAAAAGCTAATGACAAAGAATATACTGCTTACATATATCCCAATGTAAACCATGGCTTTCATAATAATACCACACCCCGTTACGACAAAAATGCTGCAGAACTTGCCTGGAAACGCACCATTGATTTTTTCAATGAAAAATTGAAGTAACAAGCTTTCCTGGCATGGTTTATTGATTTTAAACTCAAACAACTGCAGCCATCCCTAATTTTCCTGACGAAAATCATACGACGGATTGTGCTTTATCATTTAAAGTAAGATGCAATAGTTATTCCTTTACGTGCTAATTAATTCTAAACACGAATAAAACATTTCTTTTATGGCAATTAAAATAACAGACGAATGCATCAATTGTGGTGCATGCGAACCGGAATGTCCCAATAACGCAATATATGAAGGTGGCGTTGAATGGGCTATCGCAGATGGAACTACGGTAACAAGAAGCTTTGTACTAAGTGACGGAACCGTTGTTGACGCTAATGACCGCCTGCCGGCTATTTCAACAGATATTTATTACATCACTCCAAACAAATGCACCGAATGCCAGGGCTTTCATGAAGAACCCCAGTGTGCTTCCGTTTGCCCCGTTGATTGTTGTGTGCCTGATGAAGATTATAAAGAAACAGTTGATCAACTAACGGCGAAAAAGGAATTATTACACGCTTAAAATTTTATATAAATCCTATGAACCTTTCACAAGAACGGAAAGAAAAAATTTCCAAAGAAGTTGATAATATAGTTATACGTTTTTCCGGCGACTCGGGTGATGGAATGCAATTAACGGGAATGCAGTTTACAGATACTGCCGCTTTATTTGGTAATGACCTGAGTACCTTTCCCGATTATCCTTCAGAAATTCGTGCGCCAATAGGAACCGTTGCCGGCGTCTCCGGGTTCCAGGTAAACATTGGCAGTGCAGAAATTTACACACCAGGCGATAATTATGATGTAATAATTGCAATGAACGCCGCCGCTTTAAAAGTTGACCTGCCGCGGCTGAAGAAGGGAGGCATTATAGTCGCCAACCTGCAAGGTTTCGATAAAAAAAATCTTTTATTGGCTAAATATCCTGAAGGAGTAAATCCGCTTGAAGATAATTCGCTTGAAAACTATATCGTTCATAAGGTTGATATAACAAAGCATACTAAAGAATGCCTTGCAGACAGCGGCCTTGGTATAAAGGACATTGAGCGCAGTAAAAACATGTTTGTATTGGGATTGCTTTTCTGGATGTTTGATAAACCGCTTGACAGTACTATCCGATTCATTAAAGAAAAGTTTGCCAAAAAACCTGCTATTGCCGATGCCAATATAAAGACACTAAATGCCGGCTGGAACTATGGCGACAATACCGAAATATTTACGACACAATACAAAGTGGCGCCGGCAAAACTGCCGCCCGGCACTTATAGAAATATTTCGGGCAACCATGCAACAGCTATAGGCTTACTGGCCGCGTCAGAAAAATCAGGATTACCATTGTTCTTAGGCTCCTACCCTATTACCCCCGCAACGGATATACTTCATGATCTTGCAAAATATAAAGCCAACAACGTAAAAACTTTCCAGGCTGAAGATGAGATCGCCGCTGTATGTTCGGCCATTGGAGCCTCCTATACCGGCAATCTTGCGGTAACCACTACTTCAGGTCCCGGCCTTGCATTAAAGACCGAAGCACTGGGTTTGGCAACGATGCTTGAACTTCCGTTAGTAGTTGTAAATGTTCAACGGGGTGGACCGTCAACAGGCCTTCCTACAAAAACAGAACAGGCAGACTTATTAATGGCCATGCATGGCCGCCATGGCGAATCTCCATTGCCCGTACTGGCCGCTTCCTCTCCTTCTGATTGTTTTGAAACGATTTATGAAGCTTGCAGGATCGCCGTAGAACACATGACACCTGTTATCTTTTTAAGCGATGGATATATAGCCAACGGATCAGAACCATGGCGCTTTCCTACAGATGATCAGCTTAGAGAAATTGATGTAAAATTTCTCAAGGAGCCGAATGGCGACAATGGCGAAGTGTTCCCTTACAGGCGAAATGAATTTTTAGTGCGTCCATGGATCAAGCCTGGTACAAAAGGTTTGGAACATCGCATCGGTGGTTTGGAAAAAGAAAATAAAACAGGAAACGTTTCTTATGACGCCTTGAACCACGAGATCATGACGAGGTTACGTTCTGAAAAAATTAATAACATACAATATTTTATTCCTGATGCGAAACCTGATAGCGGTGAAGAAATTGCAGCAATAGCCGTATTGGGATGGGGCTCAACTTATGGCGCTATTAAGACGGCCGTAAAAGAATTGTTACAGGAAGGATTTAGTGTAGCGCATATCCATTTACGTTATATCCATCCCTTTCCGAAAAACCTTGGCGAATTATTACTGGGTTACGACAAGGTTTTAATACCGGAAATGAATATGGGGCAATTACTTCAACTCATCAAAGCCGAATATCTAATTCCCGCAACAGGATTATCCAAAGTACAGGGGTTGCCTTTTACAACTAACGAGATCAGGGAAAAAATCATAGAATTACTTAAAGCATAAACCATGGAAACATTAGCCATACCAACTAACGGAAGCTTAACTTCAAAAGACCTGGATTCCGGAATAGATGTAAAATGGTGCCCCGGTTGCGGAGACTATTCTATATTGAAACAGGTGCAAACGGTATTTCCTGAACTGGGCGTGCCTAAAGAAAAATTTGTTTTTATATCCGGCATCGGTTGTTCTTCCCGCTTTAACTATTACATGGATACGTATGGCATGCATAGCATTCATGGACGTGCCGCAGCTATTGCTTCCGGGGTTAAGGCTTCCAATCCCGACCTGAGTGTCTGGATCGTTTCCGGAGATGGTGATGCATTTTCAATCGGTGGAAATCATTTTATTCACCTGATGCGAAAAAACTTTGATGTAAATTATCTGGTGTTTAATAACCAGATATACAGTTTAACCAAGGGTCAATACTCCCCCACTTCGGAACCTACCGTGTACCCACATCTTTCCTTATTTTTGTAGTCAAATTTTTAATAATGATACCGACCTATCAATCCTTATTTAATCCTGATTATACTAAT